>JAUHYZ010000078.1 GCA_030426245.1 Alphaproteobacteria bacterium | reverse complement strand
AGTGGCGCGTGCCATAAGTTTGCCTCTCAATATTTGTTTGAGTTTTGGGTGATTTGTGAAGCTCAGGGCTTACGTGCGATGACGTAGCTCTCGTCGTTGAACCACAGCTCGCCATTCTTGCGGAGCACTTCGCGGGTAATCTCGAGATAGTCCGCAGAGCCCATGGCATCGGCGAGCCGCTCGTCCTCGATCTGCGCCACATAAGTGGCCGCATTCCAGGCGGCGAGCAGGGTCGACGTCCCGATCGAGGCCGACTCGTTGTCGATCTCGTCAGGCATGGTGTGCATTTCGTACCGGAACACCGCCTCGCGGTTGGGCAGCGGGTCGAAATGATATTTCTTCGCCTCGGCGCCCAGCGCATCGCGGGTCGCCTCCAGCAATTCGCGGCGCGAAACGTTGAACGGGTCTTCACCCGGCCAGACCTTCTGCACGATCTCGATGCCCGGATCGTTGCCGGCCGAATGGATGCCCAACAGGCGGCCGCCCGGGCCGAGCGCCTTGGCCATCGGCGCGAGGACGCGCTGGGCTTTGAACTCGGTCTTGGCGCGCAGGCGGAAGGGCTGGCTGGCCAGGATCAGGTCGAAATCGGCGCGCGGTTCGTTGCGGCGCGGGATCACGTTGTCGAGCAGGAACTTGCAGTCCTTGCGGTAGAGGATCAGCGCGATCGGCGTTTCGGGCAGCATGCTGCCGGTCTTACCGGTCTTGGTGCGCCACGTCTCCGCCAGGAAGGGCTGCAGTTCGAGGATCTGGCGTTCGAAATCCGCGGTCGTCGTCCCTTCGAGTTCGACTTCCTTCCAGATCATCTTCTTGGCGGCTTCGGGATTGGACGGCGTGAGCCACGGCGCGTCCTTGTAGGAGATATTGGTGATCGCCAGGACCGTTTCGGGATGCTCAAAGAAGCGGTCCGGCATCTTGTCGAGACACAGGCGCACGTCTTCGAGACTGATTTCCTTGCCGGCGACATAGAAGGGGGAGCGTTCGTAGCGGCGATGCATGCTGCGCAGCACACGGGCGAGGACGGTACCGTCACCGATGCCCGCATCGAAGAAGCGCACTGCCGGCGGCTTGGGATCCAGCCGGTCGAGCTCCTGCGCGACTCTTTCGGACACCACCCACTTTTCCGAGCAGGTGTTCACGAACATCAGATATTTTTGACGGTTGTCGTAGAAGCGGAAATTGGTACCCGAATCCTCGTCGCCAGCGGCGGCGGGTTTGGCGTCCTTGATCGCTTCAGCCTGTGCCTGATCAGCCATACACACCTCTCAATAAACGAAAGCTACGCGGCAACGGGCCACGCGCCTTACCTCACTGTTGGCGCATCAGAGCCGAGCGACTCGGTCAGCGTAAACCACAATCGGTCCCACGCATGGGAGTGGGCATTTGCCCACTTTTCCACGGCGAGGCGTGGTATGCCCATGCCGGAAGCTGCCCACAAAGGCAAGAATCGATCTTATTCCAGTGGGACGACCTATTTCTGCCCACCATTTCTGCCGTCCTTGCCCCACGCAGATTCTATTCGCTTGTCTTGTTCGTTCGAACGAACTAAAGCCGCGGCATGATGCAGAACCGCCTCATAGAGACTGCCATCGACCAATTCGGCCGGTTCGGTTTCGACGGCGCAAGCACGCGCGACATCGCCCGCGCCAGCGATACGGCGATGTCTTCCATCACCTATCATTTCGGCGGCAAGCAGGGCCTCTATCTGGCCTGCGCCGATCATATCGCGGCCAAGCTGCGTGAACGGCACGCGCCCAGCATGGAATTGACGAAGGACGCGCAGGATCTGGACCGGGAAAGCGCGATCGAGCGCCTGCTGGCGATCGTGGACATGTATGCGCAAACCATGCTGCATCAGGATTCCAAGCACTGGGCGCGCTTCATCGTGCGCGAACAGCAAGCGCCCACCGAAGCCTTCGAACGGCTTTACGAAGGCGCGATGAAATACATGCTGACCGGCGTGGGCAGCCTGCTGGAACGGGCGAGGCCGGATATTCCCCGCGACGAACTGGGCGCCATGGCCATGCTGCTGTTCGGCCAGACGCTGGTGCTGCGCGCGGCGCGCGCCACCGTGTGCAAGGCGCTGGGCACCACTCAACTCGACGAAGCGGAAGGCGCCATGCTGCGCCGGCATCTCCGCAGCAACACACTCGCCATCCTGAGCGGAGGGACTCAATGAACAAGAAGCGCATCATTGTGATCGCGGCAGTCGCGGTGCTGCTGGCCGCCGCGATATTCACGAAAGGCTTCGGCCTGTTCGGCAATGGCGATGGAGAGCGGCTGACGCTGTATGGCAATGTCGATGTCCGCGAAGTGGACATGGCCTTCCGCGTCGGCGGCCGGATCGACGGCATCAGTGTGGAAGAAGGGGACAAGGTCGAGCGGGGGCAGAAGCTGGCCACCATCGACCCGGCCCCGGTCAATACGCGGATCGCCCAGGCCGACGCCTCGATCGCCCAGGCGCGCGCGCAATTGAGCGAGCTGCGCAATGGCAGCCGCAGCGAAGATGTCGCCCAGGCGCAGGCCCAGCTCGATGCGGCGAAGGCCGCGCTGCAAAAGGCCGAGCAGGATGTCGAACGGCGCAGGCCGCTGGTCGAGCCGGGCGCGATCAGCCGCGACGTGTGGCAAGCCACGCTGACCCAGCGCGATCAGGCGCAGGCGCAGGCGGATGCCGCGCAGGAAGCCCTGGCCAAGCTGCAGACCGGCGCCCGTCCCGAACAGATCGCCGCCGCCGATGCGCAGCTGCGCGCCGCGATGGCTTCGCGCGGGAGCCTGGCGCTGGACAGGCAGGACACTTCGCTAACGGCCGCGGTCGAAGGAACCGTGGTGACGCGGGCGCAGGAACCGGGCGCGATCGTCCAGCCGGGCCAGACCGTGCTGACGCTTTCGATCGACCGCCCGCTGCGCGTGCGCGCCTATGTCGGCGAGACGGATCTTTCGCGCGTGGCCCCGGGCATGGACGTGGAAGTGACGGCCGACGGCAACGACAAGACCTATCACGGCACGATCGGCTTCATCTCTCCGCGCGCCGAATTCACGCCCAAGACGGTACAGACCTCCGATCTCAGGACCGATCTGGTCTACCGCATCAGGATCACCGTGACCGATGCCGACGACGGATTGCGCCAGGGCCAGCCGGTAACGGTGAGCGTCGTGCCCAGGACCGCCGAGGAGAGCCGCTGAGGCGCGAGGCATGAGCGACGCGGCCGCCAGTGGGACGAACATCGTCAAGCGCTTCCCGGGGGCCCCTGCGCCCGCGCTGGACGGCGTTTCGATCACGGTCCCGCCCGGCGCGATCACCGGGCTGGTGGGCCCGGACGGGGCAGGCAAGACCACGCTGATCCGCCTGCTGGCCGGATTGCTGGCGCCCGATGAAGGCGAAGTCGCGATCCTGGGCCAGCCGCCGGCGCAAATGCTGGAGCATCTGGGCTACATGCCCCAGCGCTTCGGCCTGTATGAAGATCTGACGGTACGCGAGAATCTGGAGCTCTATGCGGAGCTGCGCGCCCTGCCCGCCGAGGAGCGCGAAGAGACTTTCGAGCGTTTGCTGCGCTTCACCGATCTCGCCCGCTTCCAGGGCCGCGAGGCCGGCAATCTATCGGGCGGGATGAAGCAGAAGCTGGGCCTGGCCTGCACGCTGGTGCGCACGCCCAAGCTGATGCTGCTGGACGAGCCGGGCGTGGGCGTGGATCCGATTTCCCGCCGCGAGCTGTGGGCGATGGTGGAGGAACTGACCGATCAGGGCATCGGCATATTGTGGTCCACCGCCTATCTCGACGAGGCGGAGAATTGCAGCCGAGTCTATCTGCTGAATGAAGGCAAGCTGCTGTTCGAAGGGGATCCCGAGGAGCTGACCGGCCGGGTGGCGGACCGGGTAATCAGGGTCAGCGGCTTTGCCCCGCGCAGGCGCGAGTTCCTGACGCGAATGCTGGACCGCGAGGATATTATCGACGGGACGATCCAGGGCCGCGCCGTGCGCCTGCTGGTCGGATCGGACGCCCCGGTGCCTTCCGCCGGTGATCTGGATGGCGGGCCGGATACCGTCAGCGCTCCGGCAACGCCGCGTTTCGAAGACGGCTTTATCGAGATTCTGGGCGGCGGGCCCAAGGGCACCAGCGAGCTGGCCGCCAATTACCGCACGATCCCGCATACCGACCAGCCGGCGATCGAGGCACGCGGGCTGACCAAGCGTTTCGGCGATTTCACTGCCGCGCGCGACATGGAATTCTCGATTCCCCAAGGGCACATCTATGGGCTTCTCGGCCCCAATGGCGCGGGCAAGTCCACCACCTTCAAGATGCTGTGCGGCCTGCTTTCGCCGAGCGACGGGCACGGGGCAGTGGCCGGAAACGATTTGCGCCATTCGGCCGCCGAGGCGCGCGCATCGCTGGGCTATATGGCCCAGAAATTCTCGCTCTACGGTGATCTCAGCGTGGCGCAGAATCTCGACTTCTTTGCCGGGGCCTACAATCTGCGCCGCGCAGAGGCCAACCGCGCCAAGCAGGAGATGATCGAGATCTTCGATTTCGGCGACATGCTCTCGCAGAATGCCGGCGCGTTGCCGCTGGGCTTCAAGCAGCGCCTCGCGCTTGCCTGCGCGGTGATGCACGAGCCGCCCGTGCTGTTCCTGGACGAGCCGACATCGGGAGTGGATCCGGTAACCCGGCGCGAGTTCTGGACCCATATTAACGGGCTGGTCGAAAAGGGCGTGACCGTGCTCGTCACCACGCACTTCATGGACGAGGCGGAATATTGCGATGACGTCTCGCTGATCTATCGCGGCGAGCAGATCGCCAAGGGCACGCCCGATGCGCTGAAGAAAGAGGTCGCCGATCTGAATGGCGGCGGCGACCCGACCATGGAAGACGCCTTTATCGCGCTGATCGAGGAAAGCGACCGGCGGCGCGATGAAGAGGAAAGGGACGCGGCATGAGCGCGCCGCCCATCCGCTTCGACCTGCGCCGGCTGCGCGCGATGATGCGCAAGGAATTCGCGCAGATCAGCCGCGACCCCTCCACATTCCTGATCGCCCTGTTCATGCCGCTGCTGCTGCTGTTCATGTTCGGCTACGGCGTGTCGCTGGATACGTCGGGGACCACGGTGGCGCTGGTGGTGGAAGACGATTCTTCCCAGGCGGTGGAACTCACCCAGGCTTACCGCGCATCGCCCTATTTCAGCCCCGAAGTGGTGAAGGACCGGCAGACCGCGCGCGACCAGATGATCAGCAGCGAAATCCGCGGCATGATCGTGATCCCGCAGGATTTCGGCCGCACGGTGCTGGCTGGCCAGGTGCCGGACATCCAGATCGTGACCGACGGATCGCAGCCCAATATGGCGCAGTTCGTTTCCGCCCATGCCCAGGGCGTGTTCCAGACCTGGCTGACGGACGAAGGGCTGGCGGAAAGGCCCGCCGCGCCGCAAGTGGAAGTCAGTTCGCGCTACTGGTTCAATCCCGGGCTCAAAAGCCGGTACTTCCTGGTCCCGGGATCGATCGCCATCGTCATGACCATGATCGGCACGCTGCTGACCGCGCTGGTGGTGGCGCGCGAATGGGAACGCGGCACGATGGAGGCGATCATGGCCACGCCCGTTTCCATGACCGAATTCATCG
>JAUHYZ010000028.1 GCA_030426245.1 Alphaproteobacteria bacterium | reverse complement strand
AAGTGATGCGCACGGCGCTGGAATGCTGCCATCGCGGCTGGGGCACCAGCATCGTCATCGGGGTGGCCGAAGCGGGCAAGGAGATCGCCACGCGTCCCTTCCAGCTGGTGACGGGCCGCAACTGGCGCGGGACTGCCTTTGGCGGAGCCAGGGGCCGCACGGACGTGCCCAAGATCGTCGACTGGTACATGGACGGCAAGATCCAGATCGACCCCATGATCACCCACATCCTCTCCCTCGAAGAGATCAACAAGGGATTCGACCTCATGCACAAAGGCGAATCCATCCGATCCGTCGTCGTGTTCTGAACCACAAAGGCACACCGATGTTTCGTACAGTCATGCTCGGATCGAACGATCTGGAAGAATCGAAGCGCTTCTTTGACGCCATCATGGGCGTGATCGGCCTGCCGCCTGCCGAGCCCGCGCCCGGCAACGGCATGCTACGCTATCGCGGCGAAGACGGCGTCGGCCTGATTATCTGCAAACCGCGTGACGGAAATCCCGCGACTCATGCCAATGGCGGCACGATCAATTTCAAGATGGAAAGCGAAGCGCAAGTGGATGCCTGGCACGCTGCAGGCCTGGCCAATGGCGGAACCGCGATCGAAGATCCGCCGGGCATCCGCCATTATCCAGGGCAGGACGTCTATTCCGCCTATCTGCGCAGCCCGGAAGGCCACAAATTCACAGCGTCCTATTTCATTCCCGCTTGAACTGCCCATCTTGAAACGGCCATGTTGGAAGGGCAACGCCTTCGAGCAGGCCTGCAATGGGAAAGGCAATCACTGGCAGCGCCAGACCGCATCTGCTAGGAATAGTTAGTCAGAAAGGTATACCATGTTTACGCACGCGTTTCTCGGTTCGAACGATTTGGACCGCAGCCGTAAGTTCTATGACGCCGTCATGGGGGCGCTGGGCTATGCCAATGTGGTGCCCGACGAAGCCGGTTTTCTGTTGTATGCCGGACCGAACGGCAACCTCATGATCGGTCCGCCGCTGAACGGCGAAGCGGCCACACACGGAAATGGCAGCACGTTGGGCTTCGCCGCCAAGGATGATGAAACAGTCGATGCCTGGCACGCAGCGGGCGTTGACGCCGGCGGCACCTGCGACGGCCCACCCGGACCGCGCGAGCGCGCGCCGAACAATTCGCGCGGCGCCTATTTGCGCGATCCGGACGGCAACAAGATCTGCGCTTTCCACATCCGCGCCTAATCAAACGCAACGAGACCGAAGAGGTACCGAATATATGTTCAGCCACCTTACAGTTGGCAGCAACGACATCGATCGTTCGAAGAAATTCTATGACGCCATCTTTCAGGCGGCCGGAGCGCAGCCGGCCAATGTCGATCCCAAAGGGCGGCTGATCTACATGCACAAGGACAGCATATTCGTTGTCACCAAGCCGATCGACGGTGGTGCCGCAACCTTTGCCAATGGCGGCACGATCGGCTTGACGATGGAAAGCCCCGAACAGGTCGATCAATGGCACGCTGCCGGCGTAGAGGCCGGCGGAACCTCCATTGAGTATCCGCCGGGCCTGCGCGAGAATCCGGCGATGAAGCTCTATCTTGCCTATCTGCGCGATCCCGACGGGAACAAGCTTTGCGCAGTCTACCGGGTGCCTGCATGACTCTGGAAGCCGTCAGTGAGAATCGTAGCCATGGCGGAACGCAGGGCGTCTACACGCATCAGTCCGCCGAAACCGGCACGGAAATGACCTTTTCGGTCTTCGTTCCGGACCATGTGCCGGGCACGAAAATGCCGGTGCTGTGGTATCTTTCCGGTCTCACCTGCACCCATGCCAATGTGACCGAGAAGGGCGAATTCCGCGCCGCTTGCGCCGAGCATGGGATCATCTTCGTCGCGCCCGACACCAGCCCGCGCGGAGACGACGTACCCGATGACGAAGCCTATGATTTCGGCAAGGGCGCAGGCTTTTACGTCGACTCCACCGAAGCGCCGTGGGCGGACAATTTCCGCATGCGTTCTTATATCGAGGCGGAACTGCCCGACGTCGTGGCAAAGCATTTCCCCGCCGACATGGCGCGTCAGGGAATCACTGGCCATTCCATGGGCGGACACGGCGCCCTCACCATCTCCCTGCGCAATCCGGGGCGTTTTCGTTCGACCAGCGCATTCTCCCCCATTGTCAGCCCGCTGAGCTGCCCTTGGGGCGAAAAGGCGCTGACCGGCTATATCGGCGCCGATCGGGACAAATGGCGCGAATATGACGCTTGCGCCCTGATCGAAGACGGGGCCCGCCTGACCGACCTGCTGGTCGACCAAGGGAAAGCCGATAGCTTTCTTCAAGAACAGCTAAAGACCAACCTGCTTGACCAGGCCTGCCGAAATGCGGATATGCGCGCCGCGATCAGGATGCAGGAGGGGTATGACCACTCCTATTATTTCATCTCGACCTTCATGGCCGAGCATATCGCCTGGCATGCCGAGAGATTGAAAAGATGAGCAGTTCACAAAAACTCGCCGAGATCATTGCCGATCACAAGGGGCGCGAAGGCGCGCTGCTGCCGATCCTGCACGACGTGCAGAAGGAGTTCGGCTGCGTCGACGAGAATTCCGAGAAGGCGATTGCCGAAGGATTGAACCTCAGCCGTGCGGAAGTGCACGGCGTGGTCAGCTTCTATCACGATTTCCTCAAGCAGGCCGATCCGCGCCCCGTCGTGCAGATCTGCCGGGCGGAAAGCTGCAAGGCGCGCGGCGTCGAGGCGCTGATGGACGATGCCAACAAGGCGGCGGGCGAGCGCGTCAGGCTCTCCACCGTCTATTGCCTTGGCCTGTGCTCTTCCGGCCCCAATGCCCGGATTGGCGACAAACTGCATGCGCGGCTCGACAGCGCTGCCCTTACCAAGCTGATTGAAAACGCATGACTA
Source organism: Alphaproteobacteria bacterium (assembly GCA_030426245.1). GTDB lineage: Bacteria > Pseudomonadota > Alphaproteobacteria > Sphingomonadales > Sphingomonadaceae > Andeanibacterium. The sequence continues at coordinate 29,874 of JAUHYZ010000028.1, read as the reverse complement.
CCATCCGCATTTCCGACGACGCCCTGGCCCGCGCTTGCGGCGCAGACGAGCTTGCCGCCGCTTTCGAAAAGGCCGGCGCCAGCGTTGAACGCACCAGCAGCTGGGGCATGCAATGGCTCGAGCCGCTGGTGGAAGTGGACGGCAAGGGCTACGGCCCGGCCACTCCAGACGATGTTACTGCGATCCTTGACGGTTCGAGCGACAAGGGCATCGGCGTCATCGCCGAACATCCCTTCATCGCCGGCCAGCAGCGCCTGACCTTTGCGCGCGCGGGCAAGACCCGTCCGCTCAGCCTGGACGATTACGAAGCGACCGGCGGCTGGTCGGGCCTGAAGCGCGCGCGCGAAATCGGCCCCGAAGCCATAGTTGAGGAAGTGCTTTCCTCCGGCCTGCGCGGCCGCGGCGGTGCAGGCTTCCCCGCCGGCATCAAGTGGAAGACGGTTGCCGGCGCCCAGGCGGATCAGAAATACATCGTCTGCAATGCCGACGAAGGCGATAGCGGCACATTTGCCGACCGCATGGTGATGGAAGGCGATCCCTTCGCCCTGATCGAAGGCATGGCCATCGCGGGTGAAGCCGTGGGCGCAACCAAGGGCTATGTCTATCTGCGCAGCGAATATCCCGACGCGATCGACAAGATGGAAAAGGCCGTGCGCGCCTGCGCGCATATCGTGGCCCCCTTCGTGTGCGAAATCCGCGCCGGCGCGGGCGCCTATGTTTGCGGCGAGGAAACCTCCCTGCTCAACTCGCTGGAAGGCAAGCGCGGCGAAGTGCGCGCCAAGCCTCCGCTGCCGGCCCTGAAGGGCCTGTTCGGCAAGCCGACCGTGGTCAACAATGTGCTGACCCTGGCCGCCGTGCCGCATATCCTGATGGAAGGCGGCGCATCTTTGTATGACAGCCTGGGCATCGATCGGTCCAAGGGCACCATGCCGATCCAGCTGGCCGGCAATATCAAGCATGGCGGGCTGTACGAAGTCGCTTTCGGCATCACTCTGGGTGAGCTGGTCAACGAAATTGGCGGCGGCACGCAATCGGGCCGCCCGGTCAAGGCGGTGCAGGTCGGCGGACCGCTGGGCGCCTATATCCACCCCGATCAGTTCGACATCCCCTTCGATTACGAAGCCTATACCGCAGCCGATGCCCTGATCGGCCATGCCGGGATCACGGTGTTCGACGATACGGCGGACATGGGCGCAATGGCGCGTTTCGCGATGGAATTCTGCGCGGCGGAAAGCTGCGGCAAATGCACGCCATGCCGCCTGGGCGCGGTGCGCGGTATGGAAGTGATCGACCGCATCCGGGTCGGCGGACGCGAGCTGGCCGGTGTCGAAACGGAGCCGCAGATGCACAACATGCCCAAGAAAGGGCGCTCGCCGGACGAGGAAATCCAGCTGCTGGAAGATTTGTGCGAAACGATGAAATTCGGTTCGCTCTGCGCGCTGGGTGGGTTCACGCCCTATCCGGTGATGAGTGCGTTGAAGCATTGGCCCGAAGACTTTCGCAAGTGACTCGGCGCAAGTGATCCGGCAGCCCGTGAGTATTGCATGATCTTGGGCGTCGTCCTGGCAGGTGGGCAATCCACCCGCTTCGGAAGCGACAAGGCCATGGCGGAGCTTGACGGCCGCACGTTGCTTGCGCGCGCAGTCGATGCGCTTTCCGGCTGGTGCGAGCAGGTGGTGATCGCCGGACGCGAAACGGGACCTGCCCCCTGCATCCCCGACTGGCCGCATTCCGGCATGGGCCCGCTGTCGGGAATCGCCGCCGGTTTGCACCATGCACAGGACGCGGATTTCACAAGTGTGATGACATGTGGCGTCGATTCGGTGAAATTGCCCGAAAATTTACTTGAATTGCTCTCTCCGGCCTCTGCATACCTTGAAAGTCAGCCGGTTATAGGCCATTGGAATAGTGACGCTACATCGACGATTGAGGCCATCCTCCAGAGTGAAGGACGCCACTCGATGCTAGCCTTTGCCGCCGCGATCAATGCGCGCGGAGTGAAGTTAGCGTCAAAACCTGCTAACATTAATACACGGGCGGATCTTGCCGCCGTGGAGAATTATGATGGGATATGAACGCCAAGCGGATTTCGGCACGCCTGAAGTCCTCTCCGAAGAGATGGTCACGCTGACTATCGATGGCCGCGAAGTCACTGTGCCGGCCGGCACCACCGTGATGCGCGCCGCATCGGAAAGCGGCGGCAAAATTCCCAAGCTGTGCGCCACGGACAGTCTGCAGCAGTTCGGTTCGTGCCGGATGTGCCTGGTCGAGATCGAAGGCGCGCGCGGCACGCCTGCCAGCTGCACCACGCCGGTGGGCGAAGGCATGGTGGTCAAGACGCAGACCCCGCGGCTGGAGAAGCTGCGCCGCGGCGTGATGGAGCTTTATATCTCCGATCACCCGTTGGACTGCCTGACCTGCAGTGCAAACAACGATTGCGAGCTTCAGGACGAAGCCGCCAATGTCGGCCTGCGCGATGTGCGTTACGGCTATGCCGGCGACAATCACATGGGCCAGGATGTCGACACGTCGAACCCCTATTTCGATTTTGCGCCCGACAAATGCATCGTATGCTCGCGCTGCGTACGCGCCTGCGACGAAACGCAGGGCACCTTTGCCCTGACCGTTGACGGGCGCGGCTTCGCCTCCAAGATCAGCGCCGGCCAGACGGGCGACGATTTCCTTTCCAGCGAATGCGTAAGCTGCGGCGCCTGCGTGCAGGCCTGCCCGACCAGCGCCCTGATGGAAAAGACGGTGAAGGAGCACGGAAAGCCGGAACGCTCCGTCGTCACCACTTGCGCCTATTGCGGCGTGGGCTGCACCTTCCGCGCCGAAATGCGCGGCGAACAGCTGGTCCGCATGGTGCCCTGGAAGGACGGCAAGGCCAATCGCGGCCATAGCTGCGTGAAAGGCCGCTTCGCCTGGGGCTATGCCAACCACCAGGACCGCATCACTTCGCCGATGATCCGCGACAGTATCGACCAGCCCTGGCGCGAAGTCAGCTGGGAAGAGGCGCTGGAATTCGCCTCTGGCAGGATCAACGATATCAAGGCCAAGCACGGCCCGATGGCGCTGGGCGGAATTACCTCCAGCCGCTGCACGAATGAGGAAACCTTCCTCGTGCAGAAGCTGATCCGCGCCGTCTTTGGATCGAACAACACCGATACCTGTGCCCGCGTTTGCCACAGCCCGACCGGCTATGGCCTGAAGACCACTTTCGGCACCAGCGCCGGCACGCAGGACTTCGACTCCGTGATGGATTCGGACGTCATGATGGTGATCGGCGCCAATCCGACCGACGGCCATCCCGTCTTCGCCAGCCGCATGAAGCGCCGCCTGCGCCAGGGTGCGAAGCTGATCGTGATCGATCCGCGCAGGATCGACCTGGTCAAGTCCCCCCATGTCGAGGCCGCACACCACCTGCCGCTGCAGCCCGGCACCAATGTCGCCGTGCTGACCAGCATGGCCCACGTGATCGTGACCGAAGGCCTCGCCGACGAAAAGTTCATCAAGGAACGCTGCGATGTCGACGCTTATGAGGAATGGGCGCGCTTCGTTTCGGACGAGAAGCACAGCCCGGAATTCCTCGAAAGCGTGACGCGCGTTCCCGCCCAAACGGTTCGCGAAGCGGCCCGGCTCTATGCCACGGGCGGCAATGGCGCGATCTATTACGGTCTGGGCGTGACCGAGCATTCGCAAGGCTCTTCCACCGTGATGGCGATCGCAAACCTTGCCATGTGCACCGGCAATATCGGCCGCCGCGGCGTGGGCGTAAACCCGCTGCGCGGCCAGAACAATGTGCAGGGCGCATGCGACATGGGCAGCTTCCCGCATGAACTGCCCGGCTATCGCCATGTTTCCGACAGCGAGACCCGCGATCTGTTCGAGAAGGACTGGGGTGTTTCGCTCGATCCGGAGCCCGGCCTGCGCATCAACAACATGCTCGATGCCGCCGTCGACGGATCGTTCAAGGCGATCTACATCCAGGGCGAAGACATTCTGCAATCCGATCCGAACACGCAGCACGTGGCAGACGGCCTGTCCGCCATGGAATGCGTGATCGTCCACGACCTGTTCCTCAACGAAACCGCGAACTACGCGCATGTCTTCCTGCCGGGTTCGACCTTCCTGGAAAAGAACGGCACTTTCACCAATGCCGAACGCCGCATCCAGCCGGTGCGCAAGGTGATGGAACCAGCCAATGGTTATGAGGATTGGGAAGTCACCCAGTTGCTCGCCAATGCACTCGGCGCGGATTGGAACTACCAGCATCCGAGCGAGATCTTGGATGAGATCGCTCGCCTGACCGGAAGCTTTGCCGGCGTATCCTGGGACATGCTGCAGGAACGCGGCAGCATTCAGTGGCCGGTCAACGAGATGCATCCGGACGGTTCGCCCGTCATGCATATCGAAGGCTTCGTGCGCGGCAAGGGACTGTTCGTGGTCACGGACTACGTCCCCACCGACGAGAAGACCGGACCGCGCTTCCCGCTGCTGCTGACCACCGGCCGCATCCTCAGCCAGTACAATGTCGGTGCGCAGACCCGCCGCACTGCCAATGTCCTGTGGCATAAGGAAGACCTGCTGGAAATGCATCCGACCGATGCCGAGAATCGCGGCCTCAAGGATGGCGACTGGACGCGCCTGGCGAGCCGCACCGGCGAAACCACACTGCGCGTGAAGGTAACCGACCGTGTGGCTCCGGGCGTGGTCTACACCACCTTCCACCACCCCGCGACGCAAGCCAATGTGGTGACGACCGACTTTTCCGACTGGGCAACCAACTGCCCCGAATACAAGGTCACCGCCGTGCAGGTCACCCCGTCCAACGGCCCAACCGAATGGCAGGAGGAATATGCAGACCTCACCGCCATGGCACGCCGCATTGCCGGCGAGGAAATGGAGCCTGCCGAATGAGCGACATGATCGAGCGACTGCGCCGTATGGCCAACCAGATCGCGAAGAACTTCGTCGCCATTGGCCACGACAAGGCGGTTCTGGCGACGGCGAACCATATCGACCAGTTCTGGGATCCGCGGATGAAGGCGGCCATCTTCGCCGACGATTACCGCAACACGCTCGATCCCATCGCGGCGGATGCGATCGCGCATTTGGATGAAGGCAATCATCCGGAGCCGCAGACCCGCGCGACCCAATTCAGCAAGCCGGGCGAGCTGCACAATTCAGATGCCGGCTGACCCGGTCGAGGTCTGGGCGGACGGAACAAGCAGGACAATCAAGCGCGATTGGGTGCCCGAAGTGCCTGTCGCGCTGGAATTCAACGGGCTGGCCTATGCGGTGATGATGGCGAGCCCCGCCTGCATGGAAGACTTCGCGCTCGGCTTTGCGCTGACCGAAGGATTGGCGCAGAAGCCTTCCGACCTTTCCGATATTGCTGTCGCCAAAGTTGAAAAAGGCTGGATCGTTCGCGCGAATCTGACCGGCCTGGGAATAGAGCAACTGACCGAACGCGTGCGCACCCGCGTGGCGGAAAGCAGCTGCGGCCTGTGCGGAATCGAAAACCTGGACGCCGTGGCTAAGCCCTTGCCCCAGGTGGCCGAGCATACTCTGCTCGAGCCCCAGGCGATCTTCCATGCGCTCTCGCAATTGCGCGATCATCAGCCGCTGGGAAAGGCGACCGGCGCGGCCCATGCCGCCGCTTTCGCTACAGCCGAAGGCGAAATCCTGTATGCACGCGAGGATGTCGGCCGCCACAATGCGATGGACAAGCTGATCGGTGCGCTGGCCGCAGCCGGGCAGGACCCGGCGGAAGGCTTCATTCTTTCGAGCGCTCGCTGTTCCTATGAGATCGTGGAAAAGGCGGTCCGCGCCGGAGCCGTGCAGCTGGCCACCATCTCCCTGCCCACCAGCATGGCGGTGGAGCGCGCAGAGCAGGCCGGGCTCAGCCTGTGGTCTCTCGCCCGCGATGACAGCGTGTTGCTCGTCAACGGCGCCGGCAAAGCTCCCTGACGCGCATTTCGCCGCGCCCTATTCGGGCGGCAGCTGATAATCAAGCCGCGGTTCCCACGTATCGTCGAACATATCTGGAAGGCCCGAATCGGCGATCACCACGCGTTTGGTGATTTTCCACTGGCCATCGCGCTTCACCAGCCGGTCAAACTCGCGGCCCTGTTCGATGAAGCGCTGCGGGCCCTTGATCGTGTCGTTGAGCGTCTGCGTCCAGAGGAACTGGGCCGTGGCCTTGTCGCCTTCCACCTCGATCAGGAAGTTGGACAGGATCATGCGGAAGGTGCCAGTCAGCCGGGGCTTGTCTTCCATCACGCGTTTATAGAGATCGCGCACCTCGTCGAAGCCGGTCACCACGATGCCGTTGATATCGAGTTCGAAATTCTCGTCAAAGAAATGCTCGAACCCCTTGGAGCGGATGCCGCCCGAGAAATAGTCGATGCACATTTCCTCGATCGTCTTGCGGTCGATCAGTGCCTGCAGTGCCGCTTCCATCGATCCTGCCTTGGCCAGCGATTCGCTCATGAGTATCCTTCCCATATCCTTTACATGTTAAGCAGTCTAACGCGATCGCATGCCCAGGCAAGATGCGATTGATCCGCCCGGCCGATTTTGGCCGAAGCGCGGCGGCCCTGTACATGTCGGCCCGGATTGGGCAGGGGCGGCCTGCTCCGCTTCACGCCGGAAGCCCGGCAGCGGCAAAGGAATAACGATCCCCCGATGGTTTCGACTTACGACGTGATTGTGCTGGGTGCCGGTGCCGCCGGGCTGATGTGCGCGGCACAGGCCGGCCAGCGCGGGCGCAAGGTGCTGCTGCTCGATCATGCCGACCGGCCGGGCAAGAAGATCCTGATTTCGGGCGGCGGACGCTGCAATTTCACCAATATCCATACCGCGCCCGAGCGTTTCCTTTCCGCCAATCCGCATTTCGCCAAGTCTGCGCTCAGCCGTTACACTCCAGCCGATTTTCTTGAGCTGGTCGAAAGCCACGCAATCGCCTGGCACGAAAAGACCCTGGGCCAGCTATTCTGCGACCACTCGGCGCAGCAGATTGTCGACCTGCTGCTGGCCGAATGCGCGAAGGGCGAGGTCACGCTCCACTGCGGCGAAAGCATTCGCGCCGTTAGCCATGCGGACGGGAACTTCTCAGTGAAATGCGAAAACCTGACCGCGCAGGCGCCTGCCCTGGTGATCGCCACCGGCGGGCCTTCCATCCCGAAAATGGGCGCCACCGGCTTCGCCTATGAGCTGGCGCGGCAATTCGGCTTGAAAGTGGTGGAACCGCGCCCTGCCCTGGTGCCGCTGACACTGAGCGGGGAAGACGCCCTGTTCCGCGAACTGTCTGGCGTAGCGGCGCCGGTCATCGCCAGCTGCGGCGCGGCGTCCTTTCGCGAGGCCGCCCTGTTCACCCATCGCGGCCTGTCCGGCCCGGCGATCCTGCAGATCTCTTCCTATTGGCGCAAAGGCGATCCCGTCAGCATCGATTTCCTGCCCGATGCCGCTGAGGACTGGCTGGTGGAGGCCAAGCAGAGCGCCCCGCGCAGCCATCTGCGCGGCGTGCTGCGCGCCGCCCTGCCCGATCGTCTGGCAGATACGCTGGATGAGAAACTCGGCCTGACGGGAACTCTGGCCAATATTCCCGATGCTGCGCTCCGCGAAACCCAGGCACGCCTTGCGGCCTGGCAGTTCATGCCCAACGGCAGCGAAGGTTTCGCCAAGGCCGAAGTGACGATCGGCGGCGTCAGCACGGCGGAGCTTTCCTCCAAGACGATGGAGGCCAAGCGCGTACCCGGCCTCTATGTGATCGGGGAAGCGGTGGATGTGACCGGCTGGCTGGGCGGCTATAACTTCCAATGGGCCTGGGCCAGCGGCTGGGCTGCCGCACAGGCGCTCTAGAAATGCACTTTCTGTTTCAATTCAGCGGGTCAGGGTCACCGGGGCACGGGCGGCAAACTTGTAGCCATCCATCTCACCCATGAAGAGCAGTATCCCGCTGCCGCTATTCGGGCTGTTGAATTTCACCAACAGGTTCATGGTCATCTCGCCCGGTTTGGGCTCGCGTGGATCAGGTTCCCTCCAGCAGGAATTTGGATATTCACCCTGAGGTACCTCATGCACGTAGACATCTGGCGCAAGTTGTCCTTCCGCATCGGGATCGTAAATGCTCCAATCGGTCATCGATTGGATGCCGCCCTTGCAGAATATATGAGTGACCCCAATAGGCTGACCGCTTTCGAGGGTATCGATCGTCCTCACGAAAATAAAGGTATCAGTATCAGGCTGCATGGCAGGATCGAGCATATAGGTGTCTGACCCCAACATCAGCGGCAAGGAATACCAATTGCACGCGCCTTTCGTGTCAATCAATTCGTCCGCATCGGCTTGATTAAGTAATTCGGTCGCGCCTTTGACTTGATCGGCCGCAATCGGAATGATCGCCAGTTCCCGCCCTGCATGCTTTAGCGTGGCGATTCCCAGTTCTTCATCCACATCGATCTTTACGGATTGGGGCGGATGGGCAGGAAGAGGAAACGGAATGACGGCCCCCAAGCCTCCGCCAGCGCCCTGCTTGAAGGTCCAGTTGCCATCAATGGCAGAAAGCAATTCGGAAGGAGCCGAAGCGCAAAAACCGCCCCCACTCTCTTCCTGCGCGTGGGCCGCGCTAGGAATGGCTCCCAACAGGACAAGGGCACAGGCGATGAGCTTTGAAATTTTCCGCATCAATTTGGCTACCATGGATTGCTCCGATTTCCAACTGACTGGCCACCTATCGGGCTGGCGGCCCTACTCCGCCGTGGAGATCAGGCAGCCGCGATAATTCCAGCCCAGTACGAACATCGATTGGGGATCGCCCGCTGCCGCCTTGCCGATCATCATGTTCCAACGATGGTTGGCCGCAGCATCTGCCCGGAACGTGGCCATCGGATCGTCGATCTCGCTCTGAAGGCGCTCGCTCCAGGCATTCAGTTCCGCGCTCGCAGCGGCCGGCTTGATCTGCTCCGGCATGGATTCCACCAGATCGGCATCGAACTCACCGTCCTTATAGGCCTGGTCCAGCCTGGACCACATGGCGCCGCATTGCATCTCTTCCGAGACGGTCTGCGGCGTCGTGATATTGCCATTGTCGCCATAGGCCCAGCCGGCCTGCGCCGCATCTTCCACCAGCACGGGAATATCCTGGGCATGTGCAAAGCTGGCCGCCGAAAGGGCGGCACAGGACGCAAGGGCAATAAACAGCGATTTCATTCGGGTTCTCCGGTCACCGGCGGGCACATGCCCGCCTTCAGCAATTGGGGTTGTTGGGAATTCGGCTCATTACGCAATTGACGTGGTGGTATTTCTTGCGGGTCTGGCTCGCGATTTCGGACGCTGACGGCACGGGCGAGGGCGTGAAGCTGCCGCCGGAAGACGATCCGCTATAGGAAGAAGCCGAGCGGCCATAGGCGGATTGCCACCGCGCCGCGGCCTGCCCGGGATTGTTGGTACCGCTTCCGAAACTTCCTTCCAGACCGGTTCCGCGCTTGCGCATTTCCCGGTCGGCAACCTCACGCACATCGCCGCCGGAGAACCACGATGCGGTTATATAAAGATGCTCGGTCGGCAGAGAGCCCATACGGCCTTTGCCCGCGATAAACCGGATCGCTTCGGCAAGATAATCCTTGGATTTGTATTCGTAGATCGCGGCATGGGTTGCGGCGGCATAGTCGCCCGTTTCAAGCGCCCTCAGAAAACCCGCTTTCACCGCCTTCTGCTGTGCCAGATAGGCGCGCATCGCCTCTGCCTCTGCCGCGTGCTTGCAGCCGATACTGGAGCCGAGATTGCAGGACTTGGCATAGAACGCCGCCGCTTCGCCCCAATTTTCGTTTCGTTGAGCGGAGGCACCCATGCGCAGGCAGGACGCATCTTCGCCTCCATCGCAATTTACCCGTGCATAGCGAAGTGCCTGTGCAGCGTTCGCGCCTTCCAGCGATGTATCGCCATAAAGCATCTCGGCGAGCAGGCAGGAATTGGGCGACCTGCCGCTGGCACAGCCGGTCTCGGCCATCTTGCGGGAGAGCGCCAGATCGCTGATGCCGGAGAAACGATTTCCGAAACCGTCGGACACGATGAATGCCCCCGTTTCGCAGGCGCCGGTGTCGCCCTGGGCGCATTGGTCGGCATAGAGATATGCCAGACGGCGGATATCGCGGTTGTTCGCGCCCTGCCTGCTGAACCAGTCGAGAGCAGCGCCGCATGATTCCTTCGCGCCGAATTCGCAGGCCCTTGCATGAAAATTCGCCGCGATGCGCGGGTCAGGTTCCAGGCCGGGTCCGCCCTGCGCATAGAGCCGGGCGGCCTCTGTGCAGCTTTCTCTGTCCTTGAAAACGCACACGATCCGCCATGCTTCGGCCAGCCGCGCGGCATCGCGCTGTTCCATGCCGGAAGCGGCCATGTTGCGCGCCCGCGTGAGGCAAGCCTTGTACTCGTTATTGACCATGTCGAGGCAGCCGGGAACGGCGAACTCGTCCACCTCGGGCTGGGCCATCGAAGGCGGGGCGAATGCCGCAAACGCGGCGAGCACGGCAGACACCAGCCCGAAAATAAGAGTGTTGCGCATTGCAGTGCAGCCCCTTGTCCATCTTCAGCACATCCGGCGCCACTCGCAGTGCAATTCGCGGAGTTCGGGCCTCGTCTAACGGGATGGCCTTAAGCGGGCTTTTCGCAAAGTGGCAAGCGGGAAAAGCGCATATGCGCAATCGGTTATGCGCCTGAGGAGCCTATTGCATTCAAGGTTTCCACCAGGTGATCGAACACATAGGGGCTAAGCGGTTTGCTGAAGCGGCAACCGACCATTGCACCATCTTCCCAGAGCACCATCGCGGACATTGCCGACAGTCCGCCGATCCTGACCCAGATGACCGAACCTACGTGGCAATCGCTACAACCATCAAGGCGGAAACCTGTTGTCGAAAGATCGGTAAGGCGGCCCTTCCGCCAGCGGTGACTCCCGGCACGATATTCCATTTCGATGCCCAATGGCGCCCTGAATGTTTCCCTTCGTTCGCGCCGTCCACCACTCGTCTGTTCAGAACTGTTCATGGAAAGACAAAGCCTTGGCGCATGACGGGTTCCGAAATGAGCCTTGGCGATGCGCGGCAATGGCAGACCGCGCAGACGCCAGGTGTTTGCGGGAAGCAAGCGGGGCAAGACGAGTTCCGTTATTGCCGAAGCGTGAGCAATGGGTGGGATGCGGACGCCAAAAATACTCGTCATTCCCACGAAAGCGGGAACCCAGCCTGGTCCGGCTTGTCGAATCCGAAGTCCTCCGCGAGGTCGCGCCAGTTGGGATTGTCCCGCTCGATCAGTTCGAGTTTCCAGGCGCGGTTCCATTTCTTGATCCGCTTTTCCCGCAGGATCGCCTGTTCCATGGTGGCGTGCCGTTACGGCGTGAAGCGAGCAAATAGACGGTCGGTGCAAACTTGCTGTGCCTTTCTTCAGCCTACTGGGTTCCCGCTTTCGCGGGAATGACGAAAGGAGTGCTAAGTATTGTCCGCAACTGGCCTTCAGCGGACGTGGCGCGAAGAGAACCAGCCCTCCCTAGCGGCTCAGCTGGAACACCGCATATTCCGCACGCCAATTGGCGTAGGTCGGGCCGATTTCCCGATCATGGGTGAAGAACCAGCTGCGCTCTATCTTCACGCCCTTATAGTCCAGCAGGGCATAGAAATCGGCGATGGTCAGCTGGTGGATATTCTCCGTCTCATACCAGCTCACCGGCAGGTGCCGCGTGATCGGCATGCGGCCATGGAAGAGCAGCGAGAAGCGCATGCGCCAATAGGCGAAATTGGGGAAGGACACGAAAGCGTCCCGCCCGATGCGCAGCAGCTCGTCCAGCATCTTGTCCGGATGTTCGGCAGTCTGCAGCGTCTGGCTGAGAATGGCGACGTCGAAGGAACCGTCGGGATAATATTCCAGGTCGCGATTGGCATCGCCCTGAATCGCCGAAAGCCCCTTGGCCACGCAGAGCTGGACCTTCTCCGGGCTGATTTCCATACCCCGCGCATCGACGTCGCGATTGTCCCTGAGCGCCGCCATCAGCGTGCCGTCTCCGCAACCGATATCGAGCACGCGCGCACCGCGCGGCACATGCTGGACGATGGCCGCAAGGTCCGAACGAAGATTGGCAGGCAGCGCGTTCATTCGTAAATTCCCGGGGTTACACGCTCCATCCCGTGTTCCGGATGGGCCAGCCTGTTCCAGCCGCAGCTTTCATACAGGTCATGCGCATCCCACGTGAACAGCAGCCAGCGGCGCAGGCCCTGCAAATCGGGATGGGCCTGAAAATGCCGGACCATCGCGCGGGCCAGGCCCTGCCCGCGATGCTCTTCCAGAACATAGACATCCGCCAGGAAAGCGAAGGTGGCCCGGTCTGTCACCACGCGGGCGAAGGCCACCTGCCGCCCTTCATGCATCACGGCGACGCACAGGCTGCCGCGAATGGAGCGCTCGACGATATCCAGCGGAACATTCTTCGCCCAATAGCTGCGCGAGAGATAGGCCTGCGCGGCCACGGGATCGATCCGAGCCTGATCGCCGGTAAGCTCATACCCTGCAGGAAGCGCGTTCATTCAAGGAACCCCTTGATCACGCCGTCCAGCGCCGGAACGTCCAGCAGGAAGCTGTCATGCCCGTAAGGCGCGGAAAGCTCCACGAAGCTGACCGGTGCAGCCGCGGCATTGAGCGCATGCACCACATTGCGCGTTTCCGCGGTGGGATAGAGCCAGTCCGTATCGAAGCTGATCAGACAGAAGCGCGCCCGCGCCCCGGCAAAGGCATCGGCCAGCCGCCCGCCATGTTCTTCCGCCAGGTCGAAATAGTCCATCGCGCGGGTGATATAGAGATAGGAATTGGCATCGAAGCGGCTGGTGAAGCTGATCCCCTGATGGCGCAGATAGCTTTCGATCTGGAAATCGGCATCGAAGCCGAAGCTGATCGCCTTGCGGTCCTGCAACCGGCGGCCGAATTTTTCGGTCAGCCCCGCTTCGGAAAGATAGGTGATATGCGCGGCCATGCGCGCCACGGCCAGCCCGGCATCGGGCGAAATCCCGTCCGCATAATATTCGCCCTTGCGCCAGTTGGGATCGGCCATGATCGCCTGGCGTCCCACTTCGTGGAAGGCGATGTTCTGCGCCGAATGTCGTGCGGTGGTAGCAATGCCGATCACCCGCGCCGCGCGTTCGGGATAGTTGGCCGCCAGGCTGAGCGCCAGCATGCCGCCCATCGATCCGCCGATCACGGCATGCAGCGTGCCGATGCCCAGATGGTCCAGAAGCGCGACCTGCGCGCGGACCATGTCGCGAATGGTGATGACCGGAAAGCGCATGGCGTAAGGTTGCCCTTGCGCATCCATGCTGGAAGGTCCGGTGGAGCCCATGCAGCCGCCGATCACATTGGCGCAGATGACATGAAAGCGGTCCGTATCGATCGTCTTGCCCGGGCCGACCGATTCCGACCACCAGCCCGGCTTGCCCGTGATCGGATGCGGACTGGCGACATATTGATCCATCGTCAGGGCGTGGAAAATCAATACGATATTGGACTTGTCGGCCGCCATCTCGCCATAGGTCTCATAGGCGATTTCGACATTTTCCAGCGTCTGCCCGCTATCGAGCGGCAGAGCGTCTGGCAGCTTGAGCGTGCTGCTGGAGGAAGTCTCTAGGGTTGCCATTGCTCAAAGCGGCTTGGGGGAGGCCAAGCGGGCTGTCAATCGCCAGTGAACTGCTCTATGCGCGCGCGCAGCATGGATAAGAAGCCAACACCCAAGCCATGGATCGCAGCGATCCACGCCTATGTCCCGGGCAAGTCGCGCTCTACCGACGGGCGCGAGCTGGTGAAACTTTCGGCCAACGAAAATCCGCTGGGCTCCAGCCCCGCGGCGCTGGCAGCGCGCGCCGATGCAGGCCAGCCCTGCCTCTATCCCGATCCGGACAGCACCGCCCTGCGCGAAAGACTGGGCGCGCTCTACGGCGTCGATCCGGCGCGGATCGTCTGCGGTACAGGTTCGGGCGAGCTGCTGACCATTTCGGCGAGCGCCTTTGCCGGGCCGGGGGATGAAGTGCTCTATGTCCGCTACGGCTTTTCGCTCTACGAAATTGCGGCAAGGCGCTGCGGCGCGACTCCGGTGGAGGCGCCCGATGCCGATTACGGCACCGATGTGGACGCTTTGCTGGCGCTGGTGAACGAGAAGACCAGGGTGATATTCCTCGCCAACCCCAACAATCCCACCGGCAGCTTCATGCACCGGGAAGAGGTCGCGCGCCTGCATGCCGCCTTGCCGGCAGACGTGCTGCTGGTGATGGATCAGGCCTATGCCGAATATGTCGCGCCGGAGGATGACGATGGCGCGCTGGAGCTTGCCGCCAGACATTCCAACGTGCTGGTTACCCGAACCTTTTCAAAGGCTTACGGCCTGGCGGGCGAACGGGTCGGCTGGGGCACCGGTGCGCCCGAGCTGATCGAGGTGCTGAACCGGCTGCGCGGGCCCTTCAACGTCAATGCCGGCGCGCAGGCCGTGGCCACGGCGGCGGTACAAGATCAGTCCTTCATCGTTCATTCGCGCGATCATAATAAAGATGAACGCGCCCGCTTCGTCGCCGCTCTCGACGCGCTGGGCAATCACGGGCTGCGCGTTCTGCCCAGCGAAGCCAATTTCGTCCTCGTCTTGTTCGAAGGCGCGTTGACGGCCGAGGCCGCGCATGACGGGCTTGCCCAGCGCGGTTACGCCACGCGCTGGCTGCCGGGCCAGGGCCTGCCGCAAGCGCTGCGCATCACGATCGGCACGAGGGAGCAGATGGACGAAGTCGCCGCGATCCTGAGAGAGCTGGCGGAGCAGGCACGATGAATGCCGCCCCTTCTCCCTTCAAGCGGGTCGCGATCATCGGCCTTGGCCTGATCGGCGGTTCGGTCGGCCTGGCAACGCGCGAATTCGCGCATGGCATCGTCACCACCGGCTATGACGCGGATCCTGCAGTGCGCGCCCGCGCCAGCGAATTGAAGCTGGCCGACACGATCTGCGAGACCGCAGCCGATGCCGTGCGCGGTGCGGATCTGGTGATTCTGTGCGTGCCGGTGGGCGCGATGGGCGATGCCGCTCGCGAGATGGCCCCCGGCCTTTCCGATGGCGTGGTGGTGAGCGATGTCGGATCGTCCAAGGAATCGATCACCGAAAGCCTGACATCCGCCCTGCCCGGCCATTGCATCATACCCGCGCATCCCGTCGCCGGGACGGAGCATAGCGGCCCGGAGGCCGGCTTTGCCACGCTGTTCCAGCATCGCTGGTGTATCGTCACCCCGCCCGAAGGCGCGGACGCAGACAAGGTTTCGCAGCTGGTCGCCTACTGGCAGACGCTGGGCGCAACGGTCGATACGATGGACGCGCATCACCACGATCTGGTGCTGGCCGTAACCAGCCATATCCCGCATCTGATCGCCTATACGATCGTGGGCACGGCATCGGACCTGGAAGACGTGACCCGCGGCGAAGTGATCAAATATTCAGCCGGCGGCTTTCGCGATTTCACCCGCATCGCCGCTTCCGATCCGACCATGTGGCGCGACGTGTTCTTGAACAACCGCGATGCCGTGCTGACCATGCTGCAGCGCTTCCTGGACGATCTTTCGACGCTGAAAGACGCGATCGAGGATGGCGACGGCGAGGTACTGTTCGATCGCTTCACCCGCACCAGGGCGATCCGCCGATCGATCCTGGATATGGGGCAGGACGATTCGCGCCCCGATTTCGGCCGCAAGGATCATGGCTAAGCTCCGGGCGCGTGCAGGCGCCCTACCTATCCATTCAGTTCGTTGATGGCCTCATGCACGCGCGCTTCGATCTCCGCGCGCGGCAGGCCCGGCGGAATCGGTTCCCCGAAGCGCAGCGTAATCGTGCCGCGCCGCTTCCATACCCGGTGGTAGAGCGGCCCGCTGTCGAGCGCCACCGGCACGACCGCCAGTCCAAGCACCTTGTAGAGCCCCGCAAAGCCCGAGCTCAGCCGTTTGCGCTGGCCATGGGGCACCCGCGTGCCCTCCGGGAAGATCGCCAGCGGGCGGCCGCTGGAGGCATAGCTGCGCGCCTGGGCAATCATCCCGCGCAGGGCTCTGGCGCCATCCTTGCGGGCCACAGGCACCGCGCCATAGGCCTTTGCCGCGCGACCCCAGCCGGGAATCGAAAACAATTCCTGCTTGGCGAAGATCACGGGCCTTTGCAGCGACACGGCAATGTCGATCGCTTCGAAGAAGCTTTCATGCTTGAAGGCATACAGCACCGCCTCCTGCGGCTTTTCCCCTTCTTCGACGATGCGGATTCCCAGAATCCCTTCCACGCAATGGCGATGCATGGCCGACCAGCTATCGGCCACCTTGCGCAGCGCATGCGGGCCGAGCGCCAATGCGATCATGGCCGCAATGACCCAGAAAACGGTCAGGCCGTAAAACACGGTATAGAATACCAGGCTTCTGAGGATGGAGCCCATCGCCTCAGCCCCGCCACACGCCGGCAAACATCGTGGCGATAAGCTTGTTATATTCCAGGAACAGGATGCGCATGGAGGGCTGCGACCGGACCGCGTCTTCCAGCACGAGAACATCTTCCGGGATTGCCGAGTCCAGTTCCAGCGCGGCCCGGCGCATATGCCAGTCGGTCGTCACCAGGCGCAGCGAGGTCACCTGCCGCTCCTCGATCCATTCGGCGGTTTCCACGGCATTGCCTTGCGTATCCATGGCCGCGAAGCCCAGCGTGATACAGCATTGCATCAATCGGGGGCCGACCTCGTATTCGGCAGCGAATTCATTCGGCTTCACATCGGGGTCCACCCCGGTGACCAGCAACTGCTTGGCCTGCCCGTCGCGCAGCAATTCCAGCCCGCGATCGATCCGCCCCTTGCCGCCTGTCGGCACGACGATGGCATCGGTCTGCATCTCGCCCGCCCCTCTCGGCAGGAAGACGGCGAACAGCATGAAGCCCAATGCGTAGATAACGAAGGCGGCGGCGGGGATACGCAGGATCACAGCATGCGCCTCAATACGGCCAGCACCGTCAGCCGGGCCGTGAGCATCGCAATCAGCACTCCGATCACGGGTATCGCCGCGATGGCTGCCCAGTCCCTGGGCGAGAGGCCTCCCCCGGCCACCATGCCCGAGCCCAGAGCGGCGAATTGCTGGCCCAGCACCAAAACGGCAACGGCGCCGACGATCAAGCCCACAATGCCGCCCAGCGTCGCATCGATGCCCACCGAGCGCTGAAAGATCTTGGCGATCTGGCGATCGGTTCCGCCCAGCAAATGCACGATCTCGATCGTATCGCGATTGGCGCCAAGCGCGCTCCTGGCCGCGAGCCACACGGCCGCGGCGCTGGTCGCCACGAGCAGCAGGATCAATCCCAAGGCAAGCCATTGCAAAGAGCGGATGGCAGAGAACACCGGGGCCAGCCAGCTTGCCTGCGCATCGACGCGCGCTGCCGGGGCGGAGCTCGCCAGCAGGCCGCGCAGAATTTCGGTCCGGCTATCGGTCACGGGCCCAGCCAGCTTGACGTCGATCAGCGCCGGTATCGGGATGGCATCGCCAAGGCCGCCTGCCGCGCCGGCCGCCGCTTCGCCCAGCCACGGTTCGACCAGCTCCCGCAGCTGCGCGTCAGGCACACGCTCCACACTTTCGACACCGTCCGCGTTGGAGAGGATAGAGATTGCCAGTTGCGTCTGCCGGCCCCTCTCTTCCGGATCGGCTTCGATGATCTGCACCGTGATGCCGCCGGAGAGTTCCGAGCGCGCGGCATTCGCCATATTCGCCAGGGCAAGGCCGCCTGCTGCGGCAATCGTGGTCATGGCGATCATGATGGCGATGACCCAGGGCATCGGCCCCGATAGCCGCGCCTGCGGAACCAGCTGCGCCTTGCGCTCCGATCCCAGGCCGGCCACCTTCACTCCTCCCCTGCGGCGTGCCGATGCGGCGGATATCGCAGCGCACCGGTGGGATCGTGCAGGTGCCCGTCCTCGAGCCGCATGATCAGCGATTCCGGCACTTTCTGCAGCAAGTGGAGATCGTGCGTCGCCACGACGACCGTGGTGCCGAGGCGGTTGAGCGCTTCGAACAGGCGCAGCAGCTTTTGTGCGAGTTCGGGATCGACATTGCCGGTCGGTTCATCCGCCACCAGCAGATCGGGGCGTGCAACCACGGCGCGGGCGATGGCGACGCGCTGCTGTTCCCCGCCCGACAGAGTGGCGGGCCGGGCATCCCTTCGACCGGAAAGGCCGACCCAGTCCAGCATGTCGGCCACCAGGCCTTCGATCTCGCTCTCGCGCATGCCTGAAACTCTCAGCGGCAAGGCGACATTGTCGGAGACGGAAAGATGCGGAACAAGGCGGAAGTCCTGGAAAACGACACCTATGCGCCGCCGGAAGAGCGGCAGGTCGCCACGGGCCAAAGTGATCACATCGCTGCCGAACATCCGGATCATCCCGCGCGAGGGCCGCTGCGCCAAATAGAGCAGCTTGAGCAGCGAAGTTTTCCCGGCTCCGCTTGCACCGGTAAGAAAATAGAAGCTTCCGGGATACAGTGTAAAAGAAATATCGCTGAGCACTTCTTTGCCGGCGCCGTAACGCAACCCGACATTATCGAAATGGACGATCTCCCCTCCGCCCCCGCTCATGCGCGTACCTGGGCCGTTTTTTCAGGCGGGAAGTTCAGCTGATCGCACATGGCGAACGGGCTATAGCCGCTGATCGATGTGGAAAAAAGCCACTGCTGAACAGGCTCGACTGTCGGGAGGACTTGTTGGTAGAGGCGCCAAGTGCTTAAGCTTGAACCACAATGATCATCGCATGCCCTGCCTGCGCGACGCGCTATGTCGTTCCGGACAGCGCATTGGGCGTCGAAGGACGCACAGTTCGCTGTGCAAAATGTCGGCATAGCTGGTTCCAAGAAGGTGCGCTCGACCTCGTCCGGCGGCCACCTGCCGCCGCGCCGGCACCTCCGCCGCCTGCACCTGCCCCCCAGCCGCCTGCGGAAGAAGCGCCTGAACACGATTCGCCAGCGCCGCCGCCCGAACCGCAGCCTTCCGCTGCGCCGCCCGAGCAGGCCGGGGAAACGCACGACACAGATGCGGAACAGGAAGAGCCGGCCGCGAGCCAGGCCCCGGCAACGGTCGATGCCCCCGCGCGGCAAGAATCCTATGTGGAAGAGAACATTCCGCCGCCGCCCGTTGCGGATTCTCCGGTCACGCAAGTCGTCTATGAAAAAGGCGCTTACGCCTATGATGACACATACGATCACTCGCAATTCGACCACCAGCCGCCGTTCCGCCCAAGGCGCAACATGCTCAAGCTATGGACCTATGCAGCGGCGGTTTTCGCGATCTTCGCGCTCGGCACCACCATGGCCGTCAGCTATTGGGGCCTGCCGGAATGGGTTCCGGTCAGCCGGCCGACTTTCGGCGC
Organism: Alphaproteobacteria bacterium; assembly: GCA_030426245.1. Classification (GTDB taxonomy): domain Bacteria; phylum Pseudomonadota; class Alphaproteobacteria; order Sphingomonadales; family Sphingomonadaceae; genus Andeanibacterium. The sequence goes on along the minus strand of JAUHYZ010000028.1, from coordinate 10,438 downwards.
CCGTCAGGCCGATCTGGTGCTCGATTTCCCGGCCGACCAGCAGGACCGGCGGCAATTGCCCAACGGCACGGAATTCTTCGGCGCAAGCGGCACGGTAACCAATGTCGGCCGCGAAACGCGCTCTCTCCCCCCTATCCTCATCGTGATGCGCGATGAACGCGACAGGATCGTTTACAGCTGGGAAGTCGCCCCTCCGCAGCGCACGCTGGCGCCCGGGGAAAGCGTTTCGATCAACGAAGCGGTGACGGATGTCCCCAAGGCCGCGAAATTCGCAGAAATCGGCTGGAAGCCGAGCTGACGGCGCGGGCGGCGCGAGCGGCGGCAAACTCCACGCAAATTGTCTTTCAAGCGCGCTTGCAGGGGGGTGGACGCTTTGCTAAGGGCGCGCTCCTACCCCGCGAGGGCCGCATGTTTCGGGCCCTTGTCGATTATGCGGTCGTGGCGGAACTGGTAGACGCGCAACGTTGAGGTCGTTGTGGGCTAACGCCCGTGGAAGTTCGAGTCTTCTCGACCGCACCATTCAGCCTTCAAGCAAAGCCAATCATTGCCTTCGGGCGCCTCATACGCTGCGGCGGCTGCGTGGCCGTCTGGAGTCAGACTCTCATTGCCAGTGCCGCGGCCAGCAGGGCCGTGGCAACGAAACATGAAACGGTCCGGACATGGTTCCAGGCCACCCATCTTTGCATATAGCGACGCCACATGGGCTCGCCCTCCGCACCATGCGCCGGGGTTGCTTCTAGCTGATCGTTGAGCGGGACATTCGCAAGCACAGTGACCAAGAACATGCCGCCAAGATAGGCCATGGCTCCGGCCAGCATCGGCAGTGCACCACCTTCCGACAAATCGAGTATGGCGATCACGACGAAGACGGCACAGGCCGCGCTGCTCAAGAAGAATAAGGGCAGGAATGCGGACTTCAGGATTTCGCGATTGATCGTCTGCATCGCCATCATGCCTGCGGGTTTCTCTATCATATCGAGCGAGCGCATCACGAAAGCAGAGAAGGTAAAATAGACGCCGGCCATCACGCCAACCGCGACCACCGTTGCCAATAGAAGGACATTCACGAGCACTTCCATCGGAATTCTCCTTTGATCATCAGGTCAGCCAGGACCTGAAGCTCTGGCGTTCTTTGAGACTCGGCGAGCGCACATGGATCGCCACTATAGCCCCAGTTCACTCAATCCGGGATGATCGTCTGGCCTGCGCCCGAGCGGCCAGCGGAATTTCCGCTCGCTCTCGGCAATGGGAAGCTCGTTTATGCTTGCAAGGCGCCGTGTCATCAGGCCCTGATCGTCGAATTCCCAGTTCTCGTTGCCATAGGCGCGGTACCAGGTGCCGCTGTCGTCGCGGTATTCATAGGCGAAGCGAACGGCGATGCGGTTCGCAGTGAATGCCCATAATTCCTTCACCAGCCGGTAGTCGTGCTCCCGCGCCCATTTGCGCTGCAGGAACTGTTCGATTTCGGTTCGGCCAACGGGGAACTCCACACGATTTCGCCATCTGCTGTCTGTGCTGTAAGCCAGGGCCACCTTTTCCGGCATCCGGCTGTTCCAGCCGTCTTCCGCCAGGCGGACCTTCTCTATCGCGGTTTCTCTGGTGAATGGGGGAAGCGGGAGACGCTGCATGGGGTTTCTTTCCGAGTAATCGTGGAGGAACGGCCGGCCGGATCGACCGGCCGTTCAGGGCAGTTCAAAGATCTTCGACTTTGGTGTGATGGATCTTCGGCCACATTTCCGCAGCCTTGCGAAGCACGTTTTCCTTGTCGGCAAGGTACTTCTCGAAAATCGCGGCGTTGACGAAGAGATAGAGCTTTCCGTCAACAATATCCGCGTAGCGGGGATCGCCATCGAATTTCTTCCCTTTGGCAACGGCATAAGCGCAGAAACCGCCATATTGGGGAAGGTACTGTACCGGGTCAGACTGGAAGCGTTCGGCGGTGATCTCCGATGCGAAATAGTATGTGACCCCGTCGTGCACTACAGCGTGGCTCGCATCGCCACGCGCCACGGTGTTCAGCGTACTGAGCGCCACACTGTCGAAGCCGTGAACGCCAAGGCCCGTGCCTTCGGTCGTGATCCCATTGGTGACGTTGTACTCGTCCGCGGCGAGCGCGGGGGTGGCGATACCGATGGCCAGCGGGGCTGCCAGGGTGAGGCCGATTGAAAATATACGCATAGTCATTCTCCTTGAATTTGGCCGGGGTTGGCCGTGGGGGTCGAGAGGGTTGACGGTGACCGAGAGCGCCCGCTTGCGGGGGATACTGGGCTCTCTCGGCCACCATCGGATCGACTGGAGAAGGGGAGACGGGGGGCGGATCTCCAGCCGAATTCGGGCAGGCCGGGACTAGTCCGGCGCGTAGGCTTCTCTGATCGCGGCGACGGTGTTCGCCGTGTTGTCGACCGCGCTGGCGATCATCCGGAAATTGACCAGGGAGGCGGCATAGCCATCATAATGCGGGGTAATGGCGCCGGCCGTTGCATCGGTGACCACCATCACTTCGAAACCGGCCTCGATCAGCGACCGCATGTGCGATTCCGTGCACAGATTGGACGACATGCCGCCCAGAATGACCTTGGAGATGCCGGCCTTGCGCAGTTGGAGCGCCAGATCGTTGCTATCCGGCCCGTAAACCTTGTGCGGGCTCGTAACCACGGTGCGTCCATTGGCGATATGCGGCTTGTACTGCTCAAGCCAGTCGGCACCGGAACCTTCGAACCCTTCGAGCGCCAGTGCATGAGGCCGGTCGAACATTCCGATGGAGTGCATCAGCGTTTCGAGCGTGCCTTCGAATTTCCAGCGGTGATCGTGCTCGAAATAATAGTGCGGCGATACGAAGACCGGGATGCCCGTATCGTCTGCGACCTCGAACAATGCGCCCAGATTCTCGACGGTTCCGTTCTCGGTAATGCTTTGGCCGACGACTCCCCAGGTTACGCCGTCCGGCGAAAGGAAATCGTTCTGCGGATCGGTGATGACAATGGCCGTACTCCCGGGAGCGATTTCGAAGCCGGGCATAGGCAGGCCGTCATTGATCGGCGGCGCTTTGGCCGACGCCGCTCTGGATGGCGGTGTTTCGGCATAGACGGAGGAGGTTGCCGCGAAGGCCAGACCGGCCACACCGGCAAGTGAAATCAGCACCGCATATGGGCGCAGCGGTGCGCCCTTGCGGGCTTCGGCAGGCATTGTCTCGGGCGGTCGCATATCAATTGGTTCCTCGTGCTGGCATCAACATTAACTGATCGGTAAATGTTGATTCGCACAGGTGAACCGATCTGTCAATGTGTTTTGGCAAGCGTCGCCGGAAAAGCGGATTGCACTCCAATTGCATGACCTTAAAAGACTGTTTTTATGAGTGTTTATTCGCCCTCATTGAAATCGAGCACGCCAAGCCTTATTGACTGTTCAGTCAATCAAATTGGCCGAAAATGGAGTCGCAATGAGTTTATCGAAGCGTGACGAACTGGTTCAGGGAGCCCTCAAGGCCTTTTATGCCGGCGGTTTCCACGCCATTGGAATGGACCGCCTTGCGAAGGAAGCGGGCGTTTCGAAGACTGCGATCTACAAACATTTCCGTACCAAGGAGGAGCTGATCCTGGCCACGCTGCGCCTGCGTGACGAGCAGTTCCGCAACTGGCTGATTCGCCGTGTCGAAGCGCTTGCCGAAAATCCGCGCGACCAGCTGCTCGCCATATTCGATGCGCTTGGGGAATGGTTCCTGGAAGACGGTTTCAAGGGCTGCATGTTCATCAAGGCTTCCTCGGAATACCTCGACCGCGAAGACCCGATCCATGTGACGTCGGCAGAGCACAAGCGGCTGCTCAAAACGTACTTCAAGGGCATCGCGCAAAAGGCCGGAGCGCGCGATCCGGAAGCGCTTGCAAAGCAGATCCTGGTAATCAAGGAAGGGGCAATCGTCCTGGCGCATCTTCTCGATCCGGCCGAAGTTGCCGATGACGCGAAAGGGCTGGCCCGCATTGCGATCGAGGACGCACTGCGCTGAAGTCCCTTGCCCAAGCGTCGCCGGCCCAAGGAATTGCGGCAATCGCGACGGACCGGCTTGCGTAGCGTCAGGAATGAGCTAACCGCCACCGAATGAATACATTTTCTCCTGGATCTCAGCCGCACCGGTGAAGCGTTTTCTCAAACTGGAAAGCCGCGACATCGTAGTGGTCGTGTCGCTGGCCATGTTCATGATCCAGCTCGACTCTGCCGTGCTGACGATCGCGCTGCCCGTGATCGCGCGGGACTTCGAAGTTCCGGTCGTTTCGCTGAGCCTTTCGATCACCATCTATCTGACCATGCTGGTGGCCGTCCTGCCCGTAAGCGGCTGGGCTGCCGACCGCTTCGGCGCACGGCGTGTATTCCTGGCGGCGACAGCCGTCTTCGCGCTGTTTTCGCTCTGCTGCGCGCTGGCGCCCGGTTTCTGGACCTTCATCCTGGCAAGGGCCTTCCAGGGTGCTTCGGCATCCCTTCTTGCCCCTGTCGGGCGCCTGATCATGCTGCAGCGCACCAGCAAGGAAGAACTGCTGGATGCCCTCTCAATCACAGCCATGCCGATGCTGATCGCCCCGACGGTGGGTCCGTCCATCGGCGGCTTCATCGTGGATTATGGAAGGTGGGAGTATATCTTCCTGCTCAACATACCCTTCGCCGCGATCCTGTTCTTTCTGACCAAGCGCAATATCGCCGATATGGAGCCCAACCCTTCCCGCAAGCTGGACTGGGTGGGTCTGCTGCTGCTGAGCTTCGCGCTGATCGCCTCTCTGATGGGCTTCGACCGTCTGACCGGAGGTATTGCGCGGCCGCTTCCCTGGACGCTGATCGCCTTCGGCCTGGCGCTGGGCTGGCTGACATGGCGGCACATCAAGAGGCACCGGCAACCGATCATCGCGCTGGACGCGTTCAAGTACCGGAACTTCCGCACCAACTCGATCGGAGCCGGCGCAATCATCCGCCTGCCCGCACGGGCCATGCTTTTCGCCCTGCCGCTGATGCTGCAGGTCGGCTTCGGTTACAGCCCGTTTGTGGCCGGGATCATGCTGATGGCGCTCAATGGCGGCGATCTGATCACCAAGCCCTGGGTGAAACCGGTGTTCGACCGTTTCGGCGTGCGCAATACGATCATGGTTGGCAGCGCGATGGGGCTGGCCGGATTGACCGCGATCGCGGTGGTGGAGCGCGGACCCTATACTCTCGCCATCATATTGGCGGCGCTGCTGCTATGCGGCATATCGCGCTCCTTGATATTCACCGGCCTTTCATTCCTTACCTTCGCGGATTTGCAGGAAGATACGGTCGTCTCCGGCAATGTCGTGGCCAATATATCGATGCAGCTGTTCAATGCGATCGCCGTGTCGGCCACTGCGCTGGTTCTGGGCCTGGCAACGCAGATGAGCGGCATTGCCGAACCCCAGATCGGAGAGTTCCGCTTCACCATCGGTGTGATGATTGCCGTCGGGGTTATTGCCAGCATCATGCTGTGGCGCCACCTGCCCCTCCGGCGGCCCACGGACTAGGACCCGGGGCGCCAGGCAATCGCCCCTTTTTTCGCCGTGTGGCACGGGGCAAATGCAGCGGTTGACCTGCGCGCGAAGAACCTTCACGAAAGCCGCGCCGCGGCCGGGCCCATGCCACGGAAAGCCTTCGAATCCGATGCTTTCCAGAGGCCAGACAGGCGTCTGAACGCGGCGCTGGAATATCTCCGCAAGGCTTCGGCTTGCGCAATAAAGGACGGGTGCATGGATCGCGCCAAAGAGCTGGTCGACGCATTGCGCGAGACCATGCCGCTCAATCTTTCCGCCGCGCAGGCTGCCTGCCAGGTCGCCGAAGAAATCGTCAAGCATTCGAAGACCGGCGAAACCGCCTTCGTCGGCATCAATGGCGCCCAGGGGTCGGGCAAGTCCACACTGACACGCATGGTGGCCGAAGCGCTGGAAAGGTTCCACGGCCTGCGCGCGGTGGGCATGTCGCTGGACGATTTCTATCTCACCCACGCAGAGCGCGAAGTGCTGGGCCAGCAAGTGCATCCGCTTTGCGCGACACGCGGTGTGCCGGGCACTCACGATGTGGAATTGATGACTGCCACGGTCGATCATCTGCGCCATGCGTCACCGGGGACGCCCACCACGCTTCCCATTTTCGACAAGCTCGCCGACGACCGGGCGCCGATCCGGGAATGGCCGATCTTCAAAGGGCGGCCGGATGCGATCCTGCTGGAAGGATGGTGCGTTGGCGTGCGCAGTGACGACCTGCCGGACCATGACGGGCCGATCAACGAATTGGAACGCAGCGACGATCCCGATGGCGTGTGGTTCCACTGGTCGCTCGAATCGCTAAAGAAACAGGGCTACGAAGCCTTGTGGGACCGGTTCGACCTGCTGGTTTCGATCGACGTGGCCGATCTCGATACGGTGGTGGAATCGCGCCTGCGGCAGGAAGAGACGCTGGCCGCCAATTCCACCCGTCCGCGCATGGACCGGGCTGCGGTCATCCGCTTCGTCCAGCATTACGAGCGCTATACGCGCGCCCTATGGGCCGCGATGCCGGAACGGGCGGATATGCTGTTCCGGCGCGATCGCGATTACGGTTTTACACTGATTGAAGACTGACCCCGGGGCCCCTGGGGGCCCCGGAGATCAGTAAAGGGATCAGCCCACCAGCTTGGCGAGCGACGTCTCGGGCCGGGCGCCGTAGTGCTGGATGACTTCGGCAGCGGAGATCGAACCGTGACGGCCGGCTTCGGCCAGGCTCATACCGCGGCTGAGGCCAAACAGGACCCCCGCAGCATAAAGATCGCCGGCACCCGTCGTATCGACCAGTTCGTCGATCGGCGCAGCCGGAACCTTGACGCGTTCCGAGCCGCTGACCAGCAGCGAGCCTTCGGCGCCCAGCGTAATCGCGGCGATTTCCACCTGCGACGCCAGCTTGTCGGCTGCCGCGGCAATGTCGCGGTCGCCATAAAGCGCTTCGATCTCGTCATCATTGGCGAACAGAATGTCCACGTGATCGGCGATGAGTTCGAGGAATTCGTCGTGATAGCGGTTGACGCAGAAGCTGTCCGACAGGGTCAGCGCCACCTTGCGGCCATTCTGACGCGCAAGCGTAGCGGCCTTGCGGAAAGCTTCCTTCGCGCGCGGCGGATCGAACAGATAGCCTTCGAGATAGGTGATCGCCGATGCGGCAACCAGTTCCTCGTCGATGTCTTCGGGGCCAAGCTCCGTGCAGGCACCCAGGTGGGTGTTCATCGTACGCTGCGCATCGGGCGTGACCAGGATCAGGCAGCGCGCGGTGGCGACGCCGTCGGGCGCCTTGGGCGTGGCGAAATGCACACCCAGCGATTTGAGATCGTGTTCGAAGATGTTTCCGAACTCGTCATCCTTGACGCGGCCGATAAAGGCCGTGCTGCCGCCGAAGGAAGCGATGCCGGCAATCGTGTTGGCGGCGGACCCACCGGAGGCTTCGACCGCGGGGCCCATCGCGTCATAGATTTCGTGTGCGCGGGCTTCATCGACCAGGTCCATGCCGCCCTTGGGCATGCCCTGTGCTTCAATGAAGGAATCTTCGGCGCTGGCCAGGATATCGACAATCGCGTTGCCTACACCCAGCACATCATATTTGGCGTCAGCCATGGGGCGCTCCTCTCGGGTAGTCTGTAATTCTGAAAGTCAGGAAAAAGGGATGGCCCCGACCGTAACGGCCGGGGCCACGCAACCTTCTTAGTAGCGGTAGTGCTCGGGCTTGTAAGGGCCGTTGAGCGGCACGCCGATATAGTCGGCCTGCTTCTGGGTCATCTCGGTGAGCTGAACGCCGAGCTTGTCGAGGTGCAAGCGGGCGACCTTCTCGTCCAGATGCTTGGGCAGAACGTACACGTCGTTCTTGTAGTTCTCGCTCTTGGAATAGAGCTCGATCTGGGCCAGCGTCTGGTTGGTGAAGGAACAGCTCATCACGAAGCTGGGGTGGCCGGTGGCGCATGCCAGGTTCACCAGGCGGCCCTTGGCCAGAATGATGATCTGCTTGCCATCGGGGAAGGTGACCAGGTCGGTGCCTTCCTTCAGTTCCTGCCAATCATAGTTGTCGAGCGCCGAGATCTGGATCTCGGAGTCGAAGTGGCCAATGTTGCAGACGATACTCATCGGCTTCATCGCCTTCATGTGCTCGGCAGTGATGACGTCTTCGTTGCCGGTGGTGGTCACGAAGATGTCGCAACGCTTCACGGCTTCTTCCATGGTGACGACTTCATAGCCTTCCATCGCCGCCTGCAGAGCGCAGATCGGATCGATTTCGGTGACCATGACGCGGGCGCCGCCATTGCGGAGCGAGTCAGCCGAACCCTTGCCGACATCGCCGAAACCGGCAACGCAAGCGACCTTGCCGGCCAGCATCACGTCGGTGGCGCGGCGGATGGCGTCGACCAGCGATTCCTTACAGCCATAGAGGTTGTCGAACTTCGACTTGGTGACGGAATCGTTCACGTTGATCGCCGGGAAAGGCAGCTTGCCGTCCTTGGATATCTGATAGAGGCGGTGAACACCGGTGGTGGTTTCTTCCGAAACGCCCTTGATGTTCTTGACCGACGCCGTGAGGTAGCCGGGCTTGCGAGCGATGAATTCCTTCAGCGCGCGCTGGAATTCGACTTCCTCCGCATTGTTCGGTTCGGGCAGCTTTTCGCCGGCTTCGACGCGCGCGCCCCACAGTGCGAACATGGTGGCATCGCCGCCATCGTCCAGGATCATGTTGGCCGTCTGATCGGGATTGTCATCCGTCGACCAGTCGAAGATCTTGCCGACATAGTCCCAATATTCGGCCAGGGTTTCACCCTTCACGGCGAATACCGGAATGCCCTTTGCGGCAATCGCGGAAGCGGCGTGATCCTGCGTGGAGAAGATGTTGCAGGTTGCCCAGCGGACTTCCGCACCCAGTTCGACCAGCGTTTCGATCAGAACCGCGGTCTGAATGGTCATGTGCAGGGAGCCGGTGATGCGCGCGCCCTTGAGCGGCTTGGATGCACCATATTCCTCACGCGTGGCCATCAGGCCCGGCATTTCGGTTTCGGCGATGTTGATATCGGCGCGGCCGTAATCGGCGAGCGCGATATCCTTTACGATGTAATCGTTCTTATCGAGTGTGGCAGATGCCATGATTTGAAACTCCTGAAATTCGTGTTCTGATCAAAGCGCGGCTTTGAGGTCGGCGACGAGGTCGGTCTTTTCCCAGGGGAAAGAATCGCCCTCTGCCTTGCGGCCGAAGTGGCCATAGGCCGCGCTGTCGCGATAGATCGGCTTGTTGAGGCCCAGATGCGTACGGATGCCGCGCGGGGTAAGGCCGCCCAGCTTTTCGATCGAGGCGATCGCTGCTTCGATCTTGTCGTCGGCAACCGTGCCCGTACCATGCGTGTCGACATAAAGCGACAGCGGCTTGGAAACGCCAATCGCGTAAGCGAGCTGGATCGTGCACTTGGTGGCGAGGCCGGCAGCGACGATGTTCTTCGCCAGGTAACGCGTGATGTAGGCAGCCGAACGGTCGACCTTCGTCGGGTCCTTGCCGGAGAATGCGCCGCCGCCATGCGGAGCCGCACCGCCATAGGTGTCGACGATGATCTTACGGCCGGTCAGGCCGGCGTCGCCGTCGGGGCCGCCAATTTCGAAGCTGCCCGTCGGGTTGATGTGGTATTCGGTTGCATCCGACAGCAGATCGGCCGGGATGATGTCTGCGACAACGCCGCGAACATAGGCATCGAGCTCGGCCTTCTTTTCGCCCTGGTCGTAACCCGGCGCATGCTGGGTGGAAACCACGATGGCGGTAGCTGCGGCAGGCTTGCCGTTTTCATAGCGCAGGGTCACCTGGCTCTTGCTGTCCGGCTCGAGGAAGGGGGCCTTGCCCGACTTCCGGTCTGCAGCCATTTGGTGCAGGATCTTGTGGCTGTAATCCAGCGTGGCCGGCATGAGATCTTCGGTTTCGTCACAAGCGTAACCGAACATGATACCCTGGTCGCCAGCGCCTTCGTCCTTGTTGCCCGAAGCGTCAACGCCCTGGGCGATGTGCGCGGACTGGCCGTGCAGCAGGTTTTCGAACTGCAGCGTCTTCCAGTGGAAGCCGTCCTGCTCGTAACCGATATCCTTGATCGTGTTGCGAACGGCGGTTTCGATTTCGTCCAGAGCGCCCGGCGCCCAAGCACCGTTTTCATAAACGCCCTTGCAGCGGATTTCGCCGGCCAGGACGACGCGCTGCGTGGTGGTCAGCGTTTCGCAAGCGATACGGGCTTCCGGATCCTTCGACAGGAACAGATCGACGATGGTGTCCGAAACCTGGTCCGAAACCTTGTCGGGATGGCCTTCAGAAACGCTTTCCGATGTAAAAAGATAAGTGGCGCGTGCCATAAGTTTGCCTCTCAATATTTGTTTGAGTTTTGGGTGATTTGTGAAGCTCAGGGCTTACG
>JAUHYZ010000077.1 GCA_030426245.1 Alphaproteobacteria bacterium | reverse complement strand
CCGTTTTGCCTCTTCTGCGTGCTGGAATCAGATTAGGCGCGCTGCTAGTGGACATATATGCCAAGTGCAACCGCTCCTGAGACGATAAGGCCCGAGGAAGCCGCCCATTTCGGGGCGCTGGCGGCCGATTGGTGGGACCCGAAGGGCTCCTCCGCCATGCTTCACAAATTGAACCCCGTTCGGCTGCAATTCCTGCGCGAAGCGGTGGACATACATTGGGGCGGCGATCCTGAAAGCCTGAAGCCGCTGGCGGGCAAGCGCGCGCTGGATGTGGGCTGCGGCGCCGGGCTGCTGTGCGAGCCGCTGGCCCGGATGGGCGCCGAGGTGACCGGCGTGGACGCGGCGGAGGAGAATATCGCCGCCGCGCGCGATCACGCCGCCGGTACGGGGCTGAGCATCGACTACCACGCCGGGGAACTGGCCGGGCTGCCCGCGGGCACGTTCGACCTCGTCACCGCGATGGAAGTGATCGAGCATGTCGGCGAAAAGGGAGCCTTCATCGCGCAGCTTGCCGCGCGCCTGGCACCCGGCGGGCTGCTGGTGCTTTCAACCCCCAACCGCACGCCGCAATCGCGCCTGATCATGATCGGCGCGGCGGAGGCTCTGGGCATGATCCCCCGGGGCACCCATCACTGGGACGATTTCATCACGCCGGAAGAGCTGGGCGAACTGCTGGCCGCGGCCGGGCTGACGATGGACGCGCCGCAAGGGATCGCCTTCACCCCTGCCAGGGGCCTGCATCTTTCGGGCAATCTGGCGCTGAATTACATCGTCACCGCGACAGCCGGCTGAGCGGCTGCCATGATCCTGCGCGACAAGCCGAGCTGGGTCGAACTGGCCTTTGCCGTGCGCGGATCGATCGTGCCGCTGATCGCGCCCAAGATCATTGCGCTGATGCTGTTTTCCGCCGGGATGGTGCTGCTGCATCACGGCTATGACGCGTTTCCGGAAATCGAGGCGGTGGGCTTCACCGTCTTCGGCATCGCGCTGTCGCTGTTTCTCGGCTTCCGCAACAACGCCGCCTATGAACGCTGGTGGGAAGCGCGCAAGCTGTGGGGCTCTCTGCTGGCGGACCTGAGGGCCTTCGCGCGCGAGCTGGAACTGTTCGTGGCGGACGAGACGCTGCGCAGGCGCCTGATCCGCCTGTCGTTGGCCTTCCTGCATCTGCACCGGGCCAATTTGCGCAAGTTGGCGGGCGACGAGATTTCGCGCGAGCGGGCGAAGGAACTGGGCGGCGATCTGGCCGATGCGGCGCATCCGCCCTGCGCCGCGCTGGACCGGATGGCCGACGATCTTGCCGCCGCCTATCGCGGCAAGCGGATCGACGGGTTCGGCGCCAAGGCGCTGCAGGAACGGCTGGGCAGCATGACCGCGCAGCAGGCCGCCTGCGAGCGGATTGCCAATACGCCGCTGCCCTATGTCTATTCGCTGCTCGTCTACCGCACGACCTATGTCTATTGCCTGCTGCTGCCGCTGGCGCTGGTCGGCACGGCGGGCTGGCTGACGCCGCTCTTCGTCGGGATCGTGGGCTATGTCTTCCTGGGGCTGGCCGAAGTGACGGAGGATCTGGCCCATCCCTTCGGCACGACGCAGAACGCCCTGCCGCTGGACGCGATCTGCCGCGCGGCGGAAATCAGCATGGCCCCGCATCTGGGCGAGGCCCCGCCCGAGCCGCTGAAGGCGAATAAATTCTATTTAAGCTAGGCGAGTGTGGCGCCCCTCAGGCGCCGGTGGCTTCCGCGTCCTCGCGCTTGATCACCTTGTGCGAATCCTCGGTATCGCCGGCCTTCCAATAGGAAGAGATATAGAGCTGGTCGCGGCCCAGCGCCTTCTCCTCGCGCAGATAGGCCCGCAGCGCGCGCATGGAATTGAACTCGCAGGCGGCCCAGGCATAAACATCCTCTTCGGGCCAACCGGCGGCGCGCACATGGCTGGCCAGCAGCTCGCCCTTTTCGCCCGGCGTGGGATTGACCAGCCAGTTGATCTCGATGCCCGGCGGGCAGTCGATCGCCTGCCGGTCATCCTCATGCTGGATTTCGATATAGGCGGTGCCGCGCGCATCGCGGCCGAGCTGTTCCAGATTGACGCCGATCGCGGGCAGCGCCGCCATATCGCCCGCGATGACATACCAGGCGGAGCCTTCGGGCAGCGGCTTGGCCGGGCCGGGGCCGCCGACCATGATCGCTTGGCCCTGTTCGGCAGCCATCGCCCATTCGGTGGCGGGGCCGGCTTCGTCCTGCGAACCGTGCAGCGCGAAATCGACGTCGATCTCCTGCCCATTGGCCGTGCGGCGCTGATTGCGGATCGTATAGGTGCGCACCGTGGGCTTTTCCGTGCCGGGCAGCGGCGGCAAAGTGAGCTTCACATAGCCGCCTTCCTGGCCTTCGGGAAAATCGTCCAGCCCCGGGCCGCCCAGCGTGATGCGCAGCATGTTGCGGGTGAAGGGCTCGCTGCGGATGACTTCCAATGTGCGGGGTGCGGGGCGACTGGGTTTCGCCATAATACCTATTCCTTGTTCGGTTCGCACGCCGCCTGACGCGGGCGTGCGGATAAATCTTCAGTTGAGTCTATTGGGCCGGGCCGAGGATGTCATCGGCCGCTTTGTTCAGAATATCGGCAATCCTTGCCGCTTCGTCTGCGGAGCAGCCCCGTTTCGCCTTGAGCGCGCGCTTCACCCGCCCCATTGCGTGGAACCGCTTGCGCTCCTCCGGCGGAAGATCGTCCTCGCCGATAAAGGCCGCGCGAACATTGTCCATCCGTTCCCCGATCTGGCCGAGCCGCGTCAGGATCTCGCTCGCCAATTCGCGATTTTCGCCGAGATAGGAACGTCCCAGATCCGTAATGCGATGGAGCTTGCGATTGCCGTCCTGTTCCGCCTGGGCATAGCCGATCTCGTCGAGATAGGTCAGGCCGGGATAGATCACGCCCGGGCTGGGCACGTAGAACCCGCCGGAGCGGCTTTCGATGGCGCGGATCAGTTCATATCCGTGTGCATCGCTTTTCTCGAGCAGGGCCAGCAAGACGAGCTGCAACTCGTCGGAGGTCAGCTTCCGCCCGCGGGAGAAACCTTCCTGCCCCCGCATGAAACCGCCGCGAAAGCCGTGGCCGCCGTGCTTGTGGCCGCCGTGCTTGTGGCCGCGGCGATGCCCGCGGCGCCCTTCCTTCATTTCCATTCGAGTGATTCGCTTCTTTGTATCGTTAAACATATCGTACGATATATTCTCAAAACGAGAACTGTCAAGCGGCGCCATTCGATCGCCACGCCTGATCGGCGGACGCCCGCCCGCTATTTCGCGGCGATCACATCCGCCGGATTATCAGTGAAAACCCCGTCGATTCCTGCATCGCGCAGCCGGGCAAACTGCCCCGCAATATCGCCGGTGGCGGCCAGATCCTCTCCGCTGCGCAGATCTTCGGGCAGGAACGCATTCTCCCGCCGCAGGGTCCAGACATGTACGGCCAATCCGGCTGCATGGGCCTGGCCGACCAATTCGGTGGGCGCACCGTCCGGCCCAATGACAAGCCGCAAATCCGGCCCGATCCCGTCCGCATAGGTCGCGATGCGGGATAGGCCGGCAACGGTGATCATCTGGCGGTAGCTGCCGCCTTCGACATCGACCGGGCCGCCTTGCGCGGCAATGAGCTGAACGAGGCGCAGCTCCGTAAGCGGGCGAGCGCGGATCAGCGGCGCGACTTCGAAACTCTGGATGAAGACCGGATCTTCGCGGCGGTCATAGCCTGCTGCGGAAAGCTCCTGCAGCAGCGCGCCCAGCATATCGAAGCCCAGCGCCTGGAAATGGGCCGGATGCTTGATTTCCGGATAGAGCCCGATGCGGCGGCCGGTTTCCGCTTCCTTCGCCTTTACCAGCGCGATCACTTCGCCCAGCGTGGGCACGCCAAACTGCCCGTCATACGCCGTATTGGCGGGCCGCATTTCCGGCATACGTTCCCGCGCGCGCAGGCTGCGCAGTTCCGCCAGCGTGAAATCTTCGGTGAACCAGCCGGTAAGCTCCTGCCCGTCGATCGGCTTCGTCGTCCGGCGATCCGCGAATTCGGCGCGCGAGGCCACATCGGTGGTGCCGGAAATCTCGTTCTCGTGCCGGGCGACCAGCACGCCGTCTTTCGTCATCACCAGATCGGGCTCGATATAATCCGCGCCCTGGTCGATCGCGAGGTCATAGGCGGCCAGCGTGTGTTCGGGCCTCTCGCCGCTGGCCCCGCGATGGGCGATGACGATCTGCGCCTGCACCGGCGATGCCAGGATCGGACTCATGAATAAGGCGGCCAATACGGCCCGGAATATCACGCCAGCGCGTCCTTCCATTCCGCCTCCTTGAAGCCGACGAGCAACGGCCCGTCATGCTCCACAACCGGGCGCTTGATGGTGGAGGGATGCGACTGCATGATGACCACGGCCTTGTCCGCGTCGAGATTTTCCTTTTCCGCATCGTCCAGCTTGCGGAAGGTGGTGCCGCGGGTGTTCAGCAGCACTTCCCAGCCGCGCTGTTCCACCCAATCCTTCAGCCTGGCCGGATCGGCGCCTTCCTTCTTGTAATCGTGGAATTCGTAGTCGAGTCCCTGGGCCTCCAGCCATTTGCGCGCCTTCTTCACCGTGTCGCAATTGGGGATGCCGTAAAATCGGATCGTCACGTCTTTTCCTTCATATCGTAGCGATGGATGCGCGGTTCGTTGCAGGCGAAGAGCGTGTAGCTCTCGTAATATTCTGCCCGGCCCTTGAGCTGCACACCGACATGCTCCGTCATGCGCCGCCAGGCAAGTGCATCGGCTTCGCTATCCCATTCGGAAATCGCCGCCGTTTCCCCGTCTTCCGCCGTATAGGCCTTGAACGACCGGAAGCCCGGCTGAACCGCGGCAAGCTCCTCCATCAAGGTCAGATCGGCGTCATAGGAAAAGGCGTCCAGATCGGCGCGCTTGCGGCTGCGGAATACGACCAGGAACATCAGCGGCCTCCCATAACAGAGCCGGCAAGATGCGCGTCCGCGATGGCCACGGCAAGGGCGTCGGCGGCATCTGCGCCCGCGACATCCGCGCCGGGCAGCAAGACGCGCAGCATCGCCTGCACCTGCTCCTTTTCCGCCGCGCCCGTACCGACCACAGCCTTCTTCACCGCGCGCGCGGCATGTTCGCGTACTTCCAGCCGCGCCCGCCCGCACGTCGCCAGTATGGCGCCGCGTGCCTGGGCCAGCTTGATCGTCGATTGCGGGTTCTTGTTGACGAAGATCTCCTCCACCGCCGCGCGGGAAGGGGAATAGTCGTGGATCACTTCGGACAGGCCGTGCTGCAGAAACAGCAGCCGCTCGGGCAGGGAAGCCTTGCTGTCGGTGGGGATCTGGCCGTTGGCGATATGGATCAGCCGCGATCCCTCGGTGCGGATCACGCCCCAGCCGGTGCAGGAGAGCGAAGGATCGAGGCCGAGGATCAGCACGCGACAATCGGCACGATCGGGATCATCCTTCGCCGAGCTTTTCGTAAATCTCGTCGGAGACTTCGTAATTGCCCCAGACGGTCTGCACATCGTCATCGTCGTCCAGCGCGTCGATCAGCTTGAACAGCGTGCCGGCATCCTTCTCGTCCACATCGACGGTGATGTTCGGCTTCCAGGCCAGCTTCACGC
>JAUHYZ010000027.1 GCA_030426245.1 Alphaproteobacteria bacterium | reverse complement strand
CGGCAGGGGTGCAGACCACGCTGATCGAAGCGCGGGACAAGCCCGGCGGCCGGGCCTATTTCTGGGAGCGCGAAGGCTTCACTTTCGATGCCGGGCCCACCGTGATCACCGATCCATCCTGCCTGCGAGAGCTATGGGCGCTTTCGGGCCACGACATGGCCGAAGATATCGAGCTGATGCCCGTTTCGCCCTTCTACCGGCTGAACTGGCCCGACGGCACGAGCTTCGACTATTCGAACGACGAAGAAGCCCTCAGCCGCGAAATCGGGCGGATCTCCCCAGAAGACATCGCCGGCTACAACGATTTCCTGAAATATTCGGAGAACGTCTGGCGCGAAGGCTATGTCAAGCTGGGGCATGTGCCCTTCCTGGACTTCAAATCCATGCTGAAGGCCGCGCCCGCCCTGGCCCGCCATCAGGCATGGCGATCAGTCTATTCGATCGTTTCGAAATACATCAAATCGGAAAAATTGCGCGAAGCCTTCAGCTTCCATACGCTGCTGGTCGGCGGCAATCCGATGACCACCAGCAGCATCTACGCCCTGATCCACAAGCTGGAAAAGGATGGCGGCGTTTGGTGGGCGCGCGGCGGCACCAACCGCCTGGTGGCCGCAATGGTCCGCCATTTCCAGCGGCTGGGCGGCATCGTGCGGCTGGGCGATCCGGTTACCGCCATCGACGTGCTGGGCCGGCGAGTGACCGAGGTGGAAACCGCGGGCGGATGGAAACAGCGTTTCGATGCGGTCGCCAGCAATGCCGATATCGTGCACACCTATCGCGACCTGCTCAGCGGTACGCAGCACGGGCCCAAGGCCGGTCGGTCGCTGGCCGCCAAGCGCTTTTCTCCCAGCCTGTTCGTCGTCCATTTCGGGATCGAAGGGAACTGGCCGGGCATTCCGCACCACATGATCCTGTTCGGCCCGCGCTATGAAGAACTGCTGACGGATATTTACGAACACGGCGTGCTGCCCGCCGATCTTTCGATCTATCTGCACCACCCCACAGTGACCGACCCGTCCATGGCGCCGGAAGGCAAGAGCACCTTCTATGCGCTGGTCCCCGTGGCGCATATGGGCAAGCTGGCGCTGGATTGGGAACAGATCGGCCCGATGCTGGAAAAGCGGGTGCTGGACGAGGTTTCGCGCCGGTTGATCCCCGATCTGCATGACCGGATCGTCACCAAATTCCATTATACGCCGCGCGATTTCGCACTCGATCTCAATGCCCATCTCGGCAGCGCCTTCAGCCTGGAGCCGATCCTGACGCAAAGCGCCTATTTCCGCGCACATAACCGCGACGACGTGCTGGAAAACATGTATCTGGTGGGTGCGGGAACCCATCCCGGCGCCGGGATTCCTGGCGTTGTGGGGAGCGCCAAGGCCACGGCCAAGCTGATGCTGGAGGATCTGAGCGAATGAGTTTTCGAAGGGCCGCAACGCCGCTTGCGGGGCTCTCCGCGCTGCTGGCGCTGGCCCCTGCCCCGCTGGCCGCGCAGACATGGGAAGAGGTGGCGCAGGTGCCCGGCGGCATCGCGCTGGAGCTGGACCGGGATTCCACCGCCAAGGCGCTGGACGGATCGCGCAGCGTGATGATGGGCGTCTTCCGCAAGCAGCTGCCCACCGGGTTGATGGAAACCTCCGTGGCGGTGGACTGCGAAGCCCAGGAGGCGAAAATCCGCAGAATCCGCCTGATCGACGGCCCTCGGCTGATTTCCGACAATATCCTGGCCGATGCCGGCTTCACACCGATCCGCGAAGGCAGCGCCGAAGACCTCTACCAGGCAGCCCTGTGCCAGGAGCCGGAGAGCGCAGCGCAATGATCGGGCGAATTGCAGTCTATTGCGGTTCGGCATCGCCGGCGGATCCCCGTTATATCGGTCTGGCGCGCGAAGTGGGCGCCAGGCTGGCCGAACGCGGGATCGGCGTAGTCTATGGCGGCGGCAAGCTGGGGCTGATGGGCGCGATCGCATCCTCCGCGCTGGAGGCCGGCGGGGAAGTGATCGGCGTGATCCCCGAAGCGATGATGGACCGCGAAATCGCCAATGAGGCCTGTACCGAGCTGCGCGTGGTCAAGAACATGCATGAGCGCAAGGCCGCCTTCACCGAGCTTGCGGACGGCTTCCTGACCATCCCCGGCGGCGTGGGCACGATGGACGAGCTGTGGGAAGCGGTCAGCTGGGCCCAGCTGGGCTATCACACCAAGCCGGTCGGCCTGCTGAATGCACTGGGCTATTTCGATCACCTGCTGGCCTTCAACCGCCACATGGCGGAAACCGGCTTCATCCGGCCGGCCCATCAGAAGATCATCATTGCCGACAGCGATCTGGCAGGCCTGCTGGCCAAGATGGAAGCGCATGAACCGCACCAGCCGATCTTTGCCATGAAGGCAGGCGATTTGTGAATCGGGCGCGCGGCGAACTCGTCGCGAAAGCGCGCGAGAGTATTCAGCATGGATCGAAAAGCTTCGCCGCCTCCTCCATGCTGTTCGATCGGACGACGCGCGAGCGGGTGTGGCTGCTCTATGCCTGGTGCCGCCGCTGCGACGATTTGGCCGATGCGCAGGATCACGGCGGCGAACTGGGCGAGCAGGCCGGCGCGCAGGAGCGGCTGGCCACGATCCGCGAGCTGACCGCGCGCGCCTTCCGCGGAGAACCCACCGGCGATGCGGCCTTCGATGCGCTGGGCCTGCTGGCGGGCGAATGCGGCATCACCCAGGCGATGGCGGACGATGTGATCGCCGGCTTCGCCCTGGATGCCGAAGGCTGGCGCCCCCGCAGCGAGGAAGACATGATGCGCTATTGCTATCACGTCGCCGGGGCCGTGGGGGTGATGATGGCCGTGGTGATGGGGGTATCGCCCCAGGACGAAGAGACGCTGGACAGGGCCTGCGATCTGGGGCTGGCATTCCAGCTGGCGAACATTGCGCGCGACGTGTGGGAAGACGATGCAGCCGGGCGCTGCTACCTGCCGGTGGAGTGGCTGGTGGAGGCGGACATTCCCCCAGGCCAGCACATGAAGCCGCCCTATCGCGCGAAGCTGGCTCAGCTCGCCCGCCGGCTGAACGATCTGGGCGAAACGCATCAGGCATCGGCGCGCGTGGGGGCCGCGCGCCTGACATTCCGGCAGCGCTGGGCCGTGCTGTCGGCAACGCGCATTTACGGCGCGATCGGCAAGGAAGTGGCCGAGCGCGGAGAGCATGCCTGGGACCACCGGGTCCACACATCCGGCCTCGCCAAATTGGGCGCCGTGGGCCTGGGGCTGATCGATGCGCTTGGCCCTCCAGCCGCACCCGATAGGGATCCGAAATGGCGCCGCCGCCAGCTTGCAGAACGCAGCGCGGCGGCCTGACGGGGCACGCGCGGGCCCTGCGGAAGTTCCTGCAGCAAGTCAGCTTGTATGCTTAGCTCTATGATAAACCGCCTTTAATTATAAAGCTAAAGTTCGCTTTAGTTTTCAATTCCTGGAATGCTGAAACTGCATGCTGACGGGCGCAGACTTTTCTTGCTCCGTTAAGCGATGCAGGGCACTCTGCCCCACATTGGGGATCGGAATAACAGCCGGGAGCGGGGAATGGCCGAAGGTGCCGCGGGGCAAAAGCCTGCTGCGAAATCGCAAGATTCGGAAGTGAAGATCATTGCGGCATCGTCGCTCGGCACCGTGTTCGAGTGGTACGATTTCTATCTCTACGGACTGCTCGCCTCGATCATTTCCAGCCAGTTCTTTTCCGGCGTCAACGAAACGACCGCCTTCATCCTGGCGCTGGCCGCATTCGCCGCGGGCTTTGCCGTGCGCCCCTTCGGCGCGCTGGTATTCGGGCGCGTGGGGGACATTGTCGGGCGCAAGAATACTTTCCTGGTCACGATGGGGCTGATGGGCCTGGCCACCTTCTGCGTCGGCCTGTTGCCATCCTATGCCAGCATCGGCGTGGCGGCTCCGCTGATTCTGGTCACGCTGCGCCTGATCCAGGGCCTAGCGCTGGGCGGCGAATATGGCGGCGCGGCCACTTACGTTGCCGAACATGCCCCCGATGGCAGGCGCGGATTGTTCACCAGCTTCATCCAGACCACGGCTACGCTGGGCCTGTTCGCGGCGCTGCTGGTGGTGATCGGCCTGCGTTCCGCCATGGGGCCGGAGGCGTTTGCCGATTGGGGCTGGCGCATCCCCTTCCTGCTCTCCGCAATCCTGCTGGGCGTGTCGCTGTGGATCCGCCTGCAGCTTTCCGAAAGCCCGGTGTTCCAGAAGATGAAGGACGAAGGCGCGACTTCCAAGGCGCCTTTATCCGAAGCCTTCGGGCAGTGGCGCAACCTGCGCTGGGTGCTGGTGGCGCTGCTGGGCGCGGTCGCCGGTCAGGCCGTGCTGTGGTATACGGGGCAATTCTATGCGCTGTTCTATCTGGAGCGCATCCTCAAGGTCGAAAGCGGCACCGCCAATGTGCTGATTGCGCTGGCGCTGATTGTCGGCACGCCGATGTATGTGCTGTTCGGCTGGCTGTCCGACAAGGTGGGGCGCAAGAAGATCGTGATGACCGGCCTGGCGCTGGGCGTGCTGCTTTGCTTCCCGGTTTTCGCCGCGCTGACCTCCGCCGCCAATCCCGCCCTGGCCGAAGCGCAGGAACGCGCGCCCGTGGTCGTTCATGCCGATCCGGCAACCTGCTCCGTCCAGTTCGATCCGATCGGCAACAACACGTTCGACAAATCGGGCTGCGACATTGCCAAGTCCACGCTGGCCAAGGCGGGCATCCCCTATGCCAACGCGCCGGACGGGAATGGCGAAGTCACGATCGGGCAGCGAACAGTCGAAGTGGGCGATCTGGCAACCTATTCCGGGCGGATCACGGCGGCGGTGGCCGAAGCGGGCTATCCCGAACAGGCGGATCCGGAGCGGGTGAACAAGCCGCTGATCGTTGCGATCCTGGTGGTGTTCCTGCTGCCCGTGACAATGACATACGGGCCGCTGGCGGCGCTGCTGGTGGAAATGTTCCCCAGCCGCATCCGCTATTCGGCGATGAGCCTGCCCTATCATATCGGCAATGGCTGGTTCGGCGGCTTCCTGCCCACCATCGCCTTCGCCATGGTGGCGGCAACGGGCAATATCTATGCCGGGCTATGGTATCCGGTGCTGATCGCGGCGATGACGCTGATTGTCGGCTTGCTGTTCCTGCCGGAGACCTTCCGCCGGCATATCGAGCATGAGGAGAGCTAGATAGCGGGCTAGGCGCCGACGAATTCCTTTACTCCGGCCCGCTCTTCCTCGGTCATATGCAAGCCCAGCTTGCTGCGCCGCCAGAGGATATCGCCGGCGCTCTGGGCCCATTCCACTTCGCACATATAGGCGATTTCCGCCTCGGTCAGGCCAGCGCCGAAATCGCGGCCCAGATCGCTCCACTCCGTGGCCTCGCCCAGCCAGAGATTCGCCCGCGTGCCATAGGCGCGGCCGATACGCGTCGCCTGCTCTTCGCCCAGGAAGGGATAGCGCAGGGTGAGATTGGCAATCAGCGCGGCCTGCCCCGCCTTGGGGAAGTCCCCGCCCGGCAGCGGCGCCTTGGCCGTCCAGGGGCGGCCGGACAGTTCAGGCAGGCGCCCGGCCAGCTCGTCCACGGCGGCTTCGGACAGATGCCGGTAGGACGTGATCTTCCCGCCATAGACGCCCAGCAGCGGCGGTCCGTCTTCCGGATCGGAGATAGGCAGGCGGTATCCGCGCGTTGCCGCTTCCGGCTTGCCCGACCCGTCATCGACCAGAGCGCGCACGCCCGAATAGGTCCACACCACATCTTCAGGCGTAATCGGCTTGGCGAAATAGGTGCTGGCAGCATCGCACAGATAGGCGATCTCGTCCTCGCCCGCCTGGGGATCGACCAGCGAGCCGGTATGGTCTCTGTCGGTCGTGCCGATCAGCGTGAAATCCTCTTCATAGGGGATCGCAAAGCAGATCCGCGTATCGGGCAGCTGGAAGATATAGGCGTAATCGTGATCGAACAGCTTGCGCGTGACGATGTGCGATCCGCGTACCCGGCGCAGGCCGAAACGGGGATTCTGCCCGGCAATCCGGGCGACATCGTCCGCCCCCGGACCACCGGCATTGACGAGAGCGCGGGCGCTGAATTCGCCCGCAGGCGTTTCGATCCGCCACAGCCCTTCCACGCGCTGCGCCCTGGTGACAGGCGTATAGGTGCGGATGTCCGCCCCGCGTTCGGCCGCATCCAACGCGTTCAGCACCACCAGCCGCGCATCGTCCACCCAGCCGTCGGAATATTCGAAACCGCTCTTGATCGAAGGATCGAGCGGGCCGCCCGCACTGTGGCGCGAAAAGTCGATCGACTTCGCCCCCGGCAAGGCACCGCGCCCGCCAATATGATCGTAAAGAAACAGGCCCAGCCGGATCATCCAGCGCGGCCGCAGCCCCTTGGTCCAGGGCAGCACGAAGCGCATCGGGCGGATGATATGCGGGGCAATGCCCCAGAGCACTTCGCGCTCCTTCAGCGACTCCCTGACCAGGGAGAATTCATAATATTCGAGATAGCGCAGCCCGCCATGGACCAGCTTGGTGGAAGCCGAGGACGTACCATTCGCCAGGTCCCGCGCTTCCAGCAGCAGCACCTTTGCGCCGCGCCCCGCCGCATCGCGGGCTATTCCCGCACCGTTTACGCCGCCGCCTATGACGGCCAGATCATAGGTTTCACTCATCGAATCCCCTGTACCGGGTGCGGTGGGCGCGCATAGAGCCGCCTGAACAGTCTGCCGCGTTCGCTGAACAGCACAAGCCCCAGCGCCAGAAGGGCCGCGATCAGCAGCGCGTAGGACAGCGGCCCGGCAGTGCCGTCATAGGCCTGCCCCACCCAGATGCCGATCAGCGATCCCATCACCATGCGGATAAATATCTGGATCGAACTGGCCGCCCCTGCAATCTCGGCAAAGGGCTGCATCGCGATCGAACCGAAATTGGCGCCCAAGAAGCCCACCAGGGCCAGATTGCACGCCATCAGGGGCAGGAACCATTCGATCTGATTACCGTGCGAGCTATGCGCCACCCACACCTGCAATCCGCTAACCACAATGAAAATCAGCAATCCGGTATGCGAAACGCGGCGTGCGCCGAAGCGTTCTACGATCCGCGAATTCACGATACTGGCCACTGCCATGGTCGCAGCCGTTGCGCCGAAGGCATAGGGGAACATATCACCCATGCCGAAATGCTCCCCGATCAGTTGCTGGGCGCAATTGACGTAGCCGAACATCGTACCGATCACGAGGCCGACGCCCAGAACGTAACCAACCGAACTGCGCGCCGTAGCGGCAATGAACATGTTGCGCGCCAGAATGCGCGGCCTGAATGGCTGACGGAATTCGGGATGCAGCGTTTCGGGCAGCCGAATCCCAGCCCAAACCAACATGGCGCCCGACAGAATGCTCAGGCCGATAAATATCCAGCGCCAATCGGCCACTTCCATCACCACCTGGCCCACGGCGGGGGCCACGACCGGAACAGTGATGAAGACCGCAAAAACCAGCGAGAGCATCCGCGCCATGGCGTCGCCTTCGAACTGGTCGCGGATAATCGCGGCCGGCAGCACGGTGAGGCCCGCCGCGGCAAGACCCTGAAGCCCGCGCGCCAGCAGCAGCATGTCGAACGTAGGGACAACGGCGCAGGCGAAGGATGTGATGGCATAGAACACCAGCGTGACCATCAGCACGATCTTGCGCCCATAGCGGTCCGCCATCAGGCCAGGCAGGAGCGAACCCGCCCCAACGCAGAGCAGGAACAAGCCCACCACCAGCTGCCGGCGATTGGCTTCCTGGACGTTGAACCCTTCGGCAATCTCGTCCAGCGCGGGCAGCATTCCATCGACTGCGAGCGCCTGCAACGCGATCAGGCCGGCCATCAGCAAAACCAGTTCCGTGCGGCCCAGACTGGGCGCCATATGATCCACTTGCGTTGCCATAGCGGCCCCCAATGCCTTGTTGCACCTGCGAAGGCCAGCGCGAATTGGCGCGGAAGCGGAGAAGAAATTCCATATTGCGCAGTAGCTTCAAACGCGGGCCCGCCCGGCCTAGAATGCGCGCATGAGCGGCGCAGCGGACATTGACGGCCTTGCCGAGGAAGAGGAAGGCGGTGGGGAATCCCCCGGCCTGCGCAAGATCATCCATGTCGATATGGATGCCTTCTACGCCAGTGTGGAGCAGCGCGACGATCCCTCGCTCAAAGGCAAACCGGTCGCGGTCGGCGGCGGCAGCGGGCGCGGCGTCGTGGCGGCTGCGAGCTATGAGGCGCGCAAGTTCGGTGTGCGCTCCGCCATGCCTTCCATGCGCGCGAAGAAGCTTTGCCCCGATCTGATCTTCCGCAAGCCGCGCTTCGACATCTATCGCGAAATCTCGGGGCAGATCCGCGAAATCTTCCGCCATTTCACGCCGCATGTCGAACCGCTGAGCCTGGACGAAGCCTTTCTGGACGTGACGGAGGACATTCGCGGCATCGGATCGGCCACGCGCATCGCCCAGCTGATCCGCGAGCGCATCCGCGCGGAAACGGGGCTGACGGCCAGCGCGGGCGTTTCCTACAACAAGTTCCTGGCCAAGCTCGCCAGCGACCAGAACAAGCCCGACGGAATATGCGTCATCAAGCCAGGCCAGGGCGCGGCGTTCGTCTCCACACTGCCGGTGCGGCGCTTCCACGGAGTGGGCCCGCGCGGGGCGGAAAAGATGGCCAAGCTGGGGATCGCGACCGGCGCCGACCTGGCGGCAAAGGACCTGGCCTTCCTGCGCCGGCATTTCGGCAGCTTCGCCGAATATCTCTTCCGCGCGGCCCGCGGCATCGATCTGCGCCCGGTGCAGGCCAACCGGCGGCGCAAATCGCTGGGCGGCGAACGCACCTTTGCCGGGGACATATCCACCGGCCACGCACTTCACGAGACGCTGGACACCATTGCGGAGATTGTGTGGGAAAGGATCGAAACAGGCAAGGCCCGGGGCCGCACCGTCACGCTAAAATTGCGCTACACCGATTTCCGGCTCGTCACCCGGGCACGCTCGCTGCAACACGCGGTCGCCGACAAGGCGGAGTTCTGCGCTATCGGCCATGAATTGCTGGACGAGATGCTGCCGCTCCCTCTGCCGATCCGCCTGATGGGCCTGACGCTGTCCTCGCTGGAGGGAGAGAAGGAGAACCGAAACCCCGATACGGCGCAGCTATCGCTGCTGTAGCATTCTGAGGCTGCGGTCCACGATCCCGGTGCGGCTGGGGGGCGGACTGTAGGGATCGTAATAAGCCGCTTCGATCACTTCGCGCCCGTCCACCTGCGGTTCTCCGGAAACCGTGCAGGCGAACACATGGGTGACGCAGCGCGCACCGTAAAGCTGATTGTCGTCCACCCCGATCGGCGTGAGTTCGGCCACTGCACAATCCAGTTCCTCGCTCAGTTCGCGCGACACGGCCGCCGCAGGAAGCTCGCCGCGTTGCAGCCCGCCGCCCGGCAAGGTCCATTTTTCCGCTTCATAGGAATGCCGCACCAGCAGCACCTTGCCCTCCCCGCTCAGGATCAGGACGTTCACGCCCGAAAGGTCCGGCTTGGCCCAGCGCCACCACAGGATACGCAGCGCATGCGCGATACGCAGCAGGAACCGGTGCAGGATCGGCGGGATCAGGTGAAACATGTGACCGGCCCTTTCGCGGCGCCCAACAGACGGGCAACCGGCAGGTCGTTCTCACCGCGCGAAGCGGCTTCGAACAGCGCCTGCTTTTCCGCGCCGCGGATCACGAACAGGATTTCATCGCTGTCGAGCAGCGCCGGAATCGTCAGGCTCAGCCGGTCGAAGGGTGCTTCGGGTGGAAGCGGATCGGGCGTCAGCCGACGCAGCGCCTGGGGATCGTCCACTTGCGGATCGGTATTGGGGAACAGCGAAGCGATATGGCCGTCTCCTCCCATGCCGAGCCAGACCAGCGCGAAATGGGGCGGCTTCACTGCCGGGTCCAGCGCCACCACTTTCGCCCCCACAGGTTCCAGCAAGGCGCGAATTCGGCCCGCATTGCTTGCAGGGTGCGCTTCATCGACCACGCGGTCATCGCCCGGCCATACGGCAAGGCGCGCCCAATCCAGATTCATTGCAGAGAGGCATTCCATTATCGGGAAGGGCGTGGAGCCGCCCGGTACGCTGATCACGACCTCGTCCGGTGTCGAGGCAAGCGCGGCTGCAAGGCGGGAGAACAGCCAGCGCGCGATATCCGCGTCGCTGGCTCCGGAGACGATCTGCGCTGCTGCCATGGCGTCACTCTAGCAGAGACGCGGCCATGACAGAACCGCAGCGCGCGAAGCGATCCCCCGCCCCATTCGTGCAGACAGGATCAGGCCGCGATGCTTTCAAGGAACCATGCCCGTTCTTCGGCCTGATCGGTCCAATCGTCCGTCAGCCCGTCAGTCGCATTGTCGCCAGCATCGTTTGCCGCCTTCTTGGCCTTGCGAATGTTTTCGACCAGCTTGCGATTGTCTTCAGCCAGTTCCTTCACCATCGCGTCGGCATCGACCGAAGTCGAATCCTGATCGGCGATGGAGCTGTGCTGTCCGATCGAACCGATCGAAGTCAGCGTATCGCTGCCATTCTTGCGCACGCGCTCCGCGATCGCATCGGTCACGCCGATGATCTGCGCCGCCTGGGAATCGAACAACAGGTGCAAATCGTGGAACCGGTTGCCCTTTACATGCCAATGGAAGTTCTTGGTCTTCAGATAGAGCGCGAAATGGTCCGCCAGCACGCCGTTCAGCGCGTCGGCAAGAGCCTTCTTCGAATTGTCGCCAGTGTTGGCCATTATAATCCTCCTTTGAATGTCTCATTCACTCAACGGCCAACGTTGCATCGAGTTTCTCGAACAAATTGCTTCACGGTGATCGATTAAGCCGATGGCCTGATCCGAGCGTTCACAGGGAAAGGATGGCCGCCGCCGCCGTCGCGGCCAGCCCGGCCAGTGCCAACCTTGCACTCCGCCAGGGATAGTGCGCACCGGGTAGGGCGCCTGCGGTACTGGGCCCCGCCGCCCAGGCGATGGCCATTACCGCGCCTGCACCCAGCGCGCCGCCCAGCGCCGTGTGAACGGGCAAGGATGAAACAGCGGCGACCGCCAGGATGATCAGCCGCGGGGCATCGAATGCCTGGCGCATGATGAGCACCAGAGCGATGGCGAAGAGCGAGCGCGTGGGTTCCCGCGCGGTCTCGGGCGCTACAGACCGCGCCAATTGCGCAGCGGCCAGCAGCAAGGCAAGCGCGGCAGGCCAGGCCGCTTCGGGGAATAGCCTTCCAAGTAGCAACCCCGCCGCAGCGGCCAATGCAGCCGTTGCCAGGCTGGCCGCCAGGCAAAGCGCGAGCAATGCCGCGCTCCGCCCGAGCCTTGCGGAAAGATGCGCGGCCAATTGCTGGTCCCGTCCGCCCATCGCGGTGATCCATGCAGCGGCGCAGGCAAGGAGGAAGGCAGGCATGGCGCGGGCGTTAGCACGGCCCGCGCGGCTTGTCGGCTGGACTTGCGCAGGCAGCAAGAAAGCAGGCTGGGTCAGAGCGGCTTCAGCACGCCCTCTTCATGCAGATCGGCAATCTCGCCTTCGCTGAAGCCCCATGCGGCAAGATGCGCATCCTGCCCTTCCCCGACCATCGAAATGCGCCCGGGCTGGAGATCGGGGCTGGCGGAAAAGCGCGGCGCGGGGCTGACATGCAGCACGCCCTCAAGCGTCGAGAAGAGATTGCGCTCCACATTCTCTGGCGCAGCCACCGCCTCTTCCATCGAAAGGATCGCGCTGGAGCAGGTTTCGGTTCGCCCCAGAATATCGATCCATTCCGCCTGGGTCCTGGTTTTGAACTGTTCGGCAAAGCGCGCCCTCAGTTCGGGCCAGCGCGCACGGTCCTGCTGGGTGTCGAAAGTCTCGGGATCGGGGAAGCCCATCGCGGCAATCAGATTGTCGTAGAACTTCTTTTCATACGCACCGACGGCGAACCACTTCCCGTCGGCGCATTCATAGGTGTTGTACCAATGGGCCGCCCCGTCGATCGTGTTGGAAGCGCGCCGGTCCTGCCAAATGCCGCCGCTGAGGCGGCCATAGATCATCGCCATCAGCGATGCCGTGCCGTCCACCATGGCGCAATCCACAACCTGGCCCTTGCCCGTGCTGCGCGCCTGGATCAGCGCGGCAAGCACGCCAAATGCAAGATAGAGCGCGCCGCCGCCGAAATCGCCGACCAGATTGAGCGGTATCACAGGCTTTTCTGCCGGGCCGATCCCATGCAGCGCACCGGCCGCAGCGATGTAGTTGATATCGTGCCCCGCCTCTTTCGCGCGCGATCCCGTCTGGCCCCAACCGGTCATCCGCCCATAGACCAGCGCAGGCCTGCGCGAGAGGACCACGTCGGGCCCAAGCCCAAGGCGTTCCATCACGCCGGGACGGAAGCCTTCGAGCAGCATGTCCGCGCTGTCGATCAGGCGCAGGGCGACGTCCACCGCTTCGGCCTGCTTGAGATTGAGCGCCACCGATTTGCGGCCGCGCGTGATCACTTCCCAGGGCTTGTACTCGCCGTCCTGCCGGTCGATGCGGATGACGTCGGCCCCAAGGTCGGACAGCAGCATGCCGCAGAACGGCGCGGGCCCCAGTCCGGCAAATTCGACCACCTTGATACCCGCCAAAGGGCCTTCGCCTTGCGCCATTGTGCCAGCCTCTTCCACTTATACCGGCCGGTTCAGGCCAGCCGTTCCATCTTGATCTTGATGCCGTGCGCCTCGCGGTCCCACGCATCCGCCGTCACGCCTTCATCGCGCAGCTGGGCCTTGATGATCTTCTGCGTGCCCGTACGCGGCAGATCGTCCATGATCCGGATATAGCGCGGCACCATGAAATGCGGCAGCCGCGGGCGCAGGAATTCGACCAGTTCCGCCGGATCGAGCTCGCTTCCGCCGGTCAGCGTGATCACCGCCATCACCTCGTCTTCGGAAAATTCGCTCTGCACCCCCACGATCGCCACTTCCTTCACCCCGGGGAACTGCGAAATCGCGGTTTCCACTTCGAAGGAGGAGATATTCTCCCCGCGCCGGCGGACCATGTCGTTCATGCGGTCCATGAAGATGAAGGTGCCGTCTGGGTCCTGGCGGAACAGGTCGCCGGTGTGGAACCAGCCATTGCGCCACACCTTTGCCGTTGCAGCCGGATTGTTGAGATAGCCGCTCATCATCACCCAGGGATCGTCACAGCGCACAATCAGCTCACCGCTCTGCCCGAATTCGACCTCGAAATCGTGTTCGTCCACGATACGCACTTCCACCCCTTCGCGCGGCGTGCCGCATTGCCCCACCCGGTCCAAATCCGGCCCGCAGAACAGCGGGATGGACATCTCGGTCATGGAATAGATGCCATAGACCTCCACGCCGAAACGCTTGCCGAATTCGATCGCATTCTCGTCGATCGGGGCGACGATCGCTGCGCGCAGGCCATGCGTCTTGTCTTCGCTCGAAGGCGGCTGCTTGAGCAGGAAGGGAATGGTCGCGCCCAGCAGGGACGTGACATCCGCATTCATGCTGCGCACCCGGTCCCAGAACTGGTCCGTCTTGAAGCTTTCCACCAGCGCGATCGAACCGGCCTTGCAGATGGTGGTGTAGATCGCGCCTGCGCCCGCCGTATGCGCCAGCGGGCCATGGATGAAGCGCCTGTCCCCGATGCCGATACAGGTCGTCGCCCAGGCATGGGCATGGCGGTGGGTGTAGGAAGAGATTGCCCCTTTGGACGGGCCCGTGGTGCCCGAAGTGTAGAGCACGAATTCGTTGTCCCAAGGCTGGATCGGGCGCGCGGGCGGCTCCGGCTCTTCGCCCGGCTTCAAAATGTCGCTTTCGCGCAGGAACTTGAACCGGTCCGGCTGCTGCGGTGCATCGCCGCCCACCAGAACGATCGTTTCCAGCCGTCCGGTATCGACATCCTCCAGCCGGTCCAGCAGGCGCGCGTCGCAGATCATCGTGCTGGCGCCGCTGTCATTGATGACATGTTCCAGCACCAGCCCGCGATTGGAAAGATTGATCGGTACGCACACGGCGCCAAGATAGTTGATCGCCAGCAGGCTGCGCACCGCCTCGGGCCCGTTGGGCATCCACACCAGCACATGATCGCCCTGCGCGATGCCGATCCGCTGCAGCCCGGCGGCGGCGGCGCAGACCTGTTCGCGCAACTGGCGGTAAGTCCAGCTGGAGCCGTCTTCATAGAGGATGAAGGTGGTATCGCCGATATCGCGCGCATGGATATCAATCAGGTTGCGGATAACGCATTCATCCGCTGTCGGTGCCTGCCGTTTGCCGCTCATTGCCATCCCGTCCGCTTTGTTCCTGGCGCTATTTCACGGCGCCTGTTCGCGGTAACAGGATTAGTCTGCGGGGCTGCGGGTGCCAAGCTGCGCACTGCGGCGCAGGCCATGATATTCGGACATTCAGGATGCCGGAATGCAATCCAAAACTGGAGCGGGCGAAGGGAATCGAACCCTCGTCGTAAGCTTGGGAAGCTTCTGCTCTGCCATTGAGCTACGCCCGCAACTTATTGATAAATAACGCTTTCATCAATTGAGAGTCTGAGGAGTTTACAGCATAGTTTACACACCGCCGCTCAGACGTTCGCCGATTGCCACAGCGACACGTCCTTGGTCAACGTAAGTTCTGCGAATTCCAGACACCTGTTCAGGTGACCACGCCATGATGTCGGCGGCCTCTTGATTTGATAGTCCTGCCAAGATCAATCGGGTGCAGAATGTTCCGCGTAGATCGTGCAGGTGTTTGCTACGAATCTCGCCAGTCTCTGGATCGGCGTAAGCAATCTGAGCATGGTTTCGGATGCGAGTGAAACTCGTGCTGAAACCATCGGCGGACCAGGAACGTCCGTGGCGATTGACCAGCACCGTGCTCACTTCTTCTGATCTTTTTTGCCCGCGCAGTTCGTCGAGCAAGACATCCAATTCAGGCAGTCTTGGGATCGTCGCGGTTCGACGCTTTCCTCTACTAGTCTTATGGGCCTTCTTGATGATCGCGTGGTCGTTAATCTCGTCCCAGCGTAATGATACGAGATCCTCTCGCCGCAGCCCTGTCAAAGCGGCCAACCTCACTGCAAAATTGACATGAGCGGCATCCAACTCGCGGCTTGCATCGGCGAATTTTGTTAGATCAAGATCAGTCCAAACGATCTCTGCACGAGTTCCGTTCTTATACAATTGAGGAATTCCTTTTGCGACATTGATTGAAACACGGCCTTGAAGACGTCCGAACTCAAGAAGAGCGCGCAACACCGAGACACCGATATCCGCGGACCTCGGCGTTGAACTTCTAGAGTTTCTCCAGGCCATGACCTTTCCCGCCATTCTCGGTTCATTCCAAACCGTGAGCGGAGTAGCCCCCCATTTTTCTTCGATCCGGTCGAGTGCAGATCCCCATGTCTTCTGAGTAGTCTTCGCAAGTCTTTGCCACTCGGGGCTGTTGGGTCGCCAATCTCTGAGCAGCTCTCCGAGAGTGTTTGCCCTTCGGCGCTCGATTTGCTTGTCATGCTCTTCAATGAGCCTGCGCAGATGTTCAGTGCCAAGCGACGGCCTGTCCCGCCCTTCGTGCCGATAGATCATCGGACCACCACGAAACGCATAAACATACCAATACGGCGGTCGACCCGTTCGGTTCTTTTTGACGATGTGCAGGCCCTTGATCACAACAAGCCTGCAGCATCAAGACGATCGAACTCCGAACCGCTGAGATCGTCGTTATTGGCAAACGAAAGCTCAATCGTTCCGTCAGTTAACAGCCTGATGCTACTCACCTTGGCGCCGGCTCGCTCAACCGCTGACTTGGCTCGACGGATTACTGCAGAAGTGGCATATGTATGCTTGCCTGTACTCATTGTGTTATTCTATACACACAGTATGCATGAAAGTCAACGATTATGTCGCCTGAAAAGCCAGAGAAGACTTCATTTCCATACGAATTCTCAATGGCCGCACGCATGCTTCGAAATGGTGTGAAATCAGCCAAATCTCGAGGAATTTCACTCCGCTCGATTGCTAAATCCCTTGGCTACAAGCAGGCCACAGTCCTCAGCCATATGGCTTCCGGCAGGGTAGCCATTCCGATCAAACGCGCTCAACAGATCGCAATTACGCTCAATCTCGACCCCGGAGAATTTGTTGCCGCCGTTGTTGGCCAACACAGCGCGGCCACTAGCGACCTGCTTCACCAAAGCACCGCCTCTCAATCCGATGAATTCGCAACGGATTTGGTAGCGATCGCAGATCACCCCTTGTCAGAATTGACGGAGGAACAGCGCAGCGTAATGCGCGAAGTGGTTTCGGACCCAAATGCTCGCCGGCGCTGGCTTAGCTTGGCTGAACTACCAGTAGTACTGGATCTGCGTCGTATGCGCCCTGCCATGCGCGAGAAGGGGTTGAACGACTATGACAGAAATAGACTGCGTGACGCACTCAAGGACGATTAGCCTTTCCGGCTAACCGTTTGCGGACGCATTCAGACGGCGCTCTAATTTTGAGCCGAGGCCGATAGCTCCGAGGATAAAAAATCACACACCGTGACAAGGTTTCCTCGCATGCGCGTATGCGTGCGCGCGTTAGTAGTTTGTTTTATATATATAATATTATTATTACCTATGTTATAGATTCCCTCACTTCGTTCGGGAATCAGAGCTGCGCTTCTTTTTTTGTCACACTTTGGCCAACAACAATCCAACCAAGCTAATCACAGCCCCTCGGCGTGCACGAGGAACTCGTCTGCATTCGGAAGAAGGCCAGGCGTGGGATCTCGTACGGAAGGCCGGACGGAACAAATCGACGAGAAGCTGCTCTCAGGGGCAAATGCGCCATCGAGGTAGTACGCCCGCCCAGCACCCCGTTTTGGCGCTGAGAATCGATCCTCGGGCATTCTGAAGGGTGTTTTAATTACACGGGCGCGTGTTTTCGAGCATGCGGCCTGCGGGGTAGTATGAAATAGCTTCCGTGGTCGTCTTGGTCACCAAAGAGGGGGTGTCCATTTCGCCCCCTCCAAATATGGATCATGGATATGCCACGGCTAGCATTTGCCTTACCTTGAATCACCTTACCGCTTCGAAGCAAGGTTTGTGTCCAACTGAATGCGCTGCTTGGACTTGCTCAGCTTTACCAAAGTATATTCCCCCGAAACCCATCGCAGAGTTCCGTTGGACACAAAGGCCGAAGTTATGATGGCGGACGGGAAAATGCTGCGCCGGATTCCGCCAATTTATCAAGCGGGACATGGCCGGAGCGAACTGCGCAAACAGTGCTCCGACCATATTCCAGTTTTCACCTATCCACGGCGTGAGGTCACGCATAGGTGCAGTCAATGAACCTCATGCAGCTTGGCTATCATCCGGCTGGTCGACACTTGCCTCCAGCGCTTCGACTTCAGGCCGGTCATAATACTGGCAGCCATCCAACAAATGGCCACCATTCCCTTTACCGGAACCGCCGACCTGCTTGAAATTGAACACACGGCCCAACGCCTCAGATTGTTCGCGCAATCCGCGAGCCCATTCCAAATACATCGTCCTTGCGCCTCGTCCACTTTCACCACCAACGATGATCCAGTCGGGAGCAGCTGCATTCATCTGGATCGGACCCAGCAATGGCTCGAAGCTACCGAAGGTGAAAAGCGGGTTCAGCGTCTCTTTGACCTTTTGCAGCTTCCAATGATCGCGATCGTATTCTGCCTGGTTGGCCATGGTGGCGCCAATCGCGACATTCTTCGGCAAGGGGCGCTCCACCATCTTTTGAACATTTCCAATCCGTTTGGTTAGCAGAAGCCAGACCAGCCGCGGCGTTTGATCGATTAGGTCGAAGAGATCTGATCGCCAGACTTCCTCCACCTCGTTATCGAAGACGTCAGCGAGCGACGCACAGAAGGTAAATGGCCGAGTGCCTGCGCGCTCAGCTTTTCGGTTCCAAGTAAGTGGCTTTTTCCAGTTGACTATGCCAGTGCGCTGACGTTCCTCACCTGCGCCCCAGCGTACTCGAGAATAACGCTGGCTCATCATGACTTCGGCATAGCAATGGTCGCATGCCGGGCTCACCCTTGTGCAACCGATCCACGGGTTAAATGTGTGGTCGGCCCATTCAATTTTCGTTGTATCAGACATATTCGATTTGCTCCTTCGTTTCGAAGCCCATTCGACAATCGAAAGGGAGCCGACTCAGATACGCACATTTTTGCGTTTGTCTCTTGGCTAATCTGTTACAAAATATGTCCGCGTTATCGTACAGCAGGCGGGCTTGAGATAGACGCAAAATAGACATGCAAGTTGGAGCAGGGGCTCGATGACCGTGACTGACTCGAAGCGCGAGAAAGCCAGAGCGCGCTGGCAAAAGAACAAAGAGGACGAGCGCAAGCGGAAGGCTCCCCCTCCTCCGCCATCTATTCCCAAGGATCTGGAGGAACACATCCTCGCAGAACGAGATCGACGTGCATCAAATGATGGCGCCTTCTGGCAGTGGCGTTGGGAACATGATGAAACAGGAAAAGGCAAAGCTTTCGTCGCGGACGTGTGGGCTGCGGTAACGCTCCTGGAGTGGCAATTGGGCGTGGGGAAGGCGAAGCCCGCAAAGGTCGCTGAGTGGCTCAGAGACCAGGGGCGGGATCACGGCTATACTCCTGCCACTCTCCGCGTTTTGATCTATCGGGCACGGCAACGTGTCAGTCAGATGGAAAGCCCGTCGCCTTGGACCCCGTCGCGTCCGCCGAGATGGCAACCTATCGACCTGAGCCGATGGCCGTGGCCAGGAGCTTGAAGCGCAGGATTATTTCCGATTTTTGTCGGCTCTCCAGGATGCGGCTGAACGCGATGATCTGAGATCGCACCCTAACAAGTCAGAACCTTAATTAGACGCCCTACGCGCTTCCTCGAGCAGATTAACATGATCTAGCTCTGAGATCTGCGCACACGCCTTCTGAACCAGCCTGCCATACAAGCTCTACCCAGCTGCAAAGCGTGCGCATTGCCCACCCGACTTCCAATGCGGTCTCACACACAGTGATCTCGTCAAGCAAACGACGAGGTTATCAAATGACGATTAAAGTGTTCGAGTTCACCCGGAGCTGGGCGGACGTCCCTGTGACGATCTTTGCATCAGGAGC
The DNA here is from genome assembly GCA_030426245.1 of Alphaproteobacteria bacterium. Lineage (GTDB taxonomy): Bacteria > Pseudomonadota > Alphaproteobacteria > Sphingomonadales > Sphingomonadaceae > Andeanibacterium. Next base: position 13,788 of record JAUHYZ010000027.1, on the reverse strand, counting down.
AAGCCAAGCCGAAACGATCTATCAACAATGGGTCAGCACACATCATGCCGACCAGCCGACAGACACCGATAACATCTGCATTTATAATGAAACCTGGGTGGCAGCACGCCCTCACATGGCAAAAGCTTCGGCCCTCGGAGCATCAGGGATAGGTTACTGGTCGTCCTTAGAGCACCGGTGGATGGTCGGTGAGCCCCAATCTGACCCGCTCGGATATCTCGCCCCCCCCGAGCCTTCTGTTCGCTATTTTCGTGCAACGGCTGATGAAGGCGATGACGCTAGGGTTTTTGCGACTAGCTTCGAAGAAGCGACCAGCGTCTATTGCGCATGGCACCTCGATCGCTGGGGCGAACTTCCCACACGATTCACAATCCATCTTCGCTCTCGCTGGGAATTGACCGGCGGGCTGGTTACACTGCGAGACGATATGGAAGACGGCATCGTCGGAATTGCAGGCGTGGAGGGTGAATTCCTTCGCATACTTCCACCTGACTATGAGCTGATCTTGCCGAAGAAATCGAGATGATCGCTAGCAGCCTGGCCGGAGAACCATTCCGGCCAGGCTCTTAGCGAAGGCGGCAGCATTGCGCCAAATGCTGACTTTCTAAGGAGAAAATTGCAGTCCAGATAGCGGACGCTGGCAGAATTAAGTGCGCTGAAGCCTTCAAGTTGTCTAATATGGTGCAATGGCAAAGCCGCTGCCTTTGGACGACCAGATTGTGAGGGCCGCTAAGCTTGCTGTCCGAGCACGCGTGCATTGCGGCCTTTGGTGGACCACGGCGAGCGCCGCTGGTCGCTCACTGTTTCACGAGGCATTGGACGAGCATTGGGGTGCGTGGCGATTCGTCGAACACGCACAATTCATCGCATTTATGGTAACCACGCACAGCCTTTTTGGAGATCGACACGGAACGATACGTTTCAAGAGGCTATCCAAACAACTCGATGGAATAGCCTCGGGTCTCATTGCGGAGGCGGAACCAATCACGTTGAAAGTCCGTCAATTCAGAGACCAACTGTTTGCTCATCGAAGTGACAAGCTTTCATATTCAGAGGTATTTGATCGGGCCGCGATCACGGGCAACGAAATGATCCGCTTGGCTGACTTAAGTGTGCAGATTGCGAGTCAAATGTTGGAAGCGCGACAACTCCCAGAGCAACCTGCCGATGACATTTCGGTGGAAGAGTTTGGACGCATTTTGGCGGTTCTGCAGCGCCATTATGAAGCTCTAGGATAAATATTGAAAGCGGTCAGGCGCATTCCGGCCATGCATGCCTTTCCTGCAGGACGTCGTTGCGGACAAAGCGGCGGCCTTGGAGCCATCAGGTTATGCGTGACGGCTGGATTGGTGTGGAACAACTACACGTAAGTTTCGCAGATACAGAACTGCGAAAGATCTATCCAGCTCTTACCGTTCCTCCGTCGACATGGAGGTTCTGACCAGTCATGAACTCGCTGCCGTTCGAACACAGAAACAATAGAGTTCCAACTACGTCCTTGGGCTCCATCACGCGTGCGATTGGCTGCGTATCGGCAATCGCCTGATACATCGCTTCGGGCAGAATGTCGTCTGCGCCTGGCGTCCTGACCGGATTTGGCGCAATTGCGTTAACAGTGATGTTGTATTTTCCGAACTCGGTCGCTGCTGCCCGGGTCAGCCCAACTACGCCCGCCTTACTCGTGACGTAAGGCATTCCATTGGGCGGTGCGGTGTTGGCGGACGAAGACGAGACATTGATAATTCGGCCCCAGCCATTGCGCTTCAGGTGGGGCAGGAAGGCTTGCATCGTCAGGAACATGGCATTGAGGTTCACTGCCATGGTGTGCTGCCAATAATGGAAGTCCAATTCCTCGAAAGGCATCGGCTTTGGATGCAGCCCTGCGTTGTTTACGAGGATTGAGACATCACCAAATGCTTCTCTTGTCTCTTGCTCCAGTTTCGACACAGCATCGGGCGACGATACGTCGCATATGACCTCGTGAGCCAGACCTCCCGCCGCTTCGATTTCCTTGACGACAGATCCACTGTCCAAGATGTCTGCCAGCATGACCTTTGCACCTTTGGCGGCAATAGCCCGCGAGAATGCGGCCCCTATTCCGCGTGAGGCACCTGTGATCACGGCAACTTTGCCCATAAGCTCAGACATCGTTCTTCTTCCTGCTCGTTAGTGTTTTCTGGTTCAGTCGGCCGAGTGAGGATCGGCATTGCCGGTCACGCCGCGATAGTGTTCCAGGCTCCGAAAGCCACCATCCTGTGTTGTCAGCAACGTCACGCCAATTGGGGCGAGAATACCGGCAATGATGCAAAGGGCGTGGAGCCAGCCGCGCATTGCGAGGCTTGAAGTTGGACGCCGCGTGGCGGGAACCGCCTCTCCGGGATACGGAACCAGCCCGGCTATATTCGGATCGCCCTGATTATAGGCCAATATTGGCCAAAACCGGTCCATATGGCCCAGAGCAATCACAGAATTGAGTGCGATCACCGTAATCGCCACAACAATGCTCATGGTGTCGCCATTGGCGAACAGATTGATGTAGGCAATCGAAAATGAAACCGGAAAAGCTGAAACCACTGCCAATGGTACAAACCGGTTGGCAAGGAGGGCTATACCAACCACCACCTCTATCGCCTTGACCACGGCGAACAGCCCGGAGTGAATGAGCGCGGAAATCACTTCGCTTGCGATGGACGATGAGCCTGCTGGCTGAACGAAGAATTCCACGAAGAAATTGAGTCCGTGGAAGAGGAACCATCCTCCGAAGAAGAATTGCACCGCGTAAACCGTCGCCACGAACCAGCCGGCGCTTTGCGAATGCGACGATGTGGTGTCCTGCTCATATTGGGTCATGAGATATTTCTCCAGCCCGCAGGCCAGACGCGCGCAACGGGCGCGATGTCTTGCCTGGGCTAAGCTTGCGGTTTCGAATTGAGCGTCAGAACATGCTGTGGCGAGGGGAGACCGTGTCGGGAACGGGTTGGCCCACCGCCCAATGTTCGACGATCAGACCGTCTTTCACGCGAAAGATATCGACAAAGGCAATGCCGCGGTCTTCCGGGTTCATCTTTACATGGTGAAATACAACCACCCGGTCGCCTTCCGCGATAACCTGATAGATCGTATCGCTATTCTGCTCGCCTTCCTTCCAGCCGCGAGTTTCGAAGAAGTTCAGGATCGCTTCCTTATCGGTCGCGAAGTCGTCATTGGCGAAATCTGGATTGCGCTCGATGAAGTCGTCCGAAATATACTTCTTGATCGCCTCGATCGGTTTGCCATCGAAGAAGGCTAGCTGGTTGAATTTGTCCACGACGGCTTTGGGCGATGTGTCCTCGGCTTCCCAAGCACTGCGGTCGGCCTCGGTTTGAATGGAGCTTTCCGGCGGAATAATTTGACCGATAGCCGTGCCGTGTAAGCTACAGAGCCCGATCGGCAGAACCAGCAATGCCGCCATTGACCTCTTTAACGCCATCATTCTCTCCTGGATTAAGTTGGTTGATTTAGCAGTCGACATCGCCATCAACTCGATTTAGCGAACAGTGTTCGCAAACCCGTATGGGTTTGTCAATATGGATGAAGTGGTGCACGACCGAGCGATGAAACTGAGCCAAGACAGAATTGTCGCAGCAGCATTCGATCAATTGCAGGAAGAAGGCTTTGAGGCGCTCAGCATGCGAACGTTGGCGAAACGTCTCGGGGTTCAGCAATCTTCACTCTATCGTCATATTGCCAGCAAGGAAGATCTCATCAGCCTGATGGTCAACACTATCCATAGGGCCGCCTTCCACTCGGTCGCACCGACTGAAAATTGGCGTGCATTTCTGGTACAATTCGGAACGGCATTTCGGGCTGGACTGTCGAGGGTGCGGGATTCAGCAAAACTGTGCGTGCTTGCCGGTCCTTGGCCGGACAAGGTCAGTGAGATTATGGATGAGCTATACCTTCCCTTGCGTGAGAGCGGCATCAGTATGCAGGCGGCCATGAAGGTGCACACGGCCGTTGTCTCGTTCACAATCGGTTGGCTAGTCTTTGAACAGAACGAGCGTTTCAACAATCACCTGGCACAGATGATCGATTTTTCATCGGATTTCGATCTTGGCTTGAATGCGTTGGCAAAGGGATTTGAAGCCTAGGTTGCTACGCGGCTCTAGGGTCTAATGCATTGTCTTCTTAAGGCAGCGTTTGACCTTTTGCGGACAAAAAGGCTGACAGTCTCCAATCGGCCCAATTCCAGTCCCCGATGGGTATACCCTAACGAGGCAATTACATGAGGCAGCAATAGACATGCCAAGCCGTCTCAATAGGGTTGACTCCGCAATTTTGGGACACCATTGCTCAATGGTCTAAAAGCTATTGAGACAAGGTGGTTATTGATGCTGGTTGGGTACGCTCGCGTAAGTTCTGTTGGGCAATCTCTCGGTGTGCAGCTTGAAGCATTGGAGGCTGCAGGATGCGAGAAAGTCATCTCGGAGAAGCGAAGTGGTACCAGCACCGTTCAGCGCGACCAGCTCGAAGAAGCGATGTCGTTCGTTCGTGAAGGTGACACTCTCGTTGTGACCCGTCTCGATCGCCTGGCTCGTTCGGCTGGTGATCTGCATGCAATCATTCGCCAGCTGTCCGACAAAGGTGCGTGCTTTCACTGCATCCAGCAGCCAGGGATGGACACAACCAGCAGCACCGGAAAACTGCTACTTGGCGTGCTCGCATCGATCGCCGAGTTCGAGGCTGACATTCGGCGAGAACGTCAGCGAGAGGGTATCGAGCGAGCCAAAGCAGCAGGTGTCTATCGAGGCCGCAAGCCTTCCGTGGATGTCGCCGCTGTCCGCAAGCTTCGTGACGAAGGTTTCGGCGGTACTGAGATCGCAAAGCAGCTCGGGATTGGGCGTGCCAGTGTATACCGAGCACTCAACAGCAACTGAATCTACGCGGGCGACGTCAAGGAGGAAGTCCTAGGAATAATCGGACCTAGTTATCCGGGTGCTGCCTATTCGGCGAGACACCCGAAAGCTTGAGCCTTGCAGTATTCCAAATCTTACGGCTGGTATTGAGCGAAGCGAAGTGGTGGCTGGATGTCTGACATTTGGTGGTTAGCGGACGTTCAGCCCTCACCAAACTAACTTCAGCAATTGGGCCGTGAGCGGACTGTCTGCTATTGCCCAGACGGACCTAGAAACGGACATTCCGCAGTTGGCGCCAATCTCGGTCACGATCGCAAGGCGCGAACTGAGCCGTTGGCAAGATGGCAGCTCTGTTCGCCGCTGCAGCGCGTCAGCAGTCGACTTCGGCGACTGCAACGTTAGTCTGACATGACCAAGGGAACTGAGACCAGTGCCGGGGGCGGTGACGGCGCTCTCAACTGAGCGACAACCTGTTTCAGTTTTGCGCCATCTGCTTCAGCGGGGTCTCTTTATCGGCCAACGTCTCAGGTGCGATTTCGGCGCGCGCTTCGACCAGTTTGCGGCCTTGCACATAGTCCTTCATCGCATTCACGCAATCGAGCGCTCTGACCTGTCCTGCTTTCAGATAGATCACCGAAAAGCTGCGCGTGGCCGGGTCGCCGCGGAGTACGGTCTGGTCATGACCAATCGAAAGGCCGACTGTTTGCAGCTTCAGATCATACTGATTGGACCAGAACCAGGGCGTTGCGGTATAGGCCGCAGGATTGCCGCAAAGGTCCTTTGCCACTGTGTTGGCCCTATCATTGGCGTTCTGCACACTTTCGAGCCGGATCATCGCGCCGTCGGCAAAGCTGTTGGCATGCAGCGCAAGGTCGCCGATCGCATAGACGTTAGGCAGGCTGGTACGGCAATATTCGTCCACCGCCACGCCATTCGGGGCTCTTACACCGGCATCGGCCAGCACCTGTGCTGAAGGCACGATCCCGATCCCCGCGATCACCAAGTCGCAGGCGACAACTTCGCCATCTGCAAGCTTTACTCTGGTAACACGCGTGCCGCTGCCCTGGATGCGATCCACCTTTGCGCCAAGCCGCAAGTCCACGCCCTGTCGGCGGTGCTCTTCCTCGAAGAAACGCGAGAGGTCTTCGCCCGCGACGCGCGCCAATACGCGGTCAAGCGCCTCAATCACGGTTACTTCGCACCCCAGTTTCCTCAGAACCGCAGCAGCTTCCAGACCGATATAGCCGCCGCCGATGACAACCACCTTGCGCGCACCAGCATCCAGCTGCGCCATGACAGCATCGATATCGGCCTTGTTCCGGATCGAATGCACGCCCTGCAAATCGGCACCTTCGCAAGTCAACCGGCGCGGATTACCGCCTGCCGCCCAGATCAGCTTGCCGAAACAAACAGTGCCGCCATCATCCAGTGTCAGACGCCTTTCCTGTGCATCGACTTTGGTCACCGCCGCCCCGAGGAGAAGCTCCACCTCCTTGTCCGCCCAAAATTGCTCCGGGCGCATCACGATCCGCTCGAACGGTTTCTCGCGGGCAAGATATTCCTTGGAAAGTGGCGGGCGATCATAGGGCAATTGCCTTTCGCTGCCGATCAGCAGGACCGTCCCTGCGTAGCCTTCCTTTCGCAGGGCAATCGCCGCCTGAGCGCCCCCGTGACCAGCTCCCACTATGACCGTGTCCGCTTGCCTTGCTTTCATCATTGCTTGGTCACCAGTTTCCTTTGGGCGCTGCCGTCTCCTCCCGAAGATGACGATATCCTGACGACCGGACTGAAATCATGCAGTGGCAATGCCGCAAGGGCGTTCACTATCGGATATTGGGTTGGCATTTGTTCCCAACTTGCACGGCGGAAGCTGAACCGGCCCGCACCGTTCATGACTGAACGGATTTGCGGCTCCGGTCCATCAGGCGCTGTGATCGTCAAGTAGTGGGCATCCGTAGCCTCGCCGTCACCTGTCGATGGTACATATTTTTCAAATACCATGGTCATTTGCTTGGTATCCGAAACGGCTTCGTTGAACTCCGAGGCTTCGAATTCGAAGAAGCCATGACCGTCCCACGATGCCGAACACTGCCAGGGGTCCGCAGGCGCATTCTGTACTGAAATGTCGGCGAAAATTTTTGGCCAGCCCAGCTCTTCTCGCCCGGTGATTATGGGATCGGCCATATTCTCCCACACCACCGGGACAAAGTAACCAGAGCTATCTACCTGCCCTTCTGTCCAGCAAGCGGGGATCCGCACTATCACGATGTCGTAACCGCGCCCTGCAAGCCAGCCCAGCTTGCGAAAGCTCATCACACATATTTCCAGGCGGGCCTCACCAAACAGCGCCAGACCTCCGGGCAGGAATTGCTCCAGTTGGTGAGGATCTGTGCGCGCAGAAATGGTCCAGGACACCACCTCTTTATCATGACGCCGGTGGCGCTGATCAGCTGGAAGGTTGCGCGGTCCGGGCGCATACCCAAAGCATCGCGGCATCCGATATCTTGCTTGGAGTTGTTTGTTCTGGTCCGGCATCAAGCTGCGATTACTTGTCTAACAGGGGGCCAACCCGCTGATCGATGGCACCAAACGGCGCGGAGCCAGAGCTGGTGCGCGCTTCCATTCGGACGCTGTCACCAAATGCCATGAAGGACGTGCTTGCCTTGCCGTCTGCAATCATCTCGATCGCCCGCACCTCGGAAATGCAGCTGGAGCCGACCTCCGCATAGTTAGCGTTGGAGACAGTGCCCGATCCGATGATGGTGCCCGCCACCAAATCGCGGGAAAGTGCCGCATGCTCAACCAGTTCGTGGAATCCAAACAGCATCGCCTTGCCATTGGCATGGCCAAACTTGCGGCCGTTCCATTCGATTTCCAGGTCCAGGCAGACGCGCCCATCCTGCCAGCCTTCACCCAGTTCATCGGGTGTAACAGCGAAAGGTGCCATCGAACATGCAGGCTTGGCCTGCACCCAGCCAAAACCGGTCTTCATTTCCACCGGAGCGATGGCGCGCAGCGACCAATCGTTGAGTTGCACCACCAGCTTGATGTGATCCATCGCATCGGCAGCCGAAGTTCCCATCGGCACTTGATTCACGATCACGGCATATTCGCCTTCAAAGTCGATACCGTGTTCCTGGCTGGGCAGAACCACCTCGTCGGTCGGCCCATAGAAACGATCTGACATGCCCTGATACATCAGCGGCCGCTCGGTATCGATTGGATCGAGACCGAACGCAATTTGCATCAATTCCGCATGAGTCGGGAAAACCGAACCATCCAGCCACTGCCAGGCGCGCGGCAGAGGGGCGCGACAGGTAGAAGGATCGAGAGGTTCACCCTGTTCCGGGTTCAGCGCTGCAATATCCGGTAGCGCCTGCTCCCAGTTTTCAAGCGCAAGGCGCAGGCAGGGCCACTTCGGGCCTGCCGCGACGCAGCGCACCCCATCAGCTGATACGGCCACGAGTTCCCCGTCCGGGCTGCCGTCGTGCCTCGTGGCCAGTCTCACGCGAGGTCTTCCGCGAAAGTGCCGTCGATCAGAATGAAAGCGATGCGGCAATTCTTGTCGGTGCGGTTGGCCCAACCGTGATTGGTGCCGCGCTGGATAACGATGTCTCCGGCCCGAACGGTTGTTTCGCCCTCATCGACGATCAGCACGATCTCGCCTTCCAGCACGATGCCGTAGTCGATCGTCTCGGTGCGGTGCATATGCGCATGCTTTGAACCTGCACCGCCGTGCGAGGATGCGCCTTCCGCGCCGATTTCCGCGAAATGCGCGCGCGCCTGTTCGGGAGTCAAATTATCGAGATTGTCTGCATCAGGCGGAATATCGAGAACCCGGATCCGCGTGCCGTTCTTCGGCGGCGCGAGCTGGATGCCATCTTCGTGCGGTTCGCCAGAATCGGCGTCAATAGGCACGGGTGTCGCGCGGGTGTTCCACACTTCATGGAACATCGGTCCGATATCGCCGCCAATGCGCTGAAAGCGCGGGACGGGGCGGTCTTCCTGAATGATTGCCTGCCCGCTGGCGTTGTGTCCCGTTACTATGCGGCGTGTGGGCTCAAGTGCCATTATCTGTCCCTCTCAATCCCTGTCTGTATTTGGCGGAGTGAAGAATAATCCGCGTGCCTTCAATTCATCCTGCGCCTTTGCCTCTCGCGCCAGGGCAGATTTCGCGCTGGGGCGTTGGCTGGCCTTGGCATGGTGCTCTTCGAGCGTCGGAAATGCGTCGGCGGCGAAGCCGGCACCGGTGATCCGGAACCATATCCACGCCAGATAGGCATCAAGGATCGACCACTCCTCTCCCAGCATCCATGGTTGGCGAGATAGGCGCTGCTCCAGCGGAGCAAGTTGCATGGCCAGTCCCTCCGCCGCTTTCGCCCGGATACGCGGTGCATCGGCGGCATCGGTGGAGATCATGGGCGACATGACAAAGCGGGTGACAAGCGGGTGCAGATCGCTTGAACAGCGAAAAAGCTCGGTAAGGATAGCGGCGCGGCCAGCGGCATCATCCGCTTGGGGCAACAATCCAGCCTCGGGATAGGTCTGCGCCAGATAGCTGAGGATTGCGCCGTTCTGCACGATGACGCCATGCTGCGTTTCCAGCGCCGGAACCTTGCCCGTCGGGTTCACCGCCAGAAATTCCGGCTTGCGATGTTCGCCCGCCATGAACGCGATCAGGCTGGTTTCGAAAGGAAGGCCGATTTCTTCCAGCGCCGTCAGCGTGACGCGGGCGCAGGTTTGTGGGGCAAAATAGAGGATGGGGAAGGCGCTCTCGGTCAATTGCCGACCACTTCGACCGGCAGGCTTGAAATTGCCCACAAGGTGTTGTTGAGGCGCCTGACAGGCTCACCCGTCAGCCGGATTGAGCTGGCCTGTTTTGCAAACTCGGTAGCGATCAGTTCGCCTTCCAGCCGCGCGACCATCTGGCCCAGACACTGGTGGATGCCGAAGCCGAAGCCGACATGCCCGCCTGCGGGCCGTTCGATACGGAATTCCTCGGGCTCGTCCCATCTGCGCGGATCACGATTGGCGGATGCCAGGAACAGCAGCACCTTGGAGCCTTCCGGGATCATCGTGCCGCCAACTTCCACATCACGGCTGGTGGTGCGGAAGAATGTCTGGACGGTCGAATCCCAGCGCAAGCTTTCTTCAAATGCGCGCGTTGCCAGCCTTGGATCAGCACGCAGCTTGGCAAACTCCTGCGGATATTTGCCAAGTGCCAGCATCAGGTGGCCGATACCGTTCACCGTAGTATCGACGCCTGCAGTGAGGAAAGAGCGAACCAGCCGAGGGGCATAGTCAGGCGGCATCCCTGCCTCATCAACCGCGTCATAAACCGCCATACCCCAGCCGCCCGGCTTCAGATTTTCGCGCTTGCAGGCTTCTTCCACCCAGGCGATGGCGTCTTCCTTGCCAATCAGGCTTTGCTCAAAAACGCGGTTGCGCGGACCGAAGCCGTTGAACACGATGGTGGCATATTCAATCAGCTTATCGCGGCCTTCGTCCATCAATCCGATCGTGTCGGGGAAGACCAACATCGGGAACACTTCCGCAAGCTCGGTGGCCGCATCGAATTGCCCCTTTTCGATAAGGCTGGACACCAGTGCCTGCGCCTTCTCCTGCCATTGCGGACGCAATTGCTTGAGCGCCTTGAGCGAGACGATCTTGCCCATCAGCTTGCGCGTCTGGCTGTGCAGCGGCGGATCGGTCTCCAGCAGGAGCGATGGCGCGCGAAACGGCTCCTCCTTGCTGAAATCGGCAAGGCCGACACCGCGCGAGGAACAGAAGGTTTCATGATCGCGCAGGGCCGCCTGCACCTCGTCAAAGCGGGCCATGGCATAGATCTGGTACGTGTCGAGCCAGACCACCGATCCGGCATCGCGCAGCGCGCCGTGATGGGCGAAGGGATTGGCAAGAAACTCCTCGTCGAACGGGTCCAGCGGGAGGGTTGGCAGATCAGCTTGGCTCGCAGTCATATCTCATTCCAACATGGCTTGTAAGCGGCGGCGGGTGACAAACGCTCCCAGTGCTGCGCCGTAAGCAATTTTGAGCGCAAACGCCGGTATCGGCGCGATCATCGCCGTGCCGCTTGCCCACAAGATTGCGGCCCATATTGCGGTGCCGAGGATCACGGCGGCCAACACGATCAGGATGGATTTTGCGAATAGCGAAGATACGCTCGGCGCTGGCTTGGTTGCCGATGCCAATGTTTCGGCAAGCATCGCCTTTCTGGCCAGCAGCGAAGGTACGAAACTGGCAAAGAAGGCCACCGCAAGGCTCTGCGGCAGGAAATCAAAGGCAAATTTGCCGAGGCCCCATATCTCAATGGAGGCCCCAAATCCGAATATAGCGACAAAGAAGCCTACGCTGATAACAGCATTGATGGCCGCACTGACTGCCATTTCCCGCGCAATATAGCCGGAAGCGTCCGCGCCAGGACCCGTGCTGTCTGCCGCCGATGTCATCCCGTGCTTCCGCCCAGCGTTTCGGCAAACCAGTCGGCAAGCAGGTCGCGCCCATAGGCCATGTTGTCCGCGCCCACGTGTTCCACGCCGCCCTCGCGTTCGGTAAAGATCACTTTTTCCCGGCGCGGGGAATTGATGAGCTGGTCATATAGATCATCGGCATAAGCGGGGCTGATTTGGCGATCATTCGCACCGTGCGTCACGAGGAAGGGCACCTTGATCCGGTCCATATGGCCATTGAGGTTCATGTCAGTCGATTTCTCGAGGAAATCCTCTTGGCCCTCGGCCCCGAATGCCCAGTGCACATGCTGCCAGTAATGCGGGACGGGGTTTTCCCCTTCGCGCTGCATCCGCTTGTCCTGCACTTCACGCCAATTGTGGTTGGCTCCCCATACAGCCCCGCTGGCAAAGCGTGGTTCATAGGCCACCGCGCGCGGTGCGAAATGTCCGCCCAGCGAGATACCGGTCATGCCTATCTTGCTGGGATCGACATCGTCCTGCTGGGCCAGCCAGTCGACCGCCTTGCTGGCCCAGCTTTCGCTATGTGGATCAACTGGCAGGCCCTGCAAGCGCAGCGCCTCGCCAGTCCCGGGCTGGTCGACGCACAGGGTCGAAATACCGCGCCGCGCCAATTCATTCGGCAGGCGCGTCCAGTAAAGCAGCTCCTTGCAGCTATCGAGACCATTGCAATAGACGACGACAGGCCGGGGGCCACTGCCGGGAGCGCGCGTGTACAGTGCTGGCATGGTGCCACTGGCCAAGGGCACCTCCACCCGCTCGCGGTTGATCTTGCCGAGAGTGGACGAGCGTTCGAAAGCCTGGAAAGCCTTCGCGTAGGTTTCCTTGCGACCTTCCGACCCGTGCGCCTGCATGCGCTCGGCAACGAGGAGGTAGAGGGAAGCGCGTTCGAGCTTGTTCGACGCCGAAAAGGCGCGCCCCTTCGCTTCGTCTTCGGCGGCGAGTTCGAGCAGCTTTTCGCCCATGGCTGCCCAAGCCTGCATGAACTGCGGGGTACCGGCATCGGCGCCATTGTTGGCCGCATCGAGGATCGGCTGGCACATGTCGACAATCTCGCCGATCTGCCCGCCGCTTTCCATCGCGATGGCGACGCTTAGGTTCCAGATGTAGTTCTTGAAAGGGGAGTAAAGCGCCATTGAATCAGGCCTCCGCCGGCTTAAACAGGCAGGGGTCAGGCGCCGGCTTTGGCATGGTCTGCGGACCGCCAGTGCCGATGCCCCACTGGTCCATTATCTGCGGACCGGGCTCATGCACCTTGGGTTCGTGGCTCTCGAAATCCACTTCTTCCAGTTCCGAAGTGTATTCGACGGCAAACCCGCCGGGCGTGGTGAAATAGCTGAACGTGTTGTTGCCCGCTGTATGACGACCGGGGCCCCAGCGCATATCCGTACCGCGTTTGCGCAAACGGCTGGCGCCACGCATCATGTCGTCAACGCCAAGCATGTCGTAAGCGACGTGATTGAGGCACGGCGGGCCGGGCAGGACGGCAAGGCGGTGATGGGCTTCATTGCAGCGCAGGAAACACATGAAATCTCCGAGCCAGTCGGAGACCTTGAAGCCCAGCACATCGGTAAAGAACTTCACCATCGCGTGATGGTCTGGCGAATGCAGCACAATGTGGCTGATCTTTACAGGTATGCCTTCCCACCGCTCCATCGCCCGCTTGTCAAGTGTATCGACTTCGGCGCTGATCTCGAACGGCAGCCCGTCGGGCGAAAAGAAGCGGAAGCCATAGCCGCCACCGGGGGCATCAAGCGCGCTAGGCTCGAAAATGATCTTGCAGCCAGCGCCTGCCACCTTTCCGTGAAGCGCATCGACATCGGCCTTGCTCGCCGCGGCAAGGGCAATCACTTCAACGCAATTGCTCTCGCGCTTGTGCAGGCGAACCACGTGGTGCTCGTCATGACCATGGGTCTTGAACCAGGCGGTGTCGTCATTGGCCTCGACCTCGACCAGACCCCAATCATCGGCATAGAATTTGCGCTCGGCATCAAAGTCTTCAACGCCGTAGCCGACATAGCGAATTTCATTCACACGGCTCATAGGTACTTCTTTCCTGTGTTTCGCCTGATGCACTCAGATGGGCTCAGCGACGATTTCAAACATTTCCGCGGTGGCCTTCGCATTGTCGACCGGGGGCCCCTTGCCGAGCTGACCGCGGCATATTTCCAGTGATTTATCAACAATGTAGGAGCACCGATCGAATCGGCGATCGCGATAGGCCTTGAATGCTGCCTGGGGTGTGTCGTTCTTCGCGATCTCGTCAGCCAGGACGATACTACCCTCGATCGCAAGACCGGCGCCGTGGCCCGCGACATCGATCGCGGCACGAGCAGCGTCTCGACCTTCCTCAACTACCTGCTGTTCAACATCGTCCCGACGATCGTCGAGGTGGGCCTGGTCGCGGC
>JAUHYZ010000026.1 GCA_030426245.1 Alphaproteobacteria bacterium | reverse complement strand
TGCGCGCTAGCGCCTTGCGGCCCTGCACAGGCCTATAGGACAGGTGGCAGAGCGGTTGAATGCACCGGTCTTGAAAACCGGCATGGGTGCAAGCCCATCGTGGGTTCGAATCCCACCCTGTCCGCCATTACCCATAATAAAACACCTGTATATCAATTGTTTAGCGATCTGATTTGGCGAACGTCATCTCAAGGTTCGCCAACGCACCATCTGCCAGCGCCGCCTGATTGGCGCTTCGGGAATAGTGGGCGAACATGCGATCGGATTTGTGGCCCGTCACCGCCCTCCCCTGATTCACCGTCGCGCCGCCTTCCGCGAGCCGCCGAGCGAGCGCCTTCCGAAGGCCATGGGCAGTGCAGGTCGGCAGCTCGGCAAGATCGCAGCGTTGCCTAAACCAGTTGCCGAAGCCGGGCGGGGTGAACGGCTTCCCGTATTCGGTCACCAGGTATGTAAGATGCTGCGCAGCAGCGCCTTCCATCGCATCGATCGCTGCAGCCACATCCTTGGCGACCGGGATCACCGTGTTGCTCTTGTTCTTTCCATGCCGAAGATGGAAGTGACCGTCTTGCCGATGTTGACGGCCAAGCTTGACCAAATCTCCACGGCGAAGCCCAGTCCATAGCAGCAATTCCATGGCAAGCCGCTCGCGAGTGCCGAGCGGCCATCTCTTCTGGAACTGTGAAATTTCATCTTCAGTCCAGGCGTGGAAGCCGTCGCTGTCGATCGGGTAAGCGTCGGTTGCATCGACAGGGTTACGCTCTACCCACCCCATCTTCACGGCAAAGCGGAAAAGCCGGGAAAGCGCCTTACGGAGATTATTTGCCGCCGCCGGGCGGTCAGACATGTCTGCCAGCCATCTATCGACGTGACGCGGCTCAAGGCGCGCAATCGGCTTTTGGCCATGCTGCTTGCGCCAGCGCTCGATGATGCCGCGATATGTCCGCTGGCTGCTAGGCTGCATGCGCTGCCATCCCTGCGAGCCGTAGAATGCGACACAAAGCGCATCGACTGTTCCAGCGATGAAGCGAGGCGGCTTTTCTGTTTTGCCGTTGCGAGCTGCCTCTAGCTCGACCAGGAATTCCGGTGTGCCTGGCGCATTGCGAAAATGGTATGTTGGCAGCCCACGCTTCCGAAAGCGATAGCGCCACTTTCCGTGTCGGTCCTGGTATTCAGTGACGTTCTTCGGGAGATACCGTTTCGGCATGCTCTTCATCCTCATCCCAAGGATTGGCACTGTCGTCTGGCGTAGCCGGCGATGTATCGAAAGTGAGCTCTAACCAGTCACGCGTCATCCGCACTTTGGACGGCCGAAGGCCTGCCTTTCTGGCGGCCGCAAATAGCCTTTCAGCATCCGCCTGGCGAATGACGGCCGGCGCGCTCAATTCTTTGCTTCCGCCAGCAGCGCTTTGGCGCGTTTCTGCAGTTCGCGCATATCGCTATCCACGAACTCCATGTATTTTTGAGCTTTGGCGGCAGTCAGGCGGCCAAGAATTCCGACAGGAAGGGTCAGCACTGGATCATCCCATGCGCCCTGCCCAAGGGAAGCTAGAATCTCTCCATCCTCGCTTCGCCCAATCGAATAGGTCGGAAAGTAGTCTGTTTCATCAACCGCCGCCGCATTATCGATTATCGACAGAAGATCATCACCGGCTCGGGGCAAATAGTCCGCAATCATTTGATCGGCAATTTTGCCTGCGGTTGCCGGCGGAATACCAAGGCGAGACCGAAGACGATGCATCAGTTCGACCTTTAGAAGGTCCGCCATGCTGAAATATTTCCCCCGATCGTCATTTTTGGACGCAACCAACGCGCCCGATCGAAGCCAGTTCTCTATGGTTGTACGATCTTCTGGCGTGATCTTGAGGAAGATCGCCAGGGGGAACAGCGGGTGTTCAAAGGGCTTGGCAGCCATCTCACTTTCTCCGTAACGCTACGGACATAATCCGTAGCGTTACGGAACACAAGGGAAATCGACTATTCGCGGCCCGGAAAAGGCTCGACGTTGCCGACGCGCTGCGTTGTCGCCGCATCCCCGAATCTTTCGCTTTCCGCCTCGCCCTTCGCGGCCAGGCCCTCCAGCAACGTGACAACGGCATTCAGTGCCAGCTGCGGCTGCTCGCCTGTTCGGGCGAAGACTTCGCTTTGGGACAGCGCATTGCAGAGCGCGGCCGCATCCTCGATATCGCTGGCGATCGCATGAATTGCGTTCGAAGCATCGAGCAGGGTCAGCTGCTGGTTTGCGGAGACGGATTCCGACTGTAGGGGTGTATTAGCCACGGTAACCTCCTTCTAGGTTGCTTTGGTCAGGGCCGGCCGCTGTTGGCGCAGCGGTTCGGCCCGTCAATAAAGCCACAGACGAAGCAATACGTCAAACGATCGTGAGATCCGGCTTTCCGCCACCTGGCTGCGCTTCCCCGGTAGAAAGCCGATCAGCATGCTCAAACTGCCGGGCAATGTCGGCGATGGCGGATCGAAGTTCTCCATGCGAATCCCCCGGCAACCTCGTTTCGCGCAAGACTTGCGCCAGTTCACCGGGCTCGACCATTTTTGCCATTACGAGCTGGGCATAGAGTGCGACGAAGGCCAGGGGCCAAACGGCTGACGCCTCGGAGCCAGGGTCGAATTTCATTTTGCTTGCATCAATAGTCACGCGCGCCAACTCACCCTCCTATCGTTCTGGTCCGCATTCGGCCCATCTGTGCCATCGTGGCGTTCTTGCTACCCTCCATTATGACCGGCGCAGCAGCGCTCACAACCTTACCCGCAATGCCTTCTACACGAAGCTTGAAGAGCCCGGTCGTATCGACGATTTCAATCCGTCCACCGCTACCGCCCGGGCCAGTGCCGTTGGGATAGACTTTTGAGCCGCGCGGCAAGTCCACCACTTCCGGCCCGCGCTCGCCCACCATCGCTAGCCCTCCAGGATGGAAGTTCGTTCCGCCGGCATAAGCGGGCATTGTTCTGTTCAGGTTCTTCGCAAACGTCTTGCCGAAGACGCCGACGCTGCCGAGCTGCAGCACCACGTCGAAAATCGAAGACAGGATATCGAGGAAACCGCCGCCCTTTACCGAATTCACCAGCCCCTGGAGCGAATCCAGTGTCTTCTGGGCCATGTCCTTGAAGCTTTCGGCAATACGCACGTTGGTGGCCCGGATCTTGTCGCTCTGGCGCGCCATACTCCGGGTGAATTCCTCCAGCTTTTCCTGCGCCTCTTTCGTCAGCGGTTCCTGCCCGGATCGCGGCAGAAGTATCTTGATGCCATCGCCCGAAAAAGGATCGTAGCCCGCCAGGCTCACGCCGGCGCGGTAGCGTGCCAGGCTGGCCTGGTCGGCCGTCAGTCCGCCCTTGCCTGCCCCCAGCTTCACCGCCTTGTCGATAGTGGCGATATCTTCCAGATATTCCTTCAAACGGGCGGCTTCAGGAAACAGGCGGTCCATCATCGCCCGCACGTCGCTGGCAAGAGCGCGCATGGCTTCGCTGGTCTTTTTCGCGGCCTTCGCCGCCGGCGCCGCCATGACTGCATCCAGGCGGGCCATCTCCCGCGCGATGCCGTCCACCATGTCGGGGATCCATGAATGGCCTACTACCTTGTCATAGAGCCATTCGAAGATTGCACCGACAGCCTCCACCTTGCCCTTCACATAATCGAAAACACCGGTCAGCTTGTCCTGAAGCCAGGTTTTCACGCCCTGATATAACGAAGCTACGGCATCGATCGCCTTGCTGGTGAGCGACCAATAGAGATCGAAATAAGCGGTCACGGCGCCCTTCACGAAATCCCAGGCGGCCGTCAGCTTGTCGATCACCCATGTCTTCACCGCATTGTAGAGGTTGACGATGATGGGTTCGATCTTGTCCCAATTCCTCCAGGCCAGGTAGATGCCTCCCACCACGGCCGCGAATGCCAGGATGGCGGGATTTGCCGCCAGGAACAGCAGGGCTTTGCTGACGATCGAGATTGCAGGGGCCAGCGAGCCGAGCAGTGGTATCATCTTTCCCACCACGCCGATCAGGCCGCCAAACACACCTATCACCGGCCCGACAGTAGCAGCGATGGCGCCCACGATGGCCGTCCACTTCACGATCTTCGGATTGGTTTCGGATAGCCGGCCGACGAAATCAGCAACGCCTTCCACCAGGTCCGTAATCGCCTCAAGTAGACCGCTGTTCACCACAGCGATCGTCAGCTTGCGCATCGATCCTTCCATTTCGAGCTGAGCGGCGTTGTATTCCTTGAGCTGCTTGGCATCGTCCTTGCCGATGATCTTGGCCTTTTTGCCCAGTTCATCGAATGCCTTCCCGTTCGATTGCAGCAACGGAATGAGGCCGCTCGCCTCATCGCCAATGGCCTCCAGGTAAAACACCATCTCTTCCTGGCTGACGCCGGCTTTCTCCAGAGAATTGTAATAGAGCTGGAGCGCATCCTTGCCGCTAAGTCCCTTGAAGGCATCGGCGGTCAAACCGACCTTCGGGGCGATGTTTTCGAAGAAATCGGCCATCTCGCCGCCGCCCGTGGCGGCGAAGTCACCGATCTTGTCTCGCACGTCTTTGAAAATGTCTCCGAGCTTTTCGAATTCGATGCCAACACCACGCGCGGCGTAGGACTGGCGCTGGAACTCTTCGAACCCCTCCCCGGCAAGCGTGGCGGCGTTGCTCATTTGCTTCGCCTCATTGGCCATCTGCCCACTCGCTCGCGCCATTGCCAAGCCGATGCCTGCAAGCGGCGCAGTGATCGCGAGGGAGAGGTTCTTGCCGATGTTGGTCATCCGGCCAGAGAAGCGCGCGAAATCCTTTTCCATCGCTTTGGCGCGGCGCGTGGCGCTGTTTGCGCCATCGCTGAACTCGGCCGAATCCAGGCCCAGCGTGACGCGCAAGGCGCCAATCAGTGCACTAAATGCCATATGCTTGCCTTCCACTTGGTCGGATCGGCGCACCCAGGGCGTCGTTCCAATGCCTCACCACGCGTGTTGAGGTCCCCTGCTCGGTCACTTTGACTTCCACCGCCGTGCCGCCGATCGAGTACACCTCACCGAAGGGTGGGCTTTCGACGCGCGATTTGCGCTGCTCATCGATCACAGCCAGCATGCGCTTCCGGTTCCAACCAATTCTGTTTCCACGCTCCCAGGCGGCGGTTTCTGTGCCGCTGCTTGTGTAGGCGGTGAGCTCGGTAGGCTGGCAGGCAGGCGCCTGGGCCTTGTCTATACTGGAAATACAAAACAGGCGGCAGCAGCGCTCAAATCGGTCATATCCAGCCACCAACATGTCAGCCCTGCTGTTTGGATTCTCGTGCTGGAATTGGCTTAACTCATCTCCGAGAATGTCCAGTACATCACCTAGCTCGGGAGGATTGGCGACACCCACACGCTGTACAGTGCGATCGAGCCACTGCGCTTCGCTCAAATACGAAGTCGCCACCACAAAGGGCCAATTGAGGCCGACAAAGGTCTTCGGCTTGAATGCGATGATGCGGGCTTCAGGCATCGCGAGCCATGCGCAATCGGTGTAAATTCTGGCTTCGCGCGCATGGGCAAAGCCATTCATCAGCGTCATGGTGGATCCCCTGGCCAGGCGGTTCGCAGTTGAATTCCGATCGATTCCTGACCAGCGGGCAGTGAAGAGATTCCGGCGATCGTGGTGAGTGTTGCGGCCGTCGCTGTCGATAATCCCAGGGCGGGCGCCAGTGCTGCGCCGCCGGTCGCGAGGATTGCCACCACACCGGCCACCATTCCGATCACTTTTGCTACTTTCGCCATTTGATGCGTCCGGTTGAAATGGAATTCAGGTTGCGTGTTTCAGCGTCACGGCGGCGCACCTGGCCAATGGGTTCGCAGCTGCATGCCAGTTAATTCCGGCGCGCATGGCAGCGATGAAATCCCCGCGATTGTGGTGAGTGTCGCGGCCGTCGCTGTCGACAATCCCAGGGCGGGCGCCAGCGCCGCGCCGCCGGTCGCTGCGATCGCGACCACGCCCGCCACCATACCGATCACTTTCAGAGCTTTCGCCACCAGATCAGCTGCCCGAGAACTTCAGCAGTTTGATCGCGTTCGAATCAACCAGGCCGCCGCCGACGCGGCGGGCGAAGTAGAGCTTGGTCCAGCCCTTCTTCGTGACCCGATCGACAATCAGGACAAGGCCCGGCTTATCGATGATGGCATAGCCCTTGCGCCAATTGCCGAAGGCAACGGCGAATTCATCCGCACCGATATCCGGCATCGATTCGTCGATGGCGACAGGGTATCCGCCCAGACGGTCGGGCTGACCAGCAGTGATTGAAGCAGTCCAAAGGTAGTTACCCTGGCCGTCCTTGAACTTCCTCACCACGTTCGCCGTGGTGGAATTCATCAGCCATGCAACACCGTCACCCTGGCGGTAGGGCCGACGCAGCGCCGTCACCAGATCCATCAACTTGTCGGCCGGATTGCTGGACGCGAATGCGCCGCTCTGCCCCGTCGCAACATACTGGAGCTTGCCGAACGGTCGGTCGGCATCAGCCTCGGTCGTAGCGTCGAAGGTCAGGAAGCCACGAGGCTTCTTGACGCCGTCGCCGGAGATGAATGCAGCGCCTTCTGTCAGCGCGAATTCGCCGGCAACATCTTCCTCCACAAATGCCTGAATGTCGAAGCCGGAATCCTCCAACAAATGATTGGTCAGCATCGGGATGGCGTAAAGCTCATGCGGATGTAGCTCGACCTTGCCCAGCACTCCGGTGGCGGTGTCATTGCGATCGTCTTCTTCCCCAGCCCAGGCGCTCTGCGCGCCGCTGCGGCCAAGGATCTTTTCCCAATGGCCCATTCCATCTGGAAGGGCCACCACGCGTGCCAGCGAGCGCATCACGCTGCTGTCCCGAACGAAGGCATCAATCTGCTGGTCGATTTCCGGGGCCACCGTGTAGCCGCCATCGGGATTGCTCTGCGTCGTCATGCCCGCATTGGGGCGCCCCATCATCTGGGCGTGGAAGCCTTCCAGTGTCTCGGCGTCGATCGGCATCACACTGCGGCCGCCCTGCCGTAGGCCGCCTGCGGGATGAATAATGGAGGCGGAAACTCCACCGCCTCCAGCACGCAAGCTGTCAATCGTCGCTTGCTGGGATTCTACCATCTGTGTCACTTCATCGAGCTGGGCACTGTGGCGGGCTTTAAAATCCGAGACGCCCTGCGTGAGCTCGGCCAGCAATTCCGGCACAGAGTCAGATCCCGGCACCGCCGAAGCCATTGCCGGCACCAGGCCGCGAATTCGTTTGTGTTTCATGTGTCAGTCCTTCCAACTTTGAAGGCATGACCATGCGCTAGGCCGCTGGCCGTAAATACGGTTTCTGTCCAAAATTTTCACCTTCGGCGAAATCGCCTGGCAAGCCGGTTTGAAAGTTCGGCTTTCAGTTCGTCCGTCTCGCGGGCCCACGCATCATGCGATATCCACCGGCAGTCCCGCGCCTTGAAACGGGCAATCCGAAGCTGGGCCAAATCATCGTGCAAGCCGATCTCGGGATCGGTCGCCAGTTGCAGTGTCGGGTCATACAGCGCCCCAACGGCGGCCAGCGATGCCGAAAGCGCGTCATCGGCTTCACTCAAAGCGATAAGTTCCTTCGCAACCCTGAAGGCGAGATGTTCGGCCTTGGCGCGTCGCGAAAGACCGTCCGGCATCGCAGCAAAGGCTTCCTCGATCGCGGCCAGCTCCGCCGGAGCGCGCGCCGGCCGAGCCATTGCCATGGTTGAGTGAATTCCGCGCACACGCCCGGCGGCATTACCGGCCATCGGGGCTTCGCTTTCCACCCTGCATGATCGATCGTTCAATCACGTCGCAAGCGTTCCTCTGCCACTCGATCGCAACGATATCCGGCCCGGCATGGGCCTCTGCCAGGTCGAACGCAGCATACATAGCCGCGATTGCGGCCTCTTCGATTGTCACACCATGTTCGGCGCATTTCTCGGCAGCTTTGCGAAATATCGCGCGAGTGGATGCGATCCGTGCCGTTGAGGCGGCTTCCTCTTCCGGGCTCATTTCTGCACCATCATGATAATATCGAACTCCTTGAGCGCTGCAGTCACCGCACGCCTTTCCCGATTGCTAAGGTCGGTTGCCAGCAAGGCACGCTCGATCTGTCGCGGCCGCAGCGGTGTGGTGACGCCGTCCAGCACTCCAAGCACTTCGTCACGCTTCGACTTGGGCAGGCTGCAAAGTATGGCCGAGAAGATCCTGCTGCGATCCGCAGCAGATGAATTGTCGAATCCTGTTAGGTCCAATCGAAACGTGTCAGTCATTTTGTCCTCCAATAATCTGCGGCGAAGCATCCAGCTCGGCCTGGTAGTGGCGACACAGCGTCGGCGCGCTGATCCCTATTTCTGCGGCGATATCGGCCTGATAGAGGCCCTGGGCAGCCATCTCGCGGACCCTGGCACGCGTTGCGTATGTCGGTTCGTGACGTGGCCGACCGATAGGACGGCCTGTCGGCGCCTTGCGCCTCTTTGGTGGTTGCCGGCGGATCGTAATCCGCATGCCCAGCAAGTCGATTTTCATGCTCTAACCTCTTCTAAAGAAAAAAGTTCTGGCCAATTTCGCGCCGGAAGTTTTTCGCCTGGCCGCCGGTCTGCGCTCGGACGGCCCCAGACTTTTGCCTACCCCCCTCACGTTGGTCCCCAGTCGATCGGGATATCGTCGTCGTCATCCCATTCAGGAGGAGGGGCGGTCGCCCCTGAAGGGGACGCCCCTCCCTCCTGTAAGGAGGGGGTATGTATGTTGCCTGCGTTGCCCGCACGGTTTTCTGCGGGTTGCGGGCTACCGCTTTCCGTTGCCCGCACCGTGTTGCCCGCACCGTTACCCGCACCATCAGCCGCAACTTCGTGAAGGCCATAGACTGGCTTGCGATCTGGGCCTTTCCAAAGTTCGGCGCGCTCAATTCTACCGAGCCTAAAGAGCCGATCCATCGCTGCTGCGAGCCGCTTCTTGGAGAGCCCTTTGGCCTCGGGCATCTCTGCAAAGACAGACGGCGCGTATGTAGGCGACTGCTTCTCCGATACTGCCCGCTCCTGGATGTTCCGCTGAGCAAGACACGCTAGGAAAATTTCATTGTCAGCCGCCGATCGCGCTGTCTGATCGAGCGTTGCCCTCATGCTCTCCGGCAACGCGTCGTCACGAATGAACGCACCAGACAGCCATCGAAGTGTGATATCGCCGCCATGTGGACCGTAGTTTGCCTTCGCGCTGGAAAGCACGCGCAGATCCATATCAACTGCGTCTGCGGGCCTCTCCAGGACCAATCGGGAACGAACTTTGTTGTGCCAGGCAACACTGCCCAGCCACTCGTCGCCGGCCTTGTTCGGGTGATGCAGCAACAAAGCTGCGCCCTGTGTATCTATCGCGACACCGGTCAGCAGATTCACGAATTGCGCAACCTGGTGTACATCGTTCATGTCGCCAGCCATCGCATCGGTCACATTGTCGATGGCAAATATGCCTATTTTCAATTGATCGATCGCCTGGCGCAGCTCTGCCCAGCCATCTGTCGTCTTCATTCGAAGATCGTGATCAAACGTAACAAGCGAAGTGTCGGCTTCGCCGCAGAGCGATACTAGATGTAGTCGGCCTTTCAGGTCCGCCATTTCGATGCCGAGCATCTGATTGATTGCATCCTGGCGGCGCCACAGTTCGTCAGGATCGTCTTCGTTCGTCCAGTACAGCGCGGGCATGCTGCGCGTGTCCATGCCTAGAAACGGGATGCCCATTGCGATCGCTGTCATCAGCATTTGAGCCAGCAGGCTCTTGCCGACACCGCCCTTGCCGGTCAGCATCGTCGTTTGCACCAGCGGAAGCCAATTGCCCCAGGCAAACTGGCGAGGTGGCGGTTCGCCCTGCCACGCTCCGATATCTATGATTGGAAGTGTAATCGGCGCCGTTATCGGGATCGCCGCGCCACCAGTTTCAGCAACGATCTTTCGTTCGGCTTTGGCGAAGATGCGTTCGTGCGCTTCTTCCAATTCTCTACGCCAATACTTGAGTTCCGCCGCCCGCGCATCGGCATCTTCAATGGCGCTAACCAGATCCTCAAGCGAAGATCCCCACCGATCTCGGCCAGTGCCAGGCGTGTGAGTGTTCCCCTGCAGGATGTTGGTGCGGCCGTTCTTCGGAAGCATTTAACGGACCCCACAAAAGGGTTCGCCAACTAAAGCTGGACGCCGCAAGCCGCCGTCAGAGGCAGAAGGTCGGTTAGCCAACCTTAGTGTTTGACAGACAACGATATTGCCAGTTCCACCCTGTCCGCCAGGCCGAAACCCGTGTAGCTTCGCGTGATCGAGCGCGATTCCCGGCGGAGCAGACGTTTGTTTTCCAGATTAAATCCGCGGAAGCGTCGAAAATTCGGGAAGACTTCGACAGTCAGGAAATCTGCAGTCGTCAAACCGCATGTCAGGATCGAGGATCCGATCCATGTCGGCCCCAATTGCGCGATTTCGGCGCATTCCATCGGGCGCTATACCTTCGTCAATGACAGCACCTGTATCTTTGGCGGTGTGCGGATCGGCCGTTTTGTGAGCTTCGCCCGGGGATGCCAGATCGGCGGTGCGGAGCATCCGATCCACCATGTCTCCACCAGCTATTTCCGGATCAAGCGGAACTGGTTTCCCGACGATCCGCTTGCGCAATCGGCGGAGCTCATTCGAGCGGCGAACCCCGAGGGGCGCGAGCGAACCGGCAAGACGACGATCGGCAACGATGTGTGGATCGGTGCCGCCAGCATCGTTCTCAAAGGCGTGACGATCGGGGACGGGGCCGTCATCGGTGCGGGATCGATCGTCACGAAGGACGTTCCACCCTATGCGATCGTGGCAGGCAATCCTGCACGCATCGTCCGCTATCGCTTCGATCCTGAAACGGTGAAACGCTTTCTGGTGGTCAAATGGTGGGATCTGGGTCCCGCAATCATCGCGCGCTTGCCGCTGGACAATGTCGAGGAAACGCTGAGCCAATTGGAAGGGATGGGATGACAGCATCTGGAGGCGCCGCCGTGCCGCACCTGATCCTGAGCGAAAGCCGGAATCTCCGCTTCGGGGTCATGACGCTGTTCTATTTCGCGCAGGGGCTGCCGATCGGGCTGTTCGTGGTCGCAATGGCCGCCTGGCTTGCTTCCAATGGAGCAACCGAAGGCGATATCGCGATGATCGTCAGCTTCAGTTACCTGCCCTGGAGCTTCAAGTTCATCGGCGCCGCGCTGATGGACCGCTACACGTTCCTTGCCATGGGCCGCCGCCGCATCTGGCTGATCGGGGCCCAGTCGCTGATGGTCGTCGGCCTAATCGCCGCGTCGCTGACGGATCCCGGCTTTTCCGAAGTCGCGCTGATTTCGTGGATCGGTTTCGTGATCTTCTGCGGCAGCGCGATGCAGGACGTGGCGATCGACGGGATGGCCGTAGACATTCTGCCCGATGCCGAACAGGGGCCCGCCAGCGCGTTCATGTTCGGCGGGCAGGCTCTGGGTATTGCCGGTGGCGGAGCGCTGGGCGGCTATATGCTGGCCACTTATGGCGCCGGCGCGGCCTTCACCGCATTCATACCGGTGGTCGGCGGCATCCTGCTGGTCGGCATCCTGATGCGGGAGCGGCCTGGCGAGCGGCTCCTGCCCTGGACCAAAGGCGAAGCCTCCAGCGAATCGCGCGAGGCGCACGGAACCGAATGGCTGCGCATTCTGGCGATCACCTTCAAATCGATCCTAAAGCGCGACAGCCTCCTTTATCTGGTCTCCAACGGGATGCTGCGGACCGTTGCCGGTGCCTTTGTCGCCTTCTGGCCGATGTTCGCGACCAGCAGGGCCGGTTACGAAACCTTCGAATATTCCTCCATGCTGGCGATCGTTGGCCTGATCGGATCGGTCTCCTGCATGGCGATCGGCACGCTGCTCAATGTGAAACTGGGGCCCAAACTTGCGAGCATGATCACCTTTGCAGGCTATGGTCTGATCAGCGGCGTCTATCTGCTAGCCCCGGATGTGGCCGCTATCGGAGCCGTATTCGTGGCATTCTCGCTATTCTGGAACATGACCGAGACGCTCTGCACGGTTTGTACCAATCCGATCCGCATGCGCCTTTCGGAAAAGCGTGTCGCGGCGACACAGTTCACAATATACAATTCGCTGGGCAATCTGCCCATCCCGATCGGGGCGTCGCTATTCGCCTGGGCCTCGGGCGTAGGCGGCAGCCACGTGCTGATGCCGATCCTGATCGTGCTGATCGTGCTTGCGATCGGTATCATGTCGATGCTTCGCATCGGCAAACCGGTCGATCATGAAGAAGACGCAGTACCCAGAGTGGATTGAACCCCTGGCCGGGCGGCCGCGCCAATCCCCTCCCCGGACCTAGATGTGCACTACACGGCCATATGCGGCCAGAACGCTTTCATGCATCGCCTCGCTGATCGTGGGATGCGGGAAGACGGTCTGCATCAGTTCGGCCTCGGTCGTCTCCAGCGTCTTGCCCACGACATAGCCCTGGATCATTTCGGTGACTTCCGCACCCACCATATGTGCGCCCAGCAATTCACCGGTCTTTTCGTCGAACACGGTTTTCACGAAGCCTTCCGGCTCGCCCAGCGCAATCGCCTTGCCATTGCCGATGAAGGGGAAGTTTCCGACCTTCACCTTGTAGCCGGCTTCCTTAGCCTTGGCTTCGGTCATGCCCACGCTGGCAATCTGCGGATGGCAGTATGTGCAGCCTGGGATGTTGTTACGGTCGAGCCCGTGCGGGTGAACGTCCTTGTTGCCGAGTTCCTGCGCGATCGCCTCTGCCGCGGTCACCCCTTCATGGCTGGCCTTGTGAGCAAGCCATGGCCCGGGCGTGCAATCGCCGATGGCCCACAGGCCTTTGCTCTTCGTCCGTCCGGAATCGTCGATCTGGATGAAGCCGCGATCCATCTCGACCAGCTTGTCGATCCCGATATTCTCGGTATTGGGCTGAATGCCGATGGCAACGATAACATGGCTGTAATCGCTGCTTTCCACCTTGCCGTCCTTGCCCTTGATCTTGGCAGAGACGCCTTTGGGCGTGACTTTCAGTTCTTCCAGCGCAGCGCCGGTCTTGATCGACATACCCTGCTTGGTCAGTTGCTTTTCAAGGAACGTGGAAACGTCGGCATCTTCCACCGGAACGATCCGGTCGAGCATTTCGACGACCGTCACATCCGCACCCATATCGTTATAGAAACTGGCGAACTCGATCCCGATCGCGCCAGAGCCGATCACCAGCAGCTTGCTGGGCATTTCCGGCGGCGTCATCGCGTGGCGATAAGTCCAAACGCGCTTGCCGTCCGCCTTGGCGAAAGGCAGGTCGCGCGCCCGCGCCCCGGTTGCGACGATAATATGTTTGGCCGAGAGCTTTTCCTCGCCCTTTTCGCCTTCCACCGTCAGGCTGGTCGGGCCGGTCAGCGTGCCCTCCCCCATGTGAACGGCGATCTTGTTCTTCTTCATCAGATGCGTAACGCCCTGATTGAGCTGCTTGGCGACGCCGCGGCTGCGCTTCACCACCGCTTCCAGATCGGCCTCGATCTCCTTCGCAGCCAGACCAAAATCCTTTGCGTGCTGCATATAGTGATAGATCTCTGCCGAGCGCAGGAGCGCCTTGGTGGGAATGCAGCCCCAATTGAGGCAGATCCCGCCGAGCAGTTCGCGTTCGACGATGCCCGTTTTCAGGCCCAGCTGCGCGCTCCGGATAGCAGCGACATAGCCACCGGGGCCGGAACCCAGAACGATCACATCATACTGATCAGCCACGCATGAAACTCCTTAATTTTCCACTGGACGGGGATTCCCGTCATCATCGATCGCCACGAATGTAAATTTCGCCTCGGTCACTTTCACGGCTTCTTCATTGTGCCGCTGGCGCCGCCAGGCTTCTACATCGATCAACATGCTGCTGCGTCCAAAGCGTTCGATCTCGCAATAGACAGAGACCTCGTCCCCCACCTTGACGGGCTCATGAAACTGCATCCCGTCGATTGCGATAGTGACTGCCCTGCCCTTTGCCTTGCGCGCCGCGGTTAGCGCCGCTCCGCTATCCATAAGGCTGAACAGCCAACCGCCGAAAATGTCGCCATAGGCATTGGCGTCCGCGGGCATGGCGGTGACGCGGATGGCAGCCTCATGGGATGGTTGCTTAAATGTCATTCAGACGGAAGCCCAAACCGTCATGCAATCAGTCCAAGCGGATTTTCAATCAGCGCCTTGAATTCCTTCATCAGCAGGGCCCCGTCCGCCCCATCGATCGCGCGATGATCGAAGCTGCCAGTTGCGCTCATCACGGTGGCCACCGAAAGCGCATCGTCCACCACATAGGGGCGCTTCTCCCCCGCGCCGATCGCCATGATCATCGCCTGGGGCGGATTGATGACGGCTTCGAACTGCTTGATGCCGAACATGCCCATATTGCTGAGCGAGGCGGTGCCGCCCTGATATTCCTCCGGCTTCAGTTTGCCTTCGCGGGCTCGGCCCGCCAAATCCTTCATCTCGGTCGAAATCTGGCTGACGGACTTGCTGCCGGCATCGACGATGATCGGCGTGATAAGGCCGCCATCGATCGAAACGGCAACGGAAATATCCGCGCGGTTGAACTTCAACAGATTGTCACCGGCAAATTGAACATTGCACACGGGCACGCGCAGCAGGGCCTTGGCCAGCGCCTTGATCAGCAGATCGTTCACCGACAACTTCACGCCGTCATCCTCCAGCGCGGCATTGAGCTGACTGCGCAGCTTGAGCAACGCGTCGAGCTGGATATCCACGGTGAGATAGATGTGCGGAATCTGCTGCTTCGATTCGGTCAGGCGGCGGGCAATCGTCTTGCGCATGCCGGAAAGCTTTTCGACCTCGTGCGGAATGCCGAAGTCTTCGGCCGCTGCCGGGGCCACGCTTGGCGCCTTGGACTCGGCGGCGGCAGGCGCGGCCTTGCCGGGTTCAACGCCTTCGAGGTCGGCCTTGATGATCCGGCCATGCGGGCCGCTGCCGCTGATCGCGGAAAGATCGATGCCCTTATCGGCGGCGATTCGCTTGGCCAACGGCGATGCAATGATGCGGTCACCGCTTTCGAATTTTGCTGCCGGCGCAGGAGCTGGTGAAGGTGCCGGATTGGGCGCGGGAGCCTCTTCCTTGGCTTGCGCCTTTTCAGATTCCGCCTTGCTCGCTTCCGGGGCAGGAGCGGGTGCCTCACCGCCTGTGACCGGCTTAACCTCGGCGGGATCTTCGCCTTCTTCCGCAAGAGTGGCGATAACCTCGCCCACCTTCACGTTTTCAGTGCCTTCCTCGATCGCGATATCCGCGATCACGCCTTCATCGACGGCTTCGAATTCCATCGTCGCCTTGTCGGTTTCGATTTCCGCCATGATGTCACCGGCGGAAACCTCGTCACCGACTTTTACCAGCCATTTGGCAAGTGTGCCCTCCTCCATGGTTGGTGAAAGTGCCGGCATTCTGATCGCTATTGGCATGACGGATCGGTTCGTCCCTTTGGTAAATTACTGCCTGTTTCTCTGGCCAATTTGGCGCGCGCCTGCAAGGGCCAGAGCGTATGAATGTGCAAGCTTCTTGCGTGAAAGCACGTTTACGATGATACCGTGCCGACGGGAACGGGACCATGAGAATATATTTGGTGATCATGGACGAGACGGAAGAAGCGCGCGCCGCGCTACGTTTTGCTTCGCGCCGAGCGGCCAAGACGGAAGGCGGCGTGCATATTCTTGCTCTGGTTCAGCCACAGGATTTCGTGGCGTTCGGCGGTGTGCAAGCGACCATCGAGGAAGAGGCGCGCGATCGGGCGGAGGTTCTTGCAACCAGCGCCGCGGGCAGCATGTGGTCCGAAAGCGGCAGGATGCCAACCATCGCGGTGCGTCAGGGCGAAGGCGAAAAGGTGATCCGCGAATATCTGCTGGAGCATCCGGAGGTCGCGGCATTGGTGCTGGGCGCCGCGCCGGAGGGAAATCCGGGACCGCTTGTCGCCTATTTCTCCCATGTGTCGGGCGCCTTGCCCTGCCCGGTATTCATCGTTCCAGGTGGGCTTTCGGATGAGGATATCGACCGGCTGAGCTAGTCTTCAGCGGCCATCATGCAGTCAAAGTGCCGCGTACGGGATAGTCGTTTTCTATTACATATCGCATTGCCTGCAGCAGCTCGTCCACGTTGGGGCGGGTGAATGGCGCACTCTGAATCTGAGCGAAGAACAGCTCCATGTCGGGACGGACAAGGAACAGCCCCGGTTCGGCAAAGATATCCGGTTCCTGCTCTCCTTCGCGCTTGCTGGAAATGTAAAGACCCCATTGCCGAGCTGCATCTTCCGGCATTGCATAGGCAATGGGTATGTCGCCTGTATCCCATTCCTGATGCGTCTTTAGAGCCCGTTTTTCGTCATCCATGGAAATGGCTACCGGCATGATTCCCAGCTGAATGAAATCATGGAGCCTGTCGGCAAGCGCTGTGAGATAACGGCGGCAGATCGCACAATGCAGGCCGCGATAGAAAATCAGCATGCTGAAGTTGCCTGGCGACTGGCGCGAGAGGACGAAGCGGCTTCCATCGGTACGCGGCAGGTCCAGGTCTGGGGCCTTCCGGCCAGGGATCAGCATGGAGTCTCTCCTCTCGAAAGTTGCACATGAGCTGGCGTTTCTTGCTGCTATTTCTTGCGCCGTGCGTTGTGCCGGATATTTGCCGGGCGGCCGCGCTTGCCCTGGATGTATTTTCCCTTGCGCTGGGGCCGCTGTGGAGGTTTTCCGCCCCGCGGTTCGATCGGTTTGCCTTCACTGTCCAGCGGTTCGAATTTCAACGCGCCTGTCAGCGGATTGGCTTCTGCCAATTTCAGCTTCAGCCTGTCTCCCGTTGCATAGCGCGTGCCGGATTTGTCGCCGACCAATGCCTGGGCAGCCTCGTCATAGCGATAGTAATCGTCGCCCAATGTCGAGACAGGCACCAGACCGTCGCCGCCAACACCGACAATGGTAGCGAAAAAGCCGAATGACTGCACACCGGTGATGCGGGTTTCGAAGGTCTCGCCAACACGCCCCGAAAGCCAGGCCGCCATATAGCGGTCGATCGTGTCACGTTCGGCCTCCATTGCCCGGCGTTCTGCCGTGCTGATAGCTTCGGTGACCTTGCCCAGATCTTCGCGATCGCGGTCTGAGAGACCAGACAGAGGGGGCAGCTTCGATTTTGGCTTGGGCTGCTCAAGATTGAATGCATCGACCAGTGCGCGGTGGACCAGCAGATCGGCATAGCGGCGAATCGGCGAGGTGAAATGCGCGTAGCTTCCCAGCGCCAATCCGAAATGTCCGGCATTGCGCGGCCCGTAATAGGCCTGGGTCTGGCTGCGCAAGACAGCTTCCATGATCATGGCCTTTTCCGCCTCGTCCGACACGTCCTTCAACATGCGGTTGAACAGGCCGGGCGTGATGACCTGGCCCAGGGAAAACTTCATGTCGAATGTCTCGAGATAGTCCTTGAGCGCCACCAGTTTTTCGCGGCTCGGCGGTTCGTGCACTCGGTAGACGACAGGCGAGGCCTTGCTTTCCAGCGCCTTGGCCGCGGCGATATTGGCCGCGACCATGAAATCTTCGACTACGCGATGCGCGTCCAGGCGCTCGCGTATGGCGATTTCCGCGATCTTCCCTTGATCGTCCAGCACCACGCGCCTCTCGGGCAGATCCAGCTCCAGTGGATCCCGCTTGTGCCGGGCCTTCGCCAAAGCTTCCCAGCAAGCCCACAGATTCTTCAGTTGCTCGTCTGCCGTGCCATCGTCGATGGCTGCCTGCGCGTCCTCATAGGCGATATTGCCTGCAATGCGGACAATGGCCCGGGAGAAGCGCCAACTGCTGATCGTACCGGACTTGTCGATCGCCAGGTGGCAGACCATTGCTGCGCGGTCTTCATCCTGCCGCAGCGAGCAGACATCGGCAGACAGGATCTCCGGCAGCATCGGCACGACCCTGTCCGGGAAATAAACGGAGTTCGCCCGCTTGCGCGCTTCCCGGTCGAGCTTGCCGCCGGGGCGGACGTAATAGGAGACATCCGCGATGGCGACCACAGCATTGAAACCACCCTGCCCGTTCGGCTCGGCCCAGATCGCATCGTCATGATCGCGGGCGTCGGACGGGTCGATGGCAACGATCGGGAGGTGGCGCAGATCCTCGCGCTTGTCTTGACTCAGCGGCAGTTTCGCGGCGAGTTCCGCTTCCGCGAGAGTTTCCTCGCCGAATGTATGTGGAATGCCATATTTGGCGATCGCGATCAGGCTGTAGGATTTCGGCGCCAGGGGATCGCCCAGAACTTGGACCACCTTTACGCCCGACCTCGCCGAACGGCTGGCGGGTTCCGCCAGGACAAGCTGCCCGCCTTCCGCTCCGCCGAGGTCGGCGATCGGTGAACTGTTCCTCACACGCTTGTCGACCGGGGCAAGCCAACCCTTGCCCGAACCGTCGATCTCCACCACGCCGATGAGCGCTTCGCCCCGCGACGGCAGCACCTTCATCGGATGTGCTATCCAGCCCGAACCGGTTTCTTCCGTGCGCGCGAGAACCCGGTCGCCCACTTTCAGCGCCGCCTGGCGGCCCTTACCTTGCTTGGAGCTCTGCTTGCGCTCGATCAGCCGCACCCGCGGCGGCGGCGTGGCATCGTCGGGCTCCCAATTGTCGGGAATCGCGAAGGCTTCCCCGTCATCGATATCCATCACCAGCAATACGGTCACTCTGGGGACGCCGCCCATCCTGTGAAACGCGGTCTTCTTCCCGTCGATCAGGCCTTCCTCGGCCATGTCCTTGAGCAGGCGTT
Organism: Alphaproteobacteria bacterium; assembly: GCA_030426245.1. Lineage (GTDB taxonomy): Bacteria > Pseudomonadota > Alphaproteobacteria > Sphingomonadales > Sphingomonadaceae > Andeanibacterium. The sequence continues at coordinate 14,191 of JAUHYZ010000026.1, read as the reverse complement.
TGAGCGCGATCTTCTCCTGACCTTTCAGGCCAAAGGCACGCGCGATTTCACGTTTCCCGGCAGGCTTGTCGGAAGTCTGGACGAATTCGAGAACCTGCTCGCGCGATGGCAAACCAGGAATGGAGCGGCGGTTCTTCTGTGCAGGCATGGCGCCGATATGGGCGGCATTGGTGCCGGCGGCAAGGCCGTGCATTCCAACCGCTCAACAATGGCGGTTCCGGAACCGAACCCTGCGCCGACGCATTGCTAGTGTAGAGAAATTCGAGGAAGGAAAATATGTTAGGAAAGATATTTGGTGCAGCCGCTGGTCAGAGTTTTGCCGACCGCTTCAATTTGAGCGGAGGCCAGGGCGCCCTGCTGGGTGCCGGGACCGTCTCAATTTTGCGCAGGCTGAGCCCACTCGGTATTTTGGCAGCTGCCGCCGGCGGATATGCCGCCAAGCGCTATTACGACAAGAAAAACGGCGCTCCCAAGAAGGCGCCCAAGCCGACCAAAAGAGCGGATTGATTCAACTGAATTGAGCGGCGGTCAATATGCGCGGGCGATGTAAATCCGCTCGACCGCCGGTTCGCCGGTGAAGATACAAGTTCCATCCGCGGGCGCTGCATCCATTGGCACATTGCGGATGGTCAGCTTCAAGGCCTTGAGCTGTTCCACCACCTTGTCGAGTGCAGTGCCCGTGGGCTTCGACCATTGGACTTCCATCCAGCCAGGGAAGCGCTGGTCCTCGGCATAGAAAGTCTCCAGTTCGTCTATTCGCGTCACACCGCGCGTGACATTCGCCTCGCGCCGCTCTTGCGCTTCGATGAGCAGTGACTGCTGAATTTCTTCCAGCATGGGCCCGATGGATGCGATGCATTCGTCGCGCACAGGTGCGGCAAAATTTGGCTTTCCGCCATCGCCCCACAATCGATCGCGGCGTAGCTGGCTGACGACGCCATTCTCCATGTCGCGTCCGCCGACTTCGAGGATGACGGGCGCGCCCTTGCGTACCCAGTCCCAACGCTTTGCCGCGGCCTTGCCTGGTTTGGTATCGAGCAGGACACGCACAGGCTCGCCCAGAGCTGTCTGCGCTGCAATGCCTGCACGCAGTTCCTCGCAATAGGACAGTAGGGCCTCGTCCCCGTCATTGTCGCGCAGCATGGGCAGGATGACGACCTGCCATGGTGCAACTGCCGGTGGCACGCGTAGACCGTCATCGTCGCCATGGGTCATGATCAGGCCCCCGATCAGCCGCGTAGAGACGCCCCAGCTGGCCGTATGGCACAATTGCTGGCCGCCATCTCGATCTTGATAGTGGATGCCTGCCGCGTGGGCGAAACTGGTCCCGAGATAATGTGACGTGCCGGCCTGGAGGGCCTTGCCGTCCTGCATCATCGCCTCGATCGAATAGGTCGCGACCGCTCCGGGGAAGCGTTCATTCTCGGGCTTCTCACCCGCGATGACCGGCATGGCGAGCACATCCTCGGCAAAGCTGCGATACATCTCAAGCGCGCGCAGTGTCTCGCGCATCGCATCGTCGCGATCCTCGTGTGCGGTATGACCTTCCTGCCAGAGGAATTCGCTGGTGCGCAGGAACATGCGCGTACGCATTTCCCAGCGCACGACATTGGCCCATTGATTGAGCCTTAGCGGCAGGTCGCGCCAGCTCTGGATCCAGCGGCTCATGGCGTCGCCAATGATCGTTTCAGAAGTCGGCCGAACGATCAGCGGTTCTTCCAGCTTAGCGTCGGGATCGGGTATCAGGCCGCCCTTCCCGTCAGCGATCAGCCGGTGATGCGTGACGACAGCCATTTCCTTGGCGAAGCCATCGACATGTTCGGCCTCACGCGTGAAATTGGCGAGCGGAATGAATATCGGGAAATAACAATTGTCGACGCCTGCCGCCTTGATCCGATCGTCCATCAGGCGCTGAAGACGCTCCCAGATACCATAGCCCCAGGGCTTGATGACCATGCATCCACGCACGCCCGATTCCTCGGCCATGTCCGCGGCGGATACGACCTCTTGGTACCATTGGGCAAAATCGTCGGTGCGTTTGACCGACAAGGCATGACGGATAGCGGACAAATCTGGTGCTCTCGAATCGATGGGTTGCTGTCGGGGCCTCGATGGCCCCTCAGCGGTCACTTGCCAAGCGAGTCGATCTTCTTCTTCATTTCAGCCATCTGCTCGCGCAACGCAGCCAACTCGTCATCCTTGGACTTGTTTGTTTCCTCGGTGGGTGCCTGGGCGAAATTCTGATTTTCGGGTATGAAGGCCTCAGCGGCGGCCTTGAACATCGCCATGTTCGTTTCCGCCATCTTGGTGAAGGCTTCGCTGCCCACGCTCTGCTTGAAGACGTCCTGCAGCTTGCGCTGATTGGCCTGGAAGTTTTCCATGGAAGCTTCGAGATAATGCGGCATCAGAGCCTGCATCGAATTGCCATACATGGCGATGAGCTGTCGCAAAAAGCTGATGGGCAGCATTTGCTCCGCCCCGTTGGCTTCTTCTTCCATGATAATCTGGGTCAGGATTTGATGGGTGATATCTGCGCCGGTCTTTGCATCCAGCACCTGAAAGTCCACGCCTTCGCGCGTCATCTTCGAAAGATCGTCTAGCGTGATATAGCTTGAAGAGCTTGTGTTGTAGAGCCGCCTGTTGGCGTACTTCTTGATGATCACAGGCTCTTGCGCACCCTTTTCTTCCTTAGCCATTCCCAGCTCCCATGCTGCAAGTTATGTTGCATTTAGCACTTGCAGCAAGTGCGGTGCAACAAGATTGCAACTCAGTTCCAGGCGGAAAAGCGGCTGCCCAGCACAGTGAGAAGTTCATATTGGGACAAGCCCGATGCTGCGGCTGCTTCCGGCAGCGCATAGGGGACATCCAGCCAATCCCCCTCTTGCAGTTCCGGCGCATTCGCAAGATCGACCACGACCATGTCCATCGACACTTTCCCGAGCAGTGGAAGAAGGACGCCGTCACGCATCAGTGCGCCTTTCGCACCCCAACTGCGCAAGAAGCCGTCGGCATAGCCAAGCGAGACCGTGCCTATGCGCATCGGCGCGGTTGCCGTGAAGGTTGCATTGTAGCCCACGCTATCTCCGCGGTCGATATCGCGGGTCTGGATAATGGCAGCTTGCAGGAAGGCGACCTGGCGAATGCTTTCCGCCAATTCACCCCGCGGCACGCCGCCATAGAGTGCCAGCCCCGGACGCGTCAGATCGAAAGCATAGTCCTTGCCCAGTGCAATCCCTGCACTGTTGGCGAGGCTTCGCCGTTTTGCCGGTATTGCTTCGCATACTTGTTTGAAGCGTGAGAGCTGAAGCTGGTTGAGCGGACTGTCTTCATCCGATGAAGCCAGGTGGGATAGCAGAATATCGATGTCGAGCTTGGCAATCAGCGGATCGCCGATTTGGGAAGGCGGCAGGCCGAGGCGATTGATGCCTGTATCGACCATGAGGTCGCAAGTGCCCCCGCCCGCATCGAGCCACAGGTTCGCCTGGTGCAGGCTGTTGATGACGGGCCGTGCACCGATAGCCTTGGAATAGGCTGCGTCTTGTGGAGTGCGCAGGCCGTGCAGCACGGAAATTTGCCTGGCCGGAACGTGGCGAGCCACATCACCGACCTCACACCAATGTGCGACAAAGAAGTCGCGTGCGCCCGCATCGCGCAGCGCCGGCACCGCCCTGTCGACGCCAAGGCCATAGGCATCTGCCTTGACCGCTGCACCTGCCCGAGCGCTGCCTCCAATGCGGCGCAGCGTCTGCCAGTTCTCGGCCAACGCATCGGTATCTATCTTCAGCCGCAGCGTTCCAGGCGGCTTGGCTTGGCCGGAATTGTGAGTTTCGTCAGCCGCCACTCGGATATTTCTCACTCTCAGAAAATTCCCGGGGCGGCCCTGAGGGGAGCCCCCACCAATTGACCAGCAGTGCCACCAGAACGAAAGCCCAGGTGTACCAGAGCCCGGCATAGGCATCGCCGGTTCTGGCAATGATATAGCCTGCAATCAAAGGCAGGAACCCGCCGAAATATCCCGCCCCTATATGATAGGGTATCGACATGGAGCTGTAACGAATGTTCGGCGGGAACATTTCGGTCAGCAGCGCCGCGACCGAGCCATAGGTCAATGCGGAAAGTACACCCAGAGCAAGCAGCAGCGCGGCAATTCCAAGGATGTTGATGAGCGGCGGATATTGCTCGGAAAAATCGTATCCCGCGTCTGTCAGGAAGGCTTCCACCTGCGCCCGGCGTTCCGCGCCGTCGTTCCAATCGAGCGTGGAGACATTGGCTTGCTGCGGCCCAGCACTGAGGGCCAGCGTGTCGCTGCTTTCCACCGAATACGGAACACCGGCTGCAGTGAGCGTTTCCAGCAACTTGCCGCATTGGCTCGGAGTGGTTCCGACCAGATCACCGAAGGGGTGAGTGGTACATTCGCTGCCCTGTACAATGACCGGTGAGGCCTTGGCGGCATCGTTGATGCCGGGATTGGCCAGGCTGCCGATTGCCCAGAAGAGCGGAAAAAGCAGGATCAGTGTCAGAATATTCCCGATAATGATCGGCTTCTTGCGACCGACCCTGTCTGACCATTTGCCCACCACCAGATAGAAACTCATGGCGATCAGCCCGGTGAAGAACATGATCAGTTCCACCGTCAGATCGTCCACCCGCATCGGACCACGCAGGAAGGACATGCTGGAGAAGAACGCCGTGTACCAGATTGTGGTGAGGCTGGCCGTCACACCGAAGAGGGCGACCATGATCCGCGTCTTGTTTCCAGGATAGGTAAAGCTTTCGACAAAGGGGTTCGATGCCAGTTTGGCCTCTGCCTTCATGGCTTGGAAAACCGGGCTCTCGGAGAGTTTCAGGCGCATCCAGAGAGAAATGGCCAGCAGCACGATGGACAGCAGGAACGGCACGCGCCAGCCCCATTCGACGAAGCTTTCTTCCGGAATCAGAAAGCGGCAAGCCAGCACAACTGCTATGCTCAGCACGAAACCGCCAACAACCGATGCCTGAATATAGGACGTGAAGTAGCCACGCTTGTTGGCTGCACTATGTTCCGCGACATAGATTGCCGCACCGCCATACTCGCCGCCCAGTGCCAACCCTTGCAGTATTCGCAGGCCGATCACGATGATCGGTGCGGCCAGGCCAATGCTTGCCGCCGTGGGAATCAGGCCGACGCCCGCTGTGGCTATGCCCATCAGCGTAACTGTGACCAGGAATGTATATTTGCGTCCCAGCCTGTCGCCCAGAAAGCCGAACAGGATCGCTCCCAGGGGACGGAAGCCGAAACCGACTGCGAAGCCGGCCCAAACCAGCAGCATTTGCAGAGTTTCGTTTCCGGCGGGAAAGAATGCCTGGCCGATCAGCGCGGCGAGCGTTCCATAAATGAAAAAATCGTACCATTCGAAGATGGTGCCCGCACTCGATGCGGCGATGACAAGGCGGACTTCCTTGGCGCTCGGTTCCCGGTGGCCCGAATTTGGGTCAACCTCCATGCTTTCTCCCCTGTGCTTATCCCGTTCAGCGTCAGTTAGACGCTTGTCGCTGTGCTGGAAAGAGCTGCAAGCGCGGCTTGCCAGGGGAGCAGCATGGCGCCGTGCCGAGCGGGATATGCGCGAGCTACGTCGATCGCATCGATTCCGGGCCAGTCAGGCGCAGGCCCTTCGTCTTTGAGCCAGCCAGTCATCTGTTCCAGCGCCCGCTCGATATCGGCCTGGTCGCGGCCTGCCGCTTCCTTGGCGAAGATCGCTGCGGACGCCTGGCCAACAGCGCATGCATGCACACGCATGCCGAGTTGGGAGATCTTCCCATCCGGATCGGTTTCGAGGCCCATGGACAATGTGCTGCCGCAGCTTTTCGACCGCGCATCGCCTGTGCGCGGAGAATCCTCGCGCCAGGGATATTCGGCCAGACGAACCGCCAGAGAGAGAAGCTCAGGCGTGTAAAGACGTTCCGCTCCGCTCATTCACTGCCACCGGCAATGGCAGAGTCGCTCAGCCGCAATTCTTCTCGGCGCTCCGCAATCAACTGCACGAGCGCGTCGGCCCCGGCGTTGACGACGGGATAGGTCCGGGCCGTGGTGATCCATGTCGGCCGTCCCTTGATGCCCCAGACAGTGTCATAGCCGAGCACCAGCAGGGAGAATGCCATGACAACGATGATGGCGCCTTTCAGGACACCGAAGCCGAAACCCAGCACCCGGTCGATCGGACCGAGGACAGAATTGCGCGTGGCTGCACCCAGCTGTCCGGCAATTAATTTCATTGCGGCATAGGGTATCAGCAGAAGCAGAACGAAGGCGAGCACTGCGGAGCCCGAGGGGGTGCCGACATACTGGAATAGCCACTCGGTCAGGTCAGTATGAAGGTAATGGACCGCGAATATGGCGAGCACCCAGGAGGCGAGCGAAAGGATTTCCTGCACAAAACCGCGCAGGAAGCCGCCGATCGCACCGATCCCGATCACGACCAGGACTATGATGTCGAAGCCCGTCATGGGCAGGAGACCTATTCCGCCCCCACGATACGGTCAACGAGATTGGCGATCCGCGCGAGCGCTCTCGCCCGGGCCGAAGCCATGCTTGAAGCCGAGCTTGCCAGCTTCGCGCAGGCGCAAGCCGCCATGCGCCACGGGGCGAACCTCTCCGGCAAGCGATATTTCCCCAAACCAGACGCTTCGCGAAGCAAGCGGCTTGTCTGCCAGAGCGGAAACCAGCGCGGCCGCGACGGCAATGTCTGCCGCCGGATCCGACAATCGGTATCCACCGGATATGTTGAGATAGACTTCGGCAGAGGAGAAGCTCAGTCCGCAGCGGGCCTCCAGGACTGCAAGCAGCATGGCAAGGCGGCTGCTGTCCCAACCGACGACGGCACGGCGCGGCGTTGCCCCGCTCTGCAGCCTCACAATCAGGGCCTGCACCTCCACCAGCACCGGCCGCGTTCCTTCCAACGCGGGGAAGACTGCGCTTCCCGCCAGAGGTTCGTCGCTGCCAGAGAGAAACAATGTGGAAGGGTTGCGGACCTCTTCCAGCCCTTGCCCCGCCATGGCGAAGACACCGATCTCGTCGACTGCCCCGAAGCGGTTCTTCAATGCGCGCAGGATACGGTATTGGTGGCTACGCTCCCCTTCGAAGCTCATCACCACATCGACCATATGTTCCAGCACGCGCGGACCCGCGATCGTCCCGTCTTTCGTCACATGGCCGACCAGCACCAGTGCAACGCCGTTTTCCTTGGCATAGCGAATCAGTTCGAAGGCACAGCCGCGCACCTGGCTGACCGTGCCCGGCGCTCCTTCGATCTGGTCCGAATGCATGGTCTGGATCGAATCGATCACCAGCAATGCGGGCGGCGCCATTCCGTTGAGCGTGGTGAGAATGTCGCGCGCCGACGTGGCGGAGGCAAGTTTAATGGGGGCATCTGCCAAGCCAAGGCGGGAGGCGCGCATACGGACCTGGCCCGCGGCTTCCTCCCCGCTGACATAGACCGCTTCGGCACCGCTGCGTGCAATCCGCGCGGCCACTTGCAGCAGCAGGGTGGATTTCCCGATGCCCGGATCCCCGCCCATCAAGATTGCGGAGCCGGGCACGAGCCCGCCCCCCAGAGCGCGGTCGAATTCGTCGATCCCGGTCGCCTTGCGCTGAGGCAGTTCGTCTGCACGATTGAGCGGAGCGAACTCTACGAGCTTCCCGCCATCGGACAGATTGTGCTTCATTGAAAAGACGGTCGCCGGTGCATCTTCCACCAGCGTGTTCCATTCGGCGCAATCGGGGCATTGCCCTTGCCAGCGATGGGAGACGCTGCCGCAAGCCTGGCAGGAATATCGGCGTTTTGTCTTAGCCATGACGACTCAGATATACAGAACATAACCGGAACGCAATTGCCATTGCCGTATCAAAGCTTCAAACAGCGCGAATGCGTCAAAAAGAGCTGAGAATTGCCCTTATCTGTTACGGCGGTGTCAGTCTCGCCGTCTATATGCACGGTGTCACCAAAGAGCTCTGGAAGCTCACGCGGGCGAGCCGCGCCGTACATCAGGGTGAGCATTTCGCGACCGGCAGCGAATCGATCTATTGCGAATTGCTGGAATTCCTGAAATCGGACAGAGATATTGCTCTGCGCGTTCTGCCCGACATACTTACCGGTGCGAGCGCCGGAGGCATCAATGCCGTCTTTCTTGCGCAGGCGATCCATTCAGGCCAGTCGTTGGAACCGCTGACGGATCTGTGGCTCGAGGGAGCCGATGTCGACAGGCTGCTCGATCCCGATGCCCAATTGTGGACCCGTGCCGCCAAATTCTGGGCACCCTCCGTGGTCGAGTTCCTGCTCACCCGCCCTGGAAACGCCGTGTCGGAAAGCGTCGCACCGGAAACGCGGGAGCAGGTCCGCAGGAAGCTCGCCCGTTTCGTCCGCTCGAGATGGTTCGCCCCGCCCTTTTCCGGCATCGGCTTCTCCAAGATGATCGCCGACGCCTTGCAGGCGATGGCTGAAGCTCGGGGTGAAGCTCCCTTGCTGCCACCGGGCCACCCGATCGATCTGTTCGTCACGACCACCGATTTTGGCGGTTATATCGAGCTCCTGCGTCTCAACAGTCCGCCCGTGGTGCAGGAGAGCGAGCATCGCCTGCCGATCAGCTTCCGCAAACGAACGCCGGCGGAAGCGGGCGGCTCACTGGGCCATCCGATGGAACTGGTGTTTGCGGCGCGGTCTACGACCAGCTTTCCCGGCGCCTTTCCGCCGATGAAGTTGGCGGAGATCGACGACTTGGCGCAGCAGCGGAATGTCGATTGGCCTAGCCGGCAGGCTTTCATCGAACGGATCATGCCGGCCCATGTAAAACAGCAGGATGTCGAAAAGGTCTCACTGATCGACGGATCGGTTCTGGTGAACGCGCCGTTCGCCGCCGCGATCGATGCGCTGAAAGGGCGCCCTGCCCAACGCGAAGTGGACCGACGCTTCGTCTATATCGACCCGCGTCCGGACCGGATCAGGACCGGAAGCAGAGAGCAGGACAAGGACGTCGGCTTCTTTCGGGCCATTTTCGGATCAATCTCCACCATTCCCAGAGAGCAGCCAATCCGTGACAATCTGGAGGCCATCGAAGAACAATCGCGAGAGGCCGAGAGGCTGCAGCATATCATAGCGGCGCTGCGGCCCGAGGTCGAACGGGCGGTGGACCAGATTTTCGGGCGGACGTTCTTTCTCGATCGGCCCACGCCCAAACGTCTCAGAAACTGGCGGGCAAAGGCACAGCAAGCTGCGGCAGAACGCGCAGGCTTTGCCTTTCATTCCTACGCACAGACGAAGTTTACAGGGATCGTCGAACGCCTTGCCAGGGTGATCTATGCGCACGCACCCGGCCTGCTGCTGCACGATCACCTCCCCATCGTGGACAAGTTGCACGAGGAACTGGAAGCGCGCGGGCTATCCAGCCTTGCCCATCCCTCACGCGGCGGGGCCAGCGAGGAAGCGATCCGCTTCTTTCGCGCGCATGACGTAGAATTCCGGATACGCCGTTTGCGCCTTCTTGCCAGGCGCCTCTCGCGCGAGTGGCACGACGACCCTGACATCACCGAGGAGGACCGGGACAAGGGCCGTGACACCGTTTACAGCGCATTGTCCCTTTATTTCGATCACGAAACGCCCGGCGCCTTGGGCGAGGATTTCAATCCGATCGCCGAGCGTGTTCTGGAGGAACCGGGAACGGTCATCGATGCGCTTGAGCGGATGAGCGGCCTTTCCGCGCTCGACAACAAGGTGGAAGAAATGCTCGCCGAAGCATTCGGAGCGATGCCCAAGCCGCTCCGCCGCGGAGCGTTGTTCACTTATCTGGGATTTCCCTTCTTCGACGTCGCCACGCTGGCATTGCTCCACAATGAGGGTTTGACCGAATTCGATCCGATCAAGGTCGATCGCATTTCGCCCGACGATGCCGTTTCGATCCGCGAAGGGGGAACCATGGCGACGCTGCGCGGGATAGAGTTCTACAATTTCGGCGCCTTCTTCAGCCGGGCCTATCGCGAAAACGATTATTTGTGGGGGCGGCTGCATGGCGCGGAACGGATGATCGACCTTGTCTGCTCGACCCTCAGCAGGCCGATGGACCAGGAAATCTGTGCCCAGTTCAAAAAGAGGATATTCCTGGCGGTCCTGGAAGAAGAAGAAGGGCGTCTAAGCGCCGATCCCGGCCTTCTGTCCAGAATTCGCAAGGAAGTGCTGAATGGCTTCACTGAAGGCTGATCGCCACGGAAGTGGCGCGAAAATGCAGCGTCAGCGAGAAAAATATTCCGTCAGTGCCGATGCAGCGAGTGAGACGTCGGCCCACGTCTCTTCAAAAAGCCCGTCACCGCCGAAATAAGGGTCACGCACCGCCTGACCTTCCCTTCCGGGCACATAATCCAGCAACAGGGCGATATGCGCGGTCGTCTCATTTGGTGCCGCAGCTTCAATGTCGGCCAGATTTTCGTGATCAAGCGCCATTATATGGCTGAAACGCGTATAGTCCGCCTGTTCGATCTGGCGCGCCCGCAGGTTGGAAATGTCCACCCCGTAATGCAGAGCAGTTGCCTGCGCGCGCGGGTCCGGCGGTTTGCCGATATGCCAGTTGCCGGTACCTGCGGAATCGATCGCGACCTTCAGCCCAGCGGCCTCTGAGACCTGCCTGAATGCCGCTTCGGCGAGCGGAGAGCGGCAGATATTGCCCAGGCAAACGAACAGAACGGCCGGCACGCCGTTCATTCGGTCAAATCGCTCCAGGTGTTTTTGAGCTTGTCGAAAAAGCCGGCGCTGCTGGGGGACTCTTCACCGGTCTCGGTCTCCTGGAATTCACGCAGGATTTCTTTCTGACGCGAAGTGAGCTTGGTCGGCGTTTCGACCTTGATTTCGACTACCAAGTCTCCCCTTCCGCTGCCCTGCAGGACGGGCATGCCTGCTCCGCGTTTTCTGAGCTGCTTGCCCGATTGGATGCCGGCGGGAATCTCTATCTTGTTGGACTGCCCGTCGATGCCCGGAATCTTGATTTCGCCGCCCAGCGCCGCCGTCGTGATACTGATCGGTACGCGTGTGAACAGCGCAGTTCCTTCGCGCTGAAAAACCTTGTGGTTCTCGATATGTATGAAAATGTAGAGGTCGCCCGGCGGTGACCCCATAGGTCCTGCCTCGCCCTTGCCGGACATGCGAATTCGCGTGCCATTGTCGACGCCAGGCGGAATATTGACGTCGAGCCTCTGCAACTCGTCCACCCGGCCTTCGCCGCGGCAATGTTCGCAAGGCGTCTCGATCACCTCGCCCCGCCCGTGGCAGGACGGGCACGGCCGCTCAATGACGAACAGACCCTGCTGGGCGCGGACTTTGCCGTGGCCACCACAAGTCTTGCAGCCAGTGCGGCCCGTCCCCGGCTTGGCCCCGGTGCCTACACAAGGCGTGCAGGAAACCGAAACTTCGACCTCGATCGATGTGTCCTTGCCGCTGAACGCGTCTTCCAGCGTGATCTGCATGTCGTAGCGCAGATCGGCTCCGCGGCGAGCCTGCTGCCGTCCGCGTCCGCCAAATGCACTGCCGAAGATAGTTTCGAAGATGTCGCCAAGATCGCTGAAGTCGCCCTGGTTGGCTCCACCGCCGAAGCCGCCCCCGCCCATGCCCTGTTTGAAAGCATCGTGCCCGAAACGGTCATAGGCGGCGCGTTTCTGCGGGTCTTTCAGGCAATCATAGGCTTCGTTAATTGCCTTGAACTTGGCTTCGCACTCACTGTCGCCCGGATTGCGATCCGGGTGGTAGCGCATCGCCAGTCTTCGAAAGGCCGATTTGAGAGTCTTTTCGTCGGCCGTTCGTTCGACTTCCAGCAGTTCGTAATAATCGATTTGCGTGGCCATTGGCTGTCCCTAACCTGGCCGGCACCGATGCCTGAAGCACCGGTGCCGGTTTTGGTTTCCATCAGGCGATCAGCCCTTGTTCTCGTCGTCGACTTCGGAAAATTCGGCATCGACCACGTCTTCGTCGGATGCTTCCTCCGCTTGGTCCGTACCGGCGTCTGCCGCTGCGGCTCCTGAAGCCTGTTCCTTCTCATAAATGGCCTGGCCCATCTTCATGGCCAAGTCGGTGAGCACCTGGCTCTTGGCGTTGATTGCATCGCCATCCCCGCTTTCAAGCGCAGACTTGGTCTCGGCAATCGCCGTTTCGATCTGCGATTTCAGATCGGCGTCGATCTTGTCGCCATTTTCCTCAAGCTGCTTTTCGGTCGCGTGGACCAGGCTGTCGGCATTGTTCTTGGCTTCCGCCGCCGCACGCCGCGTCTTGTCCTCCTCGGCGAACTTTTCCGCGTCCTGGACCATCTGATCGATGTCCGAGTCCGACAGGCCGCCGGATGCCTGGATCCGGATCTGCTGTTCCTTGCCGGTGCCCTTGTCCTTCGCGGAAACGTTCACGATCCCGTTGGCGTCGATATCGAACGTCACCTCCACTTGCGGGACACCGCGCGGAGCGGGCGGAATACCGACCAGGTCGAACTGGCCAAGCAGTTTGTTGTCTGCTGCCATTTCGCGCTCACCCTGGAAAACGCGGATGGTCACAGCCTGCTGATTGTCTTCGGCAGTGGAATAGACCTGCGTCTTCTTGGTGGGGATCGTCGTGTTGCGGTCGATCATGCGTGTGAACACGCCGCCCAGCGTTTCGATGCCGAGCGAGAGCGGCGTCACGTCGAGCAACAGGACGTCCTTCACGTCGCCCTGCAGAACGCCGGCCTGAATGGCTGCGCCCATGGCCACGACTTCGTCCGGATTGACGCCTGTATGCGGCTTCTTGCCGAAGAATTTCTCGACCGTCTCACGCACCTTGGGCATGCGGGTCATGCCGCCGACCAGCACGATTTCATCAACGTCGCCAGCGCTCATGCCGGCATCGGCCAGTGCCTTCTTGCACGGCTCAAGCGTGCGCTGGATCAGCTTGTCGACAAGCCTTTCGAGATCGGCACGGCTGATCGTTTCGACCAGGTGAAGCGGCGTGGTGCTGCCGCCTTCCATCCGCGCCGTGATGAAGGGCTGGTTGATTTCGGTCGTCTGCGCGGAGGACAGTTCGATCTTGGCCTTTTCGGCGGCTTCCTTCAGCCGCTGAAGCGCCAGCTTGTCGGTGCGCAGATCGATGCCTTCCTTCTCCTTGAAGCGATCCGCGAGATGTTCGACCAGCACGCTGTCGAAATCTTCGCCGCCCAGGAAAGTGTCGCCATTCGTCGACTTCACTTCGAACACGCCATCGCCGATCTCAAGGATGGAGATATCGAAGGTGCCGCCGCCAAGGTCGTACACCGCGATGACTTTGCCGTCGTCCTTCTCGAGCCCGTAGGCGAGCGCGGCGGCAGTCGGTTCGTTGATGATGCGCAGAACCTCAAGACCGGCAATCTGGCCGGCATCCTTGGTCGCCTGGCGCTGGGCGTCGTTGAAGTAAGCAGGAACGGTGATCACCGCCTGCGTTACGTCTTCGCCCAGATAGCTCTCGGCCGTTTCCTTCATCTTCTGAAGGATGAAGGCGGAAATCTGCGAAGGGCTGTAATCTTCGCCGCCTGCATTAACCCAGGCGTCGCCATTCTTGCCCTTGACGATCGAATAGGGGACCAGTTCCGTATCCTTCCTGGTCACCGGATCATCGAAACGGCGCCCGATCAGGCGCTTGACTGCAAAAACCGTGTTGTCGGGATTGGTGACAGCCTGCCGCTTGGCCGGCTGGCCAATCAGACGTTCTCCATCCTTGGTGAAAGCCACTACCGACGGCGTGGTTCGCGCACCCTCTGCGTTCTCCACCACCTTGGGCTTTCCGCCATCCATTACCGCGATACAGCTGTTTGTCGTACCTAGGTCGATACCGATTACTTTGGCCATTACTTCCCATCCTGTGCTTCAAATTGGACACCGCACTTTACGCTTCCCGCAATCGGCGAAACGGATCGGCGGCTCATTCAGGTCGTCTCTGGAGGGCGATATAGGTGCGGTTTTCCTTGGCACAAGGGATAGGCACGACTACAAATTCAGTAATTGCATTTGGGGGAGTGAATAATATGAAATCCGCATTATTTGCCGGCGCAGCGCTGGCTATAGCCGGCTTGGGCCTTTCGGCCTGCAGTCAGGAAAGTTCGGCGCCGGTGGAAGCCTCGCCAGAAGCGAAGCCCGGCATCACTGTGGAAGACGGGCGGCTTGTCCTGCCAGCGGTGGCAGGCA
>JAUHYZ010000025.1 GCA_030426245.1 Alphaproteobacteria bacterium | reverse complement strand
GCCAAGCGAGGCGACAAGCTCGATCGGCTCGCGCAGATTGCCGAGATAGGTTTTGAGCTGCTCCGTCAGATTGGCGTCAAGCATCGGTAATTCCTCAAAAAGTTCGCTGTCACTGAATGCAATGCGGCCCGGAGCGCAGGGTACGCCCCGAGCCGCTCATGCGCCCTAATGAAAGGGTGTCGGGGTCTTAGATCTTGCCAACGAGGTCGAGCGAGGGAGCCAGCGTTTCGCTGCCTTCTTCCCACTTGGCCGGACAGACCTGGCCGGGATGTTCGCGCACATATTGTGCGGCCTTGACCTTGCGGACCAGTTCCGAAGCGTTGCGGCCCACGCCTTCGCAAGTGATTTCCATCACCTGGATTACGCCGTCCGGATCGACCAGGAAGGTCGCGCGGTCGGAAAGGCCCATCGATTCGCGCAGCACGCCGAAATTCTTCGAAATCGTGTGCAGCTGATCGCCCAGCATCGGGAACTTGATCTTGCCGATGGCCGGCGAGCTGTCATGCCAGGCCTTGTGGCTGAAATGCGTATCGGTGGACACGCCGTAAACCTCGACGCCCATCTTCTGAAGATCGTCATACTGGTCGGCCATGTCTTCAAGCTCGGTCGGGCAGACGAAAGTGAAGTCCGCCGGATAGAAGAAGAAGATCGACCAGCTACCCTTCACGTCCTCATCGGTGACGTCGAAGAAGTCCTTGCCGGCCTGGAAGGCGGTGGCGGTAAACGGCTTAATTTCGCTCCCTATAATACCCATTGTGTCATGCTCCGTGGTTTGGTGTGAAACTCTGTGTAGGGGAAATAGGCGCGCACCCTCCCGCAGCAAAGCAAAAGAGTCCGATTAGTTTGATGGAATAAATCAATCAGACCGGATTGATCGAAAAAGTAGATTTAATCGGCTTCAGTCGCCAGCGCGGGCATCCGCCCGCTTGGCTATCCTCCGCAGCTGCGCTGCTCCGGGCGCGCTTTCGCGCTTGCGGTCTGCTTTGCGCAGACCGAATCTGCCCTACTCCGCTGGAAATTGTGGACCGGTCCCGGAGCGACCGCAAGGCCGAATGGCCCCGCCGGCGTTTGAGGCTATAACTAGCCGCATTGCGCCCTGTGCAGCAGCTTTTGGTCGGCCAGAACCAGGGCCATCATCGCTTCCACCACAGGCGTGCCACGAATGCCCACGCAAGGGTCATGGCGTCCCTTGGTGGCAATCTCTGTCGCATCGCCGTCACGCGTTACGGTGGGCTGCGGGATCAGGATCGAACTGGTCGGCTTGAAGGCTACGCGGCACACGACCGGCTGCCCCGTGGAAATGCCGCCTGCAATGCCGCCCGCATGGTTGGCATCGAATTCCACGCTGCCACTCTCGCCCGGTTTCATGGGATCGGCGTTTTGTTCGCCGCGCAGCCGCGCCGCGCCGAAACCGTCCCCGATCTCCACGGCCTTGACGGCATTGATGCCCATCATCGCGGCGGCGAGGTCCGCATCCAGCTTGCCATAGATCGGCGCGCCCCAGCCTGCTGGAACGCCGGTGGCCACGCATTCGACCACGGCCCCCAGGGAGGACCCGTCCTTGCGCGCTTCGTCCACCAGGCCTTCCCAGCGTTTGGCTGCCCAGGCATCGGGGCAGAAGAAGGCGTTCTTGCCGATCTCTTCGGCGCTGAAGGCTTCGCGGTCGATCGCATCGCCGCCGATTTCGGTGACATAGGCCAGGATCGAAACTTCCGGAATGACCAGCCGCGCGATTGCGCCCGCCGCCACGCGCGCGGCAGTTTCGCGCGCGCTGGAACGTCCGCCGCCGCGATAGTCGCGCAATCCGTATTTCGCATCGTAAGTGTAATCGGCATGGCCGGGCCGATAGGCCTTGGCGACGTCCGAATAATCTTTGGAGCGCTGATCGGTGTTCTCGATCATCAGACTGATCGGCGTGCCCGTGCTCTTGCCTTCGAAGGTGCCGCTCAGGATCTTGACCTGGTCGGGCTCGCGCCGCTGGGTCGTGAAGCGGGACGTGCCGGGCCTCCGCGCATCCAGGAAAGGCTGGATCGCGCCTTCGCTCACTTCCAGCCCGGGCGGGCAGCCATCCACCACCGCGCCCAAAGCGGGGCCGTGGCTTTCTCCCCAGGTCGTGAAACGCAATACGCGGCCGAATGTGTTGACGCTCATGGCGCGTTCCATGTCGCAACTGTGGGCGGCTGTCCATAATTACTGGCCAAATCCGCCGCGCTCGGGCAGGAACAAAACATGATTGCGAAGCTGAAGGGCCTGCTGGACGAAACCGGTGCGGACTGGGCGGTGATCGACGTTTCGGGCGTCGGCTACCTCGTCCACTGCTCCAACCGGACGCTCACTGCGCTGGGCGAGCAGGGGGAGGCGGTGACCGTCTTCACCGATCTTCAGGTCAGCGAGAACGACATGCGCCTGCTCGGCTTCGCCACATCGGCAGAGCGGGACTGGTTCCGCCTGCTCACCCAGGTGCAGGGCGTGGGCAGCAAGGTTGCGCTAGCGATCCTCTCCGCGCTCTCGGCAGAAGAATTGCAGGCCGCCTGTGCGAACGGCGATGCGGCGCAGGTCGCTCGGGCGAACGGCGTGGGGCCGAAACTGGCCGGGCGCATCGTCAACGAGCTGAAGGACAAGGCTGGCGCTCTGCCCAGTGCACCGGGCGGCGCGGGCATGGCCGCTGCGCCGCTGGTCGGCTCGACCAGCGCCGATGCCGTTTCGGCGCTGGAGAATCTCGGCTTCAAACCCGCGATCGCGGCTTCCGCCGTCGCCCATGCCCAGGGCGAGCTGGGCGAGGATGCGACGGAAAGCGAGCTGATCCGTGCCGCGCTGAAGAGGGCTGCGGGGTGATGGATGCTGCCTCGGTAAAATCTCACTACCCGACAGTTATTAACTCGATAAAGACAAGGTTAATTGCGGCTGATCGCCAGCTAAATTTTATCAATGAAAACCAAGATGATGGAGACAACTGGTTTAGACTGGATGCTGTCGCGCTCCAGGTTAGAAAAGTCTGCGAATTGATGGTTCTTGGATCGACTCTCGCCCACCTTCAGGAAGGAACGGAGCTTGATCCGAAGCATTGGCGCCCCAAAGATGCGTTTAATGAAATAGGAAAATTCAATGCATATCCGCTGCCTATACCTCTGCAGCTGTACTTCAGCGTAGATGACGAAGGTTCCAAGCAGCTAACCCCTGCCATGAAGCCAATGCCCTTGTCTTCACTTAGCAAGGTCTATGGTCAGTGTGGAAATCTCCTCCACGTTCCGTCAGCCAAGCGAGTATTGGACGAAAACGTTGCTCCGTTCGAATGGGATAAATTTAGGGCATGGGTGAACGATCTAATTCGATTGGTCCGCGGGCACGCTCTACTATTACCGGCAATTCAAACGATCATAGTTTGCCGATGGTCTGGGGTTCCGGACGAGGTGCCTCAGATAATACTGGCTGAGGGGGACGGTGAAGCCGTGTTGAATGTTAGTAATCTTAAGGACTTTGATCTGCTATCGGCATGACCACCAACCCCGACCTTACTCCCGAGCGGCAGCCGGAAGACCAGGACGCGGCTCTGCGCCCCAGGGCGCTCGAGGAATTCATCGGGCAGGAGGCGGCGCGCGGCAATCTGCGCGTCTTCATCGAAAGCGCCAGGTCCCGCGGGGAGGCGATGGACCATGTGCTGTTCTTCGGCCCGCCGGGCCTGGGCAAGACCACGCTGGCCCAGATCGTCGCCAAGGAGCTGGGCGTGGGCTTTCGTGCCACCAGCGGCCCGGTGATTGCCAAGGCGGGGGATCTGGCTGCGCTGCTGACCAATCTGGAACCGCATGACGTGCTGTTCATCGACGAGATTCACCGCCTCAATCCGGTCGTGGAGGAAGTGCTTTACCCTGCGATGGAAGACCGCGCGCTGGATATCATCATCGGAGAAGGGCCATCGGCGCGCTCGGTGCGGATCGACTTGCCGCCTTTCACCCTGATCGGCGCGACCACGCGGCAAGGCCTGCTGACCACGCCGCTGCGGGACCGCTTCGGCATTCCGGTGCGGCTGAATTTCTATAGCGAGGCGGAGCTGGAACAGGTCGTGACGCGCGGTGCCCGCCTGCTCGATCTGCCGATGGAGAATGAAGGCGCGCGGGAGATTGCCCGCCGGGCGCGCGGCACGCCGCGGGTTGCGGGGCGCCTGCTGCGCCGGGTGCGCGATTTCGCCCATGTCGCGTCGTCAGGCACCGTAACGGCCAAGATCGCCGACGAAGCGCTCACAAGGCTTGAAGTGGACGGGCTTGGCCTCGATGCGATGGACCGGCGCTATCTCACCATGATCGCGGATATCTACAAGGGCGGCCCCGTGGGCGTGGAGACGCTGGCGGCGGGGCTGGCCGAACCGCGCGATACGGTGGAGGAAGTGGTCGAGCCCTTCCTGATTCAGCTCGGCCTGGTGGCGCGCACCGCGCGTGGGCGTATGCTCAACGATCGCGGCTGGCAGCATCTCGGCCTGACGCCGCCTGCGGGCGATTCCGGCGGCCTGTTCGACTAGAGACGGTTCGGCTGGAGGGGTAGGCCGGTTAAGCCCGCGCCCTCACGCCATCGCTGCTTCCTTCGCATCCTCCAGCACCATGTCCGCGCCTTTTTCCGCGATCATGATCGTGGGCGCATTGGTGTTGCCGGAGGATATTTTGGGCATGGCCGATGCGTCGATCACGCGCAGCCCTTCCACGCCGCGCACCCGCAGCCGGGGATCGAGCGGGAAGCGCTCATCGCCCATCGCGACGGTGCCGACCGCGTGATAGAGCGTGCCGCCGGCCAGCTTGGCATAGCCCAGCATTTCTTCGTCCGTCTGGCCGAAGGGATCGCCCGGCGCCTTGAGATAGGGCTCCAGCGCGGGCTGCTGCCAGATATTGCGAATGAGCTTGAGCTGATCGACCACGCTTTGCCGGTCGATCGGGTCGGAGAGGTAATTGGGCACGATCGCCGGGCGTTCCAGCCCGTTGGCCGATTTCGCATGGATCGATCCGCGCGATTCCGGCCGCAACTGGCAGGGGTTGGAGGCCAGGCCCGGTTCCTTGTCCAGCCGCAGGCCCTGATACTGGTTGAGATATTCCAGATCCATGCTGGCGGCCATCACGTGGATCTGCACGTCGGGATAATCCAGCGTGTCGCGGCTCTTCACGAAGGCGCAGCCATGGGCCACGGCATAGGACAGCAGCCCCTTGCGGCTGATGCCGTATTTGGCGATCTGGCCCAGCAGCTTCACCCCGCGGCTGAGATGGTTGATCGAATGCCAATCCTCCTTCAGCGCGGCCTGGCAGCCGATCATGTAATGGTCCTGCATGTTCTCCCCCACCATCGGGGAATCGTGCACCACTTCCACGCCCAGATCCTTCAGCCGGGCGGCCTGGCCCACGCCGGAGACCTCCAGCAGCTTGGGGCTTTCCACCGCGCCTGCCGCCAGGATCACTTCGCGGCTGACCATCACCCGGCGCAGCTGCCCATTCTGTTCGAACTCCACGCCCACGGCCTTCTTGCCTTCGAAGATGATCTTCGTGGTCATGGCGCGGGTGACGACTTCCAGGTTCCGACGCCCCATTGCCGGGTGGAGATAGGCGACGGCCGTGGAATGGCGGCGGCCGTTCTTGGCGGTCATCTGGAAGAAGCTGACGCCTTCCTGGTTCCCGTCATTGAGATCCTTCTTGTAGGGGATGCCGGCCTGCACGCAGGCATCCACCAGTGCCTGGCTGACCGGATGCTCGTCGGGAAAGTCGGAAACGTTCAGCGGGCCGCCCGCTCCGTGGAATTCGTCTTCGCCGCGTTCCTGGTTCTCGCTCTTGCGGAAATAGGGCAGCACATCGTCCCAGCTCCAGCCGCGCGCGCCCATCTGCGCCCAGCCGTCATAGTCGGCGGACTGGCCGCGGACATAGAGCATGCCGTTGATCGAAGACGAACCGCCCAGCACCTTGCCCTTGGGCCATTTATGGGTGCGATTGCCCGATCCTTCGTCCACTTCGGTTTCGTAGAGCCAGTTGACCTTGGGATCGTTAAGCGTCTTGCCGAAGCCGATCGGAGTGTGGATCATGATATTGGAGATGAACTGGCCGGGTTCGCGCAGAGGGCGGTCGTCGCCGCCCGCTTCGAGTATCACGACCTTGTGCTGCCCGTCTGCGGTCAGGCGGCTGGCCAGCACACAGCCCGCGCTGCCTGCTCCAACGATGACATAGTCCGCCTGGATAGTATCCGGCATTGCCTTGCTCCTCTTGCTTCCTGCAGCAGGAATAGTGTGATTTCGGTGGGGAGCAAGATGACTTTGCCCAAAAAACGATATGGAGAGGAGATACGATGATCAAACCCGAACTCGAATTCGTCTATGAGGCGGGCGGAGAGCTCGATGCGCCGCGCCAGATCGGCGAGACCTATGACGGCGCGCGCCGGATCATCCCGATCAAGCCTGGCGGCTATGTGAAGGGGCCGAAGATTTCCGGCAAGCTGATGGGCAATTCGGCCGATTGGCAGCTGACCCGGGCCGACGGGGTGACGGTAGCCGATGCGATCTATGCGATCGAAACCGATGACGGTGCACTGATCCAGATCCGCAACAAGGGCCTGCGGCATGGCCCGCCGGAAGTGATGGCGCGGCTGGCAGCGGGCGAGGAAGTCGATCCGGGGGAATATTATTTCCGCACCGTACCCGAATTCATTGCGCCCAGCGGTCCTTACGAATGGCTCAACAGGTCGATCTTCATTTGCGCGGGCGCGCGCTATGCCAGTTCGATCAAGCTGTGGGTCTGGCGGGTGACCTAGGCCGCACAGCTGCCCGGCTGGCCTGCGCCCCGTAGGCATGAAATTGCCGCCGATACCCCTTGCGCCGATCGCGCCAGGATGAAAGACGGGCCGGCGGATTTGCTTAACATGGAAAGGATTGGACATGGCGGCCAAGCAGCAGGGCAAGTGCCTCGTCACCGGGGCATCGTCGGGGATCGGCAAGGCCTATGCAGAGATCCTGGCGGAGCGCGGAGAGGATCTCATCCTTGTCGCGCGAAGGGGCGATGTGCTGCAGGAGATCGCCGATGGACTCTCGGCGGCGCACGGCGTTGAGGTGGAGGTTTTGCCGGCCGATCTCGCTTCCCGCGCGGATGTGCGCAAGGTGATGGAAAGGATCGCCCAGGGCGGGGTTTCCATGGTGATCAACAATGCCGGTATCGGCGGGATGGCAGGTTTCCTCGATCTCACGCCCGAAGAGCATCTGCAGATGATCGAAGTCAATGTGACCGCGCCGACTCTGATTTGCCATGCAGCGGTGAAGGCGATGAAGGAAGCGGGCGGCGGCACGATCATCAATGTGGGATCGGGATCGGGTTTCACGATTTCGGCCGGTCCATCCGTCTATGGCGGAACAAAGGCCCATGTCGCTCAGTTCACCCAATTGCTGAACGAGGAATTCGCCGGATCGGGCATTCGCTTCCAGGCCCTGATGCCCGGGCTCACACGAACGAATCTGGGCAATGCCAGCGAAACCGGGATTTTCGATCGCTTGCCGCCGGAAAGGGTGCAGCCGCCCGAGGCAGTCGTCCGCGCATCGCTCGCCGGGCTGGAACTTGGCGAGGTCGTCTGCTTTCCGCGGCTTGAAGACTACGCGCAGTGGGAAACCGCGCGCGATGCGATTTCCAGCCTGCCCGGAAAGCAGGGCAATGCCATCGCAGCACGCTACGGAACATAGGGCCGACGCTGGCAAGCAGCTGATATCTCGACGAAAATCGATGCCCGAAAAAATGTCTTTCCTACACGAGCCAATTGTGATCTAACCTATATGGTTATTCCGAATCGGCTCTTTGACATCGTTGTTTCGAATGGTCCGGCCTGGCCGCCGGATCACGCGATCCGCACGTCCAGCAGGCTCGGCCCCTTCTGGGCGAAGCTCCAGCTCAGCGCTTCGTCCAGTGAGGAAACCTCGTCCACCAGCTTGCCGGGCACGCCCATCGCTTCGGCCAGCTTGACGAAGTCGATTCCGGTGAGGTCGCAGCCGGGCACGTAGTTCATTCCGAACTCGGCGGAAAAGCCGGTCAGCGCCGCATAGGCCGAATTGTTCAGCACCACGAAGCTGACATCGGCCTTCTCGTCCCGCGCGGAGAACAGCCCCTGGATCGTGTACATGCTCGCCCCGTCGCCCAGGATCGCCACCACCTTGTCCTTCTGGCCCAGGGCAATGCCGATCGCGGCAGGCAGGGAATAGCCCAGGCCGCCGCTGGCGCAGGTGTAGAACCCGCCTTCGCGCGTGATCGGCAGCGTGTCGTGCTCCGGCCCGCGTGCGGTCGGCGCCTCTTCCACGATCACGGCGTCTTCCGGCCGCAATTCGGCCACGCGTTTCAGCACATGGGCTGCGGTCATCTCTTCAGGCGGGGTGATCAGCTGGTGGCTCTTGCCGGTGAAGGGGCGCTGCGAAACCTGGCCCAGCAGCGCGGCCAAGCCTGCCCCGACATTGCCAAGCACGCCGTTGCCGCCGGGCAGGGCGGCAATGTGCTGCGGATCTTCGCTCAGCACGCCCAGCTTGGCATGTGGCGGCCAGTGCGGCCCTTCGCCTTCCACGTGATAGGTGAAGACAGGAGCGCCTGCGACCAGAACTGCATCGAAGGGATCGAGCAGCTTCTGGATCTGATCGCGCCAGGCGGGCAGAAAGCCGGCGAATTGCGGATGGGTTTCGGGGAAGGTTTCCCGCGCGGCATAGGGCGCGGCCCACACCGAGGCGCCGCTCTTTTCCGCCAGCGCGATCGCGGCGTCCCAGCCGTGACAATTGGCGACCCCGGTGCCCAGCACCAGCGCCGGGTTCTCCGCCGAATTCAGCATCGCGGCCAGCCGTTCCAGCGCGGCCGGATCGGGCATGGTCGTCAGGGTGAATTCGGGCAGCTCGGGCATCTCGCATTCACGGTCCCAATCGTCGACCGGGATCGAGACGAAGACCGGCCCCATCGGCGGGGTCAGCGCAGTGATGAAGGCACGCACCAGCGCCAGCGGCACGTCTTCGGCCCGCGCCGGTTCTAGCGAGAACTTCACATAGGGGCGCGGAAATTCGGTCGGCCTTTCGGCGAACAGGAACGGGTCGTAAGGCAGGATGCTGCGCGCCTGCTGCCCTGCGGTGACGACGACCGGGGCGTTGTTCTTGTAAGCGGTGAAGAGATTGCCCAGCGAATGGCCCGTGCCTGCCGAGCTGTGCAGATTGACCAGCGCCGGCTTGCCGCTGGAGCGGGCGAAGCCGTCCGCCATGCCCATCACGACCGCTTCGTTCAGCCCCATCACATAGCGGAAGCCTTCCGGCATACCCTTCAGCATGGGAAGCTCCGTCGATCCGGGATTGCCGAACAGCCGATCCACCCCGAAATGGGCGAAAATGCGGTGAGAGGCTTCGCGTACGGTAAGCATCAAATCAATTCTCCAGCACCGGCCCCCTGCCATCTCCGCCCGCTTGCGAAGCTCACGAAATTGGCCCCGTTGCAATGCAAGGTCGAGACGATCCTATGTTGGGGGAAGAGGCAGCCCCAAGAACACATGGGGCCGCCAGATCGTTAACGTGTGAATAGATCGGGCATGGCCGGAACGTCAAGATGCGGGTCAACGCCATTTCCCGTTAAGCGCTGCCCAGCTTGAACCACCGCTCCGCATTGGTCTGGAAGAACTTCTTCTTCTGCTCGTCGCCAATGGGCAGATCGTCCATCCAGCGCACTTCGTCGGGCACATATTCGTAAGGGTAATCCATCGCATACATTACCCGGTCTTCCCCCATCACCTCGATCAGCAGCTTGATCGCAGGGGCGAAGGGCAGGCCGCTATTCGTCGCCAGCACATTGTTGCGCAGATAGTATTGGAGGTTGTGGAGCTGCGGCTTGAGCCGCGGATAGCGCCGCGAACGGATCCCCGCCTGGTGCATGTAATTCAGCCGGTAGAGCCAGAAGGGCAAGCCTTCACAGCCATGGCCCAGCACCATCTGCAGCGATGGATACCGGTCGAACACGCCGGTGGTGAGCATGCGCATCGCGTGATAGCTGGTTTCGGCCGCGAAGCCGAAGATCGCGCCGTCCAGCCCGGCGTCCACCATGCCGCCGATCATGTCGTCGGGCGGGCCTTGCGGATGGATGTAAAGCGGCAGGTCCAGATCGGCGCAGGCGCGCAGGATCGGATCGAACTGTTCCTCGTCCAGATAGTGGCCGTGCGTATGGCTGTTCACCTGTACGCCGTGAAAGCCCAGCTCTTCCTTGCCGCGCTTGAGCTCCTCGGCAGACCACTCTGCATCCTGCGGACAGATGGCGATCATCCCGTGGAAACGGTCCGGATATTTCTCGCAGGCGGCTTTCAGATGGTCGTTGGCGCGCCGGGCAATGCCCTTGGCTTCCTCCACGTCGTGGATCGATTGCACGCCGGGCGAGGTCAGGGCGAGCAGCGCCTTGTCGATCCCGGTTTCGTCCATTGCCTGGATCCTGAGCGGGCCCAGATCCAGCAGCCGTTCTCGGATAAAGGTCGTGCGTTCCGATGAAGAGGTTCCGTAAAAGCCCCACAGGGATTTGGTGCCCTTGTCGGCCTTGCCCTCTCTCACCAGGCGCAGGATCGCGTCCATCTGTTCTTCGGTGGCGAAAGCCTCTTCGGTGGCGATACGCAGATAACCGCGATCTCCACCCGTTTTCAGTTCGTGCGTCACTGCTCTCTCTCCCATGACTTCACTCCCCCGCGGAGAGTGTCAGCCTTCATGCACAGCCTTGGTAACCATGCAGGCAAGCACGCCTTCGGGGCCGTCCTCGCTGCCATGGCCCGACCATTTGACTCCGCCGAATGGGGAATCGGCCGCGCCGATCATGTGGCTGTTGATCCCGACCATACCCGCTTCGATCTGATCGGCCAGCCTGTGCTGGCGCTGATAGTCATTGGTCCAGCTATAGGCGGCCAGGGCATAGGGAAGGCGGTTGGCTTCCGCGATCATCTCCTCCTCGCCGCGATAGGGATTGATCAGCGCCACAGGGCCGAAGGGCTCTTCGCTCATGATGTCGGCATCCAGCGGGACTTCGGAAAGCACTGTGGGGGCGTAGAAATAGCCCTGATTGCCGATCCGCTCGCCGCCGGTACCCAGCTTGGCGCCTTTTTCCTTCGCATTGCCGATCAGGCGATCCATCGCCTCGGGGCGGCGGGGATTGGCCATCGGGCCCATCTGCGTGCCTTCTTCCTGCCCGTTGCCGACCTTGGTCGCCTCCATGCGTGCGATGAAACCGTCGCGGAAACGCTCGAACACATCTTCCTGCACGATGAAGCGCGTGGGGCTGACGCAGACCTGCCCGCAATTGCGCGTCTTGCCCGGCACCGCGACGTCCAGCACATGATCGACATCGACATCGTCGAACACCAGCACCGGGCCGTGCCCGCCCAGTTCCATGGTGGTGCGCAGCATATTGTCGGCGGCCAGCTTCATCAGATGCTTGCCGACCACAGTCGATCCGGTGAAGGACAGCTTGCGCGTGATCGGGCTGGCCAGCAGATGGCGGCTGACTTCGTCGGGAACGCCGAATACGGCCTGCGCCACTTCCTTGGGCAATCCGGCATCGAGCAGGCATTGCACCACGGCCAGGGCGGAACCGGGGGTTTCCTCGGCCGCCTTCATGATCACGGAGCAGCCTGCGGCGATCGGCGCGCCCAGCTTGCGTCCGCAATTGCCGATCGGGAAGTTCCACGGGGCGAAAGCGGCAACCGGGCCGACGGGCTCGTGCCGGACGGTGGAGCGCGTTCCTGCGGGACGCACCAGTTCGCGGCCATAGAGGCGGAAGACTTCACCGGCATAGAATTTGAACAGATTGACGCTCATCATCACTTCGATGCGGGCTTCGGCAACGGGCTTGCCTTGCTCCATGGAGGCGATGTGCGCGATATCGTCCTGACGCTGGACCAGCAGATCGGCGGCGCCCTGCAGCACGGCGGAACGCTCCTGCGGCGACGATTTGCGCCAGATCGCGAAGCCCTTTTCGGCGGTTTCCAGCGCGCGGTCCAGATCCGCGGCCTCGGCCAGCGGCAATTCGCCGATCGTCTCCGCCGTCGCGGGATTGACCACGGAGAAGGTCCGGCGCCCTCCGCCTGAAACCTTTTCGCCATCGATGATCATGTGAAGGGTGGGGTACTGCGTCACGTCAAAAATCCTCAATCGGTTGTGGCAGCGCAAAGCTACCGTTTGTTTATGCCGCACATCGCGCGGGCGGCACGTGCATGCAAGGGGAAGTGGAGCTGTGGCCGCGGCTGCAAGGCGGACCTCTCCCCGGCCGTCCCTTTCTTATGGGGCATTCGCCGAAATTCGCTTGGCCGGTATGTATGGCCTCAATAAATAAAGTATAGGCGAAAATTGGCAGAGGCTCGCGCGCCTGGCGGAGCCCGAAGCAGGAGTGGATGATCGATGCATGCAGCGGCCAAGGGTAGCTACGCAGATGACCGTGCCGAAATAGAAAACCTCATGGCCCGTTATCTCTTCGCGATGGATTGGGGCGATTTCGATGCCTATGCCGCGACATTCACCGAAGACGGCGTGCTGGAATATGCGAGCGGAGAGGCACAGGGCCGCGATGCCATTGTCGAGACGGTGAGGGGCTTCAAGGAACGGATCGGCAAGGTCTATGTCGACAAGGACGGTAATCCGGCGAAGCTGCGCCATGTGGTGGCGCAGACGGTGATTCGGGTAGAAGGGGACAGCGCATTCTCCACTGCCTTCTGGTACGAAATGGCGAATGACGGACCGGAAGGCGCACCCAGGATCGGCACGTTCGGCACCTATGAAGATCAGCTGCGGCGGGTCGATGGGCAGTGGCTGTTCTCCCGCCGGCAGATCAACAATGAATTTCTGGCCGGCCGCGAGACGGGCGATGCGAATCCGGTGCGCAAGCTGGATGAGCTGGCGGAGGCGGCAGAGTAGGCCGCGAATGGCGGCTATCCGGAGATTGCCCGCCGCGTTGGCTGTGGCTGCACTGGCTGTTGCGCTTCCCTCTTCCGGGCTTGCGCAACAGGACGCTGCAGACCCGAATGCGCTGTCAGAGCCGCCCAGGCTCTCATTGGAGCAGCAGACTCTGCTGCGCTGTTCTGCGGCCTTTGCGATCGTCTCTGCAGAGCAGGATCGCGAGGAGGAGGCCGCGCTCGCTTTTCCTCCCATGCAGCAGCGCGGGCAGGAATATTTCGTCCGCGCGGGCGCAAGGCTGATGGACGAACTCTCGCTCTCGCGCGAAGCGGTGCAGCAATTGTTCCAGGCGGAAGCGCAAAGCCTGCAGGCGCGTCAGGAAGGCGGTCAAGGAGGCGAACGGCTTCTCGACGATGTGATGGGGCCGTGCCTGCTCTCTCTGGAGGCTTCGGGCCTCTAGCTTTCGGGAAGGCGCTGCTCGGCTTTGCCCCAGCCCTTGAGGCTCGAATGCTTTGCGCGTTTCAACAACTCCGCCGTGTCGCCGATGGAGAAGGGATGCGCATTGGGGGCCTTCTCCAGCTTCTCCCATGCAATGGGCACGGCAACCGGCCCGCCGCTGCGCGCCCGCGCCGAATAGGGTGCGATCGCCGTCGATCCGCGTGCATTGCGCAGCCAGTCGATGAAGATTTTCCCCTTACGCTTTTCCTTGCTCATCGTTGCCGTGAAACGGCCAGGCTCGTTGTCGGCCATTTGCGAGGCGAGCTGCTTGGCAAAGCCGCTATGCGCTTCCCACGAATGGCCGCCTGTCAGCGGAACCACGACATGCACGCCCTTGCCGCCGGTCAGCATGGCGAAGCTTTCCAGGCCGTGATCTGACAGCTTGCGGCGCACGTCCTGCGCGGCCTGAGTCACGTCGGAGAAGGCGATGCCCGTATCGGGATCGAGATCGAATACCAGCCTGTCAGGCGCTTCGACATCGCTCTGTGGCGCGCCCCACAGGTGGAATTCGATCGTGCCCATCTGCACGCATTCCAGCAGGCCATCCGCATCTTCGAAGAAGATATAGTCTTCGGTATCGCCTTCCTTCTCCGTGATTGTCACGCTTCGCACATGCGGGCCGAAACCCTTGGTGCGGTGTTTCTGAAAGAAGCATTTCTTGTTCCGGCCTTGCGGGCAGCGGACCAGGCTTACCAGCCGCTTCGCGGCAAAGGGCAATAGCAGGGGCGCGATCTCGGCGTAATAGTCGGCAAGCTCACCCTTGGTATGGCCGGCATCGGGGAAGATCACCCGGTCCCGGCTGGTGATTTTCACGTTCCCGTTCGCTGGCGGCGCCATTGGGCCCTCCCTCCATCGTGCCTAATCATCATAACGGCGACAATTCGCCTGCGGCAATCGCTTCACGGTGGACGTGAATCCGGACTTGCTGCATTAGGATTGTCTACGATGTGGCAGCTTTATCAGTTTCCTTTGTGTCCCTTCAGCCGAAAGGTTCGCCTTCTGCTGGGCGAGAAGGGCGTTGCCTACGAATTGCGGCGCGAAAACCCCTGGGAAGGGCGAGACGAACTCTATGCGATGAACCCGGCGGGCCGCACGCCCGTGCTGCGCAATGCGGAACGCGGGATCACGCTCGTCGACAGCAGGGCGATCTGCGAATATTTCGAAGAAACGGTCGAAAAGTCACCGATGATTGTCGGGACAGCGGCGAGCAGGGCCGAGATTCGCCGTATGGTTGCCTTGTTCGATGAAAACTTTTTCGGCGATGTTACTGCGCCCCTGCTGCAGGAGCGCATGAAGAAGCGGCTGTTCATGCGGGCGCCGCCCGATTCACGCCTGCTGCGCGAAGCCATGAGGTTGGCCAACGAGCATCTCGATTACATGGATTACCTGATCGACAACCGGCCTTGGCTCGCCGGTGCACAGATGAGCCTGGCGGATCTTGCCGCCGCCGCGCAGGTTTCGGTTGCGGACTATCTCGGCGGGATCGATTGGTCAGGGCATGAATCGACGCGCGGCTGGTATTCCGTTTTCAAGAGCCGCCCGAGCTTCCGTCCGCTGCTTTCGGAGAGGATGGACGTTATCCAGCCGCCCAAGCATTATGCCGATGTGAACGCATAGGCGGAATTGCCGCAGGCGGCCGGGTTAGCGCCCGAACGCACCTTGAATTTGTTGCCATGCCTCCCCAGTTTTGCGCCAAGGAGCTTGCTGTGCCAGAGAAGATGAATCTTACCGAAGCCGAATGGCGCGAACGCCTTAGCCCGGAGCAGTATCATATCCTTCGCGAGGCAGGCACCGAGCGCGCCTTCACGGGCGAATATGAGAAGAACAAGGCGGCCGGAATCTACCATTGTGCCGGTTGCGGTCTGCCGATCTTCGCCAGCGATACGAAATATGAAAGCGGCTCCGGCTGGCCGAGCTTCACTGCGCCTGTCGAAGGAGATGCTGTAGAGGAACTCTCCGACATGTCGCACGGGATGGTCCGCACCGAAGTGCGCTGCGCGCGCTGCGAAGGCCATCTGGGCCATGTTTTTCCGGACGGGCCTGGGCCAGAGGGTTTGCGCTTCTGCATCAACAGTGCCTCACTGGATTTCGAGCCCAAGAGCTGACTGCAAAAATTTCCACGTTAACGCTGCGTTACAATTACCGTATGCAAGCGGGTAAGGGTCGGCGCATGGATCGCGCCAGAATGTAAG
Source organism: Alphaproteobacteria bacterium (assembly GCA_030426245.1). GTDB lineage: Bacteria > Pseudomonadota > Alphaproteobacteria > Sphingomonadales > Sphingomonadaceae > Andeanibacterium. The sequence continues at coordinate 17,552 of JAUHYZ010000025.1, read as the reverse complement.
GGCAGATAACGCGTATGGCACGCAAGCGGAGCGTTGGCTCCAAGGCCAGTCCTCGCGACCGCGTAAGAAATGGCGGTGGAGGCGGCAAGCCGCCCAAGCGCCAGGGATTGCTGGGCTATTGGTTCAAACGGGCCGTGCTTTGGGGCGCGGCCTTGGCGCTGCTTGGTGCTGCGGCCCTGGGCACGGCGGTCTATTTCGCCTCGCGCAATCTGCCCAGCTACACACAGTTGCGGGCCAGCGAAGCGGGCCAGACAATCGTCATCCGGGCGCGCGACGGCAGCGAGGTTGTCTCGCTCGGCCCCAGCTACGGCAAATGGCTGTCCTCCGAAGAGATTCCCAAGGTTATGAAGGACGCGATGATCTCGGTTGAGGATCGCCGCTTCTATTCGCACTTCGGCATCGATCCGATCGGCCTGGTACGCGCGGTGTGGGTGTCTTTCCGTGACGATACGCGGACCAGCGCCACTTCCACGATCACTCAGCAGCTTGCGCGCAATCTGTTCCTCAACTCCAACCGTACATTTGACCGCAAGGCCCGCGAAGCGCTGCTTGCCATGGCGCTCGAATGGAAGTTCTCCAAGGAACAGATCCTGGAGCTCTATCTCAACAAGGTCTATTTCGGCGGCGGATCCTACGGCATCGATTCCGCCAGCCGGAAGTTCTTCAGCCATTCCGCAGAGGATCTTTCGCTCAGCGAAGCTGCGATCATTGCAGGGCTGGTCAAGGCACCGTCGCGCTATTCGCCCACGGCCGATGTCCAGGCCGCGCTCGGCCGGGCCAATGTCGTGATCGGGCAGATGCGCAAATATGGCGCGATCGGGCCCGAGGAAGCGGCCAGCGTCGATGTTTCGGCGGTCAAGTTGCAGAAGGAACGCGGACAGAATTCGATCCGCTATTTCACGGACTGGGTGTTGCCTCAGCTTGATCTGCTGCTCCCCAATACGAGCGAAGCGCTGGAGGTCTGGACGACTCTGGATGCAGACATGCAGCGGGAGGCGACCGAAGCGATCAAGGCAAACACGCCCAGCGGCGCACAAGGCGCATTGGTCAGCCTTGACCGGGACGGGGCGGTCCTGGCCCTGGTGGGCGGCACCGATTATGTCGAGACGAATTACAACCGCGCCGTCAATGCCGTGCGTCAGCCCGGTTCCGCCTGGAAGCTGTTCGTCTATCTCTCCGCGCTGGAGGCCGGCTACACGCCCGATGACCGAGTGATCGACGAACCGGTGACGATCAACGGCTGGAGCCCGCGCAATTCCGGCAACAACTATGCCGGCGAAATCGATGTGCGCAGCGCCTTCGCCTATTCGAAGAACACGGTTGCCGCGCAGCTCGGCAACGAAGTGGGCTTCGGCACGGTTGCCGCGATGGCCAGGCGTTTCGGTATCAGCACGCCTGTAAACACCATGCCTTCGATGGTGCTCGGCACGTCCGATGTCCGGCTGATCGACATGGCCCGCGCATTTGCCGCCGTTTCGGCGCATGGGCGCTCGGTCGAACCCTATGGGGTGACCAAAGTCACGACAGTCGATGGCGATCTGCTTTATGAGCACAAGCCGGGGCGCAGCTATCAATTGGTGCCGGAATATGTCGCGGCGGGAATAACCGATCTGCTGCAAAGCGCCGTCACTGTGGGTACCGGCCGCGCGGCCCAGATTGGGCGGCCTGTCGCAGGCAAGACGGGCACCACCAGTTCGAACAAGGATGGCTGGTTCCTGGGCTTCTCCAGCGGCATAACCACCGGTGTGTGGATGGGCCGGGACGATGCCAAGGCAGTGCGCGGGCTCAGCGGCGGTGCTGCGCCTGCGCGTGCCTTCGCCGCCTTCATGCGCAGCGCCGTGAAAGATCGCCCGGCGGAAAAATTCGATACCGAAGTCAAACTGCCCGAATGGCGCCTCGAGCCAGACGATGAATTTCTCTACGGCGATCCCGACGAATATTTCTACGTGGACGAGCAGGGAAATCTGGTCGAACCGGGCGGACCGAACCTGCCGCGCGGAAATGCTTTCCCGCCAGAAGGGGGCGGCGCAGTCGGAAACAGCGATGATACCGGCCCGCTAGTGCCGGTGAATCCCAACCCTGCGCGGCCAGCCGTGAACGAAGATTTTCTGGAGCGGGCGACAGGCGGCAGCAATCCGCCGGCAAATCGGGAGCGCAGCAGCCCCCTGGATCCGCCAGCGGATTGACTGTTTCCGGCAGGGGATTGAGGCCATTTGCCGTGTCGCCGGACTGCGCAAGCATGGAAACGGCGAAATCGGTAAAACAACAGCTGTGAAAAAGAAAATGGCCGCCCTGGGAAGGAGCGGCCATTTCCTGTTTCTCGTGATCGGGCGTGTCGCTCGGCCCGCTAATGCTGAAGCCTCAGCGCAAACGGACTGCGACCGAGATCGGTGGCCGGCCGCGTGCCTTGACCCGCAAGACGACCGCTTTCTTGTCGGCAGCTTTCGCAGCGCGCACCGCAGCTTCGAACTCGTCGATCGAAGCGACGTCGATATAGGCGTCGTCGTAATTGATGGAGAGCACGATATCGCCGCGCGACAGACCTTTGCGCGCTGCGTCGGAGCTCGGATCGACTGCAAGGACGACCACGCCGCTCGTCTCGCTGCCCGCACCGAGCTGAGAGGCGATCTGCGGGGTCAGGTCGATAACCTTGACGCCCAAGGCCTCTTCCAGGATGCCGTCGCTGCTCGGCGGCGCATCGTCGGTGCCCGGCTCTGCATCGGGGTCGAAGGTACGCCCGGCGAGCTCTTCCTCGCTCGGACGTTTACCCACTGTGACATCTACGCTCATGCGCTGGCCATTGCGGAGCAATTCCAGTGGAACGCGCGAACCCGGTTCGATATTCGCAACCAGGAAAGATAGCGTTTGATCCGGCGTAACGTCTTTGCCGTCCACGCTCAGAACGATGTCACCGGCCAACAGGCCAGCTTGCGCTGCCGGCTCACCCGGTTCCACTGCCTGTACGAATTCGCCGTGATTGGGCGGCAGATCCAGAGCATCGGCCATGTCTTCGGTCACGGGCTGGATGCGCACACCCAGATAGCCGCGCTCGATCGCTTCGCCCTGCATGAGCTTTTCGACGATCGGTGCTGCGGTCTCGGCCGGGATCGCGAATCCGATGCCGACACTTCCGCCGGAGGGAGAGAAGATCGCATTGTTGATCCCGATCACCCGCCCTTGCATGTCGAATAGCGGGCCGCCCGAATTGCCGCGATTTATCGAAGCATCTGTCTGCAGATAGCGATCATAGGCGCCGCCGCTTCCGGTATTGCGGTAGACGGCAGAGATAATGCCCGCCGTGACGGTTCCGCCCAGACCGAAGGGCTGGCCGATGGCAATCACCCAGTCGCCCACGCGCGATTGCCGCGAATCGCCGAATTCAACGAACGGGAATGCCTTGTCCCTTTCAATCTTCAGAACCGCGAGATCCGATGCCGTATCCCGGCCGACAAGTTCTGCCGGATATTCGGTGCCGTCGGTCAGCGTAACCGTGATCTCTTCCACTTCGCCCTGGCCGTCGGACGTGATCACATGGTTGTTCGTCACCACGAAACCGTCGGCCGAAATGATGAAGCCGGAACCGAGCGACTGCGCCTCGCGCGTTTGCGGCGCACCGCGGCCTCTATTGCCGAACAGGTCGGCAAAAGGCGTTCCGGCAAAGGGATTGTTGTTCACCCGGATTCGCTGCCGGGTAGAAATGTTGACCACTGTCGGCTGGAGCTGTTCCGTCAAATCGGCAAAGCTTGCCGGGGCTCCGCTACGCGGCGCAAAAGAGCGAATTTCGCTCGCATCGTTTTGAGCGATCTGCGCGCCTGCGGGATAGCCGGTGGCCAATGAAATTGCAGCGCCGCCGATCAGCAGGGCTGAGGAAATTCCATAAACGTATCGCACGGGCTTCACGTCCTCTTGTTCCTCTCATTTTGGCGCATCATGCGCCTTCTAAACTGGCTGCCTCTCATGACGGGGCGGCCTGAACGGGAATTGAATAGCACCTGCAAAAGGCACTCTCTGTCAGTTCGTTAGCGTTCGCCCTGGAACTGGCGGAGATACTCATTGTCGGGCGACATGACGAATGAGGTCTCACCTTCCCCGATTTCGAATGTCCGGCGATAGCTCTCCATCGCGCGGTAGAAGTCGTAGAAATTCGGGTCCTTGCCATAGGCCGTCGCGTACATGCGCGCAGCTTCCGCTTCGGCTTCGGCACGCGTGATCTGCGCATCGCGGCGTCCGCCCGCGCGGATCGTTTCGGCTTCTTCCTGGCGGTCGGACTGCATCCGGGTGAAGGCCGCTTCAAGCGGAGTGCCTTCGGGCAAGTCGGCTCGCTTGATGCGCACATCAAGAACCTGCGCGCCATAGTTGCGCGCCTGGCGATCCAGAGCATCGCGAATATTGATCATGGCATTGCCGCGCTCTGCCGTCAGCAATGATGCGAATGTGCGGCGACCGAGCTCTTGCCGCAGTACCGAAGTCAGAATTGGCGCCAACTGGGACGCTACATTCTGCTCCGTCCCGGCATTGCGAACCATGGTGATCGGATCGATGATCCGGAAACGGGCATAGGCATCGACCTGGAGGCGTTGCTGATCGCTGGTCAGCACCTGCTGCCGTTCCATGTCCAGATCCAGGATACGCTTGTCGATCAATTGCACCCGTTCGTAAAACGGAATGCGGAACTGGATCCCCGCATTGGTCTGGCCGAATTCATGATCCGGATTGAATTTGTTGACTGTACGGTCGGGATCGCCCGCGCGAATGATCACGGCTTGCTGGCTCTCGGGCACGAAGATCACGCTCGAGCCAACGACCAGGATCAGCGCGGCAATCGCGATGATCGGAAGGCGAAAGGTCTGCCAGAAATTCTCCATGATCAATTGTCCTGCTGCGCTGCCGCGGTGGCAGATTGCTGGCTGCGTCGCTTGATTTCAGGCAGCGGAAGATATGGCGTGACGCCGTCCGCTTCGATCACTGTCTTGTCCGTCTTGGACAGCACACTTTCCATTGTTTCGTAATAGAGGCGGCGGCGGGTAACCTCGGGGGCAAGCCGGTATTCCTCGTAAATCTTGTCGAATGCTGCGGCATCGCCTTCTGCGCGGGCGAGCAATTGCTGCGCATAGCGGCGGGCGCGGTTCATTTCGGCTTGCGCATCCTGCTCCGCGGCAGAAACATCCTTGAACGCGTCGACAACGGATTCGGGGGGATCGGTCTTATCGATTTCGACACCCTGCACGGTAACGCCCGCCTGGTAGCTATCCAGGATCGCCTGCATTCGGGTGCGCACATTCTGCTCGATCTCTGCGCGCCCTTCACCCGAAAGCACCGTGTCGAGCTCCTGCTCGGCGACGGATTGGCGCATTGCGGTTTCGGCTGCTTCGCGAACGGTGTCGTTCGGATCGGCCAAGCGGTAGCGATAAAGCTTCAGATCGCCGATGTTCCAGCGGATAAGATAAGTCAGGTCCACCAGGTTTTGGTCGCCTGTCAGGATCAGTTTCTGTGTATCGCCCTCTGGAATTGTCTCGGAACGGATTTCCTGGACATTTTCCTTGTCGACCGACTGGATCGGCCAGGGCAGAGTGAAGTTCAGACCCGAATTGAGCGTGTGGTTGTATTTCCCGCCAAGCCAGGTGACGAGGCCCTGCTCACGCGGAGAAATCTGGTGGACGCTCGAAAGCAGCAGCCACAGACCGACAATGACTGCCCCGATGATAGGGAACCAGCTCTTGCCGCCCGGGCGGGTGGGAATCCGGAAATTCGGCCCGCGCGGACCGCCGGTGTTGCGGCGCGGCCCTTCGGGCCCACGATTCTTGAAGATATCCTCGATCCGCGCGGAGCGTCGGCGATCATCGCCGTTGTTGTCGCTGCCGCCGGGCAACCATGGGTTGCGCGGGCCGCCGCTATTGTCATCCGGCTTGTCGGAGGAAGGAGGGCTGTCTTCGCCGTCCTCGCCCGATCCACCATCGCCTTTTGGCGCATTACCCCAGGGGCTGCGCTTACCTGCCATCGCCAGCGCGATGCGCCCGAAAATTCCGCCGACACGTTCCATGCGACTAATTATAGGCACGAAATACGTGAATAACAGGGGCTGAAATGCAAGTTTTCCCTGCAAGCTGCGTCGAGCTTCGCTAGCAGAGCGGCCATGAGTGATGAAGACAGACTGAAACAGCGGATTCCCGCGCAGGCGTTGGAGCGGCTCCAGTCGCTGCGATTCGCGGATGGTGTCGCCACATTGATATTCGATGCGAGTGGGCTCGACATGCTGGCTCGCGACCGGATGGAGCTCGCCGTGCGCGATACGTTGCGCGATGCCGAAGGCGTCGCCGAAGTGCGCGTCGCCATGACGGCGGACAAGGCAGAGCCGGCAGCTTCGGCAGAACCAGCGCGCCGGATTGTCGCAATCGGATCGGGCAAGGGCGGCGTCGGCAAGTCGACTCTGACAGCCAACCTTGCGGCTGCAATGGCACGGCAGGGTCGCAAGGTGGGCATCGTCGATGCCGACATTTACGGACCTTCCCAGCCCACATTGCTGGCCAACAAGGAAGACCGGCCGCGTGCGGCGGACAACAAGCTGGTGCCCGTGCCCAGCAAATCCGGTGTTCCCGTGCTGTCCATGGGGCATTTGGTCGAGCCGGGTCAGGCGATCGCCTGGCGCGGCCCGATGGCAGGCAATGCGCTTGGCCAGTTGATCGAAGCGGAATGGGGCGATGTCGACACGTTGCTGGTCGATATGCCGCCGGGGACGGGCGATGTGCAGCTGACCATGCTGCAGCGGTTTCGCCCGACAGGGGCGATCATCGTTTCTACGCCGCAGGATCTTTCGCTGATCGACGCCACGCGGGCGATGCATCTTTTCGAACAGGGACAGGTGCCGGTGATCGGCATGGTCGAGAATATGGCGGGTTATGTCTGCCCGCATTGCGGCGAAGTCAGCGATCCTTTCGGCCAGGGCGGTGTGGAAGCGGCGGCGCGCGAGAAAGGCGTTGCGTTTCTGGGGCGCGTTCCGCTGGCGCTGGATATCCGCCTGGCAAGCGATGCGGGTGAACCGCCTGCTGCCGGCGACGGGCCGCACGCCAAGGCATTTGCCGAAATTGCGGAGCAGCTCGGCGCCTGGCTGGACAAGCAAAGCGCATGACGCGCCGCGCAATCCGGGCTGGATAGGCGGAGCGGGCCATGCATGTCACGCGGCGGGGTTTGCTGGTCGGCGGCGCGCTGGGGGGCGGCGTGCTTGTCGCTTGGATGCTCAGGCCGCGTCACTATGCACCGCCTCTGACCGCCGGGGCCAATGAAGCCAATTTCGACGCCTGGCTGAAGATCGCCAATGACGGCGTCGTCACTGTGTCCATGCCGCAGCTGGAAATGGGGCAGGGCATCACCACCTTGCTGCCGCAGATCGTTGCCGTCGAACTGGGCGCGGATTGGCGGCAGATCGCGGTCGAGCCGTCGCCGCCGAGCGGAGCCTATCCCAATCTGCCGCTGGCTGCCCGCTGGGCGCCCTTGTGGAAGCCCGCAGTGGAATTTCTGGCCGATGAGCCCGATGACTGGCTGCTCGAACGCTGGGCTGCCGACAATCGCTTTACCGCCACGGCGGACGGTACCTCCATAGCCGCCTATGAGCTGCCTTGCCGTGAGGCGGCGGCCAGTGCGCGGGCCATGATGGCGATGGCCGCCGCCCAAAGATGGGATACGGCCTGGGAAGAATGCGAAGCGCGTGACGGCTTCATCGTCAGGGGCGAACAGAGATTGAGCTTTGCGGAGCTGGCGATGGAAGCGGCGGAATTCTCTCCCCCCGATCCGCCGCCGCTATTGCCCACACCGGCTGCCGAGCGGCCGGCCGAGGTCTTCCGCGGAACCGCCACTTCGCGTCCGCGGCTCGATCTGCCTTCGAAGGTTGACGGCAGCTTCCTGTTCGCAGGCGATGTGCGCCTTCCCGATTTGGCCTTTGCCGCCATCCGCCACGGACCGATCGATCGCGCCGAGCTCTCCTCTTTCGACGAGCAGGCGGCCGCCGGAACGCCCGGTCTGCTGGGCCTGGTAAAGGGCAAGCGCTGGATCGCGGCCGTCGCCACCAATTGGTGGGCGGCCGAAAGCGCTCTCGGCCGCTTGCAGGCGAGCTTTCGTGTGACTGGCGCGGCGGATAGCGCGAGGATCGAAGAGAGTCTGCAGAAAGCGTTGGAGCAAGGCGAGGCAGCGCGGATGACAGAGCGCGGCGACGGCGACGAGGGGATGGGGAGACCGACTTTCGAAGCCAGCTATGCCGTTTCCCCCGCGCTTCATGCCACGCTCGAAACCGCAAGCGCCACGGCACGCTTCGCAGACGGCCGGCTGGAGCTCTGGATTGCCAGCCAGGCGCCCGAATATGCCCGCAAGGCCGCGGCGAAGGCGCTGGGCATCTCCGATAGCGACGTAGTGCTCTATCCGATGCCAGCCGGGGGGAGTTTCGACCGCAGGCTGGAAAACGATCATGCGATCGAGGCGGCGCTGATTGCGCGCGAATCGGGCCGGCCGATACAGCTTGTATGGTCGCGCTGGCAGGAGGCGCTCGCGGGGCGCCCCCGCACACCGGTTGCTGCCACCCTCTCAGCGAAGGCCGGGGGGAGCGGGCGAATCGGCATTTGGCGCGCACGGCTGGCGCTTCCGCCGACGGCCCAGGAATTCGGCAACCGGCTATTTCGCAATATGACCAGCTGGTCCGCCATCGAGGAAAGCAGCGGCGAGGGAGACGTTCTGGCGGTCGAGGGGGCGGATCCCCCCTATGGCATCGCCAATGTCGCCGTCGATCATGTGCCGGTTCGCATCGGCCTTCCGACCGGGCGAATGCGCGGCAACGCCCACGGCTATACCTGCTTCTTCAATGAGAGCTTCGTCGACGAATTGGCCGCGGAATTCGACCGCGAGCCGCTGTCCTACCGGATGGAAATGCTCGGCAACGACGTGCGGCTGGCCGCCTGCCTCCAGCGGGCAGCACAGCTCGCGGAATGGGGCGGCGGGCGCGATCAGAGCGGGCAGGGCCTGGCCTGCCACAGAATAGGAGAAGGCCGGATCGCCGCGATTGCCAGCGCGAGCCAGGGCGAAGGGGGCGTTCGGGTGGAACGGCTCTCCGCCGCTGTCGACATCGGGCGAATGGTGAATGTCGACATTGCGCGCCAGCAGATCGAGGGCGGCCTCATCTTCGGGATCACCTTGGCTTTGGGGGCGGCTACGGGCTATGAAGGCGGCTTGCCGACGCAAGGACGCCTGGCGGGGCTGAGCCTTCCGCGGCTGAAAGACTGCCCGAGCATCGATGTGGCATTTATCGCAAGCGATGCGGAACCTGCCGATCCGGGCGAGCTGGGCGTGGCCGTTGCCGCCCCCGCGATTGCCAATGCACTCTTTTCGGCAACCGGGCTTCGCTTCCGCCGCCTGCCGCTGCTATCCGACGGACTATGAGCAGGAAACGGGATATGTCCGGCCACAATCTTCCTTCCGATCATCCGCCGGTGAAGACCGGAGGCATAGGCGTGCTTCTGGTCAATCTCGGCACGCCCGATGCACCCACGCCTGTTGCAGTGAAGCGCTACCTGAAGCAGTTCCTATCGGATCCACGCGTCGTGGAGATTCCGCCGCTTGTGTGGCAGCCGATCCTGCGCGGGATCATTCTGAATACGCGGCCCAAGAAGTCGGCTCATGCCTACAGCCAGGTCTGGACCGAGAAAGGCTCTCCGCTGGCGGCCATCACGGCCGAGCAGGCAGAAGCGCTGCAGGCCCGGCTGGGCGATGCGGTGAGTGTGCGCTGGGCCATGCGCTATGGCAATCCGGCGATCGCGCAAGAACTTGGCGCTTTGATGGAAGCGGGATGCATCCGGATATTGGTTGCGCCGCTCTATCCGCAATACTCGGCTGCAACCAATGCCAGCGTGTCCGATGCGGTGGGGGATGCCTTGCAGGAGATGCGCTGGCAGCCCGCCTTACGCACTTTGCCGCCCTATTACGACGATCCGGCCTATATCGATGCCTTGGCCCAAGACCTTGGCGGGCAGCTCGGCAGGCTGGATTTCACGCCGGAGGTTCTACTGCTGAGCTTTCACGGCATGCCGGAACGCACTTTGCATCTGGGCGATCCCTACCACTGCCAGTGCCGGAAAACCGCGCGTCTTTTGGCCGAAGCGCTGAAACGCCCGGATCTGAAGATCGTCACGACTTTCCAGTCCCGCTTCGGGCGGGCCAAATGGCTCGAACCCGCGACCGATACAGTGCTGGCAGAGGAAGCGCAGTCTGGCACGAAAAACCTGGCCATCGCTGCACCGGGCTTTTCAGCGGATTGTCTCGAGACCTTGGAGGAACTTGCCATTCGCGGGCGCGAACAGTTCCTTGAAAGTGGGGGCGAGAAGTTTGCCGTGCTCAGCTGCCTCAATGCACAAGAGCCTGGCATGGACATGCTGGAGGCATTGCTGCGCCGCGAGCTGGCGGGGTGGATCTAGCCGTGCGTAATATTGCCGATGCGTGAGCGGCTCTGCCATGTCTGAGCGTCTGGCGGGCTGGAGAGAGCTTGGCTCTGCCGCCCTGTTGCCCAAGCTTCTGATCGTACTGCTCGGCGTTTGGATGAACGCAGCGGACGCGCTCGTCACTGCCACGATCATGCCCAGCGTCTCGGCTGATCTGGGCGGCTACGCGGCGTTTAGCTGGGCCGTTGCCGGGTTCCTGATCGGGTCGGTGATCGCAGGTGCCAGTGCAGGGCGCGTATCGGAGATGTTCGGCCTGGGCCCGGCATCGTCCTTTGCGGGAATTGTATTCGCGATCGGCTGCGGCCTCAGTGCGGCGGCTCCGAACATTTCCGCCTTTCTGGTCGGACGGCTGGTGCAGGGTGTCGGCAGCGGCTGGTTCGGCGGCTTTGCCATGGTTGCGATCGTACAGCTTTTCCCGGAACGGCAATTGGCGCGCGTCTTTGCGATCATTGCCGGAGTCTGGGGCGTGGCGACGCTGCTTGGGCCGCTGGTTGGCGGGCTGTTCGCCCAGGCGGGCAATTGGCGCGCCGTTTTCTGGATCTTTCTGGGGCAGGCAGTGATCTTCGCATTCCTGGCGCCAGTGCTTTTCCGAGAGGCAAAGGCCAAGGCGGATCGGCGCGCGATCCCCTGGCTGCAGCTCGCCATGGTGGCGGCGGCCATCAGCGCGATTGCGCTTGCCGATCTCGTCGGCTCGATGGCGGGATCCCTCGCCCTCATCTTTGGCGGCTTCGCCGTCCTGGTTTTGATGGTTGCAGTGGATGGGCGGGCCGAAGTCCGCCTGCTGCCGCACAGGGCCGGCGATCCGCGAACCATCGTCGGGGCAGGCTATCTCTCCATCTTCGCGCTGGCGGGCGCCTCCATGCCCTTCACGATCTATGTCCCGCCGATCTTTCAGCAATTGAATGGATTCTCGCCGCTGCAGGCCGGCTATCTCGTGACCTCGCTGGCACTGTCATGGACGCTGGCGGCCTTTGTGGTCTCCAATGTCGTCTCGGGCAAGGAAGGCCCGTGGATCGCCTCAGGGACCTCCCTGATCGCTCTGGGAGCCGTTGCTCAGGCCTTTGCGGTGCCGACAAACGTCATCTGGCTCGTCGCCGTCTCAGGTGCGGTCATGGGATGCGGTTTCGGGTTGTCGACCAGCCTTACCAACCGGCTCCTACTGCGCCATCTGGCCCAGGACGATCAGGCTATCGGCAGCGCCGCATTGCTGACATCCCGCCAGATCGGCGGAGCGGTTGGGGCCGCGCTGGCAGGCGTGCTCGTCAATATGGTGGGGTTTGGCGAAGGTCTGAGCGATGCCACGGCGCAGGGCGCGGCTGGAACCGTATTCGCTGCGGCCATCCCTCTGGCTATCCTCGGGGCCTTGGCGGCGGGGCTGATGACGCGTTGGCGGGCTTAGCGGCGGCCTGGCGCTGGCGCTGTCAACCGCAGCACGGACGGCAAGCTGCGCCATTGGTTAACGCGCTCGGCTGGAAAATATCACGATCACCGGCTAAAGAGGCAGTCCGCCGATTGGGGTGAAGGCTGGACAATTGACGACCGCAATGACGAAACCAAGGCTCAAGCCGTTGCTTGCGACGCTGGCCGCTGCAATTTGCGGGTTCGGTTCGGCAGTCGCCTATTTCGGTGTCAGCGGCATCTTTGCGCTGCCTTTTTCCCCCAGCGGCCACTTCGTCCGTATCGCGCTTGCTCCGGCTGTGGATGGCTCCGGCACGCAGCAGGATGAGATTCCCGCGAATCCGGCAGAAGCAATTCCTCAAGACTCCGGTCAGCCTGCTCCACTGGCCGAACCCGGCTTCGATCTGGATCTGCGGAGCGAGGCCGAGGCTGCGCAAAGCGCACAACCGGCGCAGGCGAGCGCTGCCCCTGCAAGCGTAAGGCAGGTTGGCGGTACCTCTTCGCTCACGTCCCTATCCGATGTCAGCTATGACCTCGCCGGGGGGGCGACATCGTCCAATGCCATCGTAACGGAGAAGGCGATTCAAGTTGCCGGATCGCCTGGCGCGCGCATCAGCGTTCGGATTGACGAGAACGCCACGATCTATGTCGACGCGGCGCAGCTGGCCGCATTGCTGCCGAAGCGGCTGGTACCCAGTTCATCGAACGGCTTCGTCAGCTTCGATCAGTTACGATCGAAGGGCGTGGATGTGCGCTATGACGCTGCGCTCGACAGGATCGAAATGTTGCCTGACGGAGCTTAGCAACTATCGCTGGCGCCTCAGCGGCACTTCAGATCGCCGCGGTCAATCGCGCGGCCTAGCAGCCCGCCGCCAACCGCCCCCAGGATCGTGCCCAGCGTCTTGTCGCCGCGCCCGGCCAGTTCATGACCGGCGAGCGCACCCACGGCTGCACCGATCACGAGTCCGGTCGTGCCATTGTCGCGGCGGCAGTAATATTTCCCATCGTCGCCGCGCCAGACATGGTCGTCACGGCCGATCCGGCGGGGTTCGATGTAATAGCCGCGCGAATCGTATACGTCTTTCGCGCGCTTGCCATGGGCGGGGGCCCAGGGCGGAGGATCGGCAAGGGCTGGTGCTGCGGGAAGGGCGATTGCGACCAAACTAAGGGCAAGGATTGTTTTTTTCATGTCTCGCTCATTTTTTCGGCGGTACGGAAATTCCGCTCCAGTGTCCTAAAAATCCACCGCTATCCCGTTTTTCACCCAATCCCCATAACGAGTAGGGTTAAGGCCATCGGGGTCTTTGTTATTCTCCTCAGGCACTTGCGGTCTCGGAGGCGGCGCATCGTCCCAATGCGCTGGCTTAACAAAGGTTCCGGGGCGTTTTGTCGCGCGTTTGGTCATGCCGCTTAGATGGCGCTGCTGGCGCAGCAATGCAAATGCTCCTACAGCGCGCCGCGATGGCCGATATTCCTGGATTGCCTGCCCGCCGTGCGGCTCTACGTTTGACCGATGCCGTATTGCGCCGGGGCGAGACGCTTGATCAGGCGGCGCATGGCGCGACTCAGGGAATCAGGGAGGAGGCCGATCGCGCTTTGGCGCGTGCGATCGCGTCCGAAGTCTTGCGCTGGCTGGTCGATTTCGACGCTCTGATCGATTCCGCTACCAGGAAGCGCTTGCCCGATGATGCGAAGGCGCGCGCTGTGCTCCGGCTGATGCTGGCGCAATGGCTGCGGCTGGAGACGCCTCCCCATGCCGTAGTGGCAACCGGGCTGCCTCTGCTGGCGGGCGGCCCGCGCCGCCTGGCTCATGGCGTGTTTTCCGCACTTGTGCGCAAACCGGCCAGCTTGCCGCCGGCGCCCACCCTGCCGGAGAATGTGGCCGCCCGCTGGGGCGAAAGAGCTGCGGCGATCGCTGCCGCCCTGGCAGAGCCGCCGCCTTTGGACCTGACCCTGCGCGATCCCGGCGAGACGCAAGACTGGCTGAACGAACTCGGCGGGAAATCATTGTTGCCGGGACATATTCGCCTGCAGCGCGGCGTCTCGGTCGAAAGACTGCCCGGATATAACGATGGGGCCTGGTGGGTGCAGGATCTGGCCGCAAGCCTTCCAGCACGCATGCTGGGATCGGGGCAAGGCAGGAAGGTGCTGGATCTCTGCGCTGCACCGGGCGGAAAGACGCTGCAGCTGACAGCGGCGGGCTGGGACGTCACGGCGATCGACGCCAGCGCCAGGCGGATGGAACGCCTGACGCAGAACCTCAAGCGGACTGGGCTGACGGTAGAGATGCTGATTGCCGACCTGCTCGAATGGGAACCGGCGGAGCCGGTCGATGCGATACTGCTCGATGCGCCATGCACGGCGACGGGAACCTGCCGCCGCCACCCGGACGTGCTCCATCGGATCGGGCCGCGTCAGATCGAAGAGTTGGTGCAGCTGCAATCGGCACTGCTTGGCCGGGCTGTGGGCTGGCTGAAGCCGGGCGGACGGCTCGTTTACGCCGTCTGTTCGCTTGAGGAGCAGGAAGGCGAAGCGCAAGCGGCGAATGTGCCTCTCTCAGCGATAGCTGTACAGCCTTCGATGCTGCCTGCCGGTCTCGATGTATCGCCGGAGGGCTGGCTGCGGACCGATCCCGGAATGCTGCCTGATGAAGCGGGTCTGGACGGGTTCTTTATCGCCTGTTTCGAAGCCGCAGGCTGATCAGTCCGCCCTGGCTTTTGCGGCAAAACTCTTGCGCAGTTTCATGAGCTTGGGCGGGATCACCGCCAGGCAATAGGGATTGCGCTGGCCTTCGCCTTCCCAATATTCCTGATGGTAGTCCTCTGCCGGATACCACTTGGCGGGCCCTTCGATCGTCGTCACCACTTTGCCGCCGTGATCTTCATTGGCCCGCGCGATGGCGGCTTTCGCTTCCGCGCGCTGGGCTTCGTCCAGCGGGAAAATGGCCGAACGGTATTGGGTGCCGACGTCGTTCCCCTGGCGATTGAGCTGCGTCGGATCGTGCGTGCCCAGAAAAACGTCCAGAATCTCGGCATAGGAAATCGCATCGGGATCGTAAGTTATCCGGATGGCTTCGGCGTGTCCGGTATTCCCGGAACAGACCTGCCTGTATGTGGGATCGGGTACTGTGCCGCCGATATAGCCGCTTTCGACCTCGCTGACGCCGATCACGTCCCGGAACACAGCTTCGGTACACCAGAAGCATCCACCCGCCACGATCGCTGTTTCCGTACCGCTCATTTCGTCAATTCCTTTCCTTGGCGCCAAGATAGGAAGAACACTTGCACTTGTCATCGGTATGCAAGGCCATAGATTGTACTGCCGGGGAATGGGAACACAGGCGGCGCCAAAGCCGCAATGGGAGAAATTGAATGCGCATACATACAAGCTTGGCTGCACTCGCGGCGCTTGCCATTTCAGCCTCTGCCCCGGCGCCGGCCATGGCGGAGCACCATGAATCTGCCCCTGCAGTCGATCCCGCGCTAACGGCTGCGCTCTCCTCCGAAAACCGGAAGGAAGACAGCGCGCGCGACCAATACCGTCATCCTGCCGAGACGCTTACTTTCTTCGGCGTGAAGCCCGGAATGACCGTGGTCGACTATATGCCCGCAGGCGGATGGTATTCGCGCGTTCTCATTCCCTATCTGGGAGAAGAGGGCACCTATATCGGGCTCAATCCCGATCTCGATCCCAGAATGACCGGCTATTGGGACATGTATCGCGACGCAGGCGAGAAATTGCCGGGCCTGGCCAGCGAATGGGTTCCAGGTGGCGGAGCCACGGTAATTGGCGCCAATACGGACGATATATCCGATGAAATGGCTGGCACGGCGGACCGTTTCCTGATCTTCCGCGAAATGCACAATATCCGCCGCTTCGGCTGGCTGCACGATACGCTGCTCTCGGCGCGCAAACTGCTTAAGGATGACGGCCTCGTCGGCGTCGTCCAGCACCGCGCCAAGGCGGATGCGCCTGCAAGCTACACGGACGGCAGCAAGGGGTACCAGCGGGAACAGGACATCATCGGACTGTTTCAGGCCTATGGTTTCGAACTGGTCGCACGCAGCGAAATAAACGGTAATCCCAAGGATCCGGCCAATTGGGAAAATGGCGTGTGGACGCTCCCGCCAAGCTATAGCGGTTCCCAGGAAGACCCGGCCCGCCAGGCCGAACTCGATGCGATTGGTGAGAGTGACAGGATGACTTTGCTGTTCCGCAAGCTCCCCTGATGGACATGTGCAGGGCAGCGGAATAATTCCCGCATATGGCAAGAATTAACGTCGCTGCCCTGCAGCTCGCTCTCTCTTCTCCCGATGAAGGGGAAAATATCGCCGCGACTTCCGCTCTGGTGGAAGAAGCGGCGGCTACCGGTGCGCAAATCGTCCTCCCGCCGGAGCTGTTTTCGGGCCCCTATTTCTGCAAGGTGGAGGATGAAGCGCTGTTTGCGCTCGCGCGACCGACCGCAGAGCATCCCTCGGTTATTGCGATGCGCGATCTGGCGGCGAAGCTGAAAGTCGCGATTCCCACCAGCTTCTTCGAACGGGACGGCCAGCATTATTACAACACGCTGGCAATGATCGACGATCGCGGCGAGATTCTCGGCACTTATCGCAAGAGCCATATTCCCGACGGGCCGGGCTATGAAGAGAAGTACTATTTCCGCCCGGGCAATGACGGCTTCAAGGTCTGGGATATTGCAGGTACGCGTATCGGCGTGGGCATCTGCTGGGACCAATGGTATCCCGAATGTGCAAGAGCGATGGCGCTCATGGGCGCAGAACTGCTGCTCTATCCCACAGCGATCGGCAGCGAGCCATACGATGCCGATCTGGATACCAGCCGAATGTGGCGCCGCGCGATGATCGGACATTCCGTGTCGAACTGTATGCCTGTGATCGCCGCCAACCGGATCGGCAGTGAAGACGGGCAGCGCTTCTATGGCCACAGTTTCATCTGCGATGAATGGGGCGACTTTCTGGCCGAATTCGGTTCTGAGGAAACCGGAGTTCTGACTGCACAACTGGATCTTTCCCGCGCGGCAAGGCACCGGGCGGGCATGGGCTTCTTCCGCGATCGCAGGCCGGAACTCTATCGCCGCCTATGCCAGGATATCTAGGCGCATGGGCAAACAGCGTTATGTGATCGCCCTGGGATCCAACCGCCGCCACCACGAATATGGGCGTCCGCGCGATGTCGTCGAAGCCGCGCTGATCGCTCTGGTGAAAGAAGGGATCGACATCCGGCGGGTTGGTCCGATCGTATTTACCGAGCCGGTCGGCCCTTCCATGCGCCGCTATGCGAACAGTGCGGCTATTGTGGAAACCCAATTGGCGCCCGAAGCTTTGCTGAAGCTGCTCAAGCGAATCGAAGGTGAATTCGGCCGGCGCGGAGGCGGGCAGCGCTGGAGTTCGCGCGTTATCGATCTGGATATCGTGCTGTGGGAAGGCGGTGCCTTCGCGGCGCCGGGCCTTGTCATCCCGCATCCGCTGTTCCGCAAACGCCCCTTCGTTCTCACGCCGGCGGTAGCGATTGCGCCGGATTGGCGCGATCCGGTGACGGGTCTGACGCTCCGTCAGATCAATGCGCGCTTGACCGCTCCGCGCCCCCTTTCTAGGTGAGCGCCCGTACCGGGGTTCTTCCGACGGTGCGAACTGGATGGTGGGGCCCTTAGCTCAGTTG
>JAUHYZ010000024.1 GCA_030426245.1 Alphaproteobacteria bacterium | reverse complement strand
TGCAGCATGAGTTCGAGGCTCCGGCCCTGTAGAGCTGGAATGCTGCGCCCTTCATGGTTAATTTTTCGTAAAGATACAGGACTCTGCGCCAAATTGTGGCCAAGAAGCGGCAGAACGTCTCTTCCCAGGACAAGGACCCTCTCCGGCGCGGCCAGGCCGATATGGTGCAGGGTGACGGCGCCAAGCCCGCGCTGGGCCATATCCGGTATGTCCGCAAAGGCCATGTGGCGCGGCAAACCTGCCGCAAGATAGACGTCTTCCGCGGCAACGTCCGCCGCCGCCAGGAAGCTATCCAGCAGGCGGCCTTGCGGGCCGGACAGCAGCGTTTCGGTATCTTCCGCCTCGGGCGCGGGCACCAGGATCATGAGCCTGGCGCCTGCCTTGCCGCGCGGGGCGATGCGCGGGCGCGAACCGCCTTCGTCCAGGCTGGGTTCGGCCAGCCACCAGGCGGCGAAGCTTTCCAGATCGGCAGGCCAATTGGCCGGATCTCCGCCGATCGGCGGCTGCGAAGGGACGGCGGCAGGCGTACTCGCGGAAGGGGCGGCATTCTCCCCATCGTTCTTTGCGGCGCCCTGATCCCTGGCATCCGGTGCCGGATCGGCCAGCCAGCTATTCGGCTCGTCGGTGAAGGCCAGGTCCACACCCGCTTCGCGCCACCAATCGGCAGCGGCGGAAAGCTGGTCGGCCAGCGACTGGGATGGGCGTGCGTCCATGTATCCAAGGAAGTCTTGACCTGACTGCGCCAAGCAATCAAGTCTCATCCATGTATAGAACACAAGCATCTGAAATCGGGGCGTGCAGGTAATGAGTGAACGGGAATCCATGCCTTACGATGTGGTCATCGTAGGGGCCGGCGTGGCGGGGCTTGCCGCTGCGATCCGCCTGAAACAGGCCAGCGCGGAAACCACCGTCTGCATCCTGGAAAAGGGTTCCGAAGTCGGCGCGCATATCCTTTCGGGCGCGGTGTTCGATCCCCGTGCGCTGGACGAGCTGCTGCCGGACTGGCGCGATGATGGCTGCCCGATGGCCGAAGTGCCGGTGACGGACAATTGGCACTGGACGCTATCGCGCAATGGGAAGACCGCGCTGCCGCAGGCGATGATGCCCCCGCTGATGAGCAATGAGGGGTGTTATACCGGCTCGCTCGGCAATCTGTGCCGCTGGCTGGCCGAAAAGGCCGAAGCGCTGGGGGTGGAGATATTCCCCGGCTTTCCGGCCGCCGAAGTGCTGTTCGATGAAAAAGACGCCGTAATGGGCGTCGCCACGCAGGATATGGGCATCGCCAAGGATGGCAGCCACAAGCCGGACTATCAGCCGGGGATGGAACTGCATGCCAAAT
This sequence comes from Alphaproteobacteria bacterium, assembly GCA_030426245.1. GTDB lineage: Bacteria > Pseudomonadota > Alphaproteobacteria > Sphingomonadales > Sphingomonadaceae > Andeanibacterium. The sequence continues at coordinate 32,082 of JAUHYZ010000024.1, read as the reverse complement.
ATACGCTGTTTGCAGAGGGCGCACGCGGCCATCTGACCAAGCGGCTGAAGGCGAAATACCGCCTGGAGGAAGATTGCCAGCCGCAGATTTACGGGCTGGGCGTCAAGGAATTGTGGGACATCTCGCCCGAAAAGCATGTGCCCGGCCGGGTGATCCACACGCAGGGCTGGCCCCTGTCGGAAAGCGGCAGCTGGGGCGGGGGTTTCCTCTACCACCAGGCGAACGGGCAGGTGGCGTTGGGCTTCGTGACCGCGCTCGATTACGCCAATCCCTATGTCAGCCCCTATCAGGAGTTCCAGCGCTGGAAGCACCATCCGGAAATCGCGGCGGTGCTGGAAGGCGGCAAGCGCGTTTCCTACGGCGCAAGGGCGATCAATGAAGGCGGATGGCAATCCGTGCCGGAACTGAGCTTCCCCGGCGGCGCGCTGATCGGCTGCGCGGCCGGCTTCGTCAATGTTCCGCGGATCAAGGGCAGCCATACCGCGATGAAGAGCGGGATGCTCGCCGCCGATGCCGTGGCGGAAGCGCTGCAGGCGGGCCGCAAGAATGACGACGTTACCGGCTACGGCGCCGTGCTGCGTTCAAGCTGGATCGCCGAAGAGCTGGAGCTGGTGAAGAACGCGCAGCCCGCCGTCGCCCGTTTCGGCGGCACGCTGGGCACGCTGCTGGCCGGGATCGATATGTGGATGCGCACCTGGAAGATCGGCCTGCCGATCACTATGGCGCATCATACCGACGCTTCGGAGACCGAGCGGGCCGATCACTTCAAGCCGATCGACTATCCCAAGCCCGACGGCGTGCTCAGCTTCGACCGGCTGTCCTCCGTCTATCTCTCCGGTACCAATCACGAAGAGGATCAGCCCGGCCATCTGCTGCTGAAAGATCCGGCCGTGCCGACCGAGATCAACCTGCCGCTCTATGCCGGGCCGGAAGCACGCTATTGCCCGGCGGGCGTCTATGAGTTCGTGGGGCTGGAAGAAGGCGATCCCAAGCTGGTGATCAACGCGCAGAACTGCGTCCACTGCAAGACCTGCGATATCAAGGACCCGACGCAGAATATCGAATGGGTGACGCCCGAAGGCGGCGGCGGGCCGAATTACCCGAATATGTGACGATGAAAGCCGCTTTCTACAGCATCAACGGCAATCCCGATGTCTTGACCTATGGCGAGCTTCCCGATCCCGAAGCCGGGGAAGGGGACGTGCTGGTCCGGGTTCAGGCCGTCAGCCTGGAGGGCGGGGACGTTCTTGCCCGGCGGAAGAATCCCCCACCGCATTCGCCTTATGTCGGGGGTTATGCCGCCGCGGGCGTGGTCGAAGCGCTTGGTCCCGGCGTTACCGATCTTGCAGTGGGGCAATGCGTGGCCTGCTTCAATTGGCAAGGATCGCATGCAGAGCTGTTTGCCGTCCCTGCCGCTTTCGCCTTTCCCGTGCCCGATGCGCTCGACATTCAGCTGGCCGCCGCCGGGCTGATTTCCTTCGGCACAGCGCATGACGCTTTGTTCGAGTTCGGCAAGCTCGAAGCCGGGGAAACGGTGTTGATCCAGGGCGCGGCGGGCGGCGTCGGCCTCGCCGCCGTACAATTGGCACACAGGGCGGGCGCGCGCGTGATTGCGACCGCTTCCTCGGACGAACGGATCGAGCGGTTGCGCGGCTTCGGGGCAGCCCATGGCATAGACTACCGGCAGGAAGATATCGCCTTGCGCGCGCTGGAGCTGACGGAGGGCGCCGGCGTCGATCTGGTGGTCGATCTGGCAGGTGGCGGCTCTTTGAAGCCCCTGCTGCAGGCCTTGCGCTATCGCGGGCGCCTCGTCGCGGTGGGCGGCGCGAGCGGGACAGGCAGCGAGTTCGCCTTTGGCGATATCGCGCCCAAGAGCCTGGCCGTACTCAGCGCGTTCTTCGGCCGGGAACTGCATACTGCGCGCATCCACCGGCTGATCGCGGAGTTATTCGCGGATCTGGCTGCAGGCCGCCTTTCGATGCCGATCGACCGGGTCTTTCCCCTGGCAGAGGCTGCGGCGGCCCACCGCCATGCCGAAGAAGGCCATCCCTTCGGCCGGATCGTGCTGCTTCCGTAAGGCCGCCTGCCTGCGCGCAAACCAGATTGACTTCAGTCGCTTTGCGGAGAAACTCCCTCCCGGGTTGTTGGGGGAGATATAAAATGGCGAGTCTTGCTGCGCATGACATGACGCCGCTCCAGAAAGAGCGCGCATTCTTTTTCTACATGGCTTTGGCCATCCTTGCCGCGGTGGTGGCGGGGTTCGGGTTTTTCTTCGCGATCGGGGCGTCCAGTTTCAACGCGCCCTTGTGGATACATGTTCACGCCGTTTCCATGACGGTCTGGGTCGGACTTTATCTGACGCAGAACGCGCTGATCTATCGCGGCCATGTGGCCGTGCATCGAAAGCTCGGGCCCATTGCCGCGGTCTGGGCCCTGTGGATCACGCTATACGGCTTCTGGGGCGCGGCGATGGTCGTGCAGACGGGCCGCGTACCGCCCTTCTTCCAGCCGAGCTTCTTCCTGATGATGGACTGGCTCAATCTGGTGGCCTTCGCAGGCCTGTTCGTGGCCGCGCTGCGCCTGCGCGCGCATTCGGACTGGCACAAGAGGCTGATGCTGGGCGCGATGATCAATCTGATCGCAGTAGCGGTGGCTCGCCTGGTGCTGCCGATATTGTTCGATCAGCGGGGAATGTGGCTGGTCATGCTCATCCTGCTGGGCTTTTTCGCCGCTGGCATGCTGTTCGACCGGAAAGAGCGCGGCGCCGTGCATCCCGCCTATTTCTGGGGCGCGGGCGCTCTGGTGGCCTGGATTTCGCTGACCTTCGTGGCCGCATCCTTGGCGCCGGTGACCGCCTTCACCGCCGGCTTGCAGGGGTGATGATCGCGGTGCCGCCCCTCCGCCTGACAGGCGGGCGGCTGCATTGATCCCGGGCACGAAAAAGGGGTGGGCCCGATCAGGCGAGCCCACCCCCTTCGAAGACTGAAAGTCTCAGGTTCCTAAGGTCTTAGGAATCCGATTCTTCGAGAGCCTTGCTGACCAGGATGTTCACCGAGACGCGGCGGTTTTCGGCCTTGCCCTGGTTCGTATCGTTGGTTGCCACAGGCTGCGATTCAGACATGCCGGTGGGGGTCAGCATGCGATAGGGCTTCCAGCCGCAGGCCTGCTGCAGATAGTTGACCACGCGCCCGGCGCGGCGTTCGCTCAGCACCTGGTTGTAGTCCTGGCTGCCATCGGAGTCGGTGTAGCCGACCACCAGCATCAGGGCATTTTCCATCGCGTCGGCTTCCTGGGCGATCGCGCACAGCTCGGTCTCGGCTGCCGGCGAAAGGTTCCACTTGCCGCTGTCGAAATAGACATTGGTGGTGCCCATGACATTGTACTTGTCGATATCGGCCATCCGGCCGCGCAGGGCTTCTGCCGCTGCCGCGTTCTTGCTGATCGCTTCTTCATTCTGGGAGAAGCGCTGCGACGTGCCGCTGCGGATCATCTGCGCGGTTTCGAGATCGTCCGTCTTGAACTTGATCTCGCTGGCCACCAGGCCGCTGCGCCACTGCACCGTCTTGATGGTAACCGGCAGGCCGTTCAGCAGCGCGTCGTCTGCCAGTGTCTTGCGGCCGAGGCCCAGGAAGCCGCCAGTGCCCTTGATTTCGGTGCCTTCGCTGACGAGCACGACATTGCTGGCGCCTGCATCGCTCATGACGTTCAGACGGTAATCGTCGCGTGCGGCAATGAAGCCTTCGATTTCGGGGCCTTCGGTCATGCCGGAAAGGTCGGCCGGCGGATTGCCGAGCACGGTGGTCATGACTTCGCCGTCTTCGGCTCCGGTTGCTGCGGCCGGCTGCAGTTCCTGAGCCGACAGGCCCGCCGACATCGGCAGGGAAACGATTGTAAACAGGCAGAGGGCTTTCATCCTCTTGGAAACGACACTCATTATAATGCTCCTTCAAGCTTCATCGGCGAGCTGTGCGCGTTCGCGACTAATCCCGAGAACTCCCATATTATGGTATGTCCGGCTGTCAGAACCCCCAATATCTCGCTTGGAAAAAATACCTACTAGACTCGCGGTACGCGAATGCCCGCGTGGATGCCAAACACACCGGCACGCGAACGGTTCCACCTAAAATTAACCATACAGAGCCAATCCGAGTGCAGTTTGCGACGAACCGTTGCGATCAGGCTGCGACGAACCGTTGAGGATGGTGCCGGGGCGCAGGCGGCAGGGCCCATAAGGTGCTTCCCGCCCGTTGCGGAATTGGGCGAAAATTGTCACTAACCGCCGGGCCATGTCGCGTTCGCTGGAAAGCCTCCATCCGCGCAGCATCAAGCTGCTGACCAAGGATCTGCGCAAACTCATCGAAACGCGCCTGTGGGTGCAGATTCTGATCGGAATGGTGCTGGGCGTCGCGGCCGGCATTGCGCTGGCCCCTTCTTCCGGATGGGTTTCGCCCGCCAATTCCGAAGTGATCGGCAACTGGATATCTCTGCCGGGCGAGCTCTTCCTGGTGACGATCAAGATGGTGATCGTGCCGCTGGTGATCGCCTCCGTCGTGCGCGGCATTGCGGCCAGCGGTGATGCCAATCAGCTGCGCAATACCGGTATCGGCCTTGCCATCTATTTCGTGGGGACGACGCTGCTGGCGATCGCGCTGGGCCTGATGGTGGGATATCTGGTGCAGCCGGGCCTCTATGTCGATCCCGGCGTGGGGCAGGCGCTTTCGGGCGGCGCGCCGCCGGATATCGAACCGATGGAGACAGACGGGATCGGAATGGCATCGCTGCCCCAGGCGATCGTTTCGGTGCTGCCGCAAAACCCGCTGAGCGCGATCGTGGAAGGCGAATTGCTGCAGATCGTAGTGCTGGGCGTCGTGTTGGGCGTGGCGCTGATCTCCATGGCGCCGGAAAGCGCCAAGCCGCTGCTGGACCTGATGGGATCGATCCAGCAGGTTTCGATGAGCGTCGTTTCCTTCGTCATGCGTTTCGCCCCCATCGCGGTTTTCGGCCTGCTGGCGCGGGCGATGATGCAGACCGGGCCGGGCGTGCTGGTGGGCGTGGGTGTCTATGCCGCCAGCGTTGTCGCCGCCTTGATGCTATTGCTGGGTCTTTATCTCGCGATCGTATCGCTGATCGGGCGGCGCAATCCGCTGCGCTTCCTGGGGCATATACGCGACGCCCAGTTGCTGGCCTTTTCGACCGATTCCTCGGCGGCGACCATGCCGGTTTCGGTGCGCGTGGCGGAGGACAATCTGAAGGTCCGCCCGTCGACCGCGCAGATCGTGATCCCGCTGGGCGCGACGATGAATATGGGCGGCACGGCCTGCTATCACGGGATCGCCACGATCTTCATGGCGCAGCTCTTCGGGATCGACCTGCAGCCGCCTGCGCTGATCGCCGTGATGCTGACGTCGCTGGGCGCTTCAATCGGCGCCCCTGCCGCGCCGGGCGTGGGGATCATGGTGCTATCGGGCGTGCTGGCCGCCGCGGGGATCCCGCTGGGCGGGCTGATGCTGATCATCGGGCTCGACCAGGTGCTGGAACGCATACGTTGCGTGATGAACGTCACGGGCGATCTGGTGGCCTGCGTGGTGATGGACCGTTTCGCCGGAGGCAAGATTTCGCGCGAGGAAGAGGTCGCGCGCGAATGGGTTTTCGAGGCCGAACGCGCCAAATCCGATTCCGACGTTCTGACTTCCTAGGCTTCTATCCGGCGAAGAGCGCAAGGCCGAGCCCGCCCGCCAGCCAGGCGAAGGCAGCGATTGCCAGGATGCGCAGAATATTCTCCCCCCAGCTATCCGTGTCGCTGCCCATGAAGCCTGCAGTACGCGCCTTCCACACCAGGAAGGCCGCGCTAAGGCCGGCAAAGGCGAGATTGAAGAACAGCGTGTAATCGACCGCGAAGAATTCCTGATCGGTCACGCTGGAGGCATTGGCCGAAGAGGGCAGCAGCCCGGCCATCGCAAAACCGTAATGCAGGATGAGCGAGGCCGCGACGAGGATCGCCAGGAACACGGCAAGAATATAAAGCGCCATTTTCCAGCCGTAATATTTGGCCTGGATGCGCAGCACCGGGAACACCACCAGGTCGGAAAAGATGAAGGCCATGATCCCGGCAAAGCTCACCCCGTTCGAGAACAGCACGGCCGCCAGCGGGATATTCCCCATGGATCCGATAAAGGTGAAGAAGGCCGCCACGGGGCCCACCAGCGCCTGCAGCAGCAATTCCCAGAAGGACGGATCGCTCCCCTGGCCGGAACCGGCAAACAGCGCTTCGAAGAAGCTCTTTGGAACGAAGGCGGCAATGATCCCGGCGACGGTGAAGCCCACCGTCACGTCTTTCCATACCATCCGCCATTCCATCACATAGCGGTTGGCGACCTGCTGCCAGCCTTCGCGGCTCGTGATAAGCTTGCGCCAGTCCGGTACTTCGCCGTCCTCATCCTCGCCCGCGGCCTCCCGCGCATGTTCGCGGGCCTGCTCGATCAGTCGCTTCGGCCGGGTCAGCCGCACGATCAGCCACATCAGCAGGATCAGCAGGATTCCGCCGACATATTCTCCGACCACGAATTGCCAGGTCAGGAAGATGGAAATCACGATGCCCAGCTCGATCACCAGATTGGTGGAGGCGAGCAGGAAGGCGAGCGAGGGGATGAAGCCCGCGCCCTTGGTGAAGAGCGAACGCGTTGTCGCCAACGCCGCGAAAGAGCAGGAAGAGGAGATGAAGCCAAAACCGGTGCCCAGCGCGACGCTTTTCGGGCCCGCTTCGCCCATCGACTGCTTCATGCGTTCGCGCGTCACGAACACCTGGATCATGGAGGAAATGAGATAGCCGAAGCCGAATGCCCAGAAAGCCATCCAGAAGAGCCCGAGCGTCGTATGCGCGGCCTGGGACCACAGGGAAAGAAATCCATCCATCCCTTGGTAAGCGGGCGATCGGATGAGATGTTCCCACGATACGCCGAGTGCGCAAGATGCGATGCGGATGTGCTGACGCCCTAGGCTGCCATCCGGCGAAGAGCGAAAGGCCGATCCCTGCCGCCGGCAAGGCCGGCGGGGCAATGTCTATTCTTCGTAGAACAGGGCCAGGGCGCGCATCTCCACGCTCATTCGCGGTACGGAAGCCTCAGGGCAGGCCGGATTGTCGAAGGCGGAGTGCGGAACTGTTCGCCAGCCGCCCCGGGGCTTGGCCTCGATGCCGCAGAACACCAGCGCTTCACCCGGTTCGGCCTTGCTGAAATAGTGCCAGCGATAGTCTGGATTGTCGTAATACAGCAGCAGGTCCACTTCGATACTGCGGTTGCTCGGCACGGAGCCGCGCCCAATCAGCACATCTTCGTCGCGCACGCTGCGTGCATCGCACACCGCCAGCGGGTTGTCATAGGGTGCAGGTGAAACGGGCTGCCAGACATTGATCCCGATCCAGTGGGCCAGGCGCCGGCCATTGGCGACCTCCGCAACGCGCTGCTCCGCGTCCCAGTGATCGAGCTTCTCGCCAAAATGGGTCGGGCTGAAATCGCCATGGACCTTGCGCGCCGGGTTGGTCACATCGGTGCGCTTTGCGCCCAGATTCCTTTCCGAATAACGCAGGCCGATGCCCCAGCCGACGACATCGTCCGCGCCCGTAAGCTGCTTTACCGCTGCGAGTGCTGCGTCACGCCAGACAGTGCCGATCAGTTCCTCGTCGAGCCAATCGATATCGCTGACGCCGGTCTGCACGAGTTGGAAACCTTCGCGGTCGAAGCGCGGCGGCTCTGCAAGGCTGCTGGCATCGGTAACCGGCACGCTGCGTTGGACCGTCGGAATGCCGCTCCACGCATGATCGAGCGAGAAGTGCAGCGGCGCGGCAATCGCGCCGGCGTCTACATAGTTGAAATCGGCGGTGACGGTTTCAGCCACCACTTCCGGATTCGAAAGCTCCATGATCGCCCTCTCCCTTTTTGCGTCAATTCCCGGATATCCGATCTTCCGAAAACTGCGTGATATAACTCACCATTAAAGCCGTAGAGGCGCGATGATAGGTTGATCTTTCGCACAAACCGGTGAATTAATTTCATTGTTATGCGGAAATGCCGGGAATTGAATCTGTGACTGAGTATCGCTGGGAACAGGTCGAAGATTTCCTGGCTGTGGCCGATAATGGCAGTTTCGGCGCGGCCGCGCGGGCCGCCGGGAAGGAGCCTTCGGCGATTTCCCATTCGATCCGCAAGCTGGAGGCGCAGACGGGCCTGACGCTGTTCGATCGTTCCGGATACCGTGCAGCGCTGACCGGGGCAGGGCTGATGATCTTGCCGCGGGCGCGCCGCATTGCCGAGGAATTGGCGGCGTTCCGTTCGCATACGGCCAACCTTGCCAGCGGAACGGAGGCGCAGATTACGGTCGCCACGGACCTAATTTTCCCGATGGCGAAATTTACCGGCCTGTTCGCGGAGTTCCGTGCGCAGTTTCCCGACGTAGAACTGCGGTTCCGGAATCTGGTGATGGAGGATGCGGCGCGGATTCTGCTGGAAGGGCAGGCACAGCTTGGAATCCTGATGCTGCAATCGGATGAGTCGCTGGGCCTGGAACGCCAACTGGTTACGACAGCGGAGCTGTCGATGGTCGTGGCGGCTTCGCACCCCCTGGCCGCGATCCGCGGGCCGGTGACGCCCAACGACCTGCGCGAACATTTGCAGCTGGTGCCGATGATGGAGCCGGGCGGCGCAATCTTGCGGGACCTTGGCGTGTTCGGCGGCGCCCCGTGGCGTTTCGAACAACTCTCCGCGATGCTGCCGATGCTGAAGCAGGGGCTCGGTTACACGATTTTGCCTGATGCAATGATTGCCGCCGAGCTGGAAGCAGGCGAACTGGTGCGGCTCGAGACGCCTGCCTGGTCGGCCGAGGCAGCCACCTATCAAGTTCCGGTTCATGTCGCCTGGCGGGGGGATGCGGCGATGGGGCCGGCGGCATCCTGGCTGCTCACCAAGCTGCGTTCTTTCCGCGTCCAGGGCGGCGAGCCATAGGGTTTTCCGCCGGACGGGCCGCAACTCCGCAGTATTTTTCGCGCGATGCGGACAGAGCGCAGAGTTGACGCTAAGGGACGGCGCATGCATCGAAAGCCCGCCCCATGATCGAAATCGCTTACGCCAAGATCAATCTGGCCCTGCATGTCAGGCGCCGGCGGGATGACGGCTATCACGAGCTGGAAACGCTGTTCGCTTTCGTGGATTCAGGCGATGTGCTCTCCGCGCGTAGTGCCGAGCGGGACGAGCTGCGCGTCTTCGGCGAATTTGCCGGTGCGCTGAGCGATCCCTTCGCCAATATCGCGATGCAGGCATTGGGCGCGCTGCCCCGGCCGGGCGGGATGGCGATCGATCTGGAAAAGAATCTGCCGGTTGCCGCGGGGCTGGGCGGGGGGAGCGCCGATGCGGGCGCCGTGTTCCGCCTGGTGGAGCAGGCGCATGGTCTGCCGGAGGACTGGCAGGCACGGGCCGCGAAGTTGGGGGCGGATGTACCGGCCTGCGTGGAAAGCGTCACATGTATCGGCAGAGGTACAGGCACCGAGCTGGCCCCTGGCCCCGGCGATCTGGCGGGCACGCATGTGCTGCTGGTCAATCCGCGCGTTCCGCTGCCCACCCGGCCGGTCTTCGCCGCATGGGATGGGGCGGATCGCGGCGCCTTGCCGCAGGGGAGCGCCCGCGAAATCGCACTGGCCGGGCGTAACGATCTGGAAGCGCCGGCGGTTTCGATCTGCCCGCAAATTGCCGATGTGCTGGCAGCGCTAGGCGGCACCGATGCATGGCTGGCGCGCATGTCCGGCTCCGGCGCGACCTGTTTTGCACTGTATGAGAGCGCGCAGGGCTTGCGTGAGGCGAGCGATCGGTTAGCCCGGGAGCAGAGCCACTGGTGGCAGATGCAAGGCAGGATTCGTTGAACGAAGAAGCATATCGGCTGGTGGGAACGCCGCGTTTCGGCGGCATCGTGATCATGGCGGATCATGCCTCCAATCGCGTGCCCGGCGATATCGATCTGGGCATCGATCCCGCGCTGATGAACGAGCATATCGCGGTGGATATCGGCGTGGCAGGCGTGGCAGAGCGGATGGCCGCGCATGAGGGCACAGCGGCTTTCCTGGGCAATGTCAGCCGGCTGGTCTGCGACACCAACCGCGAGGAGCACGATCCGGCCGCCATTCCCGAAATGAGCGATGGGCGCGAGATTCCCGGCAATCTGGGGATCGACCGGGAAGCGCGGCTCGCCCGCTTCCACCGCCCTTTCAATGACGCGCTGGACCGTCTGCTGGACAAGGTGCCGCCTGCGCTGATCCTGGTGCTGCACAGTTTCACGCCGCAGCTCGCCTGCGATCCGGAAGACAAGCGGCCCTGGCATTGCGGGCTGCTCTACGATCAGGACGATCGCGGGGCGCGCTATGCCCAGCCGCTGCTGGAGGCAGACGGGCTGCATGTGGGCGATCAGCTTCCCTATTCGGGCAAGATCTACAACGCCGCGATCAAGCGCCATATCGAAAGCGAAGGGCGGCCCTATCTCTATATCGAGATCCGGCAGGATCTGATCGCGGACGAGGCCGGGCAGGCCGAATGGGCCGACCGGCTGCGGCGCATCTGCGGCAAACTCGCCCTGGAAATGGTCGGCATGGGATAGCTGCGCCTTGGCGTGGCCATGATTTTTTGGCTTTCGGGGGGCATGCATGCTGGGCTAGGGCCCAATGCAGAATGTGATATACTGCCCCATTGGAGCGAAAAATGCCTGCCTATAGATCCCGCACAACCACCCATGGCCGCAACATGGCCGGCGCGCGCGGCCTATGGCGCGCCACGGGCATGAAGGATGGCGATTTCGGCAAGCCGATCATCGCCGTGGTCAACAGCTTCACCCAATTCGTTCCGGGCCATGTCCATCTGAAGGATCTGGGCCAACTGGTCGCGCGCGAGATCGAGGCGGCGGGCGGCGTCGCCAAGGAATTCAACACCATCGCCGTGGATGACGGGATCGCGATGGGGCATGACGGCATGCTCTATTCGCTGCCCTCACGCGATCTGATCGCCGACAGCGTGGAATATATGGTCAACGCGCATTGCGCCGATGCCATGGTCTGCATCTCCAATTGCGACAAGATCACGCCGGGCATGTTGATGGCGGCGCTCAGGATCAACGTCCCCACCGTGTTCGTTTCCGGCGGGCCGATGGAGGCCGGCAAGGTCGTTCTGAAAGGCAAGGAAGTCGCGCTCGATCTGGTCGATGCAATGGTTGCCGCCGCGGATGAGCACTACACGGATGAGGAAGTGACCAGCATCGAACAGGCGGCATGCCCGACCTGCGGATCGTGCTCGGGCATGTTCACCGCCAATTCGATGAACTGCCTGACCGAGGCGCTGGGCCTTTCGCTGCCGGGCAACGGATCGCAGCTTGCCACCCATTCGGACCGCAAGCAGCTGTTCGAGCGGGCAGGGCGGCTCTCCGTCACATTGGCCAAGCGTTATTACGAGGAAGACGACGAGAGCGTGTTGCCGCGCTCCATCGCCAGTTTCGAAGCATTCGAAAACGCCATGTCGCTGGATATCGCCATGGGCGGTTCCACCAACACGGTGCTGCATCTGCTCGCCGCCGCGCATGAAGCGGGCGTGGATTTCACGATGAAGGATATCGACCGGCTATCGCGCCGCGTGCCCTGTCTCAGCAAGGTCGCGCCGGCGAAGAACGACGTCCACATGGAAGACGTTCACCGCGCAGGCGGGATCATGGCGATCCTGGGCGAGCTGGAGAAGGCTGGGCTGCTCAACACCGCGCTGCCCACTGTTCACAGCCCGACCATGGCCGATGCGCTGGACGATTGGGATGTCGGCCGCACCAAAAACAACAAGGTGCATGAATTCTACAGCGCCGCACCGGGCGGCGTGCCGACGCAGACGGCCTTCAGCCAATCCAACCGCTGGGCCGATCTCGATCTTGACCGCGAAAACGGCGTGATCCGCAGCGCCGAGCATGCCTTTAGCAAGGATGGCGGTCTGGCGGTGCTTTCGGGCAATATCGCGCTGGACGGCTGCATCGTGAAGACGGCGGGCGTGGACGAATCCATCCTGGTTTTCTCCGGGCCGGCCAAGGTATTCGAAAGCCAGGACGATGCCGTCACGGGCATCCTCACCGGTCAGGTCGAGGCGGGCGATGTCGTCGTCATCCGCTATGAAGGGCCCAAGGGCGGGCCGGGCATGCAGGAAATGCTCTATCCCACCAGCTACCTCAAATCGAAGGGGCTGGGGGCGGCCTGCGCGCTGATCACCGATGGCCGTTTTTCCGGTGGCACGTCGGGCCTGTCGATCGGCCATGTCTCGCCAGAGGCTGCCGAAGGCGGGGCGATCGCGCTGGTCGAAAATGGCGATCGGATCGATATCGACATTCCCGGGCGCACGATCTCGCTGGCGATTTCGGACGAGGAGCTGGCGGCGCGCAAGGCGGCGATGGAAGCCAAGGGCGATGCCGCCTGGCTGCCCGTGGCGCCGCGCAAGCGCAAGATTTCCCTGGCGCTGCAGGCCTATGCCGCGATGGCGACCAGTGCGGCGCGCGGCGCGGTGCGCGATCTTTCGCAGCTACGCTATCCGAACGGAAAAAAGGTCAACTGAGCATCTGCCCGAAGCGGCGGTGTGCCAGCGCGGGGCATGAGGGATGACGGGTGCCAACCACCAGATTTTGACCGTGGCGCAGATGCGCGCCGCCGAAGAGGCGCTGATCGATGCGGGCACCAGTGTCGACGCGTTGATGCAGATCGCGGGACACGGGGCGGCGCAATGGGTCTATCGCCTGGCCTGGCCCTATCCGGTCACGGTGCTGTGCGGCCCCGGCAATAATGGTGGGGACGGCTATGTCATCGCCGAAAGCCTGCGCCGCTGGCACCTGCCGGTATGCGTGGTCGCACCGATCGAGCCTGCCACCGATGCGGCCAAGAATGCGCGCGCGGCCTATCACGGGGATATCTGTTCTCCGGACGAGATTCCCCATGCCTCCGTCCTAGTCGATTGCCTGTTCGGCAGCGGCCTTACGCGTCCGCTGAGCGAGGAATTGCTGCACTTGCTGACCGATCTGGCCGCCGCGCATGGCCGGCGGGTCGCAGTGGATCTGCCCAGCGGGATCGAAAGCGATAGCGGCCATCCGCTCAATAAAGGGCTCCCTTCCTACGATCTCACCGTCTCGCTCGGCGCATGGAAATACGCCCATTGGACGATGCCTGCCGCCGCAACGATGGGGCAGCGCTTCCTGGTACCGATTGGCGTGGAGCCGGTGGAGGGCGCCGCGCAATTGCTGCAGCGGCCGGAACTGTCCGCTCCTTCGGCCGATGCGCATAAATATACGCGCGGTCTGGCGGCTGTGGTCGCGGGCGCGATGCCGGGCGCTACGCTGCTGGCCTGCCGCGCGGCGATGCATGGCGGGGCGGGTTATGTGAAACTGGCGGCGCAAAGCGCGCCTGCTGCAGCACCGGCGGAGCTGGTGGTGGAGGCGGATTCACTGGCCGATCCGCGCCTTTCCGCGCTGCTGATCGGCCCCGGCCTGGGGCGCAGCGAAGCGGCGGAAGCGAAACTGGCCGCGGCTCTCTCACGCGATGTGCCCGCGGTGCTGGATGCCGATGCCGTGATTCTGCTGGGCAGACATATGCTCGCAGGCCGGACCGCGCCGATCATCGCCACCCCGCACGAAGGGGAACTGGCGGCCCTGGCCTATGCCTTCCATGTCGGCGATACGAGCAAGCTGGGCGTGGCGCGGCAATTGGCTGAGGCGACGGGCATGATCATCGTCGCCAAGGGGCCGGACACGATGATTGCCGCGCCGGACGGGCGCGTGACCCTTGCGGGACCTGCGCCGAGCTGGCTTTCCGTGGCGGGCACGGGCGACGTGCTGGCAGGGCTGGCGGTCAGCCGCCTTGCCACCGGGGCCGAGCCTTACGATGCAGCCTGCGAAGCGGTGTGGCTGCATGGGGAGGTTGCGCGGCAATGCGGCGCGGCCTTCACTCCGGCAGGCCTGATCGATTGCCTACCGGCCGTTTACGCCGCCTGCCTGTGAGCGCCGGGGAGGAAATCCTGCGCGTCGCGGCCAAGGGCGACGGCGTGACCGCGAGCGGACGCCATGTGCCGCTGGCTGCGCCGGGCGATGTCGTCCGGGAAGACGGAACTCTGGAGCGCGGGCCGCATTATGCGGAGCCGCCTTGCCGCCATTTCGCCCTTCGGCAGGCTCAGGCTTGCGGCGTCTGCCAGCTTCAACATCTGGACGAGGAGTCGCTGGCCGGGTTCGTGACGAGCCGCGTGGTCAATGCCGCCGAGGGGCAGGGGCTGACACCTGAAAGGATCGCTCCGGCGCATCTTTCCCCGCCGCGCAGCCGTCGCCGTGCGACGCTGCATGCGGTGAATGGCGGGCAGGGGCCGCGGATCGGATATCGCGAGGCCGGATCGCACCGCATCGTCGAGCTGGCCGAATGCCATGTGCTGCGGGAGGAGCTGTTTGCCTTTCTGTCGCCGCTGCGCGGCCTGCTGGCGGCGCGAAAAGGCAAATATGCCGTCGATATCGAACTCACTCTGACCGACCAGGGAATCGATTGCGGGTTCAAGGGGCTGAGCGTCGAAGGGCTGGAGCAGACCGAGGCGCTGCTCGATTTCGCACGGGAGAACGGGCTCGCCCGGCTGACCGTGGATGAAGGCTTCGGGGCGGAAGCGCGCTGGGAGCCGCAGCCCGTCACGGTTTTGCTGGCAGGCATATCGGTGCCCTTCCCGCCGGGGTCCTTCCTGCAGGCGACGCAGGACGGTGAAGAGGCGCTGATCGGCGCGGCAAAGGACTGGCTGGGCGGGGCCGGCATGATCGCGGACCTGTTCGCCGGGCTGGGGACGTTTGCATTTGCCCTGGCGGGCCCCGCGAAGGTTCTGGCGGCCGAAGCTTCGCTGGATGCGCATTTGGCCTGCAAGGCGGCTGCGGGCGCTTCTGGCAAGCCGGTCCATTCACTGCACCGCGACCTGTTCCGCAATCCGCTCCAGCCCGCAGAGCTGAACCGCTTCGATGCCGTGCTGCTCGATCCGCCGCGAGCCGGTGCGCGCGAGCAGGCGCAATTGCTGGCGCAAAGCAGTGTGGCGCGGATCGTCTATATCAGCTGCAACCCGTCCAGCTGGGCACGCGATGCGAAGATGCTGGCCGAAGGGGGCTATAGCCTGGTGGAGCTGCGCCCCGTGGGCCAGTTCCGCTGGTCAACCCATGTCGAGCTGGCGAGTTATTTCGAGAAATTCTGACAGGCGCTTTCCGCCTGTTTGCGCCGGGTGAATTCCAGCAGAGAGCCGTAGGTTTCCAGCATTTCGCCGTCCACATCCTCATCTTCGATGATGATGCACAGCCGATCCTCGATTTCCGTCAGCAAGCCGGCAACGGCCATGGAATCGAGTTCCGGCATATCGCCGAACAGGCCGGTCTCTTCGCTGAATTCGTTCGTGCGTTCCTGGCTAAGGCCAAGAACGTCCCGCAGGATCTCGCGAAGCAGCTTGTCGGTATCGCTCGGATCGGTGGAGATACCGGGATTGGTCGTCATGCTGGCATTGAACCCTTGCCGACGGGATTTTCGCCCGTCTCTTTGAGCCCGCTCTAGCCAGAGGCGGCCTTTGAGGCAAGTTTTCGCGCCGTGGCGAGGGCCAGGGAAGGCCAGCTTTTGGGGTTGCCAGGGCGGTGGCAATCGAGCCGGAAACGCGGCTGCATCTCCTCCGACCAGACATCGGGATAGGCGTCGTCGCCAATGCCGAAGTCCACGCTCTGGACCTTGTCGCGGTCGATCGCCTGTTCCAGCAGGGCCGCTGTCAGGGCCATGCCCGCAGAGAGCTGGCGCCCGGCTTCGGCCTGCGCAATGTCGTGAACCCAGGCCGTATCGGCCTCGACCGTCCAGAACTGGGCGGCAATCGCGCGGCCGCGCAGGCGGGCGATGCCCAGGCGCAGGCGGCCTGCTGTGCCTTCTTCCTCCGCAAAGCGGCGCATGATTTCCGCGCTGCGTTCGTCGCGCTTCCAGACATTGTAGCGGACGGCTTCATATTCCTGCCAGTTATCCGGGTTGAAGCGGCTCGAGACGCTGATTTCCAGCAGCGCCGAACAGCGGCGAAGCGCGCTGCGCAGCGGGCCCGGGCGGCCGGAGAGATATGCGTCGAAATCGCGGCCTGCCAGGCGCAAGGTGCGATTGGCGCCGCATTCATGCGGTATCACGATCCAGCCCGCATCCCTGAAGGCACCGGCCAGCAAATCGGCGCTGCCGTCTTCATTGGGCACATGGCTGAGCGAGACATGGCTACGCTTGCCTGCCAGATCGCGCGCGATCGCGGTCAGCAGCGCTTGCGTGTCCGCCCCGTGCGAGAACAGCGGGCGCCAGAAGATATTCTGCCATTCGGCCAGCGGATTGCTGTTGGATTGCGGCTGCATCAGCGGGAACACGGCGCTGCCGCATTCATCCTGCGCCGCGGCGATGAAAGGCTGCAGCCCGCCTACCGATTCGAGCAGGTGGAACCATTCCGGGCGATCGAACGGTGCGGCACTTGCCAGAGGCAAGGCTTGCAACACATTCGCGCTGCCGTGATAGCTGACTGCGACCAACTTACTTTCGCCCTTTTCCAGGAGTTCAACTTGCCACTCGCGCCCGATCCGGAAACCCGGCCCATCGACCATCTCGCGAATTGCGGGATGGACGGCGATCCGGCGCTCGTGCTGCGCACCGGTGTGATTACGTATAAGGATTTAAAGGAGCGTATCTCTCTCCTTAGTGCCAAATTAAGCACGCTGGTTCCCCAAAGGGGCGCACGCATCGCCAGCTGGGCGGCCAAGGGCGAACTGACCTGCCTGATGCCGCTGGCCGCGGCGCGCGCCGGCCTGGTGCATGTGCCGGTCAATCCGCTGCTCCGCCGCTCGCAGGTCGCCCATATTCTAGCCGATAGCGGCGCGCGCATGCTGATTGCTAATCAGGGGCGGCTTGCCAGCCTGGAAGACGGCGACGTTCCGGAAGGCTGTGCCGTGATGGAAGAGGCGCATCTGTGGAAGCAGGCGGAAGAGCAGGGCGGGCACATGCCGCCTTCAAAGGCGCAGGGCAGCGATCTGGCGGCTATCCTTTATACCAGCGGATCGACCGGCCTGGCCAAGGGCGTGATGGTCAGCCATGCCAATCTCTGGCTCGGGGCCGTTAGCGTGACCCATTATCTAGGGCTGGAGCGCAGCGATGTTGTGCTCGGCGTGCTCCCGCTGTCCTTCGATTACGGGCAGAACCAGCTGCTGAGCGCGTGGTATGCAGGGGCGAGCGTGGTCCCACTGGACTATCTCACGCCGCGTGACGTCCTGAAGGCATGCGAACGCCATGGCGTCACCACATTGGCCGCCGTGCCGCCGCTCTGGCTGCAACTGGTGGACAGCGATTGGGGCGAAGCCGCCGCGGCGCCTTTACGCCGCCTGACCAATAGTGGCGGCGCGCTGACGGCGGATCTGGTGAAGAAACTGCGCGCAATCTTTCCGCAGGCCCGGATCTTCCCGATGTACGGGCTGACCGAAGCGTTCCGCTCGACCTATCTCGATCCCGCACTGGTGGACGGTCACCCGACTTCGATGGGCACGGCGATCCCCTTTGCCGAAGTGCTGGTGATCGGCGATGACGGGCAGATATGCGCTGCGGGGGAAGAAGGCGAATTGGTCCATTGCGGGCCGCTGGTGGCGCAGGGTTACTGGAACGATCCGCAGCGGACGGCGGAGCGCTTCCGCCCCGCGCCCGAAGCTTCGGAATATGGCGGAATGGCCGTGTGGTCGGGCGACCGTGTAGTCCGGGATGAGGACGGCCTGCTCTATTTCGTCGGCCGGCGCGATGCGATGATCAAGAGCGCGGGCAACCGGATCAGCCCGCAGGAGATCGAGGATGCGGCGCTCGCCACCGGCCTGGTGGCGGAGGCTGCGGCGCTGGGCGTGCCGGACAGGATGCTCGGCCAGGCGGTGCATCTGGTTGTGCGCGCGGCAACGGGCGGGCAGAATACGCGCGAGGAATTGGCGAAAGCGCTGGCAAAGGAACTGCCCAACTTCATGCAGCCCAAACAGATCCATTGGCGCGAAGCGCTGCCGCTCAATCCCAACGGGAAGATCGACCGGGCCGCACTCGCACGCGAGATTGCGCCATGAAGCCGCTCGGCCCGATCCCGGCGGGATATTCCGCGATCGAAGGCGAACTGGCCATTGGTGGACGCAAGGCGAGCGCATTGGTGGCCGAAGCGGGCGGTACGCCGCTATTCGTCTATTCGCGCGAGCATGTGCGCCGCCGGGTGGGAGAGCTGCGCGCAGCCATGCCGGAGCGCCTGGCTATCCATTATGCAGTGAAGGCCAATCCCTTCGCGCCGCTGCTGCGCGAAATGCGCGGCCTGGTGGACGGCTTCGACATCGCTTCGGGCGGGGAGCTGGAATTGGTGCTGGCCCAGGGGATCGGGGCTGGCGGCATCAGCTTTGCCGGCCCGGGCAAGCGCGATGCCGAAATCGAGCAAGCGATTGACGCGGGGGCGACGCTCAATCTGGAATCCGAGACGGAGGCGGAACGCGCCTTGGCGATTGCGGAAAGACTGGGCGTTGCGCCGCGTCTGGCGATCCGCGTTAATCCGGATTTCGAGCTGCGCGGATCGGGCATGAAGATGGGGGGAGGGGCCAAGCCCTTCGGCCTCGATACCGGCCGTGTCGTCCCACTTGCGCAAAGGATCATCGAAGCAGGGGCGCGGTGGCAAGGCCTGCATATCTTTGCGGGCAGCCAGTCGCTCGATGCCGATGCGATCATCGAGACCCAGGGCAATATTCTGGAACTGGCGGGCCGCCTTGCGGAGGAGACGGGCCCGCCTCTGCCACACCTCAATATGGGCGGCGGTTTCGGCATTCCCTATTTCAATGGCGATCGACCGCTGGATATCGGCATCATCGGCGATGCGCTGAAGGCGCGATTCGAAAGCTTGCCCGCATCTCTGGCGGAAACCGAATTCGCGATTGAGCTGGGGCGCTATCTGGTGGGGGAGGCAGGCGTCTATCTCACCCGCATTCTCGACCGCAAGGAAAGCCACGGGCAGATATTCCTGGTGACCGATGGCGGGCTGCATCATCAATTGGCGGCCTCGGGAAATTTCGGAACGGTGGTGCGGCGCAATTACCCGCTGGCCATTGCGACCCGATTTGCCGAGCCGCCTGCCGAAGAGGCGAATGTGGTGGGCTGTCTGTGCACTCCGCTGGACCGTCTCGCCGACCAGGCAGAGCTTCCCAGGTCCGAAATCGGAGACCTCGTCGCAGTTTTTTGTGCAGGTGCATATGGCGCCAGCGCGAGCCCATCGGCCTTTCTGGGGCAGGGGGCGGCCCGCGAAATCCTGGTTTGAAGAGGGGATGGAGAACGGCGGCACAGGCGGATTTGCGCCGTCAGAAGCGCTATTCTTTCAGCCCGAATAATCCCCTGCAGAAATTAACGTTTCGGGATGAAACTGTCCGCTTTTCGGACGGGTTGAGCCGGAATGGTAAATAAATCGTTTGCCAAGCGAGTCGGCAATGCCTTAGATTCTTCAATGACTTCCACGAAGATTATAAGAAAGAAACGGGGTCATGGGTCGTTAGCGGGGGTTCTATGGACCGAGTGACGAATAATCTCGACGTGGAGCAAGCCGGCTCCGATGATTCCGACAAGCCGGTTATGGTTCTTGGCGACAGCGAGGAGCACCTCGTCGAAACAAGTGCCCGGCATCTCGAGATTCCGGAAGAATTATTCAAACTCAACGAGTTGGATTGTCTCTACGAAGACGATCGCGAAACGCTCTGGACGTATATGAATCCAACCGGGCGGCCGAGTTTCACGCCCACCATGTTGACGGACTTTGTCGACTGGCAAAGGCTGATCGGCGACAATTTCGGCCCCGGCAAGGTACCGCTGCGGTTCCTTGTACTGGGCAGCCGCGCGCCTGGCGTGTTCTGCTTCGGCGGCGACCTGGAGCTGTTTCAACGCCTGATCCGGGAGCGGGACCGCGCCGGACTGGTGCAATATGGTTACAGATGTGTGGAAATCCTCCACCGCAACATGCTGTCGCTCGACCTGCCGATGCTGACGATCGGGCTGGTCGAAGGTGCGGCATTGGGCGGAGGTTTCGAAGCGCTGCTGTCCTTCGACTATATCATTGCCGAACGCGGCGCGACCTTCGGCCTGCCCGAGATCATGTTCGGGCTGTTCCCCGGCATGGGGGCGCATGCGATCCTGTCGCGCAAGCTGGGCAGCGCCATGGCCGACCGGCTGATCGTCTCGAACGAAACCTTCACGGCGCAGCAGATGTACGATCTGGGGATCGTGCACCGCCTGGCCGATCCGGGCGAGGGCTTGGATGAATGCCGCGATTTTATTGACAAGTCGGTCCGGCGTCTGCCGGGCCTTGTCAATGGGCGACGCGCCATGAAGCTAACCCGGCCGGTCGCGCTGGAAGAGCTCAAGCGGATCGTCGAATTGTGGGCCGATGCGGCCATGCAGCTGCGCGAGC
This sequence comes from Alphaproteobacteria bacterium, assembly GCA_030426245.1. Classification (GTDB taxonomy): domain Bacteria; phylum Pseudomonadota; class Alphaproteobacteria; order Sphingomonadales; family Sphingomonadaceae; genus Andeanibacterium. The sequence continues at coordinate 11,572 of JAUHYZ010000024.1, read as the reverse complement.
AGGATTTGAAAGTGATGAGCCGCCTCGCCACAGCGCAATCGCGCCTGGTCAAGGCGGCCTGATCATCACTCCATTCGATGCTTGCCGGGCCGAAGCGGCCTAGCGGGCATCCACCATCACGATTTCGGCATCGTCCAGCGCCTCGACGGTGATGGTGTCTTCCTCGGTAATGGCAACGCCGTCCTTGGGCGCGGCCTCCTGCCCGTTCACGCGAATGCGTCCGCTGGCCGAAACCAGATATTGGTGCCGCCAGCTTTCGGCTTCATAGGTCACCGTCTCACCCTTGGAGAGCTTGGCGGCCATCACCCGCGCATCGCTGCGGATCGGAAGGGCCTTGTCCTGCTCTGGGTCTCCGCTGGCCAGAATCACCCATTTGCCGGCGCGGTCTCCGCGGGGAAATTCGCGCATGCCCCAATCGGGCGGCTCGCCCGCACGGTCGGGCAGGATCCAGATCTGGAACAGCGTGGTGTCCTCGTCCTCCAGATTGTATTCGGCATGGACCACGCCGGTTCCGGCGCTCATCACCTGCACGTCGCCGGCGCCGGTGCGGCCGGTATTGCCCATGGAATCCTTATGAGTGATCGCGCCGGTGCGCACGAAGGTGATGATCTCCATGTCGTTATGCGGATGGGCCGGAAAGCCCGCCTTGGATGCGATGATATCGTCATTCCACACGCGCAGCTTGCCCCAGCCCATGCGGGCGGGATCGTGGTAGTCGGAAAAGCTGAAGTGATAGCGCGTGTTGAGCCAGCCATGGTCGCGATGCGCCAGGCCATCGAACGGTCTTACGTCAATCATGGGATTTTCCACATCAGCGGGGTGTTGCCGCTGGAACATCCCCGATATGGGGCGGTGCCTGGATTTTTCAATCCGCCTCGCCGTGTCCGGCCGCCATGTAGTCCGCGCTGCGCATCTCCATCAGGCGGCTGACGGTGCGTTCGAATTCAAAGCTGCCGTCCCCGGCGGCATAGAGCCCGTCCGGCTCGGCATCGGCAGTGGCGAGCAGTTTCACCCGGTTTTCGTAGAGCGCATCCACCAGTGTCACGAAGCGCGCGGCTTCGTTGCGCTGATCGGGCCCCATTACCGGTATGCCCACGATAATCACGGTGTGATAGGCACGCGCAATGGCGAGATAATCCGCCGCGCCCAGGGGATTGGCGCAAAGCCGCTTGAAGCTGAACACGGCCACGCCCTTCAGGCTCTTGGGCACGAACAGCTTCCGGCCGCCGCCGACATCGAGCTCGGCGGAAGGGACATGGGCGGCGTCTTCGGGCTTGTAATCGGTCAGGCGGAAGAAGGCCTCGCGCACCTGCGCAGTTGCTTCCGCGCCGATGGGCGTGTGCCAGGTTGCCATGCCGCCCAGCCGCTCCAGCCGGTAATCGACCGGGCCGTTGAGGGAGAGGACGACCATTTCACGTTGGATCAAATCGATGAAAGGCAGGAAATGCTCGCGGTTGAGCCCGTCCTTGTAGAGATCGGAAGCGTGCCGATTGCTGGTGGTGACCACCGTGATGCCTTCATCCAGCATCAGCGCCCGGAACAGGCGGCTCATGATCATCGCATCGGCGGAGTTGTTGACCACCATCTCATCGAAGGCCAGCACGCGCAGGCCATGCGCCAGGCGGGCAGCGACCGGCGGGATGGGATCCCCGCTTTCCTTCTTGCGTTCTTCCCGCAGCAGATCGTGAACTTCCAGCATGAAAGCATGGAAATGCACGCGGCGCTTCTCGCGTATGGACAATGTCTCGTGGAACAGTTCCATCAGCATGCTTTTGCCGCGTCCGACGCCGCCCCACATATAGACGCCGCGTGGGCTCTGTGCCTTGCGGCCCAGCAGCCTGCCCAGCAGGCCGGGGCGCGAATTGCCGATTTCCAATTCTTTCTGCAGCGCGTCGAGGCGCGCGGCGGCGGCGCGCTGTTCCGTGTCCGGGCGCAATTCGTCCGCGGCGAGCAGCGCCTCGTATCGCGAAAGGATGCCTTCCATCAACTCCGGGGCTGGAGGGCCTCGAATTTGGGCAGATCGGGATCGAAGCGATCCCAGGGGGCGGCGTCCTTCATGTAGATCACGCTTTCGGGCGAAACGATGCCCGGATCGTCCAGCGAACCGGCCTGCATGATCACGATATCGCCGGGAAGATCACCCGAGGTGTAGAGCCTGCCGCCGCATTCGCCGCAGAAATGGCGTGTGACGCTGCCGCCGGTATCGCCGTGATTGGTATAGGTCTTCGGCGTTCCGCGCATGTCGAGCTGGCTGCCGTGAATGCCGATAATGGTCGTATGCCCCGTGCCGGTCGCCTTCTGGCAATCCTTGCAGCAGCATTGTTTCACAAAGGCGCTGGGGCCCTGGATCGTGTAGCGGATGGCGCCGCACAGGCAGCCGCCTTCTGCTGTTTGTCCTTCGGAAAGGGCCTTTGGCTCAGACATGACGTTCCGCCTCCATTTTCTTTATTTCCGCAATCGCCTTGGCGGGCGACAGGCCCTTAGGGCAGACATTGGCGCAATTCATGATCGTGTGGCAGCGATAGAGGCGGAAGGGGTCTTCCAGCTCGTCCAGGCGCTCACCCGTCATTTCGTCGCGGCTGTCGGCCAGCCAGCGATAGGCCTGCAGCAGGATCGCGGGGCCCAGGAACTTGTCGGCATTCCACCAATAGCTGGGGCAGGCGGTGGAGCAGCAGGCGCACAGAATGCACTCGTAAAGCCCGTCCAGCTTCTCGCGCTGTTCGGGGCTCTGCAGGCGCTCCTTGCCCGAAGGGGTGGGGCTGACAGTCTGCAGCCAGGGGCGGATGGAGGCATATTGCGCGTAGAAATGCGTGAAATCGGGCACCAGATCCTTCACCACTTCCATATGCGGCAGCGGAGTGATGCGGATGTCCCCGCCCAGATCCTCGATCGCGGTGGTGCAGGCCAGGCCGTTCTTGCCGTTCATGTTCATCGCGCAGGAACCGCAAATGCCCTCGCGGCAGGAGCGGCGGAAGGTCAACGTCGGATCGACTTCGTTCTTCATCTTGATGAGAGCGTCCAGCACCATCGGCCCGCAATCATCCAGATCGATCTCGAAAATGTCGTAGCGGGGGTTTTCGCCGCTTTCCGGATCGTAGCGATAGACCTTGAACCGCTTGGCCTTGGCCGCGCCTTCGGCGGCATGAACCTGGCCTTTGCCGGTGATCTTGCTGTTTTTCGGAAGCGTGAAGGTTGCCATAGATGCCAGTCCTGCCTTTTCAGTTTCTCTCTAGCGATTGTGCGGTGCGGGGCAAGGGCAGGTCGCCTGACATTCGGAAATTCCTTACCCGTAACTGCGCGGATGTTTGGTGCGCGGGCATTCCCTTTGCGCGCAATCGGCGTATGCTTGCCGGGCGATTTGGGGAAGCCGCCTTATGGGTATCAAGTCCTGGTATGAAGAGACGATCCTTCCGCCGTTCATCAAGATGGCCTGCGGCAGCGACAACATAACCGAGCTCAGGGGTGGCATCGTGCCGCTGGCCCAGGGCAAGGTGTTCGAACTGGGCGTGGGCGGCGGCCTGAACCAGAAATTCTACGATCCGCAGAAAGTCACGTCCTTTTCCGGGATCGATCCGGGCGGCAAGCTGCTGGAATATGCGAATTCCGCAGCGCGGGAGAAAGGCTGGGAGGCCGATATCCGCCAGGGCGTGGGCGAGAATATTCCCTTTGGCGACGACAGTTTCGATACGGTGGTGTGCACCTATACGCTATGCTCGGTGGACGATCAGGCGCAGGTGCTGAAGGAAATGCGGCGTATTCTGAAACCGGGCGGCAAATTGCTGTTTCTGGAACACGGCAAGGCGCCCGATCCCGGCCCGGCCAAATGGCAGCGGCGGATCGAACCCGTGTGGAAGCGCCTGATGGGCAATTGCCACCTGACCCGCGAAGTCGCGCCCGCCGTGAGCGCACATGGCTTCGCGATCGAAAGCACGTCCCACAAATATATGGACAAGATGCCCCGCTGGGCGTCCTTCATGGAATGGGGCGTGGCCACCAAAGCCGGATCATAAAGGGCTGACCGGCAGCGAAGGCGGAACTTTCGCAGTCCGCCCGAACGCTGCCGGCCCTATCCGGATTATTCGCCGCCGGGATTACTCGCCGCCAGCATTACTCGCCGAAGGTGCGCTGCCACCAGCCGCGGCGGGGCGCGCCCGCCGGTGCTTCGTCATCGCCCGAAACGACTGTGACGACGGGCTCCGATGAATCGGCGTTGCTTTCATCGCTTGCTTCGCTCGCCTCTTCCTTGGCGGGCTCGGCAGGCTTTTCTTCGGCGGTTTCCGCCTTCTTGCGCCTGGTGCGCTTGGGCTTGGGAGCAGGTTCGGCCTCTTCGGCGGCGCCATCGGCCTTCGCGTCTTCCGGCTTGGCTTCTTCGCTGGCTGCCTCGGTATCGGCCTTCTTGCGGGTGCGGCGCTTCGGCTTGGGCTTTTCCTCGGCTGCCGCTTCTTCTGCGGCTGCTTCGGTCTGAGGCGCTTCGGTTTCCGTTCCCGATTCCGTATCGGCCTTTGCCGCAGGCTTCTTGCGCGTGCGGCGTTTCGGCTTGGGCTTTTCTTCGGCTTCCGGTTCCGCTTCCGTCTCGGCAGTAGCCGTTGCGTCGGCCGCCTGCTCCGAGTCTTGCGCCTCTACCGGGCTTTCCTCGGCGGCAGGCTCGGACGTGTCGTCAGCCGTTTCGCCGCTATCCTCGTCGCCTTGCGACGCGGCATTCTCGCCGTCGTCACGCCGTTTGCGGCGCCTTCCGCCGCGGCGGCGGCGTTTCTTGCGCGGTTCGCCATCATCGTCGGAATTGTCGTCGGATGCCTGCTGCTCGGAGTCTTCCTCTTCGGAGGAATCGGAATCCTCGGCATCCGCGCCGTCGTCATCGCGGCGCTTGCGGCCGCGGCCCCCGCGGCGGCGGCGGCGGCGCTTCTTGCGAGGTTCGCCGTCTTCGTCTTCCTCGTCGCCGGAGAAAGCTTCCGCTTCCGTTTCCTCTTCATCCTCGTCTTCATCGACGATCGGATCGAATTTCGGCGTCGATGAAGGGCGCGGGCCACCGCTCGTCACCCGCATCTTGGCGCCTTCATCCTCGCCTTCCGGCACGATCTGCACGGTCACGCCATAACGCTGCTCGATCTCGAGCAAATCGTTGCGCTTGGCGTTCAGCAGATAGACCGCCGCTTCGGTGCTGGCATAGAGCGTGATCTGCGTGCCCTTGCCCTTTGCGGCTTCGTCCTCGATCACGCGCAGCGCGGTCAGTCCGGCGCTGGAAGCGGTGCGGACCAGGCCTGTGCCGTCGCAATGCGGGCAGGAGCGCGTGGTCGCCTCCAGCACACCGGTACGCAGACGCTGGCGGCTCATTTCCATCAGACCGAAGCTGGATATCCTGCCGACCTGGATTCTTGCGCGGTCGTTCTTCAGGGCATCTTTCATCGCCCGTTCGATCTTCCGGACATTGGAGTTGTGCTCCATGTCGATGAAGTCGATCACGACCAGACCAGCCATGTCGCGCAGGCGCAACTGGCGGGCGATTTCGCGCGCGGCCTCCTGATTGGTGGCGAGCGCGGTCTGTTCGATCCCGTGCTCCTTGGTGGAGCGGCCGGAGTTGATGTCGATGGAAACCAGCGCCTCGGTAGGGTTGATCACCAGATAGCCGCCCGATTTGAGCTGCACGACCGGATCGTACATGGCCGAAAGCTGATCTTCCGCGCCATAGCGCTGGAACAGCGGCACCGGATCCGAATAGGCCTTCACCCTCCGCGCATGGCTGGGCATCAGCAGTTTCATGAACTGGCGCGCCGCCTTGAAGCCGACTTCGCCTTCCACGATCACTTCCTCGATATCGCGGTTGTAGATATCGCGGATCGCGCGTTTGATGAGATCGCTGTCGGAATGGACCAGCGTGGGCGCGGTCGATCCCAGCGTGTTTTCCCGGATTTCGTCCCACAGGCGCGCAAGATAGTCGAAATCGCGCTTGATTTCTGTCTTGGTGCGCTGGAGCCCGGCAGTCCGAACGATGCAGCCCATCGTTTTGGGCAGCTTCATTTCGGAGACGATCTGTTTCAGCCGCTTGCGGTCAGACGCGTTGGAAATCTTGCGGGAAATCCCGCCGCCATGCGTCGAATTGGGCATCAGCACGCAATAGCGGCCGGCCAGGCTGAGATAGGTCGTCAGCGCGGCGCCCTTATTGCCGCGTTCTTCCTTCACCACCTGGACCAGCAGAACCTGGCGGCGATGAATGACATCCTGGATCTTGTAGCGGCGGCGAAGCGCCATGCGGCGGGCGCGCACTTCGTCCACCTTCTTGGTCCGTGCGCGGCCCTGGCGGCGTCCGCGGCCACGGCCTCGGCGCGGGCGGCCTTCGTCTTCGCCATCTTCGGACGTTTCATCGTCCTGTCCGTCATCGGACTGGTCGCCGTCATCGTCGTCGTCAGAAGAATCGTCGCCGCTTTCGATTGCGCCGCCGTCGATCGTGGCGACATCGTCCTTCTCGGACGTGTCGATTTCCTCGAGGCCGTCACCGGCCATCTCTTCAGCGAACGCTTCGGAGCCTTCGTCCTCATCGGGACGATCGTCTTCGTCGTCGTCCTCTTCGGCGCGCAGGGCGGCCTCTTCCTCGGCCGCGGCAGCCTCTTCGGCCAGCAGCGCCTCGCGGTCTTCCTTCGGGATCTGGTAATAATCCGGGTGGATCTCGCTGAAGGCCAGGAACCCGTGCCGGTTGCCGCCGAAATCGACGAAGGCCGCCTGAAGCGACGGCTCTACGCGAGTAACCTTGGCTAGATAGATATTACCTTTGATCTGCTTGTGTTCGGCAGATTCAAAATCGAACTCTTCAATACGGTTGCCTTTGACCACCGCCACCCGTGTTTCTTCCGGGTGGCGCGCATCGATAAGCATGCGCGTTGCCATTGATATTTCTCCGAACGCGCCGGTACTCGGCCACCATGCAAGGTGGCGTGTAGCGGGCGCGATTGTTTGCGATAGGTTCGGCATCAGCCGGGAACGAACCCGTCTGGCCGATATAATTTGGGAATATGCCTGCAAGCGATTGCCGGCAGGCAATGCGGAATGTGTCTGCAGAAACGAAAATGCGCGGCGAAATACGGCACGCTGCCACGCCCGGAGACATCGCAACGCGGCCTGACGGCTGCGGCGGTCCTTGGTGGCGGTGGCTTCTCATTTCGGCATCAACCTGTAATTCGTCCCGGGTTCCTGGTGGAATTTCCGGGTATTAGCCGGCGGGGCACTGCAATGGTTTCACTCTCTCACTGCTTGCCCGCAAGGGCTGACGCATGTGGTTAGAGAGATCGTCCTGGGCAGGCCTGCCCGGTTTCATCTAGCTAGCACCGGGCGCCAGTGCGAGCAACCATATTGCGCATAAAGGTAAATTTCGCATGATCCTTGCCTTGCGCTATCCTCAAAGCTCCACCATTCCATTCCTGCCATGGCTCAACGCTTACAGATCTGGCTGCTCATAATCAGCCCGATTGCGATCCTGGCCGGGCTGTATGTGCTCGGCCTGAAGCTGCCTGTGCCGCATCTGGGCCGTTCCTATGTCGTGCGGATCGAATTGCCCGATGCCGGGCGCCTGGTCGGGCTTCCACCGATCGAGGGGCCGCAGGATGCCAGCCGTCCGCTGGTGGTAATCGATGCCGGGCATGGCGGATACGATCCCGGCGCGACGGGGGAGGGCTTCAAGGAAAAGCGTATCGCGCTGGACCTGGTGCTGGCCCTGCGCGACAGGCTGCTGAGCGAAGGCGGCATCCGCGTGGCGCTGACGCGCAGCGACGATTCCTTTCTGGCCTTGCAGGAACGCAGCGATATTGCGCGCCGCCTGGGGGCCGAACTGTTTCTTTCCGTTCATGCCGATTCCGCAGGCGATGAATTGGCAGGCGTTAACGGCGCGTCCGTCTATACCCTGTCCGAAAAGGCGTCCGACCGGGCGGCGGCCGCTCTCGCCAACCGCGAAAATGCGGCGGACGAGGTGAACGGTATCGCGCTTTCAGGGCAGAGCGACACCGTGAACGCCATCCTGCTCGACCTCTCCCAGCGCCATGCGCAGGAAGAAGCGGCGGAATTTGCGCAGCTGATCGTTCGCGAAGGGCGCGATGCGCTGGAATTCAGGGACGAGCCGCTGCGTTCGGCCGCGCTGGTGGTGCTGCGCGCGCCCGATGTCCCTTCCGTATTGTTCGAAGCGGGTTATATATCCAACAAGGACGAAGCGGAGCGCCTGGCATCGCCGGAAGGGCGCGAAGCCTTCGCTACATCGCTGGAACGCGCCATCCGCGTCTATTTCGCACGCAATGCTGGATAGGGGCCGGATAGGCGCTTCCATCTGGCGCTCGGCAAAACTGGCGTGCTATGAGCCATTTCACAATGAGCGATACTGAGCAACCGGGCGCGGAGCCCATCCATTACAGGATAAGGCGCGAGGCCAAGGGCCTGTTTGCCTGGTTCGGGCAGAACTGGCGCGGCAACAAGCCGTTCCGCTGGGCGACGATGACATTGGGCTTCGGCATTCTGATCTATTGGTCGGCCTGGCTGGTCCTGGCCCGCAATATGCCCGATGCGGAAATGTTGCTGGAATACGAGCCGCCATTGCCCACCATGGTGCGCGGCGTAGATGGTGAGATCGTCGATTCCTATGCCCGGGAACGGCGGGTGCAGCTGCAATTCCGCGATTTTCCGGAGCTTTTGATCAACGCCTATCTTTCCGCAGAGGACAAGACCTTCTGGTCCCATGGCGGTGTGGACATCACCGGTTTCGCCGGCGCCGTGGTCGATTATGTGACCAAGATCGGCACCGGGGAACGCGCCAGGGGCGGCTCCACGATCACGCAGCAGGTGGCCAAGAACATCCTTGTGGGCGACGAATATTCGATCGCCCGCAAGCTCAAGGAAATGCTGCTCGCCCGCAAGATCGAGGGTGTGCTGTCGAAGGAGCAGATCCTGGAGCTGTATCTCAACGAAATTCCCCTGGGCCGGCGCAGCTTCGGCGTGCAGGCGGCCAGCCGTGCCTATTTCGACAAGGATGTGGCCGATCTGGAGCTGCATGAAGCGGCATTCCTGGCAATCCTACCCAAGGCGCCGGAACGCTATGGCAGGGCGCGCTATACGGAAGCCGCAATCGAACGCCGTAACTGGGTGCTCGATGAGATGGTCGATAACGACTATATTTCGGTGCAGGAAGCCGCAAGCGCGAAGGCCAAGCCCCTGGGGCTGGTCTCGCAGCGCTCCGATCCCAGCACGGTGGACGCGGGATACTTCATGGAAGAGGTTCGCCGCGAACTGATCGACAAATTCGGGGAGCAGGCGGAAGACGGGCCCAACAGCGTCTATGCGGGCGGTTTGTGGGTGCGCACATCGCTCGATCCCGAATTGCAGAAAGCGGGCGCGGATGCGCTTCGCGCCGGCCTGATGCGCTATCACGGCAATCGCGGTTGGACCGGCCCGATTGCGACGATCAAGATGGAAGAGGGCAACTGGCGGGGGCAGCTGCAGAGTTCGTTCCTTTCGATCAGCTATGAAGACTGGCGCATCGGCGTGGTCACAGAGCGCTCTGGCGACAGTGCGAAAGTCGGCTTTACCGACGGCAAGGAAGCGCCGCTCAGCGGCATGCCGGACAGTTTGAAGGCGGGGGATGTGATAGCCGTTTCGCCCCAGGGCAATGGCTACCGGGTGCGCACCGTGCCCGGGATTTCGGGCGGCTTTCTGGCGCAGGACCCCAATACCGGGCGCGTGCTGGCGATGCAGGGCGGTTTCGATCCCCGACTGGGTTCGTTCAACCGGGCGACGCAGGCAGAGCGGCAGCCGGGTTCGACGATCAAGCCCTTTGTCTATGCGACCGGCCTGGAACAGGGGCTGACGCCTGCCTCGATGGTTCTGGACGGTGAATATTGTTATTACCAGGGGGCCAGGCTCGGCGAGAAATGCTTCCGCAATTTCAGCGGCGGCAGCACGGGCGAACACACGATGCGCTGGGGCCTGGAGCAGTCCCGCAACCTCATGACGATCCATGTCGCGATGGATTCAGGCATCCAGAACGTCGTCAAGACGATCGATCAGGTGGGCATCGGCAAGTATCAGCCATTTCCCGCCGTTGCTCTCGGCTCGGGAGACACGACCGTACTCAAGATGGTCAATGCCTATTCCACGCTCGTCAATCACGGGCGTCAGCATAGTCCGACCATGATCGATTTCGTGCAGGATCGCCGGGGCAAGGTGATCTGGAGGGCCGATGAACGAGAATGCGCGGGCTGCAACATGGATGAATGGGACGGCAAGCCCATGCCGCGCTTCAGGCAGGCTGGGCGGCAGGTAATGGATGCCAGAACCGCGTTCCAGGTGGTGCACATGCTCACTGGCGTCGTCCAGCGGGGCACGGCAGTGGTTCTGCGGGATCTGGGTTTCCCGCTTTTCGGTAAGACCGGCACCACCAGCGGCCCCACCAATGTGTGGTTCGTCGGCGGTTCGCCGGACATCGTGGCGGGCGTCTATATGGGCTATGATGCGCCGCGCAATCTGGGCGGATATGCCCAGGGCGGCACGCTGGCCGCGCCGATCTTCAAGCAATTCGTGAAGGATAGCCGGGACCGCTGGAGCGGGCGGCCGTTCCTTGCACCTGCAGGCATCCGGATGGTGCGGATCGACCGCCGAACGGGCACCCGGGTTTTCGGCGGATGGCCGAGCGACGAGCCGCGGGCCGACGTGATCTGGGAGGCTTTCAAGCCCGATACGGAACCGCGCCGGGCTGCTTTTCAAGATGAAGTCGATCAGCTGCGCGATATGGTCATCATGCAGCTCAGACGTCGCCAATTGGGCCTGAATGGCCGCGATGCCGATGGCGATGCGGGCACCGGCGTACCGGAAAACTTTGCAGAAGAGCAGGGCGGCCTTTATTGATCGCGGTTCGCGGCCTGCCGCTTTGGGAGATATGACAATGACCAGGTTCAGCAAGCTTGCCGCATTTGCGGCGGTTCTTCTCGGCACTGCCACGGCCGCCCAGGCGGAATTGCCGGTGGGCGCCCAGGCACCAGCGTTCACGGCCAAGGGTGCGCTTGCGGGCAAGGAATATGCCTTCGATCTGCAAAACGCGCTGAAGAAAGGGCCGGTCGTGCTCTATTTCTTCCCCAAGGCCTTTACGCCGGGTTGCAGCGCTGAAGCCAATGCCTTTGCCCAGCAGATCGGAGCGTTCGAGGCTGCAGGAGCGCAGGTGATCGGCATGTCAGCCGATACGCTGCCGGAGCTCAAGCAGTTCTCGGTCAAGGAATGCGCGGGCAAGTTCCCCGTTGCGACCGCCAGCCCGGCGGTTATCGATGCCTATGACGTGGCGATGGAGTTCAACGGTCAGGCTCTGACCGACCGGACAAGCTACGTGATCGGTCAGGACGGCGAGATATTGCTGTCTCATTCGGAGCGCGATTGGCGCAACCATGTGAGCCTGACTTTGGCCAAGGTGAAGCAGCTCAAGGGCTCCTAACCGGCAAGGCGCCACTCCTTTACAATCGACAGCCTTCCGCTAAGCGGGCCGCAATAAACAGCGGAGATCAAGTATAATGCGTGCCGAAGGGCAGGCCCATATCGAACGGATCGAAGCAGCGCT
>JAUHYZ010000023.1 GCA_030426245.1 Alphaproteobacteria bacterium | reverse complement strand
TTATCCCAAGCACGGCGTTGGCCGTGTGATCGAGTTGCAGAACGAAGAAATCGCCGGAATGCAGCTCGAACTCTATGTTCTGCGTTTCGAAAAGGAGCGCATGACGCTCCGCGTTCCCGTCAACAAGGTCGAAGCGATCGGCATGCGTAAGCTTTCCAGCGACAAGACGCTCAAGGAAGCGCTCGACACGCTGACCCAGAAGCCGAAGGTGAAGCGCACCATGTGGTCGCGCCGCGCTCAGGAATACGAAGCCAAGATCAATTCGGGCGATCTCGTTTCCATTGCCGAAGTGACTCGGGACCTGTTCCGCGCCGACGATCAGCCGGAACAGAGCTATTCCGAACGGCAGATCTTCGAAGCTGCGTCCAGCCGCCTTGCGCGCGAATTGGCCGCGATGGAAAAGACCGACGAGCCGGCAGCGCTCAAGAAGATCCTCGAGATCCTCAATGAGCATGCTCCGAAATATTACGACACGCCCGAAAACGCCTGACCGGTAGAATTCGCGTTCGTTCCGCCGCCCTTGAGGGCGCGGCGGACGCAATTGAGTAGTCTGGCAATTCATTGCCCGGCAACCTTCCTCCCCCATAGCGAGGAGGAAGGAGCCGGAGATGATACATGCGTTCAAACTGGGATGTGCGGGACTGGCGCTGCTGCTCTTGCCGGGCTGCATCGCCAAGACTGCGCTCGACGTAGCCACCGCGCCGGTCAAGGTTGCGGGCAAGGGAGTCGATCTCGCGACGACGAGCCAGTCGGAAGCCGATGAGAAGCGCGGGCGCGAGCTGCGCAAGCGCGAAGAGCGCCTGGGCAAACTTGAACGCCAATGGCACGAATATGACCGCGAATGTTCGGCCGGTGTCGAAGCAGCCTGCAGCAGGCGGAGCGAAACGGCAGCCGAGATTGCGGAGCTGCGGCCGACAATACCTGCCGAAAGCTAGCTTGCAGCCCGCCTGAGCCGATCCGCAATCGCCTGGCCGATCCCGGTTTGCGGAATAGGTGCCACTGCAATCCGCGGTTGCGGTGCTGAGGAGGCGAGATGCAGGCAGGCATATAGCCGCGCGGCCGCTTCCGCCAGGTCACCGACTTCAGAAAGCGAGCAATCGCCCGCCACCTTCCCGAAACCGATGAGGAATTCGTCCGCCTCGGCACTTTGGGCACCCAGCCTGAGCGGTTTGCCCGGCGAATAATGGCTTGCGAGCTGGCCGGGCGCTTCGACCTTTATTTTCTCCACGCGCGATTGCGGGCCCAATATCGCGGATAGTTCGGCCTCTTCGATCGGGCCGGGCCGCAAGAGCTGCCAGCCGCCATCACCGCGCAAGGCGACAATCGTCGACTCCAGGCCCGCTTCGCAGCTTCCCCCATCGAGAACCAGCGGCACTTTCCCCTCGAGCGACGCCTGGACATGCGCCGCTTGCGTGGGGCTGACTGCGCCGCTGCGATTGGCCGACGGTGCCGCGAGCGGCAGACCCGTTTCAGCCAGGAGGGCCCGCATGGCAGGATGCGCCGGCATCCTGATCGCAATCGTCGGCAAGCCGGCCGTGACGGCCGGTGCAATGGGCGCGCCTGCGCGAAGTGGCAGAACCATGGTGAGCGGCCCTGGCCAGAAGAGCGCCGCAAGATCACGCGCGCGCGCATCGAACTCGGCAAGCAATTCTGCCTGTTCGAGACTCGCAACATGCACGATCAGCGGGTTGAAATCCGGTCGACCCTTCGCACGGTAGATACTCGCCACGGCTTCATCGCTATCCGCCCTGGCAGCAAGCCCATAAACCGTTTCGGTAGGAACGGCGACGAGCCCATCTGCGCGCAGTATTTGCGCGGCAAGTGCGATAGACTGCGCATCGGCAGGGCGAGATTGCGTAGCGTCCTTGCTGCTCATGCCGACGCGCTATAGGGGAAGACACAGCAAGCCAAGGGAAAGAGCGCAAATGCCGTTCACGCCCGCAATTCAGGATCAGCTGCTCGCGATGATGGTATGCGCCGGCATCGCCGAACTTTCCGCGCACGAACGCTTTTCGGCTGCAGAACCCGATCTGATCGAAGCGATCGCGGGAGGGATCGGTGAATTCGCTGCCGGCGAATGGGCTCCGCTCAACAAGGTCGGCGACGTGGAAGGCGCAAAGCTGGCAGATGGCGAAGTCAGCCTGCCGGAAGGTTTCCGGGAAGCCTATGCCGCTTATGTCGAGCAAGGATGGAATGCCATTTCCGGTCCGCCGGATCATGGCGGGCAGGGCCTTCCCTTTACACTGGCTTGCAATGTGATGGAGAATCTCGGTTCGGCGAATCTTTCCCTGTCGCTTCTTCCGATGCTCACCGTCGCCGCTATCGAGGCGCTTGAGAAATACGGGACCGAGGAACAGAGGAAAGCCTGGCTCGGTAAGCTAGTCAGCGGCGAATGGGCCGGAACCATGAACCTCACCGAGCCGCAGGCCGGCAGCGATGTTGGTGCCTTGCGCACAGTTGCGACGCCTATCGCGGACGGGCCGCATGCCGGCAAATACCGTATCGCCGGGCAGAAGATCTACATTACCTGGGGCGAGCACGATCTTGTAGAGAATATCGTGCATCTGGTGCTTGCCCGCTTACCCGGCGCACCCGCAGGCAGCCGCGGAATCTCTTTGTTCCTGGTCCCCAAATTTCAACTGGATGCAAACGGCAAGCCCGGAGAGCGCAACGATCTGCGCTGCGTAAGCCTGGAGCACAAGCTTGGCATCCACGCCTCCCCGACATGCGTGATGAGCTTCGGCGATGAAGGTAAATGCATCGGCGAATTGATCGGCCGTGAGAATGAAGGGCTGCGGGCGATGTTCACCATGATGAATCAGGCACGCATCAATGTCGGCAGCCAGGGCGTGCAGATCGCAGAGCGGGCAACGCAGCTGGCGGCTGCCTATGCGAAGGAGCGCATCCAGTCCCCTCGCGCCAGCGCCGATGACCATACGCCGGTGCCGATTGTCGAACATCCCGATGTCCGGCGCATGCTGCTGAGAATGAGAGCGCTGACCGAAGGCACGCGTGCCCTGCTCTATTACACCGCCGGACAGGTCGATCGCGGTTCATTGGGCGACGAGGGAGCTCAAGCACGGGCGGATCTGCTGGTGCCGCTGCTGAAGGCCTGGGGAACCGATGCCGGGGTGGAAGTCGCTAACCTTGGCATCCAAGTCCATGGCGGAATGGGTTTCATCGAAGAAACCGGTGCCGCCCAGTATTTGCGCGATGCCCGCATCGCCCCGATCTATGAAGGCACGAATGGGATCCAGGCCGCCGATTTCGTCACGCGCAAACTGGATATGGATGATGGCGGGGTTCTTGCCGCCCTGATGCGCGAAATCGAACAGGACACCGCAGAAGAGGCCCCCGCGCTGGCAGAACTTGCGGACGAATGTGCGGCAGTCGGCGCGTGGATGTTCGAAGAGGCCAGCCTGGACGATCGCCTGGCTGGAAGCGTTTCCTTCTGCGAAATGTGTGCGGTCGCGGTCGCCGGCTGGCAATTGCTGCGCCAGGCCCGCGCAGTCAAAGAAGGCGAGGCCCCTGCGCTGGCGGACATCAAACCGGTTACGGCGCAATTCTTCCTTTCGCATATCGTAACCGAAGCTGCAGGCCTCAAGGATTCGGTGCGTGCAGGTGCGGGTTTGCTCTATGCGCTTGACGCGGAGCAGCTTCCCGGTTGAGGGAAGCGCCGTGACCGACCAGCAAGATCCCCTCGCCCGCATTGCCGATGCCCTGGAACGTCTGGTGCCCGCCCAGGCACCGGCGACCGACTGGATGGCCCATCCCGCCTATGTCTGGACTGGCGACGGCGCACGGGCGGTGAACGAGATTGTGGCGCCGAAGCTGGATCTGCTTCGTGGGATCGAGCGGCAGAAGGAGAGCGTCACTCAGAACGTGGCGCGTCTGGCCCAGGGCCACGCGGCGCACGACATGCTGCTTTGGGGCTCGCGCGGAATGGGCAAGTCCGCATTGCTCCGCGCTTCAGTGCTGGCTGCACAGCAAGACAATCCCGGCCAGATCGCTCTGGTCCAGGCGGGCACGGATGCTCTGGAAGGATTGCCCCAACTGTTTCCGGAGCTGGGCAGTGTGGAGCGCAACTTCCTGGTCTTTATAGACGATTTGGGTTTCGCCGAGAATGACAGCGTGGGGCCGCGACATTTGCGCAGCTGGCTGGAGGGTGGGATCGAGGCACGGCCCGCCAATGTGCGGCTTGCGGTAACTTCCAACCGGCGGGCGATCGTGGCGCGCGAAGCGAGCGAGCAAGCCGATCCGCTCAATGTGCGCGATGCCGTGGACGACAAGCTTGCGCTGGCCGACCGCTTCGGCCTGGCGCTTGGCTTTCACAATTGCAGCCAGGATGAATATCTAGAGATTATTTCGGGCTATGCGGAAGAGCATGGCCTTGCCTGGGAAGAAAGCGACGCGCTGGAATGGGCGAAGCGCAGAGGCGCACGGTCCGGTCGTACCGCCTGGCAGTACATCACCGAACTTGCCGGACGCGCCGACAAGTCGCTCTGAGCCTTACCGCCTTATTGGCTTTCGCGGAGGACCTGACCGGCTTCGTTCGGATCGGCCCGCAATTCCCGAAGGGGCTTCAAGGATTCGCCTTCAACTGGTTGCGGCGCAGGATTTGGCTCGGATCCCGGTGCTATGACACGCCAGATAATGTTGCCGGTGTCGTCGCTGATCAGCAGGGCGCCCGTCTGGTCCCACGCGACCCATGTCGGCCGCCCTTTGGTGGTGCCATCGTCATTGAGGAATTCAGTGAGTACGGGCACCGGCTTTCCGACCGGATTTCCAAGATCGTCGAACTCGACAAAGACCACATCGTAGCCGGACGGCGGCTTACGGTTCCACGAGCCATGGCGCGCGATAAACGCACCCTTGCCGAATTTGGCGCCCATATGATGGCCCCCGCCAGTGAATGTCAGGCCGAGGGCAGCAACATGCGGGCCAAGCGCATATTCGGGCCTGCGCGTATATTCGGTGAGGAAGGATGGCATGGGCGCCTCGACGCGTTCGTCGATCTCGTCGCCCCAATAGAGCCAGGGCCAACCATATTGAGCGCCCACAGGCACATTGGTGAGGTAGTCGGGCACCAAGTCGGAGCCGAGCAAATCGCGTTCGTTCACGGTCGTCCACAATTCGCCGTTCCACGGATTCCAGTCGAGCCCATTGGCGTTGCGCAGTCCCGCGGCGAAGATTCGCGATCCGCCGGTTTCGAGGTCGATTTCATGGATGGCGGCCCGGCCCTGTTCCTTTTCCATTCCCCCTTCGCCAATATTCGATGCCGATCCGACTGCGACGTACAGCTTCTTGCCATCAGGGCTGAGGATCAGATTGCGCATCCAATGGTTGCCGGCAGCGGGCAGGTCTTTGAGCTTCTTCGGTTCGCCGGTGAGCTTCGTGGAGCCCAATTCGTATTCGAACTCCAAGACCTTGTCGTGATCGGCAATGTAAAGCTTGCCGTCCCGATAGGCCATTCCGGAAGGAGAGGAGAGATTCTCTCGCAGGATCTCACGCGTTTCCGCAATCCCGTCTTCATCCTCATCTCGCAGCAGTACGATCTGATTGGGCGAAGGTACGGAGGCGCCTGCCTTTCGGAACAGAAAGCCTGCAACCAGATTCGTCAGCCCGCCCCCTGCAATAACGCGCGAAGGTGCATTCGTCAGGGCAACCAATACATCGCCGTTTGGCAGGGTGAGCATGGTGCGCGGGTGTTCCAGGCCGGTGGCGAAACGATTGACCACAAGGCCCTGTGCGGCTGTGGGCGCTTCTCCTTCTTCCCAGCCGACAGGCGTAGCGACATCGACAGTGGGGATGGTTTGCGCATCGGGCTCCGCGAGTTCCGGATCCGTACCGGTAACCGCCTCGACTGAAAGTTCCGCGGGATCTCCGCGCAGGATGATGGCCACGGCAATGGCAAATACAATGACGAGCACACCAATGCCTATGAGGAGTTTCTTGATCCAATGCATGCGCCTGGAAATAGGCGTTTGCGCGCCTTGCGGCAACGCCCTGTTTCATTAAAGCCTTCACGCGATGTTCGAATTTGTGCCCGACCCTGCTGACTCGAGAGCCGATCGCCTTGGCCAGTTGCTTGAGGCGGCCGATGCGATCACGCGGAACGAAAGTGACGCAGTCGCCAATATGGCCAATGTCGCGGCGCTGATCTGGCAATTCCTTCCCGAGCTGAACTGGGCCGGATTCTATCGGATGGCGAGTGAAGACGAACTCGTATTGGGCCCGTTTTGCGGTAAGCCGGCCTGTATTCGGATCCCTCTGGACAGCGGTGTGTGCGGCGTGGCCGCGGCCGAAGGCGCAACGCAGATCGTGGCCGATGTGCACGACTTTCCCGGCCACATTGCCTGCGATGCGGATAGCCGGTCCGAATTGGTCGTGCCGATTTGGCGCGGCGGAAAGGTGATCGCGGTAATCGATCTCGACAGTCCGCGCCCCTCCCGTTTCGATGAAACGGATGCTGAAGGCATCGAAGCGCTCGCCGCGCTTTTGTCCGATCGCATCTAAAAGTTGCGCCGCGCGACTTCCCGCAGGCGAAGCGGCAACAGCTAGATTCCACCACCGGTCAGGCGCTGACAAATCAAATCGAGCTGATCCAGCGTAGAATAGCGGATGGTCACTGAGCCCGAACGTGGATCGGCATCCGTCGAAATCCGAACCGGCAGGCCGAGAAACTCTTCGAGATGGGCCTGTACGGCTGCAATATCGGCATCTTCGGCACTGCCTGCAGCGGCGCCCTTCGATTGACGCGGCTCGCGGGCCTGGGTTTCTTTCTTGCGCGCGAGACGCTCCATCTCGCGAACGGAAAGCCCCTTCGCCACGGCTTGCTCCGCCAGCGTTTCCGCATCGTCATGCCCCACCAGGGCGCGCGCATGCCCCATCGTCAGGCGCCCTTCCTCGAGATGCTGGATGACACTTTCGGGCAAGGACAGCAGGCGTTGAAGATTGGCGATATGGCTGCGCGACTTTTCCACCAGCCGGGCGATCTCTGCCTGGGTTAGGCCTTCATACTCTGCGAGACGCTGATAGGCCCGCGCCTCTTCGACAGGGTTGAGATCTTCGCGCTGAACATTCTCGATCAGCGCGACCGCCATGACGTCACGGTCGGAAAGATCGCGAATTAATACTGGAATTTCATGCAGTTGCGCTTTTTGCGCTGCACGCCAGCGGCGCTCTCCCGCCACCAGCTGATAGCCGCTGCCCTGGGGGCGAACAATCACTGGCTGGATAACGCCGCGCGCTTCGATCGATGCGGCGAGCTCTGCCAAGGCATCTTCATCGAAATGCCGGCGCGGCTGCTCCGGATGCGGCGTGATCGCGGAAACGGCAATGCTGGCAAGCCCGCTTTGCGAAACTGCTCGCGCCGGTTCAGTTCCGCCGTCTCGCGTTTCCATTCCTCTGCCGGACTGCTGGGCAACCGGCTCTTCGCGCTTCACTTCGCCGAGCAATGCCCCCAGCCCCCGGCCAAGCTTGCGCCTGGGGGGCGCCTTGCCGGATTCGGCGGAGGCGGGTGCCGATTCGCCGTTATCGCTCACGCTGCCTTCCTTTTCTCAGGCAGGCGTCCGATCAGTTCTCTCGCCAGCGCCATATAGGCGCGGCTGCCCGCGCAGGCGTGATCGTAGATCAAGGCAGGCAAGCCGTGACTGGGTGCCTCTGATAGGCGGACATTCCTGGGAATCACGGATTCGAAAACCAGATTACCCAAGCAGTCACGCACATCTTCGGCGACCTGGTCGGTCAGTCGGTTGCGGCGATCGAACATGGTCAGAACGACACCGACAATGCCCAGATCCGGATTGAAGAGCTGCTGGACGCGCTCCACCGTCTGCAAAAGCTGGCTAAGCCCCTCCAATGCGAAGAATTCGCATTGCAGCGGAACAAGCAGTGTATCTGCCGCAGTCAACGCGTTCAAAGTCAGCAATCCAAGCGACGGAGGACAGTCGATGAAACATATGTCATATCCGGTCTGCCCCGTCAGCGCTTCACGCAAGCGGCCCGTTCGGTGTTCATATTCCACCAATTCGACCTCGGCACCGCTCAGATCGACAGTGGCCGGCACAACATCGAGACCGGGAATGGAGCTGGGCGAAATCGCTTCGTGAAGCGTCGCATCGCCCACCAGCACATCATAGCTCGAAATTTCACGGCTGCGGGCATCCATTCCGATACCGGTCGAGGCGTTGCCTTGTGGATCGAGATCGATCAGCAACGTCTTCCATCCCGTAGCCGCCATGGCCGTGGCAATATTGATTGCCGTGGTGGTCTTACCCACCCCGCCCTTCTGGTTCGCGATTGCAATACAGATCACGCTTTGCGCCTCTTTTCCTGATTGCGGCCTTTGCGCCGGAGCCGGCCCACAATGATTCCGGCCTCCGAATCCGTACAGGATTGTTCCACGTGGAACAATTTGCGTTGCGATTCGGGCAATTGATTCAAATCCTGTGCTGCCGACCGGCCCTTGGGCAACAGCCATAACGTGCCTTCTGTGGAAAAGCGTGCGGATAGTTCGACCAATCTTGGCATCGGCGCGAAAGCGCGTGCCGAAATGACACTGGCCGCGAAAGTCTCGACCATTTCCAGCCTGCTTCCGATCACCCTGCAATTCTCCAATGCCATTGCCGCACACATTTCATTCAGCCATTCGACACGCTTTCGGCGGGATTCTACCAGGCGGACATCCCAATCAGGGCGTAAAGCTGCAATCACCAGGCCAGGAAATCCGGCACCGGTACCCAGATCCAGCCAGACGCCCGAGTTGGCCATTTCGTCCATTGTTTCACGTGGAACATGCGCCAGAAGCTGTGCAGAATCGGCGAGGTGGCGCTGCCACACTGCCCCGACAGTAGGTTTCGCCACCAAATTTTGCCGTTCATTCTCTTCGGACATCCGGGATATGAGCGTCTCCAGTCTCTCAAAGGCGGCTTCGTCGGCAAACCCCGCGACATAGTCGCGCGCTGCCTGTTCGCTCTCGATCATGCGGCCGTGTCCATCCGGCGCTTTGCATGGACCAGCAAGGCCGCAAGCGCAGCAGGCGTGATTCCCGCAATACGCCCGGCGGCAGAAAGATTGGCCGGCCGAGCCGCTTCAAGGCGTTCGACCATTTCACGTGAAAGCCCAGGGACGGAGGAAAAGGGAAAATCATCCCCCAGCGGCACCGCCTCGCTGGCACGCAGATCGCGCAATTCGGCATCCTGGCGGGCAAGATAAGGAGCATAACTGGCGTCTTCCGCCAGTTCCGCTGCAATTTGACTGCGGCAATCCATATTTTCCGGCAACCACGGCGAAAGACTGTCCAGTTCGACTCCTCCGAAGCGCAACCACTCTTTGACGGAACGGCGGCCACTGTCTTCGCGCACCGGCAAGCCTGCACCAGCGAGTTCAGCGGCCGAGACTTGCCGGCTCAGCGCATCGGACCAGCTTTCTCGCTCCGATTCGCGGCGATCGAACCATTGACGCCGCGCCGCATCGACGCAGCCTAAATCGATGGCGAGAGGCGTAAGGCGCGTCGTGGCATTGTTCGCCCGCAGGCGCAGGCGGTATTCGGCCCTGGCCGTGAGCATCCGGTATGGCTCGCTAACACCGTGCAATGTAAGATCGTCCACCATCACCGCCATATAGCTGTTGGCACGGTCAATCGCCGGTGCCGCCCGTCCCAGGATCTTTGCCGCCGCGTGCGCACCGGCAACAAGACCCTGCGCGGCCGCCTCTTCATAGCCTGTCGTCCCGTTGATCTGTCCTGCGCAATAAAGGCCCGGCATTGCGCGCAGCTCCAGACCGGGATGGAGGGCGCGGGGGTCCACGTGATCGTACTCCACCGCATAGCCGGGAACTTCCATCTCGACCTGTTCGAGGCCCTCCATGGTCCGAAGCATTGCAAGCTGGACATCCGTGGGCAGCGAAGTGCTGATACCGTTGGGATAGACCAAATGCGTATCCAGCCCTTCAGGCTCCAGAAAGACCTGATGGCCGTCACGATCGGCAAAGCGGTGGATCTTGTCTTCGATTGAGGGACAATAGCGCGGGCCGCGCGCATCGATCGCCCCGCTGAACAGAGGCGAGCGGTGCAGATTGGCACGGATGACGTCATGACTGCGCGCATTGGTGCGCGTAATAGCGCAGAAAAGCTGAGGATTCCTGCGGCCCACCGTCAAAGGGGACATGGTCCAGGGTTCGGCATCCGACGGCTGTTCTTCCAAGCGTGCCCAATCGATTGTGCGCCCGTCCAGCCGAGGCGGCGTGCCAGTCTTGAGCCGCGCCATCGGCAAATCGAAGCCACGCATTTGTGCCGCGAGCCGCTGAGCTGATGCCTCACCGATGCGCCCGCCGGTCAAGCGTTCCTCCCCGCGAAACAGCGTACCACCAAGGAACGTCCCAGTGCACAGTACAACTGCCCCGCCCCGCAGCCGCGTACCGTCTCCCAGAATTATTCCAGCCACCCTGCCCCGCTCGACCAGCAGCTCTGCCGCTTCGCCTTCGACGAGATGGAGATCTTCCTGCGCCGCGATCATGGCCTGCACCGCTGCCTTGAACAATTTGCGGTCGGCCTGAATGCGCGGACCCCATACCGCACTGCCTTTGGAGCGATTGAGCATCCGGTAATGAATCGCTGCCGCATCGGCTGCTCTGCCGATCAATCCGTCGAAGGCATCCACTTCGCGCACGAGATGGCCCTTGCCCAGCCCACCGATTGCAGGGTTACAGCTCATTGCGCCGATGGCGGAGAGATCGAAGCTCACCAATGCAGAACGCGCACCCATCCGCGCGGCCACTGCAGCGGCTTCGCAGCCGGCATGACCGCCTCCAACAACGATGATGTCGTAGCTTTGCTGGGGTTCGCTCATCGCTTGCGCGGATAAGACTTCACGCTAGGCCCGGCAAGGCTGCTCGTGTTCCACGTGGAACATTCGCGCCCAAATGAGTCGAAATCGCGCTATTTCCCGATGCAGAAGCGCCCAAACAGCGCGTCGAGCATGTCCTCGGTCGCGGCTCGGCCAATTAACCGATCAAATGAAATGCGTGCCAGGCGCAATTGCTCGGCTATCAGCAAGAGATCCTGAATGCCTTCCGCCATATGCAAAGCCGATTCAGCTTCACTCAGCAAATTGCGCTGCCGAGCATCGAGAGCCGCCTGCCCCGGCGCAGGCATGGAAAGCATGGCCTGGGCAACCAATGCAGACTTGAGTTCAGCCATGCCTTCTCCCGTCACCGCGGAGACAGAGTTGCGCGGCGTTACTTTTTTTTCATGCCCGGCCCGATCGGTCTGAGCCTCGATCTCCCAGGCCCCTTCAGGCCCCTGCCCTTCGGGTCCGAGCCACAAAATCAAATCGGCCCGCTCCAACTCTGCGCGGGCGCGTGCGATCCCGATCTCTTCCACTTCATCCGCACCGTCGCTGCGCAAGCCAGCCGTATCGATGAAGCTGAACGGAACACCCCCCATCGCAACAGGCCGGACCAGCACATCGCGTGTCGTACCCGCAGACGCAGAGGTGATGGCCGCTTCACTTTCCACAAGCGCATTGAAAAGCGTAGATTTTCCGGCATTTGGCGGGCCTGCAAGAACGACACGAAAGCCTTCCCGCAGAGTTTCGGCGTGCGGCGCATCCAGCGAAGCGCCGATTTCTGCGCGTAAATCGTTCAAATTGCGTGTAAAATCATCGCCAGGCGTTGAAACGTCATCTTCATCGTCGAAATCGAGCGCCGCTTCAATTGCAGCCGATAATGCCAGAACCCCGTCACGCCACTGGGCAACTTGCCTGGAGAAGCACCCCTCGGCCAGAGCTAGCGCAGCGCGGCGTTGAAGTTCTGTCTCAGCAGACAGCAAATCGGCGAGCCCTTCCGCCTCGGCGAGATCTATTCTGCCATTCGCAAAGGCCCTGCGCGTGAATTCTCCCGGCTGCGCGCGCCGAAGTTCAGGCAAACCAGCGAGAGCGGCCTCAACCGCTGCGACGACTGCGCGACCGCCATGAAGATGCAATTCGGCGAGATCCTCGCCCGTTGCGCTCGCCGGGCCGGGAAACCACAGCACCAAGCCCTGATCGAGCTGCACTCCATCCGATCCGATAATGGCCGAAAACTGCGCGCGCCGCGCAGCGGGCAGTTTCCCCGCGAGTGCCTGCAAGGCTGTGCTTGCCTGAGGTCCGCTCACGCGAATAACCGCAATTCCAGCAGGGGGCTGCCCAGAGGAAAGGGCAAAGATCGTGTCCATGGAACGGCGAACTAGCCTATTCGCAGCAAGCAGTCATCGCCGGCCGCAATCCGCGGTGGGCGATTCAAACATTCAAGCCTCGATCAGTCCTTCGGCTTGCCCTTTGTTCCATTCGATCCGGCACCGCTTGCAAATGCGGCTCCGCTTTCCATGAATTCCTGAAACATCTTGAGGCCGAACTGCCCCATCGGCGCCAGGTGGGCCGCAAAGTCCTGAAGCTGGTCGACATTCGATACGCCCTTCATCGCGTTGGAAATCGCGTCGACATAAATCTCGTTGGCCTTTTCGACGTCAGGCAACCCCATGAAGCGCCGGGCCTCCTCAGGCGTACAATCGAATTCGATATTGACCTTCATCCGAATATCGCTCCAAAAAAAATCAATCGGGCATCAGGAACCTGTCACACACCCTTGGCAAAGTCCATCTCCCCGCCTTAGGCTTGGTGCGAACTCCAATTCTTAGAAGAGGAACCCATGCCCACCAATATCACGATCCCCGCGCTGGACGGCGAAGGCGAAATTCCCGCCTATTGCGCACGCCCAGAAGGTAATCCACGTGCCGCCATTATCGTGATTCCGGAAATATTTGGTGTAAATTCCGGCATTACCGCCAAATGCGAAGATTGGGCGAAGCAAGGCTATCTCGCGGTCGCCCCGGACATTTTCTGGCGCTTTGCCCCCGGCAGCGAGCTCGATCCGGATGTCGAAAGCGAATTGCAGCAGGCATTCGACAACATGATGCAATTCGATGCCGACAAATGCGTGAAGGACATCGAAGCGGTCACAAAATATATCCGTTCAACCGAAGGCATCAAAATGGTCGGCTCTGTCGGCTTCTGTCTGGGCGGGCGGATGGCCTATATGGCCGCTACCCGCACAGACGTGGATGCCAGTGTCGGATATTACGGCGTGATGATCGACCAAATGCTGGGCGAAGCGCATGCCATCGCACGGCCACTCATGCTGCATATTCCAACAGCCGATCATTTCGTCGATGCAGATGCGCAAAAGGCGATCCATGCCGAACTCGATCCGCACCCCCGCGTAACGCTGCATGACTATGAAGGGTTGGATCACGGCTTTGCCGCGAGCTCCGGCAGCAGGCGGGATGAAGAGGGGGCGCAGCTTGCCGATGGACGCACACGCGACTTCTTTGCGGAGCACCTGAGCTGACCGGGCCTAGCGCTCGGCCAGTAGAAACCGGCTAACCGTCGCGGGATTCAGAATAAGGATCGAATGAGGATCCGGGATTCTGGATCCTAGCCGCGTCCCATCTGCCGCATGACAAAGGCCAGCCGTTGCTCCGGAGGAACGAGCGGCAGCTTCACCAAATCATAGCCGTAATGTTTCCAGGCAGCGACGATTGCCGCATCGCTTTCGAGCGCTTCCTGCCATGTCTGGATGCGTTCCGGATCCGGTTCGTAAATGTCCTGCCAAGGCGGTGCATGAAAGATGGGCCCTTCATAACGCAGCTCTCGGCAGGCCCGATCCACCGCAGGAGGCACCGGCAATCCGGAGAGTTCGAGAAACCCGGCAATATCCGGAAAACCGCGATCAAAGATCACCGGCGCCGAGTGCCCTGCACTATCCTCAAACGCTTCGATTTCCCGCTGCAGCATGGCTTTGGCAAAATCGAGCGGACGCTCGGCCCGCATTTCCATGCCACCCGGCGATTGGAGAATTTCTCTTGCAACTTCGGGAAGCGCGACCAAGCCGGAATTGCCGGCTAGCGTTATAAGGGACGATTTGCCCGCTCCCGGTCCGCCGGTGACAACCGAACGGAGCGGGATACGCAAAGCCACAGCGAACCTATTGGTTCATAGTGGCGAAGAAATCCTCGTTTGTCTTGGAATCCTTCATCTTGTCGAGCAGGAATTCCATCGCATCGATAGTGCCCATCTGCATGAGGATACGCCGAAGCACCCACATCTTGGACAGCGCTTCCTTGCTGACCAGCAGCTCTTCCTTGCGAGTGCCGGACTTGCCGACATCGAGCGCCGGAAAGATGCGCTTGTCCGCAACCTTGCGGTCGAGCACGATTTCCGAGTTGCCGGTGCCCTTGAACTCTTCGAAGATCACTTCGTCCATACGGCTGCCGGTATCGATCAGCGCCGTTGCAATGATCGAAAGCGAACCGCCTTCCTCGATATTCCGCGCAGCACCGAAGAAGCGCTTGGGACGCTGCAGCGCATTGGCATCGACACCGCCGGTCAGCACCTTGCCAGAGCTCGGAACCACAGTGTTGTAAGCCCGGCCGAGACGCGTGATGGAATCGAGCAGGATGACGACATCCTTCTTGTGTTCGACCAGGCGCTTCGCCTTTTCGATCACCATTTCCGCGACCTGTACGTGACGCTGGGCCGGTTCGTCGAAAGTCGAAGAGATAACCTCGCCATTCACGCTGCGCTGCATATCGGTGACTTCTTCCGGCCGTTCGTCGACCAGCAGCACAAGCAGGAAGACATCCGGATGATTGTCGGTAATCGCCTTGGCGATATTCTGCAGCAGCACCGTCTTACCAGTACGCGGCGGCGCAACGATCAGCGCACGCTGGCCCTTGCCCTGCGGGGCGATCAGATCGATCACCCGCGCCGATTTGTCCTTCACCGTCGGATCGGTCGTATCAAGATTGAGCCGCTCATCGGGATAAAGCGGCGTCAGATTGTCAAAATTGGTCCGATGCCGAACCGCCTCGGGCTCGTCGTAATTGACCTTGGTCAGCTTGGTCAGCGCGAAATAGCGTTCGCCGTCGCGCGGCGCACGGATTTCGCCTTCCACCGTGTCGCCAGTACGCAGGCCCCATTTGCGGACCTGGTTGGGCGAAACGTAGATATCGTCAGGACCCGCCAAATAATTGGCTTCCGGGCTACGCAGGAATCCGAAGCCGTCCTGCAATACCTCGATCGTACCGATGCCGAGGATCTCCTCCCCATCATCGGCCACTTCCTTGAGGATCGCGAACATCAGATCCTGCCGGCGCATTGTGGATGCGCCTTCGACCTCGAATTCCTCGGCCATTTCGACCAATTCAGCCGGCGTCCGCTTCTTAAGTTCTTTCAAATGCATATGTGGGGTTCCACTGGAAAAGTGAGGATGCCGGCGGATCGATTGGGCTTGGGGAAAGCAGACCCGGCCGCACGAGGATCGGCGGCCTCTGCCGGAACAGGTTCTGAAATAGGCTCGAAGCGGCTATCCGTCAATTCGCAAAGCGCATCGCCGCAACTCGATTCATCGCATTTGGCGAATGCTCAAAACGGCTTGATTACCGCCAGAATCACGATGAACGCCGCTGTCACACCAGGCACCTCATTGAGCATGCGCAGACTCTTGCCGCTCAGTTGCCGTTCGCCCTTTGCAAGCCGTTTGGCATAGGCCGCCATCCAGCCATGATAACCGGAGAGGACAAGAACCAGCGCCAGCTTGGCATGGAACCAGCCCTGGGCAAATGCTCCGGTCTGCCAAGAAAGCAGCAAGCCCAGCACCCAGACCACGATGATGGAGGGAAGCAGGATGATCTTGAGCAATTTGCGCTCGCGGTCGATCCACACGGCATTCTGTGGTGAATCTTCAGCGCATTCCTGATGATAGATGAAATAGCGCGGAAGCATGAACAGCCCGGCCATCCAGAAGATCACGAAAATGATATGGCCGGCCTTGAGCCAGAGATACGTCATTGCGAGCACATCCTGCATGGCGCGCATGTAAGGTATGATCGGGTGAAAATCACCCCTCCCATGACCGAACCGTCGCAAGAAGCTGTTCGACATGCGCAATGGGTGTGAACTGACCGATGCCGTGGCCCAGATTGAATATATGCGGCCGCCCGGCGAAGGCATCGAGAATACGGCGCGCCTGCCTGTCCAGCTCGTCTCCGCCGGCCAGCAACAATAGCGGATCGAGATTGCCCTGAATCGGCATGGCGTCCGGCAATGTCTGCGCGGCCCAAAGCGGATCGATCGTCTCGTCGATCCCGACAGCATCGACTCCGGTTTCGCGCGCATAGGCCGGCAGTTTCTCGCCCGCACCCTTGGGAAAACCGATCACTGGTACCTGCGGATAGCGGGCCTTCATCGCCGCAGCGATCGCCGCATTGGGCGCGACGACCCAGCGTTCGAATTCCACAGGGGCAAGGCTGCCCGCCCAGCTGTCGAACAATTGCACGGCTTCCGCCCCCGCTTCGATCTGGCCGGACAGATATTCGATAGTCACGGCCACAATCGCATCCACAATTGCCTGGAAAGCAACGGGATCGCGGTAGGCCAGTGCGCGCGTATCGGCCTGATCGCGGCTGCCCTCACCGGAAACCATATAGGTCGCAACCGTCCAGGGGCTCCCTGCAAAGCCCAGGAGCGTCGTCTCAGCGTCAAGGCTGGCCCTGACCTGCCGGACGGTCTCATAGATCGGGAGAAGCCGTTCTGGACGCTCCTGGAGCGTTTCCAGCGCCGTATCCAGCAGCCGCGGGGAAAGCTTCGGCCCTTCCCCTTTCAGGAATTCCAGATCCTGCCCCATCGCATGAGGTACAATCAGGATATCCGAAAACAGAATGGCCCCGTCGAAACCGAAACGCCGGATCGGCTGCAGAGTGATTTCGGCGGCTGCCTGCGGATCATAGGCAAGCTCGAGAAAGCCGCCCTTGGTTTCGCGCAGCTCGCGATATTCGGGAAGGTATCGCCCTGCCTGGCGCATCAGCCATATCGGGCGCTTGGAAGAATTCTCGCCGCGCAGGACGTTCAAGAGGAGACCGGGCATTCAGGTAAGGTCCAAACAAACAAAAGAAATATTATTATAAAGGATTATGGACTCTGTTGGTCCTGTGGATTGTGGGGATAGCGGCGACTTGCCCGATTTTTCCAGACATGAACAGGCTTTTGGCATTCACGAATCGTGATGCCAGCGCGTCAAGCGAAGGATATCCCCACTCTCCCCAAGCTGTCGAAACTCCGATCGGCCTGTCGAGATAATCCGTATCGAAATCCCGACAGCGGTGAGGGAATTGCATGGCGAACTTGTTCGCTCGTCCCTCCCGTGGTTTATGCCGGGAATTGTCCACATGCCTTCGCGGCTCGTTCATTGAGGCTCGATGACCCGGCTCCACCTCCACCTCGTATCGGATTCGACCGGCGAAACGCTGGAAATGATTGCCAAGGCGGCGCTTGCCCAGTTCGAAGGGGCGGACATCGTTCGCCACTTCTGGCCTATGGTCCGTTCCCAGCAGCATCTCGACCGGATCCTGGGGGAGTTCGCGGCCAATCCCGGGCTTGTCCTGTTCACACTCGTCAATCCCGAGACCAGGCAGCGGCTGGAAGAGCATTGCCGTGCGCTCGGCCTGCCCAGCGTTCCTGCCCTCGATGCCGTTACGGAGGCCTTGGAAGGCCAGCTGGGCCAGGAAGCCCATGGCCGCCCGGGCAGGCAGCACACGATGGACGATGCCTATTTCAACCGGGTTGCCGCGATCCATTACACGATTGCCCATGATGACGGGGTGATGTGGGAAGACTGGGAAGATGCCGATATCGTACTGGCCGGTGTTTCGCGTACGTCCAAGACGCCGACCAGCATCTATCTGGCCAATCGCGGTTACAAGGTGGCCAATATTCCGCTGGTGGTGGAAAGCCCGCCTCACAGATCGCTCTTCGGGCTAGGCCATCCGCTGGTAATCGGGCTCACGACCTCTCCCAAACGGCTCGTGGAAATTCGCCGTAACCGCCTCCTTTCGCTCAATGAAGGTACGGAAACCTCCTACACCGATGAAGAGCGGGTAGAGCAGGAGCTGAAATTCGCCCGCCGCATGTATGCCGACAATGGCTGGCCGGTGATCGATGTGACGCGCCGCTCGATCGAGGAAACGGCCGCGGCGATCATCCGGCTTTACAACGAACATCGCCTGGGCGGTCAGCCGGAAGACAATCCGCCGGCAATGGGCATGGGGCCGGCATGAGATTGTGCGGTAACGCGCCATGTTAGTGCTCGCCTCGCAAAGCGCTTCGCGCAAGGCGATGCTCGAAGCGGCGGGAATTGCCTTCGAGGCGCGGCCTGCCCATCTCGATGAGCGCGCCGTGGAACGAGAACTTGGCGCGGCCGATTCCCGGGAAATAGCGCTGGCGCTGGCCGAAGCGAAGGCGCTTGCCGTATCGCGCGATTTTCCCGGGCGGCTGGTACTCGGCAGCGATTCGCTGGTCGAAGTGGAAGGAAAGCGTTTCGACAAGCCGGGCAGCCGCGACGATGCCGCAGCGCATTTGCGCTTCTTTTCCGGCAAGCGGATGCAGCTGATCAGCGCGGCGGCGCTGGCGCGCGGCGGGGAGATCGTCTGGAGCACGCATGCTGCGGCTGTACTGCATGTCAGAAGCCTGTCCGATGCATTCATCGACTTCTATCTCGATCAGGAATGGCCTGCCGTTGCGGGCTGTGTCGGGGTTTTCAGGATCGAAGCCTTGGGGCCGCAATTGTTCGAAAAGATCGAGGGCGATCAGTTCACTGTGCTCGGCATGCCGCTCCTCCCCGTGCTTGAGGCGCTGCGCACCGAAGGGGAGCTGCTGGCATGACAACGCCCCCTCGACAGGGCTCTGGGCAGGCCTATGCCGAAGTGATCGGGGATCCGATTGCGCAGTCCAAATCGCCTGCGATTCACAATTTCTGGATCGAGCAACTTGGCCTGGATGCACAATATCGTGCCTGTCATGTGAAGAGCGAGGGGCTGGCCGACTATCTCGCGGAGCGGCGTTCAGACCCGGCCTGGCGGGGCTGCAATGTCACCATGCCGCACAAGCAGGCCGTGATGCCGCTGCTCGACCGGCTCGATTCGCTGCCGGAGAAGATCGGGGCCGTGAACACGATCGTCCGCGAACAGGATGGCAGCCTGACCGGCTACAACACCGATGCAGGCGGGTTTCTGGAACCGCTCCGGGCCATGCTGGAGAGGGACCATCTGTTTCGCATGGCGCGCATTCTGGGGACCGGCGGCGCCGCGAGAGCCATCATTGCCGCGCTTGCCGGCGAAGGAGTCACCCTCGTGGTTGCCGGACGCAATCCTGACAAGGCGCGCGCCCTTCTCGAGGAATTGGACCCAACCGGGCAGCATCATGTCGCGCCGCTCGCTCATTTTGCCGAACCGACAGATTTCGCATTCGATGACCGGGAAGGCTGCTTCGATCTGATCGTCAATGCCAGCCCGCTTGGGATGGCTGGCCAGCCTGCGCTCGATTTCGATTTCAGCCACGTTCCGCCCGGTAGCGTCATCTACGATATTGTGACCCACCCGCTCGATACGCCGCTGCTTCGCGCTGCGCGGGCCGCCGGGCATCCAACGGTGGACGGATTGTCGATGCTGATCGGCCAGGCTGCCGAAGCGTTCGAAAAGTTCTTTGGAGAGCCGCCGCCGAGAGCGGATGGCGATGCTCGGCTGCGCAAGATCTTGACGTCATGACGTCAAAGGAAGCCCATCAACCCTTTATCCTGGGACTCACCGGCTCGATCGGCATGGGCAAATCGACTGTGGCGCAGATGTTTGCAGAGCTCGGCGTCCCCGTTTTCGATGCGGATGCCGCTGTCCGGCGCATGCAGGGGCCGGAAGGCTCGCTCCTCCCTGCCATCGAAAGGGCTTTTCCCGGGAGTACGGGGCCAGACGGGGTAGATCGCGCGGCTTTGGGGTCGCTGGTCTTTGGCGATGACGAAGCCCTCGCCCGGCTGGAGGCAGTCGTTCACCCCGCAGTTGCTTCCGAGCGGGAAGCTTTCCTGATCGAACACGCCGGACAAAGCCTCGTGGTGTTCGACATCCCCCTGCTGTTTGAAAAAGGCGGGGCCGATCGGGTTGATGCAATCTTGGTCGTCTCCGCTCCGGAAGAGGTTCAACGGGCCCGTGTGCTTGCTCGCCCGGGCATGACACCGCACCGATTCGCCGAGATCCTGGACCTCCAGATGCCCGACTCGGAAAAGCGGGCCAGGGCCGACTACATTATCGATACGGGCCAGGCACTCGGCAAAACGCGCGAGGATGTGGCCAAACTGGTCCAGAAACTGACAAATTGAGCATTTCCGCCTCTTGTCAGAGCGATTGCATCGTCCGATATTGATCTCAATGAGAGAGATCGTTTTTGATACAGAAACCACCGGTCTCGACCCTTCAGGGGGCGACAGGATGGTGGAATTGGGCTGTGTCGAAATGATCAACCGCGTGGCCACCGGCCGCGTCTTCCATGCCTATTACAATCCGGACCGGACGATGCCGATCGAGGCGGAACGGGTTCATGGCCTGTCCGAAGCGTTTCTGGCCGACAAGCCGCGTTTTCACGAGAGCGTGGAGGATCTGCTGGGATTCCTCGGCGATTCCCCGCTGGTTGCCCATAATGCCAGTTTCGACTTCGGGTTTCTCAATGCCGAACTGGCGATTTGCGGGCAGCAGGGGATCAGCGAAACTCGCATGGTCGACACTCTGACACTCGCAAAACGCCGCCATCCAGGCGCCAAGCTTTCGCTCGATGCGTTGTGCGTGCGTTATGGGATCGACCGCAGTCACCGCACAAAGCACGGCGCCCTGCTCGACGCCGAGTTGCTCGCACAGGTCTATGTCGAACTGACCGGCGGACGGCAGATCGGGCTCGAACTTGCCGCTGCCGAAGCAGACGCTGTTATAGAAACGGTTAAACGCCCGCGCCGAGAGCGCGTATTCACACCGCCACGCCCGCATGCTGCGAGCGTGGAAGAGCTTCAACGCCACAAGGAGTTTTTATCGACGATCGATTCCCCCCTCTGGGACAAATAAAACAGGCAGGGGGCCATGAATTGCAGCAGGAGTATAGGTTACCATGGATATTCGGGTGTCTGGCCACCAGATCGATACAGGTGCGGCATTGCAGGAGCATGCGGCGGACCGATTGACGGCGATCATCGATAAGTATTTCAACCG
Organism: Alphaproteobacteria bacterium; assembly: GCA_030426245.1. GTDB lineage: Bacteria > Pseudomonadota > Alphaproteobacteria > Sphingomonadales > Sphingomonadaceae > Andeanibacterium. The sequence continues at coordinate 13,134 of JAUHYZ010000023.1, read as the reverse complement.
GGCATTATCGTCGCACGTTACCTTCGGCAAAGCGCCTTCGAACGCCTTCGCCTGCGATATCGTGATGCATGTGATGCATGGCCTGATCATGAAATCGCACGCCGATGCGCATGACGCGCATCAGGCTTTCGAACAGGCGGCCGACAAGATCGACAAGCAATTGCGGCGTTACAAGCGCAGGCTGAAGGATCGCCACGAACAGACTGCCCATGCCGCGCGCGAAGAAGAAGCAGCTTACACCGTATTCGCAGCAGAAGAGCCTGAAGCGGAAATCGAAAGCGATGCGCCCGTGGTGGTTGCCGAAACGCGGATCGACATTCCCGAAACCAGTGTTTCCGATGCGGTCATGATGCTCGATTTGAGACACACCAACGCATTGTTCTTCAAAAATGCTGGCACAGGGCGGCATAATATGGTCTATCGCCGCGACGATGGATCGATCGGATGGGTCGAACCGTCATGATCGGGTTGCCCAGGCTGCATCATCTCCGGCGGATTTATCCGCTGCAGCATTGAATAGATGCCCCCGGTCGGACTGCTGACAATCAACAGGCTGGTTTTCCTTGAGCAATGACTGTGCTTTTTTCTCTTGTTCCTGACGCCGTGGCGACGAGCCAAGCCGAGACGAAGCATGAAATCCTCGAGCTTTTGGCGAGGCATTTCGCTGACGCCTATGATCTCGATGCGGGCGAAGTGCTTGACCGGCTCGAAGAACGCGAGCGTTTGGGAAGTACGGGCTTCGGCCGGGGCATAGCCATCCCGCATGCGCGGGTAAGCGGCATCAAGCGCCCGGTGGCCGCTCTGCTTCGACTGGATCGGCCGGTCGACTTCAAGGCAGCCGACGCCCTGCCCGTCGATCTGGTGTTCGGACTGCTCTCGCCGGAAACGGCAGGCGTTGCCCATCTCCATGCATTGGCGGCGATTTCGCGCCTCGCGCGCGATGAACGGATGCATGACGCATTCATGGACGCGCAGAACGCTGAATCGCTCTATGCCCTGCTGACCAACGCCACGGACCGCGACGCTGCCTGAAAATGCCCAGAACCTCGCCGATGCTGGCGCAGCGCCGCATTACCGGGCGCTGGAGCACCTTTATGCGTCGGCACCGATCAATTCGCTCTTCCCTTCAAGGCTGAGCATTACCGGGGCCGGAACTGCCCGGATCGAGTTCGAAGTGGACGATCGGTTCTATCATGCGGCTGGTGCGGCGCATGGCACGATCTATTTCAAGATGCTGGACGACGCCGCCTTCTATGCAGCCAACAGCCTGGTGTCGGACCGGTTTCTGCTGACGACGGGCTTCAACCTTCATTTCACTGCGCCGATCCGGAGCGGGCGAATCGTGGCCGAAGGAAAATGGATCAGCGGCAAGAGGCGGGTATTCATCGCCGAATCCCATTTGGTTGACGAATACGGGGAAGAGATCGGCAGGGGCACCGGCACATTCATGCGCTCGCAGATCGCCCTTTCGGGCTTGCCCGGCTACACTGTCCCTGGAAGCTAAAGGGATCGGATTTCGGCCATGGATGATCGGCTTCCAGCCCATCTCGAAATTGCCGGCCTGATCCGCATCGTGGATGCTGCGGGCGGGTTCGCAACCGTTATCGAAAAAGGTGAACGGGACGCCGGAACAATCCTGATTATCTGTTGCGAAAATGGCACGAACTCGCGGCTCTACGAGCGTATGCCGCAGCTGGACGGCACCCGAAAATGGACGCTGATTAGGTCGGAAAACCCTGAAAATAAACAGGAATTCTCGGAATACTGTGCCAGGCGCAAACGCCAGGATGACGACCTTTGGATATTGGAGCTGGACGTTCCCAATTGTGAACAACTCATCGGCATAGAACGTTAAAGTGTTTGACACTCCGGGGCTGCCCTATATGGGGCCGCGGACTTCGAATGCGGAGGCGGTCAGCACGGCAAACCGGCCGGTTGGTTAGCACGCAGACGGGGGACGGCCGGCAGGCCTTTCGATCGACCCAACTTACAAACCGCACCACATTGCGATGGGTTATCAGCCTGCGTCTGTGTCCGTTCACCGCCGAAAACGATTGAAAGAATGAGTCGCAGGGTTCAGCAGGCCTCGGCATTCGCCGTAGCCGCTACAATGGTACTGACGGTTACGGGCGCCTTCGCCCAGGATGCGCTGCAGGGCGCCGAGCTCGACGAGACAGCCATTGGCGCTCTTCCGCTCGAAACGGACGCCGCAGATACGGCCGAGGCAGGCAGTGAATCGGCTGAATCACGGCCGGTGGAATTCATCTCGCAGGAAATTGTCCAGCCGCTGCCGGAAAAGAGCCCGGCGGAGCGGACCGACATTGCCGATGCTTCCACGCTTGGCGAGCTTGTCGCCGCAACGCCGGTCGCGGACGACATGTCCAGCGATATGCGCTGCCTGGCCAGTGCCATCTATTTCGAATCGCGCGGTGAGCCGCTGCTCGGCCAGCTCGCAGTCGGCCGCGTGATCGTGAACCGCGCACAATCGAAGCGCTTCCCTTCCGGATATTGCGGCGTGGTCTATCAGCGCTCGCAATTTTCCTTCGTGCGCGGAGGACGGATGCCGCGCGTCAATACCGCGTCAAATGCCTGGCAAAAGGCCAAAGCTGTTGCAAAGATCGCGCATGAGGGCCTGTGGGAAAGCCCCACCAAAGGCGCCCTGTTCTTCCATGCATCCTATGTGCAGCCAGGCTGGCGCCTGACGCGTGTCGGCCGGGTGAGCAGCCACATCTTCTATCGATAAGGCGGCTTAGGCCGCTCAGTCGCGCAATTCGACCCATACAGGCGCATGGTCGCTGGCCTTCTCGCGGCCGCGATACTCCTTGTCCACGCCTGCGGACACCAGCCGGTCCGCGCATTGGGGCGAAAGAAGTATGTGATCGATGCGGAAGCCGTGGTCTTTCTGCCAGGCGCCAGCCTGATAGTCCCAGAAGGTCCAGACACCTCCGCGGGGATTGAGCGTGTCGATCGCGTCGGTCCAGCCGTCATGCAGCAACCGGAAATAGGCATCGCGCGATTCCGGCTGCATCAGCGCATCGTCCTGCATCGCCTTGACGGACCAGGTGTCCTTGTCTTCCGGGATGACATTGAAGTCGCCCAGAACCACCGCGGGAATCTCTTTCTCCCGCAATTCCGTCAGCCGTTCGCGCAGGCGCTTCATCCAGGCCAGCTTGTAGTCGAATTTCGGCCCCGGCTGGGGATTGCCGTTGGGCAGATAGAGATTGCAGACCCGATATCCGCCGATATCCGCTTCAAGATAGCGGGCCTGTTCGTCGTCCGGATCTCCGGGAAGCCCGCGCTGAGCCTCCTCGGGCTCCACCCCGTCGGACAGGATAGCGACCCCATTGAAGCTCTTCTGTCCGTGCCAGATCGGCTTGTAGCCGATCTTTTCGAATTCACCGGCAGGGAAGTTCTCGTCGATGCTTTTGATTTCCTGCAGGCAGGCCACGTTCGGCCGCCGCTCTTCTAGCCATTCGAGAAGCCGCGGCAGCCGCGCCTTCACGCCATTGATGTTGAATGAGGCAATCTTCATCCGGCTGTTCTTGCCGAATGAATAAGGCGGCGTCTATCCGCTCTCGCCGGAAAAAGGCTTAGATGCCGAAGCTGGAGCCGCAGCCGCAACCTGCCGCGGCATTGGGATTTTCCACCTTGAATGCCGCACCGCCCAGGGATTCGACAAAATCGACCGTGCTGCCGGCAACAAGGTCCAGGCTGATCGGATCGACAAGCAATTTCACGCCGTCCGTCTCGCTGATGGAATCGTCGGCTTCGGCAGAATCGCTCAGGTCGAACTTGTACTGGAAGCCGCTGCACCCGCCCCCTTCTACCGAAAGGCGCAGAATAGCGGGCTTGGATTGCCTTTCCGCAATCCATGCAACGCGCTTTGCAGCAGCGGGCGTCAATGTAAGCGTCTCGGCCATAGGACAGATGTAGTGAAGCAGGGCCCGCTGCTCAAGGTGCCGGGCGTAACTTAAGCAGTCTGGATATATTCGCGCATCTGCGCAGCTTCGGCTTCGATCAGCTCGATCCGGTGTTTCACGAGATCGCCGATAGACACCAAACCGACCATTTCTCCGCCACGAACTACCGGCAAGTGGCGAATCCGCCTGCGTGTCATCAGCGAAAGCGCGTCGATCACATCGGTGTTCGGGCTGACCGTAATGGCCGGCTCGGTCATGACTTCGCTTACGCGGCGGGAAAGCGTGCGGGCGCCTTCCTGAGAGATCGAATAAAGCAGGTCGCGCTCGGAAAACATGCCGACGACGCGGCCCTGTTCAAGCACGGGCATTGCACCGATGCGGCGTTCCGCCAGCAGACGCGCAGCTTCCTCAACTGTCGCGCTGACCTCGCATGTAACTATATCCGTTTGTTTTTCTTGGATAATCCTTTCAATTGTCATCTATGCTCTCCGATTTATCTTTATCGGGGTGAGTATGTCACAGTTCGGCGATTCCGGCAAAGCCGCCAGTATTTGCGACGAATGCAATTGCTATCGTTCCTCTGCCGGTGCATCAGGCGGGGCATGATCCCGCCCTCCCCGCTCGATGATCCGCGCAATGCCGCGCATGCCTGGGCGCGCTACAAACGTCTTATGACGATCATGTGCGCAGTGACGGGCGTGGTGGTGATCGTGTCTCTCGCAGTGCTTTATGCGCAGAATGGGATGGTCTCGATCCATCTCTATATTGCCACCGCTTTGGGTATCAGCGTTACGATGATGCTGATGTCCGCGTTGATGGGGCTGGTTTTTCTGTCCAATGGCACCGGACATGACGAGGCGATCATCGATCCACTGCGGGATGATAGCAGCGACTGAAGCCGATCAATCGGCGGGGTAAAGCCTGAATTCCTCGACCGGAACGCCGCCGATCAGGTGTTCCTGGATAATCCGTTCCAGCACTTCTTCCGTGCAGGAGTGGTACCAGACGCCATCGGGCCAGACGACTGCGATCGGTCCAGCTTCGCAGATTTGCAGGCAGTCGGCCTTCGTGCGCTGCACACCGCCCTTCCCCACCAGGCCGCATTCCTTCAGCCGTTTCTTGAGGAAGTTCCAGGCCGCTTCGCCAGACGCGCGATCGCAGCACTTCTGCTTTTCGGACATGCCGCACAGGAAAATCTGCCAGCGAATGGCGCTGCCGCCAATCGCTTGCAGTGCCTTTTCAGCCCTGTGGATGCTGTTTGTAGTCATTGCGGCAGGCTAGCGCGCCCGATGCGCCGGGCAAAGGGGCTGGCGCTCGGCCGATCAGCGTTTCTTGCCAGCGATCCGCGCGATTTCGGCAGCAACCATGCGTTCGACCAGCGCAGGCAAGTTCTTGTCCAGCCATTCCGCCAGCATGGGCCGCATCATTTCGCGCGTGAGCCCTTCAAGCGATGTTTCGCCGGAACGGACGATCTGAGGCTGCGCGCCAGGCTTCGCCATAACTGCCAGTGCGGCAAGTGACTCGCGCATCGATGTACGGGCTTCTTCCGCAATCAGCGATGCTTCGTCATCGTCATCCTGGGAATCATCTTCCGGATTGATCGCAGCCTCGGCGCTCAGTTCGAGCACTTCTTCGGCCCGGTCTTCATCGTCGGAAACGCCGGAACTGTCACGCTCCTGCCGGCGTTCCTGCGCAATCTCACGATTGTCGCGCGCGATCACTTTCTTGATCGACTCAAGAATCTCTTCGACTGAAGGTTCGCCTTCCTGCTGCATGACGTCATGGCCCCCAAAGCATGCAATCCCGCTACTCTTCGGGAATCTCTCCATTTTGAGCAGTCGTGTCAACTGTTCGTGTCGATTGCGCGACCGGATCGGGATCGAAACTCCAATCGAAAATCTTGCCCTTGACCCGGTCGTAATTGAGCTGCGGATCGTAGAGAACGCCTTGTTCGCCTAGCCCAAGATCGCGCGCTTCCGCCTGGCCCATGGCGGCGAGTAGGGAAAAACCGGCAACATATGCGTTGCGGCGGGCGGTCACCAATTGCACGCGGGCTCTGAGCAATTCCTGCTCGGCATTGAGGATATCCAGGATTGTCCGGTTGCCGACGGTGTTTTCGGCGCGAACGCCTTCCAGGCTCAGCTCGGCGGCTTCCACTGCCAGCTGCGTGGAGGCGATGATTTCCTCTGCCGCTTGCCAGCTGGACCAGGCCGCGCGGACCTGGGCGATAACGTTCCGTTCGGCGCCGACCTCCTGCTCCAGCGCTGCCGATGCGCGGGCTTGGGCCTGCCGTTCCCGCGCAGCCGGAAGGCCGCCCTGGAAGATCGGAATCGTTGCCCGGATGCCGGCCTGTGCCGTTGTCGATTCCTGCGCCGGAGGCGGTCCGGCGCCCCCGTCCGTCAGCGTTCCGAGATAATCGGTGTAGTTTGCGCTGCTGAAGACTTCGATTGTCGGCAAGCGCCCCGCGCCGGCCACTTCGATATCGTATTCTGCAGCTTCGGCCTGTTCCCGCGCGGCAAGCAATTCCGGATTGCTTTCAAGCGCAATGTCCACCGCCTCATCGCTCGAGGCGGGCAGCCCGGGTAGCGGCGGCGGCGGCTCGAGATCGCCCGGGGCTTCTCCAACGAGCTGAATGTAGCGCTCCCGCGCTTCGATGAGATTGGCCCGGGAGGAACGCAAATCGCTACGTGCCAGGGCAAGGCGCGACTGCGATTGCGCCACGTCGGTGCGGGTCACGTCGCCGATCTCGAATCTGTCGGAAGTCGCCTGGAGGTTCACCGAGAGAACGTCCACATTCTTGGCCGAAAGGCTTGTGATCGCCTCGTTCAGGATCACGTCCATATAGGCGGCGACGGTCTGGCTGAAGATGGCCGATTCGGTCGCGCGCAAATCCGCCTGGCCCGCCGATACCCGCGTTTTGGCGGCACGGACGGAATTCCTCACGGCGCCGCCCTGATAGATCGGCACACCGAGTTCCACCGTCGCATTGAAGGCGCGCTCGGGAGAGATGAAGCTGGTCGCCGAACGCTTGAGATATTCCGTCTCCTGTGCGGAGGCGAAGATGCTGGGAAGGCCTGCAGCCTGGTTGATCGGGACATTTTCGTCCACTGCACGCTGATTCGCTCTGGCAGCCTGGAGCGTGGGATTCGTCTGGTAGGCACCGAGCAGCGCCTCCTTCAGTGTATCGGCATACGCTGGGCTCGCAGACAGAACGAGGCTCGCTCCGGCCAGCAGGGCCAGCCTGGTTCCCGCGGGAGGCATGATTAGAAGCTCCAGCTCTTCGGTTCGGCGAATTCCGGCAAGACGGGCATGCCCAGCTCGGCCAGCGGCAGAAGCGAGACCTCGCCAGCTACCTTGCGGCCGAGCGCGAGGCGCGTCAGTCCGCGGGAAACGATCCCTGTCACCACCCGCGCATCGTCGGCCAGCCGCTTGGTCAGTGTAGCCGGCAATTGTTCGATTGCTCCGTCGATCATCAGAAGAGTGAAATCGCCCTTCTTGCGGCTGGGTTGCAAAGCTTCTTCAGGCGAGACGACTTCCAGCGATCCAACGACGGGCCTCAGCAATTCCGCCATATAGCCGCTTCCCCCGTCGACAAGCAGGGCGCGATCGGCAGGGCTGGGCTTGGCTTCTTCCAGCATGCTCCCCTGCACCAGCGGCGCCGCGAGGAACCGCCCGTTCCCGAGCGGAATTGCACGGTCGATATAGGCGATGCCGCGCGCCCCTTCCGGGACGAAGTCCTCGCGCGGAACCGCGCCCATCCTGTCGCGCACGATTTCCGCATTGACGCCGCTGACCCGCAATTGGCTGTCGATCATCGCCTTGCGGGCGGCTGCCTGGCTTTGCACTGCCGGCTGGTCGTTCACACTCATCATCCCATCGTCCTTGGTGCAGGCTGTATTACACTGACAATACGCCTGCGCAATCCGCAAGGCTTCTAAGGCGAACATCGGCATGAGCCAAGCGCTTTGACGGTCAGGCCGCGCATGGATAATGGAGCCAGCATTGGGCAGGATGGAGGACAGCACCGATGAGCGGCGATTCGAAGCGGGATGGTGTGACCATCCGGGAAGAAGATCTTATCGAGAGCATCGCCGATGCGCTCCAATACATCTCCTACTATCATCCGATGGACTATATCCGCGCCCTGGGGGAGGCCTATGAGGCGGAACAGGGCCCGGCCGCAAAGGACGCGATTGCCCAGATTCTGACCAATAGCCGGATGTGCGCCGAAGGGCACCGGCCGATCTGCCAGGACACTGGCATCGTCAATGTCTTCGTGAAATGGGGACAGGATTGCCGCCTCGATTCGCGGCTTTCCCTGCAAGAAGTCGTCGATGAAGGGGTTCGCCGCGCCTATCTGAACCCGGAAAACAAACTGCGCGCATCCATTCTTGCCGATCCCGCCTTCACCCGGCGCAATACGCGCGACAACACGCCATGTGTCCTTTCACTGGAAATGGTCCCCGGCAGCGAAGTGTCGATCGACGTGGCCGCCAAGGGGGGCGGGAGCGAGAACAAGTCCAAGTTCAAAATGATGAATCCCAGCGACAATATCGTCGACTGGGTCCTGGAGATGATCCCGCAAATGGGCGCCGGCTGGTGTCCGCCCGGCATGCTGGGTATCGGCATCGGCGGCACGGCCGAACATTGCGTCAAGCTTGCTAAACAGAGCTTGATGGAACCGATCGATATGGGTCAGCTCAAGGCGCGCGGACCGAAGAACGATATCGAAGAGCTGAGAATCGAGATCTTCGACAAGGTCAATGCGCTGGGCATCGGTGCGCAAGGTCTCGGCGGCCTTTCGACCGTGCTGGACGTCAAGATCATGGATTGGCCCTGCCATGCGGCCGGCAAGCCGGTGGCGATGATTCCCAATTGCGCGGCCACCCGCCATGCGCATTTCACGCTCGACGGATCCGGGCCCAGCTTTATCGAGCCGCCCAAGCTGGATGAATGGCCGGACGTCCATTGGGCCCCCGATTCCGCTGCCAAGCGCGTCGATCTGGACAATCTTACTCCAGAGGAAGTGCGCAGCTGGCGGCAGGGCGACCGGCTGCTGCTCAATGGCAGAATGCTGACCGGGCGGGATGCGGCGCATAAACGCATCCAGGACATGCTGGCGAAAGGCGAAGAGCTGCCTGTCAATTTCAAGGGCAGGGCCATTTACTATGTCGGCCCCGTCGATCCGGTTGTGGGCGAAGTGGTCGGCCCGGCCGGCCCGACCACATCCACCCGTATGGACAAATTCACCGATACCATGCTCGATCTGGGACTGCTCGCGATGATCGGAAAGGCCGAGCGGGGGCAGGGCGCGGTGAACGAGATTGCCAAGCACAAGGTGGCCTATCTGATGGCGGTGGGCGGTGCGGCCTATCTTGTCAGCCGGGCCATTCGCGAGGCGAAAGTCGTCGCATTCGAAGATCTGGGCATGGAGGCGATCTACGAATTCACCGTCGAAGACATGCCGGTCACGGTGGCGGTCGATGCCGAAGGCAACAATACGCACCAGCTCGCACCGCTGGTGTGGCGCGAACGGATCGAAAAGGAAAAACTCCTCGCCAAGTGACGCGCGGTTGCGGCGAAACGCGCCCGGCGGCGGACAAACAGTATTTGGCAAGAAGCCAAAATGGCTTCAAGATGCGCGGCGATGGCGATTCTTCTGACATTCCTGCTCGGAATCGGCAATTTTGCGCTGCATCAGGCTGTGATCGAACGTTACCGGCCCCTGTTGGCGCATATGCATGGCTTTGCTTCCATGATCGGCAGCCGGGTGAGCCTGGCTGCGGAATTTGCCGTGCTGCTGGTCGCGCTGCTGCTCGTCGCGAATGGTCATCCGGGTTGGGGCTGGGCCTATCTGGGCTATAGCCTTTTCAACGGTGCGGCGGCCTGGTTCATCTTGCGCCGCGGCGTCTGACCGGGAACTTCGGCCGGACAGGCGCGATTGTCCTAGCATGGAAAGTTTTCGATCGCTCTGGCTCGTGATCAATTCGGCAAGCGGCAGCAACGATGATTGCACGGTCGATGAATTGAAGGAGTTGTGTGCCCGGCAAGGGCTGCAAATTTCCAACGTCACCTGCTTTCCTGAAGAACACCTCCCGACTGTGGATGCACTCGCGCGCGCAGAATGCGGTCTGGTTGCAGTGTTTACCGGGGACGGCACGATCAATTCCCTGGTGACCAGTCTGTATGGGTGGGACGGGGCGATTCTGGTTCTGCCAGGCGGGACCAAGAATCTCCTGTTCCATCGGCTTCATGGCCAGAGAAGCACGCGCGAAGTGCTGGAAGCGGTTTCCGCCGGGCAAGTGAACCGGCGCCGGCCTACAATCATCCGCTGCGAATATGGGGATGCCCTGGCGGGAGCCATGGCCGGACCCGGTACTGCATGGAACGAAGTGCGCGAGGCGATGCGCGACGCCGATATTGCCACGATGGCCAGCGAAGTGGCGCATGCATTCGGGGAGTCGGTCGACGCCCCGATGGTCGTCTGCCGCGATCCTGCGCTGGGCAGAGAGGAAGGGTATCCCTTGCTGGAGCTCACTCCCCATGCGGAGGGCTTCGAGGTCGAGGCCTATTATGCCGAGAGTCTCGATGAGTATCTTGCCCACGGGCTTGCCTTGCTCAAACGCGATTTTCGCGAAGGACCATCCGATAGGCTCGGCAATGTGCCGCATCTTAAGGTGGAGAGCGTTTCGGCGCAGCCGGTGGGCCTCCTTGTCGATGGCGAACCCATCGATACTGGCGACAGTGTCAGTTTCGAACTGGCAGTCTGCGAGGTCGATCTGCTAGCGAGCGAGCCGGATGACTGACTCCCTGCGCCTGTTCCATCTCAGCGATATTCATTTTGGCCTTGAAGACAGGCGCGCGCTCGATTGGGTGAAGGATGAAATTGCCCGCGAACGCCCGGATGCAGTCGCGATAACCGGCGATCTCACCATGCGCGCCCGGCACCGCGAATTCGATGCCGCGGCGCGGTGGATCAATTCGCTCAATGTCCCGGTCACGGTGGAAGTGGGCAATCACGACATGCCCTATTTCAATCTGATCGAACGCTTTGTGGATCCTTACCGCCGTTTCCGCGCGATCCAGGACAAGGTGGAGCAGGAAATCGATCTGCCGGGTCTCGCCATCGTCCCACTCAAGACCACGATGCGCGCGCAGCCGCGCTTGAACTGGTCGAAAGGCTGGGTCAGCCGGAATTCGCTGCAGAAATGTCTCGATACGATCGATGCATTGCCCGAAGGCGTTCAGGCTCTGGTGACGGCGCATCATCCCTTGCGGGAAGTCGGCACGCGGGGAACGGCATTGACCCGCAACGGCGGCAGGGCGCTGGCCGAGCTGGTCCGGCGGCCGGTGCTTGCCGTGCTCAGCGGCCATGTCCACGATGCTTTCGATCTCATGCAGCCGACCGATAACGGACCGCTACGCATGATCGGTGCGGGCACCTTGTCGCAGCGCCTTCGCTCCACTCCGCCGAGCTATAACGAATTGATCTGGGATGGCAGGGAATTGAAAGTCGCCGTGCGTAATCTGGAGCAGATTGCCACGCGGGACATGCTGATCGAAGATGTGCCGCAAAATGCGCTTCCGCCGCGCAATCCGGACGAGCCGGTTGCGCCGGTGGGCCGGGTGCCGCCAGTCGATCCGCCCGTGCATTGAGCGGATCGAGCCGCCTTGTTCAGGCGGCTTCGGGCCTGTTCTGCAGCTTGCCCCGGAAACGCAGGAGCACGGGTTCGTAAAGCAGGGTTTCGAATGCTATTCCGGCGTTCTCTTCATCGGTCCAGACCACCGTTGCAGGCTGGAACTCCAGGCCGGGCAATTTGACGAGCACCCTGTCATTGGCCTTGAGCGTCCAGGCGCGCTTCTCCACCATGCAGCCCGCAGCGGAAATGTCGATCACTGAAAAGTCCGCGACAGCCCGGTTTGCCAACCGGCATTTGACTGTCAGGCCTTCCTGGGTTTCGGCGGCATTGAGCGGCGCCATAAATTTCACCTTGTGCATCGAGCGCCGGAATCTGGCACTATGGTGGAGCAAGCAGGCCGTGGCGGCTGCTGGAATCCGGCCTAGCTGAGGCAAGGTTACGATCCGCCAGATAAATATGGACGAAGAGGAGTTAAACAGCGCGGTTAATTCCGGCCTAACGGCTGTGTGATCGGCCTGAACACGCAATAAAAAGGGCGGCCCATCGCTGAGCCGCCCCATTGAAGACTTCGGAAAAAACGCCGTTAGCGCTTGGAGAACTGGAAGCTCTTGCGCGCCTTTGCCCGGCCGTATTTCTTGCGTTCCACCACGCGGCTGTCGCGCGTGAGGAAGCCGGCTGCCTTTACGGTTGAGCGCAGGGCGGGTTCGTATTTCGCGAGCGCCTGGCTGATGCCATGCTTCACGGCCCCGGCCTGGCCCGAGAGCCCGCCGCCCTTCACGGTGGCGACGATATCGTATTGGCCTTCACGCTCCGAAATGGCGAATGGCTGATTGATGACCAGCCGCAGTGTCGGACGTGCGAAATAAATTTCCTGATCGCGGCCATTGACCGTGATCGTACCCGTTCCGGGCTTCAGCCAGACGCGGGCAACGGCATCCTTACGGCGACCGGTCGCATAGGCGCGGCCCCGCGAATCCAGTTCCTGCTCACGCAGCGGTGCGCTCGGCTGGGCGGGGACTTCGGCTGCGCCTTCGGCGGCGGCCTGTTCGTCCGCAGCAGGCGTTTCGCCTGCGATATCCTTCAGATCGGCAAGATCTGAAACGGTGTTCTTCTCGGTGTTGGTTTCGTCGGCCATTATGCGGCAGCCTTGTTCTTGCGGTTCATCGAAGCGACGTCGAGCGCCTTGGGCTGAGTGCCCGCATGGGGATGTTCGGTACCTGCATAGAGATGCAGCGCCTTCATCTGCTGGCGGCCAAGCGGCCCGCGCGGCACCATGCGTTCCACGGCCTTTTCAAGCACACGCTCGGGAAAGCGGCCTTCCAGCACCTTGGCCGGCGAGGTTTCCTTGATTCCGCCGGGATGGCCGGTGTGCTTGTAATAGCGCTTGTTCTGCAGCTTGTTGCCGGTGAACCGCACCTTGTCGGCGTTGATCACCACTACGTGATCGCCGCAGTCGACATGCGGTGTGTAGCTCGGCTTGTGCTTGCCGCGCAGGAGGTTGGCGATGATCACCGCCAGGCGGCCTACAACCAGCCCGTCGGCATCGATCAGATGCCAGTTCTTTTCGACCTCGG
>JAUHYZ010000022.1 GCA_030426245.1 Alphaproteobacteria bacterium | reverse complement strand
ACCGCGAAACGCTGGAAGTGAAGTTCAAGGGGATGAGCATTGCCGACGTGCTCGACATGACGATCGAGGATGCGGAGGAGTTCTTCAAGGCCGTGCCCCCCATCCGCGACAAGATGCATATGCTCAACGAAGTCGGGCTGGGCTACGTGAAGGTGGGCCAGCAGGCGACGACCCTGTCAGGCGGGGAGGCGCAGCGGGTGAAGCTCGCGAAGGAGCTCTCCAAGCGCTCCACCGGGCAGACGCTGTATATTCTGGACGAGCCGACCACCGGCCTCCATTTCGAAGATGTCCGCAAGCTCCTCGAAGTGCTCCACCGGCTGGTCGAGCAAGGCAACAGCGTGGTGGTGATCGAGCATAATCTGGACGTCATCAAAACCGCGGATCACATTCTGGACCTCGGCCCCGATGGCGGCGTGCGCGGCGGGGAGATCGTGGCGGAAGGTGTCCCGGAGGATGTTGCCCGCAATCCGAGAAGTTACACAGGCCAATATCTGAAACCGTTGCTCGAGAGCGCAAGCCGGGACAAGCCTGTCCTGAGCGAAGACCGAGCGTCAGCGAGGGCGTAGTCGAAGGGCCGGAAGAGGTGGCCGCCGAGCCGCGCAGCTATACCGGGCAGTATCTCAAAGGGATGCTGGGCGGAGCGAGAGAGGCGGCGGAGTGAGGGCTAAGGCGAGTGTATTAGCTCTCCTTCTCGGCCTGACGGGATGCGGACTGAAAAGCGTCTGATATCTCAATTATAGGCACACTTGCGAGCTCATAGACCGCTTCAATTTCCAAGTTCACATAGTAGGGAATGGAAGTAAGGAATGTCGGCTTAGCTGAAAGTTTATCCCAAACCAATGCGGTTCCATCATCGTTTTTTCGTTTCTCAGATCTTGAAAAGGCTCTTTTAAACCCCGCCGGTGTCACTCCCTTTAGACTGTCAAAATGAACCTTGGAATCGCTGGGCGAACCTTCAAAGGAAATTGAATCTTTGAAGAGTTCTCCGGCTAGACTCTTCACATATGGCTGCACGTAAACGACCCTCTCGATCCCGGATGCAATGATGAGTTTGGCACACATGTGACATGGCATAGTTGTGCAATAGAGCGTGGCTTTTGAAGTCGATCTATTAAATCGAGCTGCATCGGTTATAGCATTCATTTCAGCGTGAACCATTCTGCCATATTCGATGATATCTGACACCATTGACCTTCGCCAAGGTGCACCTTTGGTCTGTTCATCAGCATTCTTATTTGACAGTGCGCCTTTCGTTATAACCTCAAGATCTAATTGAGCGATTGATGGTTTTAGCCAACCAGCTTCTTTGAGTCTGGCTATTGCATCTCTCGCTAAATCCTCCCTGACGCGCTGATTAGAATCAAAGCCAAGCACATAGTCGCGCGCATCTGCGTCATGGTCTTCCCAGTAGGTTCCGCCCTTCGGCGCTGGCACTTCATTGCAACCCATAGACAGTACTTCACCATCTTTAGAGAATATTGCGGCGCCAACCTGTCTAGAGAGATCCAGTGACCTGTAGGCTGCAGCATTTGCAATGTAGCTGCAGTACTCATCTTTTGTTGGTGATATAAATGGATGACCGAAATATATACAAAAAAATCGTTCGCAAGATTGTTCCAGTGTCTTTAGTGAAGTGCAATCTAAGACAAAGTCGCAACGCGGGTAGCATTCTATAACGCGTTGGCCGTATGGTTTGTCGGATTCGTCTTCGTCGATTGCAATGATTTCAAGTGCAGAAGATTGGAGCCGTGTCTCAGTCGACATTCGATCGCTTACGCGGAGTCTATCGACAAGATTGTCAACACGCGCGCTTTTAGGGGCGAAACATCCAATATGTAAAATATTACGGCCATAGATACGATCAAGAGTTCTGTATTCATCTAATCGTTTTATTTGCCGAATTATATTTAAACGTTTCGTCTCAACTTTGTTCCGCCTTTCCTTTTCTCCACCGCTGTGGAGGCTGGCTATGCCTAGAAGTGCTAGGATGTCCCCGCGTTGGGCGTCTTCGCACAGTTTGTCACCAGCTGCGATATATGCGTGATACCGATCAACATCGTTCGAGAAAGATTGAGGAACGCGATTAAAACGTTTTAAAAATTCAGTAAGTTTTATTTCGTTTGGCTCGTAGGCGATCTGACGGGCTTTATCGGATATGACACGAACAACTTCATTCATATCAATGCCTATTGGAGCTATAAGAGATATAAATGCTTCTCTGTTTGTGCTTTCCATTGAAAAATCTTTCCGTTGAAAAATACACAACTAGAACAATCGGCGATTGAGTTCGATGTCAAGCATCTATACAAATTTGATTTCGGGCAGATAATCGGGAGTTGAGCGATGACGGAAGATCAAAGATCGAGCAATTGGCTTGTGGAAATCTTCCTCCAATATCAAGAAGCGATCGATGATCGTCGGAGTGATACCAACCGACAATGGCTTAGAGACGCTTTAGAATCAGATCGTGAATTGAAAGCCACAGGTTTTGATTCTGCATCTCGTACAGATTCACTTTGATGCAAATTTTTTTGGCGTTTGACCATTTTGAGATATCGATGTCGTGGCATCGGTTGGATGCATTTTTGCTTGTTCACGTTAAGTGATCAGACTCTAAACAACCCACAACGCCTTCTTAACCCCTTGAGCCGATGGTCCCTGCCGGGGTTCGCAACGAAACGGCAGGGGAACGGCCGCGATGAAGTTTATTGTATTGGTGACAGCCGCTCTGGTCGGCTTCCTGGTGGCGTTCGGCGCCACTGCGTGGGACGAGATTGCCCTGATGAGCGAAGAGAAGCTGGAAGAGGGCTTCCAGGAGCAATGCGTCACCCATCTGCGCAGCGAAGTGCCCGATGCGGCGCGTGCAGTCGACGTGTGCAATTGCATGGAAGCCGATTTCGAAGCGCAGGGCTATACGCTGACAGACAGTTTTGGCACGGATTTCCCCGGCATGGCGGCGATCACCCGCTCCTGCATCGCGCTCTATAATTGAGCTTTCCTACACAGGACTTGATGGCATAGGTGACTCGGCTCCAACGGATGGAGCCGGGCTATGACGTATTTCAGACGCGAACCTCCCCTCCTTTTCAAAGGAGGGGATCGAGGGGTGGTTGCGGACGCGCACGCGTCCGTTACGCCCGCAAAACACCACCCCCTGACCGCTGTGCCTCCGCCACGCCTGCGGCTCCCTCTAAAGAAGAGGGGGAAGAGAAAGCGTCACCTTGCGGCGAAAAGTGTCGCCTTACCGGAAAAAGCGTCATCTTGGGGCTGGCCGAAGTGTCACCTTGCGCGGCGAAAACTGTCGCCTTGGCCGCAATGCACCTTGCGGACGCTTTGCGCAAAAACTGTCCTAAAATACTGGTTTCATACGGAAATATCGCAAGGCGACACATTGCGATATTTTTCCCAGTACAGTGTCAACCGTGTCAACTTCTCTTCTTTTGGGCCTCAAGTGCCAGTGGGCGGGAGAAGCGCTCGCCCTTCGGAAGCGAAGCTGTCGCAAGACGACACAGGCTCAGGACGAACGGGGTTTACCGAAGCCGCAGGCTTCGCAAGGCCGAACGGCCGCCCGCAGCGCGCCGAGCTTTGCTCGCAGCGCGCGAGGATAGCCAAGTGAGCGGATGCGAACGCCGGCGCCTGAGGCGGGAAAAACTTGGCGCGAAGCCCTCTTACTTGAGCAGCGCCAGCTCGACTTCGCCGTGGCCGGGGCCGATCAGGCCCAGATCCGCGGCGGCGGCCTGGCTGACATCGATCACGCGGCCGCGCACGAAGGGCCCGCGATCGTTGATCCGCACCACTACGGTGCGGCCGTTGCGCCGGTTGGTCACGCGCACCTTGCTGCCGAAGGGGAGGGAGCGATGCGCGGCGGTGTAGTCGGACGGGTTGAAGCGTTCGCCGCTGGCCGTGCGGCGGCCCTTGAAACGGGGGCCGTACCAGCTCGCGAGCCCGCCTTTGATCGCCTCTGCGGGCGGCGCAGGCTCGATCGCGGTGATGTCCACCGCGCCGGGCTCTGCCGCGGGCTCCGCCGTGTCGGGCAGGGCGGCATAGGGCTCGAACTCGGCGACGAAGCTTTGCTCTGC
The DNA here is from genome assembly GCA_030426245.1 of Alphaproteobacteria bacterium. Taxonomy (GTDB): domain Bacteria; phylum Pseudomonadota; class Alphaproteobacteria; order Sphingomonadales; family Sphingomonadaceae; genus Andeanibacterium. The sequence goes on along the minus strand of JAUHYZ010000022.1, from coordinate 32,747 downwards.
CGGATTGTCTGCGGAGAGCGCTTCTTCCGCCTGCGCCAGGATCGGCGCGGCACCCATGGCGAGTGCAGCGGCGCACGCGGCGGCCAGCGCGGCATGGCGTCCAGCGGCGCGGGAAAGGGATATGCGGAAGGGCTGCGTCACGGGGCGGGCCGATACCGCATGCGCATGCCCATTTCACCCCACTTGCACGGGCCGTCTATGGCGATGCACGGCTCGCCGACGAAATCGCGGGAATTTGCGCCGGGCGGAGTGTGGTCAATGCGGGGTAACCGGGCGGCCTTGCGAGAATCCCTGCCGCGACTCGGATTGTGCGGGGATGGCGGCGCCGGGGAGGGCCCGATAAGCAGCAGGCCCCCTGATGTACAAATGGGGCCGGCATCGCTGCCGACCCCACTCGCACCGGCTGCTTTCACCGGGGCATCGCTTTGTCCGGTCCCGAGAGGTTCCATGGCAAAGCTCCATCACCCGGCGCTCGCGCCGGAACCGGTCCCGTCAGGCCATTGGTCCGGTGCACGCACCTTTCCGTTTGGCCTGGCGGTTCCGCGGTCGGAAATTCCGTGGGGGCCCGATGCTTCATCCGATTGCGCTCCGGCCGAAACCTTTGCGCCACCGTCCACTCCGGGCCGGATATTTCCGGCCTCCGGCAACGTGCTCTCGCGTCTCTTTCACAGGGTTTCGCGTCCATCCGAAGACTTTCGCAAATCCGCTTGTTTCCAAGCCGCGCAGCTTCCGCCACCGCGTCGAAACTTTCCTGCTTTTCCGCCATCGTTCGGGCCTTGCGGCTTTCCCGATCTTGGTCCGGCTTTCCGGCTTCGATGGATGGATGATGTGCCTGCGGGGTGAGTCGCACAAGGCAATCAAGGCCGACTTATCCACTTTCGGCGTTTTTCGCTGTGGATAAGTGTGGATAACTTGCCGCCCCGTGTTGCGGGTGCGAAATTATCCTGCTTTAGGGAGCGGCTGCGCTGCAATGCAGCAGCAACCTCCCTCCATTCAGAGCCTTTCGGTCAGCGGTCCCGCTTGGCCAGCAGACGCAGACGCAGGGCGTTGAGCTTGATGAAGCCTTCCGCGTCCTTCTGGTCGTAAGCGCCGGCATCGTCCTCGAAGGTGACATGTGCTTCTGAATAGAGGCTGTTGGGGCTCTTGCGGCCGACCACGCTGGCCAGCCCCTTATAGAGCTTCAGCCGCACCGTGCCGGAGACTTTCTCCTGGCTGAGATCGATCGCAGCCTGCAGCATCTCGCGCTCCGGCGCGAACCAGAAGCCGTTATAGATGAGCTCGGCATATTTGGGCATCAACTCGTCTTTGAGATGCGCCGCGCCGCGGTCCAGCGTGATCTGTTCGATCCCGCGATGGGCGGCGGCGTAGATCGTGCCGCCCGGGGTTTCGTACATGCCGCGGCTCTTCATGCCGACGAAGCGGTTCTCCACCAGGTCCAGCCGGCCGATGCCGTGCTTGCGGCCCAGATCGTTGAGCGCGGTCAGCAGCTGGGCCGGGCTCATCGCTTGGCCATTGAGCGCGGTGCCGTCGCCCTTCTCGAAATCGATGGTGATATATTCGGGCGTGTCCGGTGCGTCTTCGGGATTGGCCGTGCGCGAATAGACATAGTCCGGCGTCTCTTTCCACGGATCCTCCAGCACTTTGCCTTCGGAGGAGGTGTGCAGCAGGTTGGCATCGGTGGAGAAGGGGCTTTCGCCGCGCTTGTCCTTCGGCACGGCGATCTGGTGGCTCTCGGCCCAGGCGATCAGCGCGGTGCGCGAGGTGAGATCCCATTCGCGCCACGGCGCGATCACCTTGATGTCGGGGGCGAGGGCATAGGCGCTGAGTTCGAAGCGGACCTGATCGTTGCCCTTGCCGGTGGCGCCATGCGCGATGGCGTCCGCGCCGGTTTCGCGTGCGATTTCCACCAGCCGCTTGGAAATCAGCGGGCGGGCGATCGAGGTGCCCAGCAGATAGTCCCCCTCGTAATGCGCATTGGCGCGCATCATCGGGAACACGAAGTCGCGCACGAATTCCTCGCGCACGTCCTCGATGAAGATATGCTTGTCCGGAATGCCCATCAGCCGCGCCTTTTCGCGGGCCGGTTCGATCTCTTCGCCCTGGCCGAGATCGGCCGTGAAAGTCACGACTTCGCAATTATAGGTGACCTGCAGCCATTTGGCGATCACGCTGGTGTCGAGGCCGCCCGAATAGGCCAGCACGACCTTGTTGATTTCTGGGCGCTTGTTATCGGACATTTCGTTGCTCCGGTGGATTGCGCCGGGCGCCTATCAGGCGCTTCAATCCCGCGCAAGCGCGCGCGGCGGATCCACTTCGCGCAGCAGGCCGGGAAAGTGCAGCGCCAGCGCGGCGGCGCGCAGCACATAGCTGGCCAAAAAGGCGATCCAGACGCCTATATTGCCGAAGGGCCGCAATGCGAGATCGAGCGCGAGATAGGCCGCCGTGGCCAGGATCGCGGCATTGCGCAGGGCGCGTGTCTTGGTCGCGCCGATGAAGATCCCGTCCAGCATCCAGCTGGGCATGCCGATCAGCGGGACGAGCGCGGCGAAGATCAGGAAGTGGCGGGCGGTTTCGCGCACGCCGGGATCGGTGGTGATGAAATGGATCGCCGGATCGCCGCCCAGCAGGAACAGCAGGGCCAGCAGGGCGCCGCCGGCCAGCGAGAACTCCCCCGTCAGGCGGATCGTGCGCAGGAAGTATGCTTTCGACTGCGCGCCGATGGCATTGCCGATGCGCGCTTCGGCAGTGAAGGCGAAGGCATCGAGAATGAAGGCCGCCACGGAAATGAACTGCATCAGCACATGGTTGGCCGCCAGCGTGTCGGCGCCCAGCCGCGCCCCGGCATTGGTCAGCCAGGTAAAGATGGCCAGCAAGGCGATCGTGCGGATCATCAGGTCGCGATTGACCGCGAACATGCGCAGCAGGGCGGCGCGGTCTGTCAGTCGCGCGAGGCCTGCCTTGCGCGCCAGGCTGAGTGGGCCGGCTCCGGCGATCTTCGCGCAAAGCACCAGCCCGGTGGCAAGCGCAATCCATTGCGAGCCCATCGTGCCCAGCGCCACACCGGCAATCCCCATGTCCATGCCCCAGACGAGCCAGATGTTGAGCGCGATGTTGGAGACATTCATCACGATCTGCAGGGCCAGGGCATGGCGCGTCTTGCCAAGGCCGAACATCCAGCCGGTAATCGCAAACACAGCCAGCGCGGCGGGGCCGCCGAAGAAGCAGATGAAGACATAGGTGCCGGCCTGAGAGGTTACGCCCGGCCCGCCTTCCAGCAGTGCGAAGGCAAGGGCCGACAGCGGGTATTGCAGCGCCAGCATGACCAGGCCGATCGCGCCGCCCAGCAGCAGGCCGCGCAGGAGCAGCGCCTCCACTTCGCGGCCGTTGCCTGCGCCTTCGGCCTGGGCTGTCAGCCCGGTCATGCCCATGCGCAGGAAGCCGAAGGTCCAGAACAGCAGGTTCATGATCGTCGCACCCAGCGCGACGCCCGCCAGTGCCACCACATCGCCGGTGCGGCCGATCACGATCGTATCGACCACGCCGACCAGCGGGATAGACGCCTGGCCGACCATGATCGGCCAGGCCTGGCTGAAGATGGCGCTCCGGTTGAGCGGGGTCAGCTTGGGGTTCGGTTCCGGGGCGCTCGCCATTGCGTGGCCGTGGCATGGACCGCGCGGAGAGACAAGTTCGCCCGCGCGGGCAGTTTTACAGGCGTCGGCGCAGCGCGGTCAGAAACCCGGCAATGTCAGATGCCGGCATACCATTGGTAATTGCCGCGATCTTCCCAATAGCCGCCTTTGCCGCCACCAATTTCATCCAGACTGGCCACCGCCTCGATCCCGGTCAGATATTTGGCGTGCTTGTATCCCAATTGCCGCTCGATCCGCATGCGCAGCGGTGCGCCGTTCTTCACCGGCAGCGGCTGCCCATTCAGCTCATGCGCGACGATCGTTTGCGGGTGGAAGGCGTCCAGCAGATCCACGCTTTCGTAATATTGCGATCCGCCGAGCTTGTCCGCGCAGCGGAAGACGATGAAGCGGGCCTGCTCCTGCAAACCTGCACGCTTGAGCAGGAGCGAGAGCTGCGGGCCCTTCCACTGGCCGATCGCGCTCCACCCTTCCACGCAGTCATGCCGCGTGATCTGGACGCGCTGGGGCATCGCCTTGAGCTCGGCCAGCGACAGCGACAGGGGAGTAGTCACCAGCCCGGATACGCTCAGGCGCCAATCGGCGAAGCCTGTAGCGGCATGGCCCAGATAATTCGGCTCCTGAGGGTCCACAGAGCCGTTTCCGCGAAATGTGGGGGAGATGTCCTCCAGCGCGTATTCGCGCGCCAGGGCGCCTCTCTCGCGCCCCATGAGGTTATGCAGGCCCCTGTTCCAGTCCTCCGCCGAAGCGAGCAGGGAAGACATGGGCCCGGTTTCGGCCAGCTTCGAACATCCGCCGGAAAACAGTGCGGTCAGCCCCGCCAGGACGCTTCGCCGCTTCATGGCCGATCCTCCATCTTCGCCCCGCCCGTGATCATGTCGCGCAATTGGCCGATCGGGCCGGACAGGAGCACCAACACGACATGCAGAACAAGGAACCCGGCAAGTGCCCAGGCGACCAGGAAGTGGATCGAACGCGCGCTCTGGCGCCCGCCGAACATGTCGACCAGCCAGGGCCAGTTGGCATCCATCGCCGGGCTCATGGCGAGGCCGGTGAAGATCATCAGTGGCAGGAGGATGAAGATCACAACGCCATAGGCGAGCTTCTGGAGGAAGTTGAACTTCGATCCCGCATGCCCGAAGTCGAGCTTCAGATGTTTGACGATATCGGCCTTGATCGCGCTCCAGCGCCATTCGCTGCGCCGCGTCACCAGGTCGCGGCTGAAATGCCGGTTGGCCAGCGATACGATCATGAACAGCAGCAGGCCGATCGCGAAGGGCCAGGCGAACAGGAAGTGCCACAGCCGCGCGCTGGCCAGGCTATAATAGCCGGGGATCGTGGCCCAGCCGGGGAAGCGGGTGATGTGCAGCCAGGCGTCTTCGGGGGCAAACCCCCAATGGCCCCAATAGAGCCGCGGATGCGCGTTGGAGATGTTGAGCCCGGACATGAACAGCACCACCAGGCAGGCCAGGTTCACCCAATGCCACAGCCTCGTGCCCAGGGCATGGCGTTTCATTGCGCTGCGCCTTCGCGGGCGAGAAACAGCACGTCCCTCGGCTGGGAAAGCAGGTGCTGGCCTGAATCGACAAACAGCCTGGTTCCGCTCTCCAGCCATCCCTGTGCCAGGAAATATGCCGCATCCGCCACTTCTTCGGCCCTCGTCAGCCGCCCGAGCAAATTCAGCCGTCCGGAGATTTCGAATTCCTCGGGCCGCTGGTCGAAACTGGGCAGGATCGCGCCCGGTGCAAGGTCATAGATGCGGTCGTTGCTCTGCGCAGCGCCCATCGCCAGCATCGGAACGGTCGCCGCCAGGGCATGCTTGCTCATCGTGTAGGAAAAGAAGTCGGGATTGGGATTGGCCAGCTTCTGATCGGTCAGGTTGATCACCCGGCGGCCGCCCTGGGCTTCTGCGCTGGCGAGGAAGGCTTGCGACATGCGCGCCGGGGTCCGGGCATTCACCTGCATTGCCAGCTTGTTCGTTGTCGGATCGAGAGCGGTTACACTGTCGGGCGCAAAGATCGATGCCGAGTTGATCAGAACGCGCCAGTCATCCAGCCTCTCGGCCAGATTTCCCACCATGCTTTCCGCGGCGTCGCAATCGGCGAGATCGCATTGCACGATCTCGGCAGAAGGCAATTCGTCGGCCAGCCGGTCGGCATCCTGCCTGCTCTTGTTGCAGTGAACCACGACATGCCAGCCTTCGGCGCCGAAGCGCCTTGCGATTGCTGCGCCGATGCGCCGTGCACCGCCGGTGATGAGCAGAGCCGGCAGGCTCATGGCCGGTCACCGGGGGCGGTGGCTGATTGTTTGAATTCGGGAACCATCCGCCCAATGGACCATATTTCCCTTGGATTGGAAAGCATGGGGCTGGGCACGGCATCATTGGCCGATGCTGTGCGGCCTGTGCGCAAAACAGTTCGTTCGTCTACTTGGGTGCTGCCAAGAAGGCGGACAAAATCAATAATAGATCCGCAGAAATTATAATTAACACTTGTGGAAATAGTGCAAATTAAGCGCTTGTATTTCTTCACGATCCATGAGGTAATACCCCGGTAGAGAGAGGGGAAGGGGCGAATAGATCGGCTGTTATTTCGGTTGTCGCCCGAAACTGGTTTTTGGCTGCTTTGTGGGTCGGTTTTGGCTTCCTTTTTCGGGAACGTCACAGGCCCCGCTTTTGCAACCGAAGCGGTGCTGAACGTAAGCTGAGAGGTAAAGAAGAGCCGTGCATAGTGATGTCTTCAATATCGCAAAGACAGCGATTGATGCCGGGATCGAAGGATGGATCGGCCGGCCGGCGGGCATTACGATGGGCTTTGCTCTCGCTGCCGAGTTTTCTCGCCGGGGCTTGCTCGAAGTGGTGGAATATGACGTCTTCGGTGAAAGCTGGACGCATCGCCGGTATCGCGGCAGGATCGTTCAGGCCGATCCCGTTCTCGACGAACACGATTTCTTTTTCGGAATGCGGCTCTCCTGAAGAGCGCTATTCCGCGAGCTTTGCGGCTCTATCGCGCCATTCCGCGCAGAGCGGCTTCAAACCGGCCAGTTCACGCAGCGTCCCAGGCTCGCTCTTGTGGCCGCCGGCAATCAGCAGGCGGAATACGCGCTCGACAGTCCAGCCGCCTTCGCCGCGCTCGATGAGTTCGAGCGTATCGCCTTGCCTGACTTCACCGGGTTCCAGTACGCGATAATACCAGCCGCAGCGTGCCGTCTTGACCACGCGGGCCGTCACCCCTTTGCGTTGGAATTTGTGGTCGATCTTCCAGCAAGGCTGCCTGCCCTGACTGACTTCGACCAATGCGCTGCCCAGGCGTAGCCGGTCGCCGATACATACGCCGCCTTCGGTGAGGCCCGAAGTGGAAATGTTCTCTCCGAATGCGCCCGGTGCGGACAGCAGATCGTGGCCATCCAACTCTTCCAGCCAGGCAGCATAATGATCGTGCGGGTAGTGGTGGATCGCCATGTCCACGCCGCCGTGATGGATTTTGTCGCCTTGCTCGTCCCCGTCCAGGCCAAGCGGGCCCACCTTCACGGGGCCGCCCGCAGGCGACTTGAAAATCGCACTGCGTTCTTCCCCGCGAAAAGGTGCGGCCCGGCCGGTCAGGACAGGGCCTATGGACCAGCTCATTCGGCAGCTACGGCCTCATAGCCGATGTCGAGCTTGCCAAGGGTCGTCGCCTTGGAAAGGTCGAGGCCGTAAAGCTTGGCTGCGTTGCCGCCGCAGATCTTGCGCACATCGTCCGGGTTCATATTGCCCATCGTGCGGTTGATGGTGGCCTGGCTGTTCGGCCAGATGCTGTCGGGATGCGGATAGTCGCTGGCCCATAGCAGGTTGTCGGGCCCCCAGAAGTCGATCAGCGCCATCGTGGTGGGGCTCTGCTGAAATGTGCCGTAGACTTGCCGCTTGAAGATCTCGCTGGGCTTCATCTTGTGCGGAATGCCGCCCTTGTCGTCCCAGTAATCGGCGCATTCCCAAAGCCGGTAGTGGCGATAGTCAAGCTCTTCTACCACCCAAGGAACCCAGCCTGCGCCGCATTCCGCGATCACGATCTTCAGCTTGGGGTGCCGCTCCAGGATGCCCCAGGCAAACAGATCCACGAAGGGATCGAGGAACTGCTCGATGAACATCTTGGCGTGCAGGAAGGTTGCGCCGGGCGAACCCTTGTACTTGTCGAACGCATCGCCCGCTTTCGGAAAGACCGTGACGTGGAAGCTCAGCACGATTCCCGATTCCTCGAGCAGTTCGAAGAGCGGTTCCCAGGCCTTGTCTTCCAGCCGCGGTTCACAAACCGCAATTTGCAGATTGGCCTGGCGCACGCCGCCGCGCGCGGCCAGCCGCTTCAGTTCGTCGATCGCGGCATCGGGGCGGGGCGGCAGCATCGCCACGCCAACCAGTCGTTCCGGCGCTGCGACGCAGAATTCATCGTACAGCCAGTCATTATAGGCGGAATAGCAGGCGCGCATCAGTGCGTCGTCGCCCGTGGGAATGGAGGTTACCGGGCCGAAGATGATGTGGCCCCACACGCCGTCGCGGTCCATGTCCTGCAGGCGCAGTTCGGGATTTCCTGCGCGCAGCTGTGTCAGATCTTCCACACCGCCGCGGTCATAAGCTGTCAGCAGCGGCTTGGGCCCACTGAACTTGGAAGCCTTGCCGGACCAGCGGCCCCAGCTTTGCCCGTCCGAGACCCATTCGGCTCCGCCCTGGTCGTTGACTTCGATATGCGGTGCACGGCCGCCCCATTTGGACGCCATACGGTCTGTCCAGACATTTTCCGGCAGCATATTGAGGTCGAGGTGGTCGTCACCGGAAACAAGCGGCGTCTCGATCATTTCAGTATCTCCCTTTGGCCGGGGAATCGCTATTCCCGGTTTACTTGCAAGAATACCTACAATGTTACATAGATCGATGCAACAGAGGGCCGGGTAGGTCACAACAAGGAGAAGGCAGCGATGACTTTGCCGGCAGCTTCCAGGCGTTTGCTGCGCAATTCGCCGCGCTACGTAGAATATTACGAGCCGGGATCGCGGCTGGAGCAGGAATTTCGCGCGATGCTGGCGATCATGGGCACCTCGCGCCTTTACGCACGTTCACTCGAAAAGGTGATCAGCAGCCGCACCGGGCAGACGCGCGTGCGCTGGGAAATGCTGTTCGCCGTCGCCTTTTCGGAAGGCCCGACCACCGCATCCGCAATTGCGAAAATGCTCGGCATTCAGTGGCCCGCACTGGTGCGGATACTGGATGCGCTGGAGGAAGATGGGCTGGTTCAGCGGCGCGGCAATCCGGACGATGGCCGCTCCCGCCTGATCGAATTGACGGATAAGGGACAGGAAACGATCGATACGGTCCGCGCAACGGTGGACCCGGCGCGCTCGCAATTGCTTTCTCTGCTGACGGATGACGAACTCTTCACGCTGGTCGAGCTGACAGAGCGCCTGCAACTCCGCCTGCGCGAGGGCAAGGTATAGCGCCGTCTTTGCGGATGGCGCGACAGGAATGCGAGGGCATGGCAGATGAAGCTTGATCTCGTGGATGTGTTCGGTTCTGCTGGACTGCGCGGCAATCCGCTGGCGGTGGTCAGCGGGGCGGGGCAACTGAGCAGCGCGCAAATGCTGTCGCTCACGCAGTGGCTGGGCTTTTCGGAGACGACCTTCCTGCTTGCGCCGGAAGATGATTGCGCGGACTACCGCGTGCGGATCTTCTATCCGGGCGGCGAACTGCCCTTCGCGGGACATCCCACGCTCGGGACCTGCCATGCCTGGCTGGAAGCCGGCGGGGCGCCGCGCCAGGAAGGGCGGATTGTACAGGAATGCGGGCTCGGCCTGATCGAGCTGCGCCAGGAAAGCGGCATGTTGGCCTTCCAGGCCCCGCCGCTAACACGCACCGGCCCTTTGAACGCCAAAGAGCGCGCCGAGGCCGCTCGTGTCGCGGGAGTGAGCGACGATGCGATCGTTGAAGCGGTTCACATCGCCAACGGCCCGCAGTGGCAACTGTTGCGCCTGGCTTCCGTCGAAGACGTGCTCGCCGCCCAGCCTGCAATGCACGCCCCCGCCGAAACGGATGTCGGGCTGGCTGCGCCATCCGGAGAGGCAGGCGGAGGAGACTGGGAATTGCGGGCATTTTTTACCAACCAGCACGGCGCTGTCGTTGAAGATCCCGTTACCGGCAGTTTCAATGCGGGGCTTGCGATGCATCTGTTCGAAAGCGGACTTGCCAGTGGCAGCTATGTTGCGGCGCAGGGGCGCAAGACCGGTGCAGACGGCCGCATCCATTGTTCTCAGGACAATGATGGCGACATCTGGATCGCAGGCCGAACCGTGACGGTCGCCAGCGGTGCTTCGTTGCCGATATTCGATCAGCCATAGCAGGCCAAAATGGCAGGCAGTGCCTCAATCCGGCCGGAGGCGCATTAGAAGCGCTTCCGGCCGTATCGTAGCGGGGCTTAGAGCCCGATGATGCCCCCATCGTCCTTTTTAATCGCAATGACTGCGGAGCGGGGACGGCCCGAGAAGGTTCCGTTCTGGCTCTGCGGCCAATTGCTGCTTGGCGCAGCAGGATCGCCGTTCTCGCCTGGATGCTGGATGCCTACGAAGATCGTACGGCCATCGGGCGTCGTGTCCACGCCTGTCAGTTCGCATTCCAGCGGTCCGGTGAGAAAGCGGCGAATGGTCGCGGTCGTGGCTGCAGTGCCAACGATAGTGCTCTGCGTGGCGGTGCCGCTCTCTCCGGTGTTGGTGATCGTCACCGCGCCGCCATCGCCAACCGAGCCCGGCAACGCTGCCAGCATCTGGTTGTTCGTCCGGTCGGTAAAGGCGCCGTCATCCGTCTGGAGCCAAAGCAGTGGACGGCCTTGCCCCGCTGGGTTCTGCGTGCGTGAGAACCACAAGCCATCCGGGCTGGAAAAGTCGTTTTCCGCTTCGAGCGAGGAGATATTGACGTTGGTGGGGTCCGCGTCGGCTGAATCGGCACCGAAGAGATAGATGTCCCATTCGAAACCGGTTGCTGCCGGATCGTCTCCGCTTTCGACGAGCCGGATGATATGGCCGTTCGCATTGCCATAGCCTGTCGAACCGTCTTTGACCGCGCCGTAATGCCGCGGATTGGCCGCGTCGGTATCGTCCAGCGGACGGTTGGACGCGTTGTTGTTGGTCAGCGTGAGATAGATTTCGCCGGTTTCCGGATTGACTGCGGTCCATTCGGGACGATCCATCGGGGTGGCACCCACAGCATCCGCCGCGAGCCGCGTATGCACGAGGATATCGGCCTGATTGGCAAATGCGTATTCCGGATCGCTTCCTGTCGCCGGACGATTGGGTACGTCGCCGTACACCAGTGGCAGCCAGCTGCCCGTGCCATCGGCATCGAAACGCGCGACATAAAGCGTGCCGGCGTCGAGATACTTGTCGCCGATGGCAAGGCGGTTGTCCGCGTTGGCATCTGCAGGGTCCCACGCGGCGTCGGACACGAATTTGTAGAGATATTCGCGCCTGGCATCGTCACCCATATAGACGGCCACCTTCTGCCCTTCGGTCAGTTTGCCCAGCCATGCGCCTTCATGGCCCATACGGCCAAGGGCGGTGCGCTTGCGCGGCGTGCTCGCCGGATCGAACGGATCGATTTCGACCACCCAGCCATATTGGTTTGGCTCGTTGCGATAGTCGGACAAGGCATCGGCGCCGGTCGCCCGTGCATCCCACTTGCGGAACATCGCATTGGAAGATGCAACGCTGGCCCAGCCGTAATTGCCGGTGCTGCTTGAAACGCCGTAGCGATTGAGCCCCGTCAGTTCCTTGGGAGTCCGCGCTGCGTCGTCGCCGTCACGCAGGAAGTAACCGGCCCAGTTTTCTTCGCAGGTCAGAAGGGTTCCCCATGCCGCACGGCCGTTTGCGCAATTGTTGATGGTGCCGCGGCCTTGCGTGCCAGTGGTCGAGTAGCTTGTGACGACGAAGCTGGAGCCGCGAACCGGGCCGTAGAGTTCCATCGGCGTCATGGGCGTGATGCGGCGGTTGAAGGTGCTGTCCTGCACATAGGACCAGCTTCGGTCTCCGCCATCGACATATTCGATGACCGAAACGCCATGTGCCTCGATCTCTTTTCTTGCCTCGGCTTCGGGCCGAGCGCCGCCGGATTCGGTTGGGCCTGCCGGGTGGAGATACTGGACATTGAGGTTTTCATGGTTCTGCACCAGAAGCCCGCGGCTCGAGCTGTTATCGTCGCGCGCGCCGTCGGCGGAGAGACCAAACCAGCCGAGGGCGTCGCCATGGTCGCCAACGCGTTGGGCGAAGTTCGTATCGGTGCCGTCATTGGCATAAGCGGACACGCCGGCTGCAATCGGATCGCCCAGGCGCGTCATCACAGTCACGGAATAGCCCGCAGGTACCGTGACTATGTCTTCAAGGTTCTTGGCGACTGCATCGAATCCCAGAACGGCAGGATCAACGGTGACTTTCGTGGTTGCTGTGGAAGACACGTTGTCCGCATTCGTGCCCTGAAACGCGAATGAAAGCTCGGTCGTTTCGGCCACGCCCGGCGCGAAGAAGCTCACGGTGCTGCCATCGCCCATCAATTCCACGTCGGGGCCGCCATCCTGCGACCAGCGCGTGCTGACGGCGTCGGAGTCGGCAGTCCCTTCCAGCGTGACCAGCTTGCCCGCCGTCGTGCTGGCATCGCCGCCTGCGCTGACGACCGGGCCTGCGCCGCCGCCCAGAATGTCGTCGTCGCAAGCTGCGAGCAGGCCCGTGCCTACCAGCGCAAAGGCGCTGGCGCGCAAACCGCCGAAAATCGTCTGCCGGCGTGAGAAACGTTCGCCCACAATCGATTCGAGCGTGCGGTTGCCGCTATCGTTCGTCTCGACTTCACCGTCGGAATAACCAAGCAATCCAGTATGATCAGTCATTGCACAAAATCCCGCCTTCTATGTTCGGAAGGCTGTCGGCTAGCTTGGGATTCTTACAGTGATACGCTGACTATCCACTCGACTTGCGGCACGATTTTGACCGCTGGACACAATTGGCCTGGGCTGGTGGACTTATTTTCTCGTGTGGGATGCAGAAGTTGGCGTTTATTCAACAGGTTGTGCAGGCTTGTTCACAATCTTGATGGGGCCTGGCAAAACCCTGCAGCGATCAGCGCGCTGCCGCAGCCTCCCGGTCCCGCTCGGCACGGCTCTTCTTTTCGGCAGCCGTTCTCAACTGGCCGCAGGCGGCATCGATATCCCGGCCGCGCGGGGTGCGCACCGGCCCGCTGATGCCCGCTTCGAAGATAATTTCCGAAAAGCGCCGGATCCTCTCGGGATCGGAACATTCGTAGAGCGCGCCCGGCCAGGGATTGAAGGGGATCAGATTCACCTTGGCCGGCAAATTGTAATGCTTGATCAGCCGGACGAGTTCGTGCGCATCCTCGTCGCTGTCATTCTTGTCCTTGAGCATCACATATTCGAACGTGATGCGCCTCGCATTCGAGGCACCGGGATAGGCCGCGCAGGCCTCCAGCAGTTCCTCGATGCCGTATTTGCGGTTGAGCGGCACGATCTCGTCGCGCACTTCCTTGCGGACGGCATGCAGGCTCACGGCAAGATTGACGTTAATTTCCTGTCCGCAACGCTCCATCATCGGCACTACGCCGCTGGTAGATAGCGTGATCCGGCGGCGGGAGAGGGCCAGGCCTTCCGCATCCATCACCAGCTTCAGCGCATCATGGACATTGTCGTAATTATACAGCGGCTCGCCCATGCCCATCATAACGATATTGGTGAGCAGCCGCCCATCGGCGCGATACTCGCTGGCGGTTTCCTCTTCCGGAATGTCCATCCGCCCCTTGGGCCATTCGCCCAGCGCATCGCGCGCCAGCATGACCTGGCCGACGATCTCGCCGGGGGTGAGATTGCGCACCAGCCGCATCGTCCCGGTATGGCAGAAGGTGCAATTGAGCGTGCAGCCGACTTGCGAGGAAACGCATAACGTTCCGCGATCGGCATCCGGAATGAAGACCATCTCGAAATCATGGCCATCCGCGGTGCGCAGCAGCCATTTGCGTGTGCCGTCCGAAGAATGCTGCGCTTCCACCACTTCCGGCCGGCCAATCACGAAGCGCTCCGCCAGCCAGGGGCGCATCGCCTTGCCGATATCGGTCATCGCCTCGAAATCGGATACGCCGCGATGATAGAGCCAGTGGAACACTTGGCGCGAACGCAGCTTGGCCTGCTTCGCATCCAGCCCGGCCTCTTCGAACAAGGCGGCAATTCTCTTTTTCGGCAATCCGATCAGATCCACACGGCCGTCTTCGCGCGGCGTGATGTCGCGCGCGACGGGAACCGGGTCAATCTGCCCGGGGATCGGGATAAGCGGAGTAGCTGTCACAATGCGGCGCATATAGGCGCTGCTTCGTCGTTCGCAAAGGGGCAGTAAACGCGTTCTTTCCGGGCCCGTTCCAACTGTTCGGCGCGGATGCAGTGCGTTTCGTCGTGCCTATATGTTGCTGAAATACAACAGAAATTTGGTTGTGTGAGGTTCAGGAAACTTCCTTCAGTTCCATGATTTCCACTCATCGCATGCGGCGAGTTTGCCGCAGCAAAATAGAACTGGAGTGAAAAATGAAGAAGCTTGTTTCCATCGTTACCGCAGGTTCCATGATGGCCATTGCGGCCCCTGCCATGGCCCAGGATGCCGATGCGTTCACGGGTTTCCGGATCGAAGGACTTGTCGGGTACGATAGCACCCGCCCGGGTAGTGACGAGGACATCGACAATGCCGATGAAATCGACCAGTCGATCGACGATATCGCCTATGGCGTGGGCGTCGGTTACGACATGAACATGGGCGGCCTGTTGCTCGGCGTAGAAGGCGAGTGGATGGAGTCCGAAGCCAAGACCGAATACGATACGACGGGCTTCCCCAATTTCGGCGTCGCAAATGTCGAAGCCGGGCGTGACCTTTACGCGGGCATCCGCGTTGGCGCTCCGCTTGGCGAGCGCGCTCTGGTCTATGCCAAGGGCGGCTATGCCAATGCCCGCATGAACGTGTTGGCGACCGACAATGTCACCGACACGGACACCGATGTTAATCTGGATGGCTGGCGCCTCGGCGGCGGCGCGGAATATGCCGTGTCGGACAACATATTCGTGAAGGCCGAATATCGCTATTCCAATTATGGCGAAGGCGAAATCGAAGCGCCCAGCGGACTGGAAAGCGATCGCTTCGACCTCGACGTTGATCGTCACCAGGTTGTCGCGGGCGTTGGCCTGCGCTTCTAAGCGACAGTCACGAATGCATTACCAGGCGGGCCGGGAAGCGATTCTCGGCCCGCTTTTTCATGCCTTTAGTCCAGCCGGGCACAGCCCAGCGTGGCCGCGTCCATCGCCGTTGCCGCCCCGTCCAGGTCGTAAGAGTCGACGAAGCGCCGACCGGCACTGTCGCGAGCGGTTATGTACATGTCGCTGGCCGAACGCATGGCGGCGACGATTGCGGCATCCATGCGCTTGTCTTGCGCCCAGGCATCGCCGCCGCCGGCGGTCAGCACGAACAGAGCGCCGCCGCGGATGCGCAACGTGACGCGGGCCGAGGGCGAAAGCTTGCGCGACAGGCGGATATGCAATTGCCCCCTAAGGTCGCGCTTGGGCCAGGTGCCGATGCTGGCAAAGGGCTGATAGTCGCGCCTGCGCTCGTTCGGTTTGGCCATGGCAATCGCATAGCAGCGCGGAACCTCGGCATCGCGGAACGCGCCCCATCCCGAATATATGCCCAGGCTGTCCTTGGCTGCTACCGGTGCGGCAAGCAGGCAGGCGGCTGCGGTCAGGGCAGCGGCCCATCGGGTAAGGCCCTTTCTGGCAATCGGTCTGGCGGAAGCGGATCGCATTGCCGCCTCTTGGCAAAGCTCGCGCCTGTTTTGAAGTGCCGGCACCATTTGTCCGCCACTGGTTGGAGCAAGCTGAAGCGCTTTCCGCTTGTTGCAATGCAGCATCATTCGTTTCAGAGTGCCGCGATCAAAGCTGAATGCAGGGAGAAGCACTCTCGTGAAACTCAAGGACAAGGTGTGCATCGTCACGGGCGGGGCAAGCGGTATCGGCCGCGGCATTGCCGAGCGTTTCGTGGCCGAAGGCGCCAAAGTGGCGATAGCGGATCTCGCCGCGGAAAAGGCGCGGCTGGCGGCGGAGGAGATTTCTTCCGGCGCGCCGGGTGAAGCCATGGCCGTGGCGATGGATGTGACTTCAGAAGACAGCGTGAATGGCGGTGTGGAGCAAGTGATGGATGCCTGGGGCAGGGTGGACGTACTTGTCTCCAATGCCGGGGTTCAGATCGTCAATCCGGTGGAGGATTTCGCCTTTTCCGACTGGAAGAAGATGCTGGCCATTCACCTGGACGGTGCGTTCCTGACTTCCAAGGCCTGCCTGCCGCAAATGTACAAGCAAGGCGGGGGCGCAATCATCCTGATGGGTTCGGTCCATTCCAAGGAGGCATCACCGCTAAAGTCCGCTTACGTGACTGCCAAACATGGATTGCTCGGCCTGGCGCGGGTGATTGCGAAGGAAGGTGCGGCGCATGGTGTGCGGTCGAATGTGATCTGCCCCGGCTTTGTCCGTACACCGCTGGTCGACAAGCAGATTCCCGAACAGGCCAAGGAACTGGGCATCTCCGAAGAGGAAGTGATCAAGAAGGTCATGCTCGGCCAGACAGTCGACGGAGAATTCACCACTATCGAGGATGTGGCGGAAGTGGCGCTGATGTTTGCCGGCTTCGAGACCAATGCGCTCACGGGGCAATCGCTGATCGTCAGCCATGGTTGGCATATCGAATAAGGTCTGAGCTTCCTTACGGGCCCCAAGAGCAGCCCGGTCACAAAAAAGAGCCCCTGCCGAAGCAGGGGCCCAATTGTCGAGCGAAAGACAATCGCTTCCACTCTTCGGGTCGCAACTGGATAGTAACTGGAACTTCGTGTCATTTCCATGACGAAAGAGTGTCCGCTTTGCTGAGACAAAGGCCATTCCGAGCTGTTGTGGAAGTAAGTCACTAAAATAAGGCGTTTTTCAGTTTCTGTTGGCGAAGAACTGTCATTCGTTCTTATGGAATCGGATTTAGTTATCCCGGATAAGAATGACTTCGTCGATCTGTGTCGCATCCGCATTGCGCCGATTCTCAGGCCAGCCCATCGGCGCATTCGATCGGAGAACAATTGCGCCTGAGTAAGCGCCGGACGGCACTCAGCCTCCGGTCATGTCGAGATAGGCCACCACGTCGTTATCGGTCGCGATGAACAGGCCTTCCTGTATCTCTTCCGGTTGTTGCGCAGCGATACGCATCGCTTCGGCAAGCGGCCCGTAAAACAGCGTTTCCGCCGCGCCGCCTTCAACATCGCCATTGAGATGATAGAGGCGAACGGTCGCTTCCTGAAAGGTGGTGCGCATCGCGATTGTTAATACGATCTATACTATCTTGAGCGCAATATCCGCCAATGTCCCGCAAGTGCGAAAGATGCAAAGAGGGGGCGGCCCTTCCGTTCTCAATACGTACGGCGTTCCAGCCGATTGTCGATGTGCAGACAGGCCGCCCATTTGCCTATGAAGCACTTGTGCGCGGCGAGTCTGGGCAGGATGCCGGCTGGGTTCTGGGTCAGGTTACACCCGATCTCCTTTACACCTTCGATCAGGCTTGCCGTGTTTCAGCGATTGTGGAAGCTGTTGCCGCCGGGCTGCTCGAAAGCGATGCCAGGCTTTCGATCAATTTCATGCCCAACGCGGTTTACGCGCCGGAGGCATGCATTCGAAAGACGTTGGAGGCGGCGGCCGAAACCGGGCTACCCTGCGATCGCCTGATCTTCGAATTCACGGAAAGCGAACGGCTCGATACAGACCATGTCCGCAGTATTGTGAAATCCTATCGACGGATGGGCTTTTCCACTGCCATCGACGATTTCGGTGCCGGCTTTTCGGGCCTCAATCTGCTCGCCGATATCCAGACCGATTTCGTTAAACTGGACATGGCGCTGATCCGCGGCATCGACACAAGTCCGCCTCGTCGAATGATCGTGGCGGCCAATGCACGGCTGTGCGAGGAAATGGGCATCACTGTCATTGCCGAAGGGGTAGAAAGCGAACAGGAATTGCAAGTCCTCAAGGATATCGGAATCCGCTATATCCAGGGACATCTGCTTGCCCGGCCGGAACTCGGCAAATTGCCGCAGGTGTTCGAAGGCAAGAGAGAGATTCGCGCCGCCTGAGATCGCTGACAGGGACGCTCAGATGTTCTGCGGATAGTCGATCGCGACGACTTCCCATTCTTTCTCGCCGCCGGGAAGACGCACCTTGCGCAAATCCCCTACGCCGGCGCCGCGCAGCGCTCTTGCGATCGGTGCGCTCCAGCCAATCTTCCCGCTGCTCGCATCCTGTTCGTCATCGCCGACCAGGGTCAGCGTGCGCTCATTGTCGTCTTCGTCCGCAATCTTCACCGTTGCGCCGAACCAGGCCCGGTTTTTGTCCGGCTGCTGCGCGGGGTCGATAACCCGTGCCTTCTTCATGCGCCGCGCGAGATGAGCGAGTTCGCGGTCGATCTCGCGCATGCGCTTGCGGCCATAGAGGTAGTCTCCGTTCTCGCTGCGGTCGCCATTGCCTGCGGCCCAGCTGACGATCTCGACGATTTCGGGACGCTCGGTGCCTAGCAAATGGTCGTAACGCTGCTTGAGCGCTGCCAGCCCGGCAGGAGTGATTGGATTGCCTTCCATGATGCGCTTGGGCCCGGCTCAGCCGGGCGTGGACTTGCCCAGCAGGCGGCTGATCGATTTCGGGCGGCCATATTCCGCCTTTTCGGGATGCATCGCCTCATACACCGCAGCATTTTCCAGGACGCGCTGAACGTAGTTCTTGGTTTCGTAGAACGGTATCCGTTCGATCCATTCGACCCAGCTGATCGATCCGGTGCGTGGATCGCCATTGGCGCGGATCCATTTGTTCACATTGCCCGGCCCGCCATTATAGGCAGCCACCGCCAGAGGGTAGGATCCGTCATAGTAGGACATCATGCGTGAAAAATAGCCGTCGCCCAGGCGCATATTGTACTGCGCATCGTCGATCAGCGAGGCGCTGAGATAGGTCAAGCCGGACTTTCCGGCCTGCTCACGCGCGGTGCCCGGCATCAGCTGCATCAATCCGCGCGCGCCGGCGTGGCTGATCGCGTTCTGGGCGAATTGGCTTTCCTGCCGCGAAATCGCATGGACCATGGCCCAGTTCGTCGCGGGCGGCGTGGGCACGGTGGGGAAGGAAATCGCAGTGAAGCCGTCGAAGCCCTTTTCAGCCGCTTCCTCGCCCAGAATCACGGCCAGGTCGCGCCGCCCGATATCGCGGGCCAGTTCGGCTACCAGGACCATTTCCGCTTCCGTCTCGGCCTGTTCGGCGATTGCGCGGTAGAAGCGTATGCCGGTGCTCCAGGGGGCATCGCGCGCCACTTCACGTACGGCCTTGGTGAGCGGCTTGGCGTTGAATTCGGCGCGCTGCGCGGGATCGGGCTGAGCGGTCGGTGCACCGCCTAGGGCAGGAATCGGCCGGCCGAGCCGTTCAAGCGCCAGCATACCGTAAAAGCGGCTGGGATATTCGGCAGCCATTTCGAAATAGCGGTTGGCACCCGCGCTATCTCCAGCCTGTGCGGAAGCCAGACCGGCCCAATAGAACCCTTTGGAGCGGGTCTGCGGGGTGCGCGCGGCGGCGCCATAGCGATAGAACAGCGGCGCGGCACCATGCGGATCGCGCAGGTCCCAAAGCGCGCTGGTGCCGCCCAGCCACATCAGGGATGTGTAATCGTCGCGCAGGGAATAGCCCATGCGGCTGATGTCGGCGCCGGGGACGAAGGCATCGTCGATGGAAGCGGCAATCTGCTGCGCCTGCCGGGCGTTGCCCAGCCTGGCGACTGTCAGCAGTTCTTCCACCCAGGCGGCCGGATCGTGCGGCAGGCTCTCCAGCTTCGGGCGATTGGCCAGCAGATCCACTGCCTGGCCGGCCCTGCCGCCTTTGCGCATCTCGCGCACGATATTGTAGAGATATCCCGGATCCTTCACAGCGTCGCGCACGGGAACGGGCAGGCCCAGCGCTTCGGGCCGTTCGCCCTGCGCTGCGGCCAGTCGGGCCATGAACACGGAGCGCTTCGTCATCGATGCCGCATTGATTTGCCGCGCCGCTTCGTCCGTGTCGCGGTCCCACAGCAGGGCATCCATCCGCGCATCGTGATCGTCTTGCGTGAACTGGCTGCCGAAGAGCGTAAGCAGAGTGGCCTCCGCCGTGGGGCTCATCGTGCCGCCGCGCCATGCCGCGCGCGCAACGCCCGCCGCTTCGGGCCTGCGCTGCGTGGCGAGCGCGATGGCGTATTGCGCGCGGGCCGGATTGGTCAGCGGAGGATGCCGGTCGAAAAAGGCGATCAGCCTTTCCGATTCGATGTAGTCCTCCTGCAAACGGCTTTCGGCATAGCGGCGCAGTCTCTCCTCCTGCGGGAAGCCGGGATAGGAGAGGATGAAACTGGAATAATCGTTGAAATTGTAATTCTGGGACGCGCTCAGCCGCTCCCACCTTGCGATCGCGCCGGCCATGGCGCCTGGCTGCGAAGCGACCAGTTCGGCACGCGCCTGATCCCACGCCCGGGCATCCGGCATGGCATTCTCGGCGACGAGTGGAGCGGACGCGCTGAGCGCGGTGCTGGCGGCCAATACTGCAAGGGTAATACGAAGCATGCTGGACATTCTAGCTACTGCATCCTTATCAGGCGCTGAACATGAATCCCCTTGCATCGCAAACGGAAACTACCGGATTGCGAGGATTGGGCAAGATGAGAGGCGAAATCCATGTTTTCCGGCTCAATTCCGGCCCTAGTGACTCCTTTTCGCGGCGGAGCGTTTGACGAGGAATCGTTTTGCCGGCTGGTCGAACACCAGATCGCGAACGGTACTTCGGGCCTGGTGCCCTGCGGAACGACCGGCGAATCTCCCACTTTGAGCCACGCCGAGCATATGCAGGTGACCGAAACCTGCATCAAAGTGGCTGCGGGGCGCGTGCCGGTGATCGCGGGGGCAGGCTCCAACTCTACCGAGGAAGCGGTGATGCTGGCCCGCCATGCGCAGGATGCCGGTGCCGATGCCGTGCTGGTGGTTACACCCTATTACAACAAGCCGAGCCAGGAAGGCATCTATCGCCATTTCGAGGCGATACACGAAGCGTGTGACATTCCGATCGTGGTCTACAATATTCC
The DNA here is from genome assembly GCA_030426245.1 of Alphaproteobacteria bacterium. GTDB lineage: Bacteria > Pseudomonadota > Alphaproteobacteria > Sphingomonadales > Sphingomonadaceae > Andeanibacterium. Next base: position 11,886 of record JAUHYZ010000022.1, on the reverse strand, counting down.
CGGCCGCTCGGTCGTGGACATAGGCAATGCCACCATGGTGCGGCTCGCCAGGCTGCCCCGCATTGCCGGGGTCAAGGATGCGACCGGAATCATTGCGCGCGTTTCGGCCTATCGCCAGACGATCGGCACGGATTTCTGCCAGCTATCGGGCAATGACGAAAGCGCGCTGGCCTATAACGCCCATGGCGGGCACGGCTGTATTTCGGTGAGCGCCAATGTCGCGCCGGGCCTGTGTGCCGATTTCCAGAAGGCCTGCCAGGACGGTGATTATGCGAAGGCGCGCGAACTGAACGACCGCCTGCACCCGCTGCATGAGGCGCTGTTCACCGACACATCGCCGGGGCCGGTGAAATATGCGCTCAGCCGCGTGCACAATTGGTTCGATCCCGAAGTGCGCCTGCCGGTCGTGCCTTGCAGCGAGGCCTCGCGTGCAGCCGTCGACGCTGCACTGGAGCATGCCGGGCTGATCTAATCGGCCGGATTATGCTTCTGGACGAAGGCCATCGCCGCGCTCAGCATCTGCTTGCGCGTTGCGGCGCGGGAAAGCCAATGGTCTTCCTCTTCCAGGACTACGAATTCATAGGGCTTGCCTGCATCATCCAGCGCGTCGGCCATCTTCTCGCTCTGCTCGAACGGAACGACGGTGTCGTCCTTGCCATGGATCAGTAGGATGGGGGCATCGGTCCTGTCCGCCAGCTTGCGGGGTGATACGGCGTCCAGATCAAGCCCGCCCATTTCACGTCCCAATATACGGCGCACGACGTTGGTGCCCGCGCTCCGCCTGATTTCACTGTTCACAAAAAGCTCAAGGTCGCTCACCGGAGCGACTGCTACGGCACAACGATAGATGTCCTGTTGAAGCGTCACACCCGCCAGCGCGGCAAAGCCCCCGTAGCTTCCGCCCATGATACAGGCGCGCTTTGGATCGGCGATACCCAGACGGACGAGCTCTGCAAGGCCATCCGATATGTCCGTTTGCATCTTGCGGCCCCATTCTCCCCTGCTGGCCATTCTGAATTCTTGGCCCATGTTGGTGGAACCGCGAAAGTTGGGTTGAAAGACGGCATAGCCGCGCGATGCGAAAGCTTGTGCCCACCAGTCGAATTGCGGTTTGTCCTCCGCGTGCGGTCCGCCGTGGGGCAACATCACCACCGGCAGATCTTTTCCGTCGCGGCCGGGTGGCAAGGTGAGGATGCCGGACATTTTCAGTCCGTCGCGTGCTGTAAACGCCACCTGGGAGATGGGGCCGACAGCGGAAGCGGGGATCAGCGGTCTTTCGCCGCCAAGCGATTTGGCCACTCCTTTGTCGATATCCACGAGATACCATGTCCCGCTATCTCCATTGCCGCTGGTTTTGACAATCAGTCGGGAGAGATCGGAATTCCAGTCGGCCAAGCGGACGTCCAGCTTGCGAAACGGCTGTAAGCCTTTGTCGACCCTCGATTGCCAAGCTTCATCGAAGAAAACGGGGCCTGGGTTTTGGCCGCCCTGTAGATAGCCAATGAAACGGCCTGTCTCATCATCGATCAGGATTCTTTCGATCAATTTGCCGCCAAGAATCTCCGTGGCAGGCGCATCGCCGGATAATTCGACCTCATACAATTTGGTAAAGCCGGTTTCCTGGTCTTCCATACTGTAGAGCAGAGTGTCTCCGTCCTTTCCCAATGCGATGAGTTCAGTTCCGCCTTCTGGAGCATTTCCCTTGGCAATAAGGACATGTTCCCCGTTGGAGATCGTCCAATCGCCCGACGGAATTTTGAGGTCCAAAGTCGCAGCTACTCCTCCATCGGCATCAACAAGCCAATGCCGGCTAAAGTCTCTCACGGTATGACGCGCCGCTTCCTTGGCCTCGCCGGATTTTAGGTCCACCGCAAAAAGACTGGGGCGGGTATGGCTAAAGATGTAGCCTCGATTGTTCGTGGATCGAAGGAGCTCTATACTGCCGAAATAGCCAGTCCATTTGCCGTCCACTTGGCGTAGGCCGTAGTCTCCGAAAATACCGGTCGCGATATTGGCTTGGTCGGCGAAGATTTGAACAACCTCGCCGCCTTGCGCCACCGGCATGATCATCGCTTGCAGTGCTTCGAACTGGCTCGTCGTGAATAATGTCCCGAGCCTTTGCGTTTCGCTACGCAGCATCAAGACGGCTTCGTCACCGATCCACTCGATATCGCGCACTTTTACATCGTCCAACGCGTAAAGGTTCTGCAATACAAGATCCGAATTTAGCAGAAGCAGCATACGTCGGCCTTTGACGGCGCTAATCGCAGCCAGCATCTCTCCTGAATTGGAGATCGCGATGTTTTCGATAGCGGGCAGATCGCCATAGGCTTCGAGCGGCGGAGGCTCGGCCGCTTGGGATCCCATTGGAAACAAAAGGATTAGCGCCAGAATCGCGGCGCGAAGGTATTTGCCCGGCATGAAGTGAAGGTCCCCCAAAAAATCCCCAAATCTCGAACTTGCGATACGATCCCGACGCAATTGCTACAAGCGAGCGTTGGCATTTGGGCAACGCTTCCCTACATGGCGTCCCGCCATGGCACGTCCCAAACCTTCAGCCTTCGACAAGGTCAAAACCGTTGCGGAGAACCGCCGCGCACGGTTCGACTATCATATCGAGGAAACTTTCGAAGCCGGGATCGCGCTTTCGGGTACCGAGGTGAAGAGCCTGCGTTTCGGCGAAGGTTCGATTGCGGAAAGCTATGCGGAAATCCGGGGCGGGGAAGCCTGGCTGGTCAATGCCAACATTCCCGAGTTCAGCCATGGCAACCGCCACAACCACGTTCCCAAGCGGCCGCGCAAGCTGCTGCTGCATGAGCGGGAGATCAACAAGCTGACCGGCGCGGTGGAACGCCAGGGCATGACCATGGTGCCGCTGTCGATATATTTCAATTCGCGCGGCCGGGCGAAGGTCGAGCTGGCGCTGGCCAAGGGCAAGCAGGCGCATGACAAGCGTGCCTCCATCAAAGAGCGGGACTGGAAGAGAGACAAAGCCCGGATACTGCGTGAGCGTGGCTGATTTCCGACACGGGCCACGGATTCTTCCGGCGCAGACTCTGGCCGCAAGATTTCCTCTTGCCCTAGCTTCCGCTGGGAGCGAAAGGTCGTTCACCAGCTGTTCGTGTTTCTGTGGCTATCAGGTCATATTGCCGCGCGGCGCGGCAGCACCATATTGATAGGTAAGATGAACGGACAATCCGCCAAGAGACGTGTTTCGCGATGGCTTCGCAGCCAGGTGCCGACGCGCGAACAGCTTGAGGCGAATCGCTATGTCCGTCCGCTCGCGCGCCGGTCCGAATTGTTCCGGCTGACTCGCCGTTCGGTGCCCCGCGGCGTGGCGATCGGCCTGCTGGTGGGCATCTTCGCCCTGATCCCGGGGATCCAGATGATCGGGGCGGCGCTGCTTTGCGTGCCTTGCCGGGGAAATATTCCGATCGCGGCGGGCGCGACCTTCCTCTCCAATCCGGCGACGACGCCCTTCATCATTGCGGCCTCGCTCTATGTCGGGTCCAGCCTGGGCTTCCACGCCGATGTCGCTTCCTTCTCCGCGCTGGTGGAAAGCCATGCGGGTTTGGGCGAATGGCTGGGCTGGCTTCTGTCCGATGCCGCGCCGGCCCTTGTGCTGGGCCTTGCGGTGATCTCGGTCGTGGCCGCGGCTCTGGGCTATCTCGCCACGTCTTTCATCTGGCGCAACATGGTCGCCCGCAAGCGGCGACAGCGCCTTTCCGGCAGTAGCAGTTACACCCCGGCAGAATGAACGAAGCCGCCGATATTGCGCCGCGGCGCGGCGGCACAATGCTGGCAGAGACCGGACTTGTTGCCGCGGCGCTGGCTTTGAGCGTCTTGCTGATCTGGCTGGTTACGCGCGAAGCGCTGCTGGTGCTGTCCTATGGCGGCGCCTTGGCCGTGCTCGGCGCCACGGCGTTCCTGTTTGCGCGGCGTCAGCCGGCGGAGGCCGTTCAGGCCGCCTCGGCGCCCGATTGGGCGGTAACGGTCGCCGCGATCGAACAGCCGGGCGCAGCCATTGCAATTACCGACCGGGCCAATCGCCTGACTTGCGCCAATAGTGCGTTCGCGAAGGATTTCGGCGTAACGCATGCCCCGCCGGGCCTGGCTTTCGAAGAGGGCGCAACCGGCAAGCTGGACCTGATGACCCGCGCTGCACGCTCCGCCTGGCGCGACGGCAGCGCCACGCTGGAGCGGCTCGCGCATGGCGGGAAGGAATGGTCGGTCGCGATCACCCGTGCCGGGCTGGCGGACGAATATCTCGTGTGGCGTTTCGTGCCTCAGGAAGAGAACGATCCATTGGCCGATATCGGCTCTGCTATGGCCGGGTTGCCCGGCAGGATTCTCTCCCATGCGGGAATCGAAACCGCGCTGGTGAGGCCGGACGGAGTGATCCTCTCGGCCGGGAAGGGCTTTGCCGAACGGGCCAGTGGCGATCCCGGCGCGACGCTGGCGGGGCAGGACTTTGCCGGCTTGTTGGTGAGCGATGAGCGTGACCGCATCTATTTCGCCCGCGAAGGCCGCACGGGCAGCCCGCAAACACTGGTGCACATTCCGCTTGAATCGCCCGATGGCGACACGCCGCCCGGCCAAGCCAATGCGCTGATGCTGCTGCTGGATGCCGGCGTTGGGATCGGCGGATGGGGCGGCGATTCGCAGGCCGGCACTCCGCAGTTGCAGGCTCTGTTGGAGCAGTTGCCGCTGGGCCTCGCCATGACAGACCGGGACGGGCACTTGCTCTTCGCCAATCCCGCGTTTCAGCGGGCTGCAGGGATCGAAGGGCGGCCCTTGCCGCCATATCCTTCGGACCTGGTGGTCAAGGACGACAAGACCGCACTGTCGGATGCGGTGCGCCGCTATGGTCAGGGGCCGGCCAATTCCAGCGACATGGCGATCCGCCTGCGCGCCAATCCGGAAGAGCCGGTCTCTCTCGGGCTGGCGGGCGTGCGCGGGTTGGGCGAGCCGGCCGTGCTGCTCAGCCTGGCCGATACGACCGAGGAAACGCGGCTCAAGCGGCAAGTGGCCCAGGCCACCAAGATGCAGGCCGTCGGCCAATTGGCGGGCGGCGTGGCGCATGATTTCAACAATGTGCTGACTGCGATCATCGGCTATTGCGATCTCATGCTGCTGCGCCACACGCCGGGTGACAGCGACTACGACGATATCCAGCAGATCAAGGCCAATTCCAACCGCGCAGCATCGCTGACGCGGCAATTGCTGGCCTTTTCCCGCCAGCAGACCTTGCGGCCCGAAGTGCTGCAGCTGCCGGACGTGGTGGCCGAAGTGAGCCAGCTGCTGAAGCGCCTGATGGGCGAGAAGATCGAATTCCATGTTCATCACGACCGCAATCTCGGCCCGGTCCGTGCCGATCCGCAGCAGTTGGAACAGGTGATCGTCAATCTGGCGGTCAATGCGCGCGATGCGATTCAGGACCATTCGGACAAGACGGGCGGAGATGGAACCGGGCAGCTGACCATGGCGACGCACCGCTTCTCTGCCGCCGATATCAGGCGTCTCGGCACCGATATCGTCCCGGTCGGGGATTACACCGCACTGATCGTGGAGGATACGGGCGGTGGCATCCCGCAGGATCATCTGGGCAAGATCTTCGAACCCTTCTTCACGACCAAGGAAATGGGCAAGGGCACCGGGCTGGGCCTTTCCACCGTCTACGGCATCGTCAAGCAGTCCGGCGGGTTCATCTTCGCCGATAATGCGCAGGATCGCAGCGGACGGCCAAGCGGCGCGCGCTTCACGATCTATCTGCCTGTCCATCACAGCGAGGAGCCGCTGGAAGCCAAGGGCGAGAGCGAAACGGCCAGCGAATGGTCAGGCGGTGGGCATGTCCTGCTGGTCGAAGACGAAGACATGGTTCGCGCAGTCGCCGAACGCGCACTGACCCGGCAGGGCTATCAGGTGACGACGGCGAGCGACGGGGAAGAAGGGCTGGAGCGTATCGGCGAAGGAACGCAGTTCGACCTGGTGGTGAGCGATGTGGTGATGCCGGGCATGGATGGCCCGGCCATGGCCCGCGAAATCCGCAAGCTGTTGCCGGACATGCCGGTGCTGTTCATGTCGGGCTATGCCGAAGAGCAGCTCAGGAACGAAATCGATATCGAGGATATCCATTTCATTCCCAAACCCTTCTCCGTCCAGCAGATCAGCGACAAGGTTGCAGCCGTTCTGAGTGCGTCGAAACAGTCCATTCACCGCAGCTGAGGCGGCGTTCATCTCAAGGTAATGCGCCGGGCCCATGTTCCGGCCGGGGCAGGATGGAGCAAGGCCATGACTTACCGATGCAGTTTCTCGTCGCTCTTTGCAGCAGCATCTCTCGTGGCTTTGGCGCCCGCCGCATGGGCGCAATCCGCCGATCCCGATGCTCCCAGCGCGCAAGGCGATCTTTCGGTCACGATCTACAATAATGGGCAGGCGCTGGTGCAGGATGTCCGCCGGCTGAATTTCGAACGCGGCCAGAGCCGCATCGCCTTTCCCGATGTCTCGGCACAGATCCGCCCCGAAACGCTCAGCTTCGCGGCCGACGGCACCACGATTGTGGAGCAGAATTTCGACTTCGACCTGCTGACCCCGTCCAAGCTGATGGAAAAGGCCATCGGGCAGACCGTCACGCTGATCCGCACCAATCCGGCGACGGGCGCGGAAACGCGCGAGCGGGCCACGGTGCTTTCCACGAGCGGCGGTGCGGTGGTGAAGATCGGCGACAGGATCGAAGTGCTGCGCGATGACGGCCTGCCCGTGCGGGTGATCTTCGACCGGGTGCCGCCCAATCTGCGCGCGCGGCCGACGCTCTCCGTCACAGTCGACAGCAGCCGCGGCGGCACGCGGCCTGCCTCTATCCGCTATCTGACGCCCGGCCTGGGCTGGTCTGCCGACTATGTCGCGCTGTATGACGAGGCGAAAAATGCCATCGATATGCAGGGCTGGGTCACGCTGACCAACACCACCGGCACGACTTTCAACAATGCGCAGACCCTGCTGGTGGCCGGCAATCCGGGCCGCTCCGGCGGACGCAGCTCTCGCGGATATGCGCCGCCTCAGACACGCGAGATCAGGCCGGGAACCGAAAGCGCCGACCGGGAGCAGGTGGGCGATTTCTATCTTTATCCGATCGAGGGGCGCACCACGATCGCCAATGCCCAGACCAAGCAGGTCAGCTTCATGGACGTGCAGGGCGTTGCGGCCCGCAAGGTCTATGGCCGCACGGTCGGCTGGATGACCAATGACAGCCAGCCGGTGAATGCACTCAGCCAAATCGCCTTCTCATCTTCGGCGGATGGCGGGCTGGGCGATGCGCTACCCGCGGGTACGGTGCGCTTCTATCAGCGCGACAGTTCCGGCACTCCGCAATTCATTGGCGAGAACGGCATCGGCCACACGCCCATGGGCAGTGAACTGACGCTGGCGACAGGCGATGCATTCGACATTTTCGTGAAGGCGGAAGTGGAGAAGCGCGAGAGGATTACCGGCACGCAGTGGGAGCAATCCTCCCGCTACCGGGTGATCGAGCCCGACGGCAGCGTGACCTATATCGAAAGCGAACGACCCAAGGTCTTCTACCGCACCACCATGCGCTACACCTTCACCAATGCGAAGTCGCAGCCCGTCGATGTCGAGCTGGTCCAGTCCGGGCTCAACCGGGGCTGGTGGAGCACGGACTACCGCGTGGTGAGCGAGGATGTCCCGGGCGAGCAGATCAATGCCGACCGCCGCAAATGGACCGTGCCGGTCGCCGCCAATGGCGAGCGCACCGTGCGCGTGACTTTCGAGACGCGCTACTGAGGCGGCTCATGGCGGGCAAAGCCACCTTGCTGATGCTGGCGCTGCTGGGCGGCGTCGGCGCTGCCGCGCCACCGGCATCGGCGCGCGAGGTCGTGGAAGCCTCCACGCCCGGCGATGTCTCCGTCACCGTCTATCGCGACCCGAATCGGGGGGAGGGGCAGGAGCTGCGCCGCGAATGGCCGCGCGGATTTGCGATGGTGAGCGAGACGCGCACAGTCACTCTGCCGCCGGGCGAATCCACCATCCGCTTTTCCGGCGTGGCCGAAGGCATGGTGGCGGTCAGCGCAATCGTCACCGGCCTGCCGGGCGGCACGATCGAGAAGAACCGCAATGCGGACCTGCTCTCGCCCGCCGCACTGGTGGACGGGACGCTGGGCAACCGTGTGACGATCACCCGCACCAATCCCGCGACCGGCGCCGCCTCTTCCGAACCTGCAATCGTGCGCACCCGCGCCGATGGCGGGCTGGTGCTGCAGACGCAGGAAGGCTTCGAGGCGGTGCGCTGTTCCGGACTGCCCGAAAAGATCGGCTTCTCGCAGATTCCCGCCGGGCTTTCCGCGCAGCCCGTCTTTTCCATCGACACGCGGGATGAAACAGGCGGCACTTACGATGTCGTGCTGACCTATCTCGCCTGGGGTTTCGACTGGCAGGCGCATTACGTCGCGACGCTGGAAAATGGCGCGGACACGCGCGGAAAGCGGCAGCTCAAATTGCGCTCCTGGCTCACGGTGGTGAACGACAATGGCCAGACATTCGAAGATGCGCAGCTGCTGGCCGTGGCCGGCCGGTTGAACGTGCAGAGCGATTTTCAGCAACTGGCCGATCCTCCGGCGGCGCGCGCCTTGCGTCTCACTTGCTATCCCCTGGGCAGCACTTCGGCGGGGTCGCCCGTTCCGCCGCCCATGCCGGCACCGATGGCTCCTGAGATGAACTATGCGATGGGCGATTCGATTGTGGTGACTGCGCAGCGGGCCACCGGAATCGACATTGCCGAGGAATCCGAAGTCATGACCGCCGGGGAAGAGGACCTCGGCGATCTCAAGCTTTACCGCGTACCTGCGCCGGTGGACGTTTCGGCCAAGTCGATGAAGCAGGTCGCCTTCCTGGACCGCGGCGATGTGGAAGGCGAGTTCTTCTACCGCGCGGATTGTTCCCCCTATCGCCGCAGCGACGAGCCGGAGCCGATGGTGATGATGCTGAAGACGGTCAATGACCGGCAGCATGGGCTTGGCGTGGCATTGCCGATGGGCGGCGTCAGCCTGTTCGAGGAAGCCTCGGCCGGGGATCTGCTGGTGGCGGAGGAATGGATGCGCGATCATGCCGAAGGGCAGGATGTCGAACTCGAGCTCGCCGAAAGCATGAATCTCTTCGCTTTGTGCACGCGGCAGTCCGCAGCCGATCCGGACAATGAAGGCGCTCCATGGGTCACCATGCGGGCCGCACTTTCCAATGCCGGCAGCCGGCCTGCGAAGATACGCTTGATGCTTGGATCGCCCGCAGCCTGGCAGGTGCGCGGGGGCAGGGGGCTCGCCCAGAAGGACGGGCAATGGACCATCGAGAGGACTATCCCCAATGGCCGCGCCACGGAAATTTCCTGGGAAGTTCGGCGGGCCATCGCCGACTAGCGACGAAAAGCGCCGAATTCCGCCATTCTCGGATCTGCAAAAAATATTTGTTCCACTCTTGTTCTGTAGGAACAAATCAGATACATACTGCATCAGTTGACCTCAGCGGTCATCCCTCTCTAGGCAATGCGGAGGCCTTCATGGCGACGAATTTGAAGCTCGTGGAAAAGGAAGACAACGTGGACCGTCAGAAGGCGCTCGATGCCGCGCTTGCGCAGATAGACAGGGCTTTCGGCAAGGGCTCGGCGATGAAGCTGGGCAGCCGGGAGGCGATCGAAATCGAATCGATTTCCACCGGTTCGCTGGGCCTGGATATCGCTCTGGGCATCGGCGGATTGCCGCGCGGCCGCGTTATCGAGGTTTACGGGCCGGAAAGTTCGGGGAAAACTACTCTGGCGCTGCATGTTATTGCCGAAGCGCAGAAGAATGGCGGCACGGCGGCTTTCGTCGATGCCGAACATGCGCTCGATCCCGTCTACGCCAAGAAGCTCGGCGTCGATATTGACGAGCTGATCGTTTCGCAGCCCGATACGGGCGAACAGGCGCTGGAAATTACCGATACGCTGGTGCGTTCCAATGCAGTGGATGTGCTGGTGGTCGATTCGGTCGCCGCGCTGGTTCCGCGGGCGGAAATCGAAGGTGAAATGGGCGATAGCCATGTCGGCTTGCAGGCGCGGCTGATGTCGCAGAGCCTGCGCAAGCTCACCGGTTCGATCAACCGCTCCAAATGCATGGTGATCTTCATCAACCAGCTGCGCATGAAGATCGGCGTGATGTACGGCAATCCCGAAACGACTACAGGCGGCAACGCGCTGAAATTCTATGCCTCCGTCCGGCTCGACATTCGCCGCACCGGCCAGATCAAGGACCGTGACGAGATCGTCGGCAATGCCACCCGCGTGAAGGTTGTGAAGAACAAGGTCGCCCCGCCGTTCAAGCAGGTCGAATTCGATATCATGTATGGTCAGGGCATTTCGAAGACCGGCGAGATACTCGATCTCGGCGTCAAGGCCGGGCTGGTCGAGAAATCCGGATCATGGTTCAGCTATGACAGTATCCGGATCGGCCAGGGGCGTGAGAACGCCAAGCAGTATCTCAATGACAATCCAGAGATTCGTGACCGGTTGGAAGCCGCCATTCGCGGCCGCACCGATCAGGTTGCCGAGGAGATGATGACGGGGCCGGACGCGGACTCCGAAGACTGATCCTCAAGAAGCGCCGCTGCTTCGCGGTCGCTTAAGGAAATGAAGGCCGGCGCGTCGTATCCTGTATCAAGGTGCGTGCCGGCCTTTTCCTGTGACCGGACGGCTTGGCTCTGGCGCAATGCCCGCCGAAGCGATAGCGTTGCCGGAATGGGCTTCTGAGGGAAGGGTACAGGCATGAGCGATGCGATGGATTGGCAGGGCCAGGCCGGTGAGAGCTGGGCGCTTGAATACCGCCGAACCGATCGCAGTTTCGGGGGGCTGACCGACAAGCTCCTTTCATGCACGCGCGGCCTGCCTGCGGGCACAGTACTTGATATCGGCTGCGGCGCGGGTGAACTGGCGCTGGCGCTGGCCAGGGGGCGGCCGCAATCGACCGTTGTCGGCGTCGATATTTCGCCTGAATTGGTCGAGGTCGCGCGTCAGCGCGGCGAACATCTGATCAATGTCAGCTTCGAACTGGGCGATGCCGCCGAATGGACGCCATCGGAGGGCTTTCGGCCCGAATTGCTGATTTCCCGCCACGGCGTCATGTTTTTCGACGATCCGGTTGGGGCCTTCGCTCATCTTGCGGCGATCGCAGCGCCTGGCGCCAATCTACTGTTTTCCTGCTTTCGCGGGATGGAGGACAATGAGATCTTCCGCGGCATAGGCAATCTCCTGCCGCCGCCCGACAACCCGCCCGATCCAAAGGCGCCCGGCCCGATGGCCTTTGCCGATCCCGATTATGTCCGCTCCATCCTGGAACCTGCCGGCTGGAGCGATATCGGTTTCGAGCCGTTCGATTTCGCGATGGTGGTCGGCGCCGGGGAGGATCCGGTCGAGGATGCCGTGGAATATTTTCTCTCGATCGGGCCGGCATCGGCCCGCCTTGCCAATGCCGGAGCAGGGGAGCGGGAGGTCTTTATTGACCGGCTCAGAAGCTTCGCCGCCTCCAAACTGATCGACGGAATCGTCGCCCTTGGCGGCGGTGCCTGGCTGGTCACTGCGAAGCGCGGCTGAGAAGCACACTTTATCCCCCGGGATCCCTGCAACAGCGGGCTTGGCAAGGCATCATACAGCCCTTACTTGCGATCCATGAATTCGACGAACGACCTTAGGCGCGCATTCCTCGATTATTTCGCGTCCAACGATCATCTGGTGGTGCCTTCCGCGCCGCTGGTTCCCTATAACGATCCGACGCTGATGTTCGTCAATGCGGGGATGGTCCCGTTCAAGAACGTGTTCACCGGGCTGGAGGCTCCGCCCGCGCCATG
>JAUHYZ010000076.1 GCA_030426245.1 Alphaproteobacteria bacterium | reverse complement strand
CGATGAATTCGGTCATGGAAACGGGCGTGGCCATGATCGCCTCCATCGTGCCGCGTTCCCATTCGCGCGCCACCACCAGCGCGGTCAGCAGCGTGCCGATCATGGTCATGACGATGGCGATCGATCCGGGAACCAGGAAGTAGCGGCTCTTGAGCCCGGGATTGAACCAATAGCGCGAACTGACTTCCACCTGCGGCGCGGCGGGCCTTTCCGCCAGCCCCTCCTGCGTCAGCCAGGTCTGGAACACGCCCTGCGCATGGGCGGAAACGAACAGCGCCATATTGGGCTGCGATCCGTCGGTCACGATCTGGATCTCCGGCACCTGGCCTGCCAGCACCGTGCGGCCGAAATCCTGCGGGATCACGATCATGCCGCGAATTTCGCTGCTGATCATCTGATCGCGCGCGGACTGCCGGTCCTTCACCACTTCCGGGCTGAAATAGGGCGAGGCGCGGTACGCCTGGGTGAGCTCCACCGCCTGGGCGGAATCGTCTTCCACCACCAGCGCCACCGTGGTCCCCGACGTATCCAGCGAGACGCCGTAGCCGAACATGAACAGCAGCAGCAGCGGCATGAACAGCGCGATCAGGAAAGTGGAAGGGTCGCGGCTGATCTGCGCGAACTCCTTGCGCATCATCGCGCGCAGCCGGCGCAGGTCGAAGCGGACGGGCTGCGCGCTCATGCCGCGTCCCTTTCCTCTTCGCCGCGCCGCCGGTCGCTTTCCTCGATCAGCGCGATGAAGGCGTCTTCCATCGTCGGGTCGCTGCCGCCATTCAGATCGGCAACCTCTTTTTTCAACGCGTCGGGTGTGCCCTTGGCGATCTGCTCTCCGCGATAGATCAGCGAGACGTCATCGCAATATTCCGCCTCATCCATGAAATGGGTGGTGACGAGCACGGTCACCCCCTTTTCGACCAGGCCGTTGATATGGGTCCAGAACTCACGCCGCGTCACCGGGTCCACGCCCGATGTCGGCTCGTCCAGGAACAGCACGGGCGGCTCGTGCATCACTGCGCAAGCCAGCGCGAGGCGCTGCTTGAAGCCCAGCGGCAAGGCGCCGGCATTCTGCGAGAGCATGTCGCCGAAATCGAATATCTCGATCATCGCCTGCTTGGCGCGCTTGGCTTCGGCACGGCCCAGATTGTAGGCGCCGGCAAAGAAATCGAGATTCTGCGCCACGCTGATGTCGCCGTAGAGCGAGAATTTCTGCGCCATATAGCCCAGCGATGCGCGCGCTTCGGCGGCCGAGTGGCGCAGATCGTTGCCGGCCACGGCGCCGTGGCCCTCGCTCGGCGAAAGCAGCCCGCACAGCATCTTGAAGGTGGTGGACTTGCCCGCGCCATTGGGCCCCAGCAGACCGTAAATGTGCCCCTGCGGGATCGAGAATTCCATGTCGCGCGCGGCAGTGAAATCGCCGAAGCGCTTGGTCAGCCCGCGTGCCTCGATCGCCGGCTGGTCGGTATCCGGGATCGTACGGTAATTGGCGGCCAGCTCGCTGGTGCCCTTGGGCCCGCCGCCCAGAATCTCGATAAAGCCGTCTTCGAAACGCGGCGTTGCCGGAACGCTGACGGTCTCCGGCCCGCCATCCAGATCTCCGGCGGAAGGCACCTGGTCGTCCGAACCGGCCAGCAGGCGCACGGCGCGGCCCTGGATCGTCCCGTCTATGATATCCTCGCGGTCCAGCATCTGCGTCAGGAATTCGCGCCTATGCGGGGCAAAGCCGCTGACCTTGATCACCCGGTCCGCCACCCGTCCGGTCAGCTCTTCGGGATCTCCTTCGAACAGCAGCGTGCCTTCATTGAGCAGATAGACCCGGCTGCAATTTTCCGCTTCGTCGAGATAGGCGGTGGACCACAAAATGCCGATGCCCTGATCGGTCAGCTCTTCCACCATCGCCCACAGCTCGCGGCGGGAAATGGGGTCCACTCCCACGCCCGGCTCGTCCAGCAGCATCAGCTTGGGCGTGCGCACCAGCGTGCAGGCCAGGCCCAGCTTCTGCTTCATCCCGCCCGATAGATTGCCGGCCTCGCGGCCCTGGAAGCGGGCGAGATCGGTGAAGCGCAGCAGACGTTCGAATGTCTCTTCGCGTTCCTCGGCGGGCAGGGCGCGCAGCTCCGCATAGAGCTCCAGATTCTCGCGCACCGTCAGATCTTCATACAGGCCGAAGCGCTGGGGCATGTAGCCCAGATGCTCCAGCATTTGCGCAGGCGGCTGGCCCAGGATCGCGACTTCGCCTTCATCGGGCGCCAGCAACCCGGCCAGCAGCCGGATCAGCGTAGTCTTGCCTGCCCCGTCCGGGCCCACCAGCCCGGTGATCGCGCCGGGCGGGACCGTGATCGATACGCCGTCCAGCGCGGGCGCAGGGGCCCCCGGGAAGCGCTTGACGATGTTCGTCCCACTGGCGGTCGGGTCGCTCATGCCTCGCGCCTCAGCGGCTCTCCTCGGCGGTTCTGGGCACGACGCTCACCGTCACCGGCTGGCCCTGACGCAGGCCCTCATCGGCATCGGTCACGGTGATCCTGATGCGATAGACCAGATCGGTCCTCAGATCGGCGGTCTGCACCGTCTTGGGCGTGAATTCGGCGCGCGGTGAGATGAAGCCGATCGTGCCGTGATAGGTCTTGTCATTGCCGTCGGCCGTCACTTCGACTTCCATGCCGGGGGCGACGCGCGAAAGGTCCGTTTCGTCCACATAGGCGCGCACGCGCAGCGGGCGGTCGATCGAAAGCGTCAGCACGGTCTGGCCCGGCTGGACGATCGCGCCCGGTTCCAGCGCGCGCGTGACCACGGTTCCATCGATCGCGGCTGTCAGCGAAGTGTCCTGCCGGTCCAGCGCCAGGCTGCCGCGAGAGGCCATGGCGGCGCGCAGCTGCGCATCGGCGGCGGCGATCTGTTCGGGGCGGGCGCCGGTCTGCAGCTTGGCCAGCGCTTCCTTCGCGGCGTCCACCTGTGCCTGCGCCTGGTCGCGCTGTGCCTGCGTGGCCTGCCACACGTCGCGGCTGATCGCGCCCGGCTCAACCAGCGGCCGGCGCCGTTCGACATCCTGCTGGGCCTTTTGCAGCGCGGCCTTCGCCGCATCGAGTTGGGCCTTCGCCTGGGCGACATCTTCGCTGCGGCTGCCATTGCGCAGCTCGCTCAATTGCGCGCGCGCCTGGGCGATCGAAGCGTCGGCCTGGGCGATCCGCGTATTGATCGGCGCCGGGTCGATCTCGGCCAGCTTCTGCCCCCGCTGCACCTTTTCGCCCTCTTCGACGGTGATCGCTTCGATCCGGCCGCCGACGCGGAAGGCCATGTTGACCTCGCGGATGTCGACATTGCCGTACAGCGTCAATCGCTCTCCATCGCCATTGCCGAACAGACCGAAGCCCTTCGTGAATAAGGCGGCGGCCAGCAGCACCGCGACTGCCGCGATCGCAATGATGCGCTTCTTGTTCATTGAGTCTCTCCGCTCAGGATGGCGAGTGTGTTGCTGCGGATGTGCCGGCGCAGCAATGCGCCTTCCGCTTCGTCGAGTTGAGTGGCGCCCAGCGCCTTGCACACAGTGGCGCGGGCCGCGCGCAGCACCAGCGACTGGCCGAAAATCAGCATGGCCATGGCGCCCAGCTCGTCGCGGGGAATATCGGGCCTCGCCCGTTCCAGCAGACTGCGCACGCCGGTCAGCACGGCTTGCATTGCGCCTTCGTAAAGCCGCTCGAAGGCTTCGGTGGGCGCTTGCTGTTCGCGCACGATGAAGCGCGCCCAGTGCTCCGAATCCGGATGCAGCATGGTCTGCGCGAGCATGTCCACTATTGCCAGGCAGCGCTCGATCGCAGTCTCCCGGTCCAGCTCCTGCGCGTCTTTCGTCATTTCCATGCTGGGCGCGTGCCGTTCGCGCAGCTTGGCCGCGATGTGATCCGCGCAGGCGAGATAGAGGCCCTGCTTGCCGCCGAAATGGTAAGTGATGGAAGACATCGCCGTTTCGCTGGCGCGGGCGATGTCGCGCGTGCTCGCACCGTCGAAGCCGAGCCTGCCGAACTGGTCGATGGCGGTTTCAATGAGACGATCCTGCATCATTGCCGCGCCCCTAGTTCGTTCGAACGAACAAAACAAGCGAATTCCTCGGAGTGTGGGGCGGTGCTGGCCAAATTTGTGGGCAAAGGAAGGAATCCCACAGAAATCTGCCGAGCATTCGCCATTGTGGGCAGAATTCTGCATGGGCATACCACGTTTTACGGGCCGAAAGTGGGCCAATGCCCACTCGGATGTGTGGGACCGTTTGTGGTTTACGGTGGCCGAGTCGCTGGGCTCTGATGAGGCAACAGTGAGGTAAGGCGCACGCAATGTTGCCGTGTAGCCTTCGTATATCGAGAGGTGCGTATGGCTGATCAGGCACAGGCTGAAGCGATCAAGGACGCAAAACCCGCCGCCAGTGGCGACGAGGATTCGGGTACCAATTTCCGCTTCTACGACAATCGTCAAAAATATCTGATGTTCGTAAACACCTGCTCGGAAAAGTGGGTGGTCTCCGAAAGGGTCGCGCAGGAGCTCGACCGGCTGGACCCCAAGCCGCCGGCAGTGCGCTTCTTCGATGCGGGCATCGGTGACGGTACGGTCCTCGCCCGTGTGCTGCGCAGCATGCATCGCCGCTACGAACGTTCTCCCTTCTATGTCGCCGGCAAGGAAATCAGCCTAGAAGACGTGCGCCTGTGCCTCGACAAGATGCCGGACCGCTTTTTCGAACATCCCGAAACGGTCCTGGCGATCACCAATATTTCCTACAAGGACGCGCCGTGGCTCACGCCGTCCAATCCCGAAGCCGCCAAGAAGATGATCTGGAAGGAAGTCGAACTCGAAGGTTCGACCACGGCGGATTTCGAACGCCAGATCCTGGAACTGCAGCCCTTCCTTTCCGAGGCCTGGCGCACCAAGACCGGCAAGACCGGCAGCATGCTGCCCGAAACGCCGATCGCGCTGATCCTGTACCGCAAGGATTGCAAGTTCCTGCTGGACAATGTGATCCCGCGCCGCAACGAACCGCGCGCCGATTTCGACCTGATCCTGGCCAGCCAGCCCTTCCGCTTGCGCGCCAAGACCGAGTTCAAGGCCCAGCGCGTGCTCGCGCCGATGGCCCGGGCGCTCGGCCCCGGCGGCCGCTTGCTGGGCATCCATTCGGCCGGCAACGATCCGGGCATCGAGATCGTGCAGAAGGTCTGGCCGGGTGAAGACCCGTTCAATGTTTCGCGCCGCGAATTGCTGGAGGCGACCCGCCAAGCGCTGGGCGCCGAGGCAAAGAAGTATCATTTCGACCCGCTGCCCAACCGCGAGGCGGTGTTCCGTTACGAAATGCACACCATGCCCGACGAAATCGACAACGAGTCGGCCTCGATTGGGACTTCGACCCTGCTCGCCGCCTGGAATGCGGCCACTTATGTGGCGCAGATCGAGGACGAGCGGCTCGCCGATGCCATGAGCACTGCGGATTATCTTGAGATTACCCGCGAAGTGCTCCGCAAGAATGGCGAGCTGTGGTTCAATGACGAGAGCTACGTGATCGCACGTAAGCCCTGAGCTTCACAAATCACCCAAAACTCAAACAAATATTGAGAGGCAAACTTATGGCACGCGCCACTTATCTTTTTACATCGGAAAGCGTTTCTGAAGGCCATCCCGACAAGGTTTCGGATCAGGTTTCGGACACCATTGTCGACCTGTTCCTGTCCAAGGATCCGGAAGCCCGTATCGCTTGCGAAACGCTGACCACCACGCAGCGCGTCGTCCTGGCCGGCGAAATCCGCTGCAAGGGCGTCTATGAAAACGGTGCCTGGGCGCCGGGCGCTCTGGAAGAAATCGAAACCGCCGTTCGCAACACGATCAAGGATATCGGTTACGAGCAGGACGGCTTCCACTGGAAGACGCTGAAGTTCGAAAACCTGCTGCACGGCCAGTCGGCTCACATCGCCCAGGGCGTTGACGCTTCGGGCAACAAGGACGAAGGCGCCGGCGACCAGGGCATCATGTTCGGTTACGCCTGCGACGAAACCGACGATCTCATGCCGGCCACGCTGGATTACAGCCACAAGATCCTGCACCAAATGGCTGCAGACCGGAAGTCGGGCAAGGCCCCCTTCCTGGAACCGGACAGCAAGAGCCAGGTGACCCTGCGCTATGAAAACGGCAAGCCGACCGCAGCCACCGCCATCGTGGTTTCCACCCAGCACGCGCCGGGTTACGACCAGGGTGAAAAGAAGGCAGAGCTCGATGCCTATGTCCGCGGCGTTGTCGCCGACATCATCCCGGCCGATCTGCTTTCGGACGAGACCGAATACCACATCAACCCGACGGGCAGCTTCGAAATCGGCGGCCCCGACGGCGACGCCGGCCTGACCG
>JAUHYZ010000075.1 GCA_030426245.1 Alphaproteobacteria bacterium | reverse complement strand
GACGATGAACGGTATCGGGATGACCCAGAGGCTTTTCAGGATCAGGAACATCTCGGTCGTCACCAGGCCGTTGATGATGAAATAGTTGAACGTCACGCCTGCAAACATCTGCGGGCGGGTCAGTGCGCGGTGCACGGTATGGCGGGCCAGATCGCTCACTGCTCAGGCCGCGGCGGACTGGATGCCGGCCACGATCGAGGCCGCGCCGAACAGGACGAAGCAGCCGATGATCACGGTCGCGCCGAAGCGCCAGTTGAGCCGGCCGGTCAGCATCATGAAACCGACGGCGGCCACGGCCATCACGGCCACGGCAGTCGCCACATTGCCGAGCAGCGTGCCCTGCAGCCACATCAGGGCCGAAACGATCGGGCCGGAGCCCTGCGGATTGGCCTGTGTGACCTGCTGCGCCTGAGCTGCAGCGGGAACGAGCAAAGCCGCGAAGGCGGCAATACGGGAAAGGGCACGCATTTACTTGGTACTCCGGGAGTGATTGGAAAGGCGGCCCATGATGGCCGCAACATAGGTCTTGGTTTCCTGGATATTCGGAATGCCGCCGGCGCGTTCGACTCTGCCGGGCCCGGCATTGTAAGCTGCCAGGGCCTTTTCCAGGTCGCCGCCGAAGCGGTCCAGCTGGGCCCTGAGATAGCGCGCGCCGCCTTCCAGATTGGCATCTGGATCGCGGGCATCCACGCCCAGTTCCCGCGCAGTGCCGGGCATCAGCTGCGCCAGCCCCTGCGCGCCCTTGGGAGAAAGCGCGGCTGCGTTCCAGCGGCTTTCCTGCCAGACCAGCGCTTCGATAAGAGCGGGGCTGAGATCGAAGCGGGAGGCGAGCTCCTGGACCTTGGCATTATAATTATCGGGAATGGCCGCGGCATGGCGAGCCGGCGAGGCGAGCGCAGCCTGTGGGACCACGAGGTCTTGCGGCACCGGTTCGGCACTGGCGGCAATTTCGTTTTCAGCTTTCGGACCGGCGACCCAGCGGGCACCGTCCACGCCGATTTCCAGCACATCGGCATGCGCAATTCCGCACCACGCGCAAGCGGCGGTGCACGCCGCTGCGAAACGGCCGGCAAAGAGAATCGGAAGCCTCTTCATCCGGGCCTGATGCTAGCAGCAAATGACAACGCCATGACAGTTCGCCACAGACGCAAAAAACCCGCGCGAGGCGGACTCGCGCGGGTTTCCTAAACTCCGCTCAATTCATGATTGTGGATAGTTTACCGCATCGCCACCGTTGAGCGTTCTTCCAGTCCGGCAAGCGCCTGTTTGGCGGCTTCGCGGGAATCGATCCAACTGCCGTCAGCCAGTTCGAGTTCGTAGCGGGTCCGGCTGGTCGCGGCCGCTTCGAACATCTCGCGCGCCTCCGCGAAACGGCCCTGGCGCGCATAGGCGGTGCCCAAATTGATCAGGGCTGCCGGATCGCCGGCACGAACCGCTTCGCTGTCACGCAGCTGAGCCAGTGCATCGTGGGTGCGCCCTTCTGTGAGGGCTTCATAGGCAACGTCGACCCGATCGGACTCGGTATTTTCCGCGAGTGCGGCGCTTGGCGACAGAGCGGCAATGGCCGCTGCAAATATAATCGTCTTACGCACTTCAAATCTCCCGAATGCTTTATTGGTTATGCAGGGAAGATGAGCCCCCAGAAGCCGAACTGCAATAAAAATGTCATAATGTCACCGAACTGTAACATTTGAAAACCGGCAGCGGTTTTGCAGGTTCTCCAGCGCGGTTCCCGATCAAATCCAGACGCTTGTCAGTTTTGGCGAACGACTGTCATAAGTTCGTAATACTGCAACGAAATTGTCATTAAATTTCAAACGCGTGTTTGCAAAGAAACTGTCATGTCTCCCCTCTAGCTGGCGACTCGCGATCATCATTTCGCGTCCATTGATTCTCGGATTTTAGGGGACCGTCCGCCGTGAAAAACTTCCATCGACTTCTCATCCTGGGCACCAGCGCACTGGCTCTCGCCGGCTGCGACGCCTCGGAAATCGTCTCGCCCGGAACCAGTGGCGATATCAATATTAACAATCCTGCTCCCACGCCCACACCCACGCCGACCGGCGGTGGCAGCGGCAACGTAACGCCCGCGAGTGGCTGCCCGACTGTGGGCACGCAGGACCTAACCAACGCAGGCACGATTTCCGGCCCGACCGGCGAATGGCGCATTTGCGAACTGCCCAGCCTGATCGAAGACGACATGCAACTTCCGCAGGTTGCCGGTGTGCTCTACTCGCTGCCCGGCCGCGTCGATGTCGGCGAAGATGGCGGCCCGGTTGCAACCGGATCCGATACGGACGTTACGCTCACCATCGATCCGGGCGTGATTATCTACGCAGGTACGCCGCGCTCCTATCTGGTCGTCAATCGCGGCAACCAGATCGACGCAGTCGGCACCGCAGCCGAACCGATCATCTTCACCAGCCGGGACAACGTCCTTGGTCTCGCCAGCGATTCCTCGATCGGTCAGTGGGGCGGCGTCGTGCTGCTGGGCCGCGCACCCGTTTCGGATTGCCGCGACGGTACCCCGAACAAGGCCGATCAGGCCGATTGCGAACAGGAACTGGAAGGCGCGGCCCTGACCACGTTGTTCGGCGGCGATACGGCAGACGACAGCTCGGGCACGATGCAGTTTTTCCAGATCCGCTTCTCCGGTTTCACTCTGGAGAATGGCTCGGAACTGCAGTCGCTGACGACAGGCGGCATCGGTTCGGGAACGGTCATCGATCACTGGCAGTCGTTCAACAGTTCGGATGACGGCACCGAATTCTTCGGCGGCACCGTCAATATGTCGCAAGTGGTCGTTGTCGGCGCAGACGATGACTCGCTCGACGTGGACACCGGCGCGCAAGCCAGCCTGAAGGACGTGATCGTAGTTCAGCGTTCCGGCGGCGGCGACAACATTATCGAACTCGATTCGCCTGCGGACGACTATGTCACCGACGCTCTTCCGCAGACCAATCTGCGGATCACGAACTTCACCTTCCTCGAGCGCAGCGGAAGCAACTCGCAGGCTGTTCGTGCACGTGGCGGTGCGCAGCTGCACCTCGTGAACGGTGTGATCGACACGGATGACGAAACCTGCATCCGTCTCGATGAAGCAGTGACGCTGGCGGCCGGTCCGACGTTCAATTCGGTTGTCGGCGATTGCGACGCGGCTCAGCCATTCACTGGTACCGATGGGGTTACAGATGCTGAGGTGCTCGGCGCTTGGGATGCGGGCAGCAACAATGACGAAGCCTTCACGATCACGCTGACCAGCCTCTACATCAACGGTAGCAATGAAAACGGCGTGGCAGTGTCGGATCCGACGGCCCTGTCGTCCTTCTTCACCACGACTCCCGCCAATATCGGTGCCGTCTTCCCGGGCAACGAAACCTGGTTCGACGGATGGGTATGTACCTCCAGCACGGCGGCCTTCACCAGCAGCACGGGCGCCTGCACCACTCTCCCGGTCTTCTGATCGGCCAAATGAAGGGGGAAGGCATTCGTCTTGCGCGAAAGCCCTCCCCCTTTCGCCTTTCGGGCTCACGGGTCCGGCAAGTTTCGGGCAGGCGGCCCAACCGTTTTTTGACCAATGCATGAGGGGGTCTTTCACCATGTCCACCGGCAAGCAGCTCGCGGGACTGCTCTTGCTCACCACCGCTTTGTCGTTTCCGCAGATTGCCTTTGCGCAAGATGACGGCGGTGCCGACAGCACAAGTGTAGCCCCTGAATCTCAGGACGAGGAATTCGAAGACGATTACCAGGAGCCGGATATCTCGATCCCGGGTGGAGGCGAGATTATCGTTACGGGGCGTCGTACGATGGACGTAACCAGGAGTTCGACGCAGGTCGTCAATGTCCTGAGCAGCGAACAGATCGCACGCACGGGCGAAGGCGATATCGCCGGCGCCCTCGGCCGCGTGACAGGCCTCTCCGTCGTCGGCAATGGCCGCGTCTTTGTGCGTGGCCTTGGCGATCGCTATTCGTTGGCGATGCTTAACGGTCTTCCGTTGCCAAGCCCGGAACCGCTCAGCCGTGTCGTCCCGCTCGACATCTTCCCAACCAATGTCGTGGCATCCTCGTTGGTCCAGAAAACCTATTCCGCCAACTTCCCAGGTGAATTCGGCGGCGGTGTGATCAACCTGACGACGACAGCCGTGCCTGAGGAAGACTTTCTCAAGATTGGCGTCAGCGCTGGCGGCGATACGATGACGACCTTCCAGGACGGTCTCGTCTATTACGGCTCGGACTACGATTGGTTCGGCTTCGACAGCGGCAACCGCGATATTCCGTCCAACCTGCAGGCATTCTTCGACAGCGGGGAAAGGCTCGAAGATACGTCGAACGCGGTGCAGGAAGGCATCGCCGCGCAGATATTCCCGCTCAATCTGGTGACGCTGCAAAAGATGGACGACACGCGGCCGAACTTTTCGGGTTCGGTCACGGGCGGCATGGCGTTCGATGTGGGCGATGCCCGGATGGGTGTGATTGCCACGGCATCGCTCAAGAACGAATGGCGCACGCGCACCGTTCACAAGCAACAAGGCAATGCCGACCTTTCGTCGGTCGTCGAAGACTACACAAGCAATGTCACGGACAACAATGTCCTGTTCAATGCCATGCTCGGCCTCGGACTTGAGGTGGGCGAGCACAAGATCCGTTGGACCAATCTGTTCATCCGCGACACGATCAAGCAGTCCTCGCTCACGCTCGGCACGAATGTCAGCCTCGGCGAAACAGGCTTTGACTTCGCCGACCAGAATACAGGTTGGTACGAGCGGCAGCTGATCGATTCCCAACTCGTCGGTGAATTCAAATTTGCCGATCTGAGTGTCGATTTGCGCGGCGGTTACGCGCAGACCGATCGTGAATCGCCTTACAACGCGAATTATTCCTACACGCGAACGAATTTCACCGAGGATCCGCTCGGCGAATATTATGTCGCCTATTTCAACCGCCTGAGCGACACGAAGTCGCAGACTGTTTCCTTTGGCGATCTGACCGAGAAACTATGGTTTGGCGGTGTCGACTTGTCCTATCCGGTGTTGCCGGATGTGACGGCGACAGTGGGCTATGCCTACAGCAATACCGACCGCTATTCGGTGCAGCGCGAATTTTCGCCCTTCATCTCGGGCGATGTGCTGGATGACAGCCTGGTGCCCTATCTCGGCCTCAAGAAGCCGGGCAATATCATCAACGGCGCCTCGCTTGCGGGCTTCAACATCCGCCTGGACGAGACCAGCCAGTTCCCTGCCTTCAATGCTGACCTCGTCATCCACGGTGCCTACGCCAAAGCGCAGGCTTTGCCCTTGTACAATCTGACGCTTGACGTGGGCGTGCGCTACGAAGATGCAGAGCAGACGGTCGAACTCGACCAGACGATCTTCAACACGCCGGTCGCCGGCGCAACGCCTACACTCAACGCTGAAAGTTATTTCCTTCCTTCGGCCACGGTGACCTGGGAAGCGACGGATGCTCTCCAGCTCCGGCTGTCGGGATCGAAAACCATTGCCCGTCCGCAATTCCGCGAATTGGTGGAACAGCTCTATTACGATCCGGACGGCAATCGTTCCTATCGCGGCAACCCCTATCTGACGGACAGCGAGTTGCTGAACTTCGAGGCGCGCGCCGAGTACTATCTCGGTGGCGGCGATCGCGCCAGCTTGGCCGGCTTCTACAAGAAGATCGACAATCCGATCGAGGCTTTCATTACCTCCTCATCGGGCAAGCTGATCACCAGCTTCGCGAATGCACCAACGGCTGAACTGTACGGTGCCGAGCTCGATCTCCAGTACAATTACGAGCTCTATGATCTTGGCGGCTGGTTCGAAACCAAAGCCTTGGTCCTGTTGGCGAACTACACCTACACGCAATCGAGCATCAGCGTCGTCGATGGCGACATCACGCTGGTGCCGCCGGCGGGTGAGGCGGATGCAACGCTGTATTTCACGGATGGCGATCCGCTGACCGGCCAGTCCGATCACGTCGCCAATGTGCAGATCGGGCTGGAGGATCTCGACAAGCTCCAGCAGTTCACGATCCTGTTCAACTATGCCAGCAAGCGCGTGACGAGCCGCGGCTTCCAGCGACCGGACGTTGTCGAGGATCCTGGCCTTACAGTCGATTTCGTTGCTCGTGCGGCCATCGACCTTTTCAGCCAGCCTTTCGAATTGAAGTTTGAGGCCCGCAACATCTTCGGGCGCGACAATTTCGAATATCAGGCGAACGATACGAACCGGATCGAGATCAACTCTTATGAACGCGGGACAAGCTTCTCGATCGGTGTCTCGACCGAATTCTGATTGCAATACCACCCACTGAGCCCGGCCGGAGTTTCATCCGGCCGGGTTTTCTTTTTGCCGTTCAGGGCGAAAGCCGCCGGAAAACCGGCACCGTTCTTCCTGGAGTTGCGTCGGTACGATCAGGTCGCGTCGAGTACGTAGCCCATCGCATGGACAGTGCGCAGCGGGTTG
>JAUHYZ010000074.1 GCA_030426245.1 Alphaproteobacteria bacterium | reverse complement strand
CCATGCCGACTTTCTGGCTGCCCTGCCCGGGAAATACGAATGCACGCATGTCTCTCTCCTTTGCCGGGCGCGGTTAGGAACCCGATCCCGCCGAGGCAAGCCCGAAGGGCACAATCTTGTTGGCAGCGTCATGCCCGATATCGGCCTCTCCCAGAAACGGTATGCCTGCCCGCTCGCACCAAAAGCGCGCGATTTCTTCGGGCTGCGAGCCGAAGGGCCGGTCATTCTCCGGCACGTCGCTGATCCGTCCAAGGCGCACCCCGGCAATGCCGCGCAGATTCTGCGTGATGTGGAAGAACAGGCGGTCCACCGCATAGAGATGCTCGGACACTTCCTCCACCATTACGACATGGCCGGAAAGGTCGGGCATCAGTTCGGTGCCGCACAGCATCGCCAGCGTCATCAGATTGAAGGCGGCTACCGCCTGGTGCGGCCCCGCAGAAGGCTCCAGACCGGCCCTGTCGCCGCTCAGGAAGGCCAGAGCGCGCTCTATGGCAGCCTCGCCCCCCTCCCGGCGGATATCGACCGCCATCGGCCCGTGGACGGGATGCCCGATCCCGGCGCGGTAAAGCGCGGCCAGCAGATAGCCGCCGTCCGAATAGCCGAGCCATGTCTTGCTGCGCGCCGCGCCCGGCATCCGCGCGGCGGCCTGCGCCGCAATGCGGTTCGCGCCGTATCCGCCGCGGGCGAACCACACGGCATCGAATGCGGAATCGCTCGCGCATTCCAGGAACGCTTCCAGCCGCAGATCGTCATCGCCGGCGAAATGGCCCTCCACCGCGTAGCATTGTTCGTGAAACTCCAGCGCCAGATCGGGAAAGCGCCCGGCGATTTCCTCTATCCGCGCGGTATCTTCGCGGGTGATCGGGGTGGACGGGGCGCAGATCGCTATCCGGGGCATAGCGCCTGATAGCCAGCTTGTGTTGTTGCGCACAACTGCATAGCGAAGCGCGCATGAGTGAATCTTCCGCGACGCTTACATCCCATCCCTGGTTCTTCAGCGGAATTGGCGGCTCGGGCATGCTGCCGCTGGCGATGATCCTGAAAGGCCTGGGCGCGCAGATCGCCGGGTCCGACCGCAGCCGCGATCAGGGCCGCAGCCCGGAAAAATACGCCTGGCTGGAAGGTCAAGGGATCGAACTTTTCGCGCAGGATGGCAGCGGGATCACCTCGGCGGAGCAGACTCTGGTCGCCTCCGCCGCGGTGGAAGACACGGTGCCCGAAATGGTCCGGGCGAAGGAATTGGGCTGCGAGCGGGTGACGCGCGCGGAATTGCTCTCCGCCCTGTTCAACCTTGCGCCCAAGGGCATTGCCGTCGCCGGGACGAGCGGCAAATCCACCGTCACCGCCATGCTGGGCTGGATCCTGACCGATTGCGGCCTGGACCCCACGATCATGAACGGCGCAGTGATGAAGAACTTCATCGCGCCCGAAACGCCCTTCGCCAGTGCGCGGGTCGGCAAAGGCGGCGTGTTCGTTTCCGAAGTGGATGAAAGCGACGGCTCCATCGCGCTCTACCGCCCGGCGGTGGCGCTGCTGCTGAATGTCAGCCTGGACCACAAGAGCATGGAGGAACTGCGCGCGCTGTTCGCCGCCTATCTGGGGGCGAGCGCGATCTGCGCAATCAATGCCGATGACCGCGAAGCGCTCGCCCTGCTGCCCCATGCGCGCCAGGCGCTGACTTTCGCGGTCGATCAGGAAAAGGCGCAGATCGGCGTAGTGCCGGGCAGCATTGCCGACGGTCCGGTGCGGCAGGCCGCGCTGGTGGTGGACCGGCATGACGGCAGGGAATATCCGCTGCGGCTGAACCTGCCGGGGCGGCACAATCTTTCCAATGCGCTGGCGGCGATTGCCGGCGCGGTGTGTGCAGGCGTGGAGATCGGCCGGGCAGTGGCTTCGCTCGGCCGCTTTGCTGGGCTCGCCCGCCGTTTCGACATTATCGGCACCAGCCCGTCGGGCATCACGGTGATCGACGATTTCGGGCACAATCCGGAAAAATGCGCCGCAACGCTGCGCACGCTGAAAAGCCAGCCAGGCCGCGTGATCGCCTTCTTCCAGCCGCATGGCTATGGCCCGCTGCGCCAGATGGGGCATGAGCTGGCACAGGTCTTTGCCGAGCTGCTGGGAAGCGAAGACGTCACCATATTGTGCGATCCCGTCTATTTCGGCGGCACGGTGGACCGCAGCGAAGGGAGCGAGCGGATCGTCAGGCTGATCGAAGAGGCCGGCGGAAAGGCCGAACATATCCCCGCGCGGGAGGATTGCGGCAAGCGGATCGCAGAGATCGCCCGGTCGGGGGACCGCATCGTGGTGATGGGCGCGCGCGACGACACGCTGACCACCTTCGCGCAGGACTTGCTGAACGCGTTAAGCTAGCTTCCGCAAACCCGTCCACTGCGCTATCTCCCTCAGCCGGGAGAACAGGGATGAACGACAAGGCTTTCGACATGGCCGGCTTGCTGGCGGCTTCGGCCCCCGCCCCGGCGGCGCGCTTCGGCGGATTTGCAGACTATTACTTCATCGGCGGCAATGGCGATCCGGAGGAAGTGCCGCTGGACGCCCTCGCCCAGGCGGCGGCGGATGTGATCCGGCGCGACGGCAGCAAGCTTGCCATCTACAATCTCGGCCAGGGGCCGCAGGGCTATCTGCCCTTGCGCGAATTCCTGACCGGCAAGCTGAGCGCCAAGCGCGGCATGTCGGTTACGGCAGAGGACATCCTGGTCCTCTCCGGCTCCAATCAGGGGCTGAGTATCGTCTTCGGACTGTTTATCGATCCGGGCGATACGGTGCTGGTGGAAGAATATTCCTATGGCGCGATCTTTCCCCGCCTGAAGGCGCTGGGCGCCAATGTGGTGGGCGTACCGCTCGACGCAGACGGGATCAAGGTTGGCGCGCTGGAGCGTATCCTTGAAAACCTGAAAGCCAAGGGGACCACGCCCAAATTCCTCTACACCATCCCCACGATCCAGAACCCCACCGGCAGCGTGCTGCCGCTCGATCGGCGCCAATCGATCGCCGGGCTCGCGCGGCAATACGGCTTCGTGATTTTCGAGGACGAATGCTACGCCGATCTCGCCTGGGTCAGCGACGTTCCGCCCGCGATCTATGCCCTCGCCCCGGACGTCACCGTCCATATCGGCTCTTTCTCCAAGTCGCTGGCCCCTGCCCTCCGGGTCGGATACGCGGTGGCCGAATGGCCGCTGCTCTCCCGCATGACTGCAGCCAAATCGGATGGCGGCACGGGCGGGCTGGATCAGATGGTGGCGGCCGAATATTTCACGCGCCACTTCGATGCGCATATGGCTTCGCTCAAGCCCGCCCTGCAGGCCAAGCTGACAACGATGGTGAACGCGCTGGAACGCGAATTCGGCACGGCGGCGGAACTCTATGTGCCCAAGGGCGGCATCTTCCTGTGGCTGAAGATTCCCGGCGTGGATGTGCGAACCCTCACCGAACCGGCGGCCAAGGCGGGCATCCTGTTCAATGCCGGGCCGGACTGGGCCTGTGACGGCGAAGCGGCGCAGTCGCATCTGCGGCTGTGCTTCGCCATGCCTTCGCACAAGGTGATCGAAGACGGCGTGGCCGAATTCGCCCGGATATGTTTCGAGCAGACCGGCATTCCCGAACGCAGCGCGAATGTCACGCGGGAGAAAGCCTAACCGCCGCCTTCCCGCTCCTCCGCCCAGGATTTGACCGGAATATCGTCATTCTCGATCCGCGCCAAGGCCGCCACTCTCGCGGCGTTCATATAGCTGCCGATGATGCCCAGCATTTCGTAGAGATGCTCGTCGGTGAAATGCTCGCGCATGGCCGCAACCGTTTCGTCGGCGGGATCGACGTCGCGCACCACTTCGGTGGTGAACTGGGCCACCAGCCGGTCCCTGGGCGAAAGCGCCGCCAAGTCCCCGCTGCGCAGCGCCTCTATCTCCGCATCGCTCAATCCCACTGCCCGCCCCATGGAAAGGTGGTGGTGCAGTTCGTAGGCGCTGTTCGACAAGCTGGCGACGCGCAGCACGATCACTTCGCGCAGCCAATCGTCGGTGATCGTATCGGTCACCACGGCCAGCGCCATATCGACCGTCGCGCGCCAGATCGGATCGGGCGCATGCATGCTGATCCGGGCGATATTGAGCACGCGCAGTTCCGGATTGTCGAGATAGGCCCGCTTGGCGGCGGACAGCGTGGACGGTTCCGGATAGGGTATGCGGTTCATCGGCTTCTCCTCTTCCACCCGCACCGTGAGCGGTATCAGCCTGGCTTGCAAGCATCCGATTGCCTGCATGGCATTGTCCGCCGCGCATGACATGCTAGGCATGGCGAGAACCTAAAAAGGCTGCCGGGCGGGAGAGGAATACGCATGTTCGATATGGACAATCCGGCAGGCAAGGTGGCCGTCGTCACCGGCGGCGCATCGGGCATCGGCAAGGCGGCGGCCCGGCTGCTGGCTGGGCGCGGCATGCGGGTCGTCATCGCGGATATCGAACAAGAGGCGCTGGAACAGGCGGCGGCCGAAATCGGTGCAACCGCAATCCCCACCGATGTCAGCAGCGAACAAAGCGTCCAGGCGCTGGCCGATGAAGTGCAGCGTCGCTTTGGCGGCGTGCATTTCTATTTCAGCAATGCCGGCGTCGCCTCCACTGCCCGGATCGAGGATATGACCACGTCGGACTGGCAATGGATCTTCGACGTCAATGTCTTCGGCGTGATCCACGGCATCCGGGCCTTCCTGCCGCTGCTGCGCGCCAATGAGGAAGGCGGGCATTTCGCGGTGACGGCCTCCATCGCGGGGCATCACGTCACGCCCATGCTGGGCGGCTATACCGTGTCCAAATTCGCCGTCATGGCACTGGCCGAAACCCTGGCGGCAGAACTGGCCGGAACAGGCGACAAGATCGGCCTGACGATCCTGTGCCCCGGCCCGGTGAGCACCCAGCTGGGGGCCAGCCAGCGCAATCGGCCCGGCGCGCTGGCAGCAGGCGGTATGGTGGACAGCAATCTGGAAGCCACGGAAGAAGGCGCGAAGCTGCGCTGGATCGATCCCGATAGCGTGGCCGCCATTCTGCTGCGTGCCATAAAGCGCGGCGATCTATATGCCTTTACCCATCCGGAAATGGCACCATTGGTGCTGGAGAGAAACCGCCAGGTGGAAGCGGCGCTGAACGCGCCGATAGAATAAGCCGCCGGCAACCAAAGGAGAGACGCCGACATGCTACACCCCACGGTTGAGGAAGAACTGGCCATCCGGGAGCTCTATGCCCGCTATTGCTGGGCGCTCGATACCGGCGATACCGAAGGCTATTGCAACCTGTTCACCGACGATGCCGAAGTCTCCGAAGAAACGGCATCGGGCGAGCTGGAAGTGCGCAAGGGCCGCGATGAAGTGCGCAAGCTGGTGCTCAAATTCCACGAGCGGCCCGATTTTCCGGGCCATCAGCATCAGATGGACCAATTCGTCTTCGAACCCGATCCGAAATGCCGGGCCGATCATTGGGAAGTGCGCAGCTATGCCTGGGCGACGTTCAACCATCCGCCCGAACCGCCGCATCTGCATTGGTGCGGGCATATTCGCGACGTAGTGGCCAAGGTGCATGGCGAATGGAAGTTCGCCGAGAAGGACATCATGGGCTGGGCCGGGAAAGTGCTTCACCGCTTCGAAAAGAAGTAACGGCACGGGGGCACGCCGCGCAGCGCGAAATCTGGCCTTTCCTACACAGGACTTGATGGCATAGGTGAGTCGGCTTCAGCGAATGGAGCCGGGCATGTCCGCAAATTCACATCTTTCGTCATTCCCGCGGAAGCGGGAACCCAGTCTAGTGCGGCTTCGTGTTGTCGCTGGGCCCCCGCTTGCGCGGGGGTGACGAATTTGGAGAATGCGTCACCTTGGCGGAAAAAGCGTCACCTTGCGCCCTGCACAAGTGTCGCCTTGCGCGGCGAAAAGTGTCACCTTTGCCGCATGGCATGTTGCGGACGTTTTGCAACGAAATGCTCACAACCTACTGGTTTCACTGGGCAATATTGCGAGGCGGCACATTGCGATATTTTTCCCAGTACAGTGTCAACTGTGTCAACTTCTCTTATTTAGGGCCTCAAGCGCCGGCGTTCGCGTCCACTCACTTGGCTATCCTCGCGCGCTGCGAGCAAAGCTCGGCGCGCTGCGGGCGGCCGTTCGGCCTTGCGAAGCCTGCGGCTTCGGGGAGAACGAGGCTGATGTTGTATGTGGTCCGGCCCGAAGGGCCGCAAGCGCGAACGCGCGTCGCGCCCACTGGCGCGGAAGCCAAGCGGACGGATGTCCGCGCTGGCGCTTGAAGCCAAACAAAGAACACCGCCGCTTGAAGCCAATCAGCACCCCCTCCAACGCTTGCAATTGCGCGCAGAAGCTGTATGTGCGCCGCTTCACCGCCCCACGCGGTTTTTCGCAGGCGGGGACGAAGAAAGCCGGAGGGGCCCCGCGATGGTCGCGGATCAGCCAGCGATCGGCAGCAAATGAAAGGACGAGCGCATGCCGTATTACGAGCATGTATTTCTCGCGCGTCAGGATCTGAGCCAGTCTCAGGTCGATGCGCTGGCTGCACAAGCCACTGAAATCATC
>JAUHYZ010000073.1 GCA_030426245.1 Alphaproteobacteria bacterium | reverse complement strand
TCCGGGTGCCAGATATCCTCGCAGATCGGCAGGCCCAGCATCGCCCCGCGGAACAGCACCGGCTCCGGCAAAGGGCCGGGCGTGAAATAGCGCATTTCATCGAACGTGCCGTAATTGGGCAGTTCATGCTTGAAACGCGTTGCGGTCACCCGCCCGCCATCGAGCAGCGCCACACCGTTATGCAGCGCCCCGTCGCGCACGAACACGCTGCCCACCAGCATGGCCGGGCCGCCATCGGCCGTGGCCAGCGTCAGCCGCTCCAGCTGCGCCACAGCGC
Source organism: Alphaproteobacteria bacterium (assembly GCA_030426245.1). GTDB lineage: Bacteria > Pseudomonadota > Alphaproteobacteria > Sphingomonadales > Sphingomonadaceae > Andeanibacterium. Next base: position 6,363 of record JAUHYZ010000073.1, on the reverse strand, counting down.
GTTCGATCAGCGAGGGCTTGAGGATCAGGTCCTCCGGCGGATAGCCGATCAGATGCATTTCCGGGAACACGACCAGATCGGTCTTCCCGGCCTGAGCGCGCGTCTTCAGCATGGCATCGGCATTGCCGGCAATATCGCCGACGACCTGGTTCATCTGGGCAAGGGTGATGGAGAGCGTATCGGACATGCCACTGGCTTAGGCGGCAGCGCGATTCCCGGCAATCGGGAACCGACACGCAATGCACATTCCTGCGCCGTGGAAAGGCGAATAACCGGCAGGCATACCGGCTATGCGGATCGTTCATGGCCTCATGCCTTGCGATGGTTCTATAGCGTTCGGCGAAGGAATTGCGGGAGCGAGAAATGGAATTTGTCCGACTGGGCCGTACCGAAGAGCATGTCAGCGTGGCGGGCCTGGGCTGCGGCGGCCACAGCCGGCTGGGCATGGCACAGGGTGCCACCAGCGAAGAGGCCGCCGATCTCGTGCGGCGCGCGCTCGATCTGGGAATCAATTTCATCGACACCGCGATGGCCTATGGCACCGAAGAGGCCGTGGGCCTGGGCATGCAGGGGCGCGAGAGAAGCAAGATCTTCGTCTCCACCAAGTCGCTGGTGGGCCGCGGCGGCGGGGAGACCGATCCCGTGCGCTATACGGCGGCAGAGTTCGCCGAGAATCTCGATGCCAGCCTGAAGAAGCTCAAGACCGACTATGTCGATCTGTGGCACCTGCACGGCGTGGGGCGTAAACAGCTCGACTATGCGCGCGAAGAACTGCTGCCCGAAATGAAGCGCCAGCAGGAAGCGGGCAAGATCCGCTTCATCGGCATTACCGAGATCTTCCGCCACGATACGGAGCACGAGCTGCTGCGCGCCGCCCTGCCGCATGACGAATATGATGTGGTGATGGTGGGCTTCAATCTGCTCAACCCCAGCGCACGCAAGACGATCTTCCCGCTGACGCTGAAGAACGATGTCGGCACGCTGATCATGTTCGCAGTGCGCCGCGGGCTGAACAGCGTGGAGAACACGCGCGAGGCGATCGAGGCGATGATCGAGCTGGAGGATGTCGATCCCTCCGCCATCAACCCTGAGGACCCGCTGGACTTCCTGCGCGAGACGCCCGGCGTCAAATCGCAGATCGAGGCCGCCTATCGCTTCTGCCGCTACGAGCCGGGCGCGCATGTGATCCTGACCGGGACCGGCAGCGCCGAGCATCTGGAGGAGAATGTCCAATCGATCCTGGCCCCGCCCTTGCCGGACGAAACGCTGGCGAAGCTGAAGGCGATCTTCGGCGATTCCTGCAAGGCATCGGGCAACTGATCCCATCCACCATCGGCAGGATCAGCGCTGCAGATTGCCCCCAAGGAAATTCCGCATCCAGCCGGCCATGCGCTCAGCATCGCTGGGCTGCGACAGCGTCGCCAGGGCAGCATCCACCGCCTCGTCACCCACGGCCGGGCGGTGAATCTCGATCAGTTCGCGCTCGAATCCGGGTTCGAATTCGGGATGGCACTGAAGCGACATGGCGCGGCGCGAAGTATAGTTCAGCATGCCGAGCGGAGTGAATGCGTTGCCCGCCAGAAGCTGGCAGTCCGGCCCGATCTGCTGGACCTGGTCGCCATGCTCCACCAGCAGATCGAAGCTTTCGGCGTTGTCCATCCATTCCGTGCGGTGTACCACCTCGTAACGGTGCATGCCCAGCCCGCGCCCCTTGGGCGACTTGATCACCTCGCCCCCAAAGGCTTCGGCCATTAGCTGGTGGCCGAAACAGATTCCAATCAGCGGAATCTCCGCCGGCACACGCCGCACGAAATCGATCAGCTCGGCAATCCACGGATCGCCGTCATAGACGCCGGAGGAAGAACCGGTGATCACCCATGCGGAGCAGGCCGCCGGATCGGGGAGCGGCCCCGCCCTGACATCGAAACTCTGCCCCGAAATGCCGGGGCCCAGCAAATTGCAGACCATCGCGGGGTAGTCTCCCCAGCGTTCGGCAAGTCCGGCAGGGGGCACACCCGTTTCGAGGATTCCGATCATGCGTGCGGAGGTAGTGCGCAGCGCCGGGCGCGGCAAGAACAAGCTATGCCAAAGCGCCATAAGCGCGGCGCTTCACTTACTTGCGCAGAAATGTGATCGACAGGAGGAATTCCCCGTCACTTTCGACATGGTGCGCGGCGCGCGGTGGAACCACGATCTCTGCCGGGGCGGAAAGGTCCAGCGTCTCGCCGCCATCGTCTTCCCAGACGAAGGAGATCGTTCCCTCGGTCAGTTGCACCAGGCCCCATGTGTCCTCTGCCAGATCATGCGTACGCCGAAGCCCGGCTGGCAGAGTGGCTTCGTTGAACGGGCCGATCGTGCGATAGGGCCGGACATCTTCGGGAAGGCGTGTGGCGCGCATGTTTCCTCCTGCTTGTGTCTCAGACACCGGCAAAGCTGGTGACGATCAGCAAGCCGATGCCGAAGATCGCCAGTGCGGCAGGGATGGTCAGCACCTGAACCCGAACCGCGCCGATGCCGAGCGGGCCATAGAGTGTCTGCAGGGGCTCCGCTTCATCCGCCTCGCGCCTGTCAGGGCCGCCCAGTGCAGTCAGGATAGTCGCCGTGACGAAATAGACCAGCATGAACAGCGCCGCGATCGCGATGACAAATCGGGCCGCGGGACTGCCGCCAGTGGCGAGAGCGAGCGAAGCAATGAATATCGCATAGCAGGCGAACATCGCCCGCCAGATCGCTCCGGGAAGCTGGAAACCTTCCGAACAGGGTTGCCGCCTGGCAGGCGCGGCCACAGCTTCCGGTTCGCTGGCGGCACCATCCAGTTCCTGGGTAAAATCTCTCTGGTGAAGGGGTTGCTCAAACATGGGGCAGATCCTTTCCGGCACGCGCGCCGGAAAGCCCGGAGCGATGCATTTCAATTCCGGTAAGCAGGCTGTCGGCGATCATGCGTGCACGCTCGCCAACCAGCCGCGTGGCAGCATCTTGCGGTTCTTCCTCCCGCAAGGTTTCGTAGAAAAGCTCCAGCCAGTGGGAGAAATGCGAACTGTCCAACCCAGGGATGGCAATATGTTTGACCATCGGGTTGCCGCTGAATTCGCCGCTATTATGCAGGATCGAGCGCCAGAATTGCTTCATCCGGCCAAGATGCACGTCCCAGTCCGTAATCCTTTCGGCGAAGATCGGGCCGAGCAAGTCGTCTTCACGGATCCGCGCATAGAAGCGCTCGACGAAGCCGGAGATATAGTCCGCGTCCACACCGATTGCCTCCGCTTCGGCGCGCTTCTTCTCCCTTGCCGCATGCACATGGGCCTGCCCCGGGCGTTCGCCGCCAGAACCGGCGGTTGCAGTGGCGGGGTGATCGGTCTCGTCCAACATCGTGCGACTCCATAAATAGGTAATCTATATGCCTATTTATACGCCTTGCCTTAAAAAGCAATATCTGAGATACCTATTTTATGCAGTTAAGCCTCCACAGCGACTATGCACTGCGCATCCTGATGGCCCTCGCCGCCAAGGAAGCGCGGCTTTCGGTCGACGATGTCGCGCGGCAATACGGCATCTCGCGCAACCACCTGGCCAAGGTGGCGCAGGAGCTTCAGTCTCAGGGCTTCGTCAACACCACGCGCGGACGCCGCGGAGGGATGGAGCTGGCGAAGAAGCCCGAAGATATCCGTGTTGGCGATGTGGTGCGCAAGTTCGAAAATCTGGACGGTTTCGTCAGCTGCTTCGGCGACAATTCCGCCGGATGCGCGGTGAACGGCGTGTGCGGCCTCAAACCTGCGCTGTCAGGCGCGCTCGAGGCTTTTCTGGATCATCTCGACGGTTACCGGCTCAGCGATCTCGTTCCCAACCGCAAGCGCTTCCTCGCCCGCCTTGTTGCGTAATCGGGCTTGCTTCGATCGCGGTGAATCGGGCGCCGCCGGCCAGCCGCTCAGGACCCGATTTCCACCTCTTCGCGAAGTTCGGGCGTTATCCTTCGTTCGACTGCCTTTTCCGCTTCCTCGAGAAGCTTAGGCGTAAGCTCGGCAGTGCGCGGCGGAATCGGCGTTCCGTCACCCATTTCCCCATTTACCTCGATATCCTCTAGCAGGAGCTTCATCTGCGCGATCTCCTTGACCTGCGCCTCGATGATTTCATCGGCAAGCTTGCGCATGCGCGGATCGGAAATCTCGGCTCTGCGGCTTGTGAGAACGGCAATCGAATGATGCGGGATCATCGCCTTCGCCCAGGAAACATCGTCGACGGTATCCTGGCTGCGGGCAAGAAACAGGAACAGTATGAAGCCTGCAACGGCGCCGAGCATGACGAGAATCTTGGTCAGCCGCGTCTTGTACATGCCCCACATAAAGCCGAGCATGATGACGATCATGGCCATGCCCATCATCAGGGCCATCCACAAGCGCGTCTGGCTGAAGAATATGTGATCGGGCTCGTAAGTGTTCGAATATTTCAGCACGAACATCGTCACGATCGCTGTCGCAATCATCGCAAAAAACGTGGCCCATTTGCCGTGCCCGGCCTGGTGTCTGTCATCCATCCCGAATTCCTTCCATTATCCAATGCAACGGAAGAGGCCGGGCGGCGTTCCGAAAACGCCGCGCAACGAAAAGCCCCGCCAGAGCCTGAGCTCCAGCGGGGCCGTTTCATTCGGTAGGAGCCTCTGACGGCTCCCGGCGCGGATCACTCCTCGCCGGAAACCTCCGCCTCGGGCGTTGCAGGCTCTTCGGCCGGTGCCGGCTCGGGAGCTGGCACCGCTTCGGCTTCCTGTGCAGCGACGAGCGCGTCCTGCATCTTCTTGTACTGAGCACGCAGCGCGGCATCGCGGCTGGAGGCAGTCACGCGGACGCGGTTCATGCCCGCGCCGGTACCGGCGGGGATGAGACGGCCCACGATGACGTTTTCCTTGAGGCCGACCAGCGTATCCTTCTTGCCCTCGACCGAAGCCTGGGTAAGCACGCGGGTGGTCTCCTGGAAGGACGCCGCCGAGATGAAGCTGCGGGTCTGCAGGCTGGCCTTGGTGATGCCGAGCAGAACCGGCTTGCCTTCGGCGGGCTTCTTGCCCTTGCCCAGCTTGGCGTTGTGCTCGTTCATCTCTTCGTAGTCGACCTGTTCGCCCGGCAGCAGCGTGGTATCGCCGCCATCGGTGATCTCGACCTTCTGCAGCATCTGGCGAACGATCACCTCGATGTGCTTGTCGTTGATCTTCACGCCCTGGAGCCGGTAGACTTCCTGGATCTCGGCCACGAGATATTCGGCGAGCGCTTCCACGCCCAGCACTTCCAGAATGTCGTGCGGATCGGGGCTACCCGAAATCAGGTTGTCGCCCTTCTTGACGAAGTCGCCTTCCTGAACGTCGATCACCTTGGCCTTGGGGATCAGATATTCGACCGAATCCCCTTCCTCCGGCACAATCGCGATCTTGCGCTTCGCCTTGTATTCGCGGACGAATTCGATGCGTCCCGAAATCTTGGCGATGATCGCATTGTCCTTCGGCTTGCGCGCCTCGAACAGCTCGGCAACACGCGGCAGACCGCCGGTGATGTCGCGCGTCTTGGCGGCTTCGCGGCTGGCACGGGCAAGAATGTCGCCCGCTTCCACCTGCTGGCCGTCTTCGACCGAGAGCGAGGTACCCGGAGCGAGCATGTAACGCGCCGCTTCGGTTTCTTCGCCCTTCTTGCCGCTCGATTCCTCACCCAGCAGGGTCAGGCGCGGACGCAGATCTTCCTTCTTCGAACGCCCACCGGCCTGGTATTCGGTGACGACGCGCTGGGCGATGCCCGTTGCCTCGTCCACCTGCTCGGCCATGGTCGTGCCGTCGACCAGATCCTGATAGCGCACGACGCCGGACTGCTCGGTGATGATCGGCAGGGTGAACGGATCCCATTCCGCCAGCCGGTCGCCTTCCTTCACCTTGTCCCCGTCCTTGAACATCAGGACGGTACCGTAAGGCACCTTGTGGATCTCGCGCTCGCGGCCTTCCTTGTCGATGACCAGGATTTCACCGTTACGGGCAAGCGAGAGCCTGCGCCCGCGCTTGTCGGTGATGGTCGGCATGTCGCGATACTGGATCTTGCCATCCGAGATCGCTTCGAGATGCGAGGTTTCGTTGAGCTGCGCGGCACCCCCGATATGGAAGGTCCGCATGGTCAGCTGCGTGCCCGGCTCACCGATCGACTGCGCGGCGATCACGCCGACAGCTTCACCGATATTCACCGGCGTACCGCGGGCCAGATCGCGCCCGTAGCAAGTGCCGCAGACGCCCTGTTCCGCTTCGCAGACCAGCGGTGAACGGATCTTGGCGGACTGCACTTCGGCGTCCTCGATCGCCTTCACCATCGCTTCGTCCAGCAGAGTGCCGGCCTTGACGAT
>JAUHYZ010000021.1 GCA_030426245.1 Alphaproteobacteria bacterium | reverse complement strand
GGTGGTCACCCCGCAGCCGATATAGCAGCTGGTGTTGAACGGCGCGTCCTCGCGGATCTTCGCCACCGCGATCTCGGGCAGAACCGTGAAGTTCGAAAAGGTCGAGCAGCCCATATAGTGATAGATCGTCTCGCCCTTGTAGGAAAAGCGGCTCGTCCCGTCCGGCATCAGCCCCTGGCCCTGCGTCGCGCGGATCGCTGTGCACAGGTTCGTCTTGCCGCTGAGGCACGACTTACACTGGCGGCATTCCGGCGTGTAGAGCGGGATCACGTGATCGCCTTGCTTCACGCTCGTCACACCCGCGCCGACCTCGCGCACGATCCCCGCGCCTTCATGACCCAGCACGGAAGGGAACAATCCCTCGCTGTCGAGCCCGTCCAGCGTATAGGCGTCCGTATGGCAGATCCCCGTCGCCATGATCTCCACCAGGACTTCGCCAGCCTTCGGTCCCTCCAGATCAAGCTCCACTATCTCAAGCGGCTGCTTCGCTTCAAACGCTACGGCTGCACGGGTCTTCATGGCTTCGTATTGCTCCCTTGATTCTCTTCAGGCTGCGGCTTTTTGACGTTCGGCCGCGGCGCTTTCAATGTCGTCATCCGCATCTCGCACCGGCATGACCCACAGCAGGATCATGGCAATGACCGAGCCCAGGCTCATGATCGCCGAAACGACCAGCAGGTTGTCGGCGCCGCCATTGACGTGATCGAACAGCCACCCCGCTGCAATCGGCGATCCGGCAGCACCTGCGCGCCCGACGCCGAGCGCGAAACCGGTCCCGCTCGCGCGGGCATAGGCCGGAAAGCTGAGGGCGAATGCGGCATAATAGCCCACGATCGCGGCGTTCAGGAAGAACATCGTCAGCAGTGCGGCGATCCGCCACGTCCACAAGCTCTCGTGACCGAGGCCGAAATAGAGCACGGCCAGCACGCCCAGCACAAGTGCGCCGATGGTCGGCCCCTTTAGGCCGAACTTATTGAGGAAGAAGCCGAATATCGCGCCGCCAATGGCGCCGCCAATATTGGCATAGGTCAGGCTGCTGGCGCCTTCGGCAGGCGTATATCCCGCAAGCGCCACAATCGTGGGGGCGTTCTTCAGGATGTAATAGAAGGTGAAAGTATGGAAGAGATAGCCGAAGGACAGCAGCAGCGTGATCGGGCGCAGCCGCGGATTGGCCAGGATGTCGGTGGCCTTGGGTTTGGGCCCCGTTTCCTCGAGCGAGGGCAAACCGGCGAGCGCCGGCTTGCCGAATGCGGCGAGTGACTTGTTGGCCTTTTCCAGAGCGCCCGCAGGCCGCCGGGCAACGTAATAGGCCGGCGTTTCGGGAACCAGCGCCATGACCAGCGGGATCATCACCGCAGTGACGATGGCGCCGAAGATGAAGACCGCGCGCCAGTCATAGTCGACCAGCAGCCACCCCTGTGCTGCAAATCCGCCGACAACGCCGCCGAGAGGATAGCCGATGACATAGAATGCCATCGACACGGAGCGGCCCGTCCGGCTGGTAACCTCCGCCACCACGGCGTTGGTTGCAGCCAGCATGCCGCCAATGCCCAGGCCGGTCACGAAGCGCCAGATCGTCATCGGTGTCACCGCGTCGGATTGGCTGGCCATGAACATGCCGATGGCCATCACCACGAGACAGGCGAGCATCGATGCCTTGCGCCCGTATCGGTCGGCAGCGCCGCCCAGCAGAACCGAGCCGAAGCCCATGCCGATCAGCTCCGCGGAAAGGACCACGCCCAGTTCGGTGCGGGTGATGCCCCAGTCCTGCATGATGCCAGGCGCGGCAAAGGCGCTGGACAGCACGTCGAACCCGTCGAGTGCGTTCAGGAACACCATCAGGATCACGACGATCACCTGCCGTGCGCCCATGGGCGTATCTTTGATCACATTGATGGGGTTCGCATCCCCGGACGGTGCAGCCATCGTTTGAATCCTCTCCCTTTGACCGCTCTCAATCGTGGATTCGAGCGAGCATTTCCACCAGTTTTTCGACCTCGTCACCGGTAAAGCGGCTTTTCAGCCAGTTTTCATGTTCGGCAATGCACAGTTTCGCTTTTTCCAGAGCTTGAGAGCCTGCGGGTGTCAAATAGAGCGCCTGTTTGCGCTTGTCGGTCTCCGAACGTTCGCGGCGCAGATAGCCTCTTTCCTGCAGGCGGTTGACGATCGTCATGGTCGTCGCCCGGTCCATCCGCAGGCGCTGGCCCAGTTCGATCTGGGCGATGCCGGGCTTGTCGCCGACCATCCACAGCACGGATACCTGCTTCTGCGTCAGGTCGAGATTGGCGAATGTTTCGGTGAAATGGCGGTAGACCGCACCATGGGCGAGCCGGATGTGGAAGCCGACAATATCGTTCAGCCCCCTGATCTTGTCATCATTGCTTTCAATCAATGACGCTGCGCCCACCCGACGTATCTCCGCTCGTTCATTGCTTGTGCATTCGTTAGTAGCGCATACAATTGGGCGCAAGGAGAGGATTGAAGATGTCTCATTTCCCTGACACGCCGAGCTTCACGGGTTTCAACACGCCTTCGCGGGTTGAGGCGGATATCGAGGACCTTGATTGCGAGGGTAGGATACCGCCGGAACTGAACGGTGCGTTCTTCCGTGTGCAGCCCGATCCGCAGTTTCCGCCGATGCTGGGCGACGATATCGCCTTCAACGGAGACGGGATGATCACCCGCTTCCACATTCATGACGGGCAATGCGATTTCAAGCAGCGCTGGGCGAAGACCGACAAGTGGCATGCCGAGCGCAAGGCGGGGCGCGGCCTGTTCGGCAAATATCGCAATCCGACCACCGACGATCCATCCGTGAAGGGCATGATCCGCTCCACCGCCAACACCAATGCCTGGATCTTTGCCGGCAAGCTGTGGGCGATGAAGGAGGATTCGCCGTCGCTGATCATGGATCCGGTGACGATGGAGACCGAGGCGTTCGAGACCTGGGAAGGCGCGATGAAGAGCGAGACCTTCACCGCCCATCCCAAGATCGACCCTGCGACCGGCAACATGGTCGCGATCGGCTATGCGGCGAGCGGCCTGTGCAGCGACGACGTTTCCTACATGGAAGTGGGGCCAGACGGCACGCTGCTGCGCGAGAAATGGTTCAAGGTCCCCTATTACTGCATGATGCACGACTTTGCGATCACCGAGGATTACCTGGTGCTGCATATCGTGCCTTCGACCAGCGATTGGGACCGTCTCAATGCGGGCGAGATTCATTTCGGGTTCGATACGACCAAGCCGGTTTATCTGGGCATCATTCCGCGCCGGGACGATCTCAAGCAGGAAGATATCCGCTGGTTCAAGCGCGGCAATTGCTTTGCCAGCCACGTGGTGAACGCCTGGCAGGAAGGCAGCAAGGTGCACTTCGTCATCCCCGAGGCGAAGAACAATATGTTCCCTTTCTTCCCCGACATACACGGCGCGCCCTTCAACGGGGCCGAGGCGATGAGCAAGCTCACCCGCTGGAGTGTCGATCTGGCCAGCAATGGGGAGGAGTTCGACGAGATCGTGCCGCTGACCGGGACGGCTTCGGAATTTCCGCGGATCGACGACCGCTTCACAGGGGTGAAGAACCGCTACACCTGGGGCCTGGAAATGGACATGAGCCGCCCGGTCGAGCTGAAGGGCGGCAGCGCGGGGGGCTTCCTGATGAACTGCCTGTTCCTGAAGGACCTGGAAACGGGCGAGGAGAAGCACTGGTGGTGCGGGCCGGTCTCGAGCCTGCAGGAACCCTGCTTCGTCCCGCGCACAGCAGATGCGGCGGAAGGCGACGGCTGGATCGTGATGATCTGCAACCGCCTGGAGGACCATCGCAGCGACCTGCTGATCTTCGATGCGCTGGATATCGAGAAGGGACCCGTCGCCACCATCAAAGTCCCCATCCGCCTGCGCTTCGGCCTCCACGGAAACTTCGCACGCGCAGAAGACATCGGGTTGGACGAAGCCGTCGCAGCGTGAGCGCGCGGCCAGTTCGCATGCAAGCTGGGCTTCCTTCCCGCGCGCACTCGGGCTGCAAATATCAGTGCCGGTAAAACGTTAATTTACAGGTCCGCAAAGGGGCTAATTCGGCAACGGAATCCGCCGATAAAGACCGGTTTATCAATTAGTTAAAAGAAGTGCGTGGTTCCCGCTGCCTTAACCAAAGGGTTAGACAGTTTTGCTACTGAGTTGGCATGGGAGTTGAGCAAACCCGCTTTGACCTGATGAGGCTTGCCACCGACAGTCTGGACCAGGCTGTGGTGGCGACCGATATGGACGGCAGCGTGGCATTCGCCAACGAGGCTTTCACGCGCCTGACCGGGTATCGTGCGGATGAGGTCCTGGGGCGCCGGTTGAGCGACGTCGTGCCCGATTTCGGCGATGCCAGGAACAAGCTGCGGGATGCGCTGCGCGCACTTCAGGCCGTGGGCACTTTCAAGGACGATATCCTCTTCAGCGATCGGTCGGGCGAACCCAAATGGGCCACGCTGACGGCCAATGTCGTCTCCGAAGATGGCGAGGCTTCGCGCTATATCGTGGCTTCCATTTCCGACATCACCTTCGCGAAAATCTATGAAACGCTTCAGCACCGGCTGCTGAGGGATCTCGTTCACGGCAAGAGCCTGCCTGCGATGATGAACATGGTCTGCCGCGAAGTGCAGCAGATGCTGGAAAATATCCATATGTCCGTGGCGCTGATCGACCAGGCGGGATGCCTGCGCATGCAGGCGGCGCCCGATCTGCCGGCATGGTATTGCGATGCGATCGAAGGCTTGGCGACCGGGCCTGTTGTCGGTTCTTGCGGAACGGCCGCCTGGATCGGTGAAGCGGTCAATGTCGACGATATCCATACCGACCCCCTGTGGGCGCCGTTTCCGGAGATCACGGCCAATCTCGATTACACATCGGTCTGGTCCATTCCGATCAAGGCAGGCGATGGCAGTGTCAAAGGCGTCTTCGCCTTTTATGCGCATAGCCCGATCGTTCCATCGGCGTTCCATTGGCGCATTGTCGATATCTGCAAGGAACTATGCGCGCTCGCCCTGGAACGGACCGAAGCACATAATCGCGTTCGGCATCTCGCCAATCACGATTCCCTGACCGGCCTGTTCAACCGGCAATATTTCCATCACGAGCTGGATGCGGAAATTGCCCATGCGGCCGCGACCGATTCCCCCTTTGCGGTCCACCTGATCGATCTGGACGGGTTCAAGGAAATCAACGATCGCTACGGTCACAAGGCCGGCGACGATCTGCTGGTGGCGTTTGCACGGCAGCTGGAAGGTCTGGCCGAAGGCACGGATACGATCGCTCGTCTGGGCGGCGACGAATTCGCCATGCTGCAAACCCATTGTTTGTCCTCCGCCGCAGCCCAGCGGCGGGCGGAACAGATCACCCGGTCCATCCAGGAGCTTCTGTCCCAGGGCAGGGCGGATTGGGAAACCGCAGGCGCCAGTGTCGGCTTTGCGCTGTGCCCCAAGGATGCCCAAACGCCGGAGGATCTGCTGCGCAATGCCGATCTCGCGCTCTATCGGGCGAAGCAGAGCGGGCGCGGCAAGGCGTGCAGCTACACGATCTCCATGACCCATGAGGTGGAGAAGCGCCGGCGGCTGGAGCGGGACCTTCGCTGCGCCTTGTCGCGCGGCGGGCTGGGCCTGCATCTGGTGTATCAACCGCAATACAGGCTTTCGGGCAATGACCTGGTCGGCTTCGAGGCGCTGGTCCGCTGGAACCATCCCGAATTCGGCGAAATCCTGCCCGAACATTTCGTGCCGATTGCGGAGCGCGCCCATTTGATCGGCGATCTGGGGGCCTGGGTCCTGCGGGAAGCCTGCCTGGCAGCCAGCGGGTGGCCGCAGGATGTCTGCGTCGCAGTCAATCTCTCGCCTGCACAGATAACGGAAGGGGACCTGCCGCGGCTGGTCCATTCGACCTTGCTCGAACTGGGACTGAGCCCCTCGCGGCTCGAGCTCGAAATCACGGAAAATGTGCTGATCGAAGACAAGAGCATCGCCTTGCACGTCCTGCGGCGGTTATCGGCCATGGGCGTCAAGATCGCGATGGACGATTTCGGCACCGGATATGCCTCGCTCAGCTATCTGCATTTCTTCCCCTTCGACAAGATCAAGATCGATCAGTCCTTCGTCAGCAATCTGGAAGACAATGCCTATTCGCTGGCGATCGTCGATGCCGTGCTCGGCCTGTGCAGCTCGATCGGAATTCCGGTGACTGCGGAAGGCATCGAAACGCGGGCCCAGCTGGAAATCCTGATGGGCAAGAACTGCGATTACGGGCAGGGATTCTATCTCGGCGCACCGGGCGATGCTCACATGTGGATGCCGCCGGGAAAACCGGCGGCCACCCAGCGGCCCCTTTCGGCTTAGATCCAAGTCTCTTCGTTATACGCCGGCAATCATGGTGTCCGTTGCCATGGCCGCATCATCGCGATGTTCGGTATTTCTAACCGATCAGCGTTACGATGCCAAGTGGAAAGTTCCAAATAGGTTACAGCTTGTGCCGGAACTCCGCGTCGGAATCCTCGTGCCCCTCCAGCCATTCCGCCAGAGCGGCCAGGCAGGCATGCGCCAGAAGCTTGCACCGCTCCGGGCTCCAGCCCTGCTGGGGATCGGGCAGATCGTCATTGTCCTTGAAGGGCATTTCCAGCGTCATGGCGCAGGCGCCGAAGCGCTCGGCGATCTGGTTGGTCGCCATGGTCAGATTGGCCTGCCCGGGGCGCGCCTTGGGATAGCCTTTAGCGGTCTGGAAATCGGGCGTGCGCCGTTTCAGGATTTCGCGGTAACGCTCGTAATCCTGCCCCTGCTTTTCGGTCCATGACGGTATCCCTTCGAAGCCGGCGATGAAGACATGCGGAATCGCTTCGTCGCCATGCACGTCGATCGCGAAGTCGACTCCGGTTTCGTCCATCGCGCCGCGCAGGGCGAGCACTTCGGGAGAGTTTTCCGCGCTGGGGCTGTTCCATTCGCGGTTGAGATTGGCACCGGCGGCATTGGTGCGCAGATGGCCGCGCCGCGATCCGTCGGGATTGCAGTTGGGCACCACATGCAGCCGGCATTTTCCGCGCAGCGTCCGGGCAATCGGATCGGCCGGATCGGTCAGGCATTCCAGCGCCCCTTCCATCCACCATTCGGCCATGCTCTCGCCGGGATGCTGGCGGGCGAACAGCCACACTTCCACCGGCCCTTCGCCCATCTCCAGGCAATCCAGCGGCTGCCCGTCCAGCGAATGGCCCAGGCAGCGATAGCTTACACCTTCGCACTCGGCCGCCCGGGCCACCAGATCGTGATGCCGCTCCATCGAAAAAGGCGCGAAATAGGCGAACCACGCCAGGTCGCTTTGCGGCGTGTAGCGGATCGTCAGCGTGCCGTTATCGGCAGTGCTGCTGAATTCGCTTTCGGCGCGGGCCCAATATTCGCGGTCTTCCGAAACGCAAGCCCGGTATCCGGGCCAGCCTGCCGGATAGGCTGCGGCATTGAGGCCGGTGATCTTCAGCACCATCTCGCGGCCGGCTTTCCCGGCCACGCGGAAATGGAACCACTGGCGGAAGTCGGACCGGTGATCCTTGCGAATGGCCAGCTTCGCGGTGTCGCCTGCCACTTCGAGCACTTCGATATTGCCGCTGTCGAAGCCGCAATCGATCCGGAGGGGAATTTCGTTCATCAGCTCGTCAATCTGCCCGGTCTGTCACTCGACCTGGACGGTTTCGCCATTGTTGCCCGGGAAGTTGCGGAACAGCGCCTCGGCCATCTTGGCCGCGCCCAGCTGGTTCTGGGCGACCGGGGCATCGGCGCGCACCGTGAAGTTGGCCCGGCCTTCCCAAATCGTCTGGTCGCTTTCGCGGTCCCTAATCATCACGCCCAGCCGGGTGGTGACCTGTTCCGGCGGCGGGCCCGACAGGTCCAGTCCGATGCCCAGCCCGACGCCCGAGCCATAGGATCCGGTCGAACCGCCCACGCCCACGCTTACCGGGCCGCGGCCCCGTTCGGGCTGAAAGGCGAAGCGCTCCAGTTGCAGCAGTGCGACTTGGGCGCCTTCGCTCGCCGGTACGGTCTGATAGCCGATCCTGGCCAGTTCGCGCTCTACGGCGGCCGAATAGCTCGCCAGTTCCAGGGAATCGGCATCCATGCCGGGGCCGGCTTCCACCGCTATCGTGCCCTGGCCGAGCGAGGCGAGGGCCGTCAGGCTGTGAAAGCGGGTGACTTCCACCGGGCCGATCGGGGTGGCGCAGGCCGACAGGGCGGCAAGGCCCAGCAAAATGGCGGTGGCGCGGATAATCTGCATCACTCCAACTCCCTTGATAGGGACGTAGCCCTTGTTCTGGATGCCCGCTATAGGCATTGCAACCGTTGCCCTCGCCTTAACGCCCCCTTGATGCATTGGTGTTATCTTCGCGCCCATGACCAACAGACCATCCGTTCTCGTCACCGGCGGCGCCGGATATATCGGCAGCCATGCAGTGCTGGCCCTGCTCGACCGAGGCTGGCGCGTGGCCGTGATCGACAATCTCGTGACCGGCTTTCGCTTTGCCGTGCCGGACGAAGTGGCCTTCTATGAAGGCGATATCGAGGACGATGCGCTACTCGCGCGGATCTTTGCCGAGCAGGGGACGGGCGCGATCATGCATTTCGCCGGTTCGATCATCGTGCCCGAATCGGTCGAGAATCCGCTCAAATATTATCACAACAACACGGCCAAGAGCCGCGCGCTGATGGCGGCGGCCGTGAAGGCGGGCGTGAAGCATTTCATCTTCAGCTCGACTGCGGCGACTTACGGCATCCCCAAGGAATCGCCGGTGCACGAGGACAGCCCGAAACAGCCGATCAATCCCTATGGGATGTCGAAGCTGATGACCGAGACGATGCTGGCCGATACGGTCAAGGCGCATCCGATGAACTACTGCGCGCTGCGCTATTTCAACGTTGCGGGCGCCGACCCAAGGGCGCGCAGCGGGCAATCGACTGCAGGCGCCACCCATCTGATCAAGGTCGCCGTGGAGGCGGCGCTGGGCAAGCGGGAAAGCGTTTCGGTGTTCGGCACCGATTACGACACGCCCGACGGAACCGGTGTGCGCGATTACATCCATGTCAGCGATCTGGCCGCTGCGCATGTGCTCGCTCTGGAAGAGCTGATGGCGAATCCGGCGCGCTCGCTCACAATGAATTGCGGCTATGGCCGGGGCTTTTCCGTGCTCGAAGTGCTCGATGCGGTGGACCGGGTGACGAATATGAAGATCGAGCGGATTCTGGGGCCGCGCCGTGCGGGCGATCCCGATTCGCTGATTTCGGACAATCGCCGGATCAAGGAAACGCTGCCCTGGCAGCCCGAGCATGACGATCTGGACCAGATCATCGCCCATGCGCTCGCGTGGGAGCGGAAATTGACCGAGATTCGCGCGGAAGCTTGACTTGCCGGGGTTCGCCCCTTAACGGCCCGGCTTCAAATTTCAGGTGGGTGATCCCACGGAAGAGATAGAAATGAAGATTCGCAACAGCCTCAAGTCGCTGAAGAACCGCCACCGCGATTGCCGCGTGATTCGCCGCCGTGGCCGGACCTATGTGATCAACAAGACCAACCGCCGCTTCAAGGCGCGCCAGGGTTGAACCATTCACGCGTCCCTGCTTCGGCGGGGATCCGCAACTAAGGGCCCCCGTGAAAGCGGGGGCTTTTGTTGTTTGCGGGGGGGTGAGATGACGCAGGTCCGCGCAGTCGTATTCGATGTCGGCGAAGTGCTGTTCCACTGGGACATGCGCGTGCTGTTCTCCAAATTGATCGAAGACCAGGCGCGGCTCGATTACTTCATGGAAAATGTGCTGACACTGGGCTTCCATTTTCGCCACGATGTGGGTGAAGAGCTGGACGATCTCGTGTCCGAGCTGACTGGCCGGTTTCCTGAATTCGAGAACGAAATTCAGGCCTATGCTCACCGTTTCAACGAGACCATTACGGGCCCGGTCGAAGGATCGCGCGAGCTGGTCGAACGCCTCGTCGATCACGGCGTACCGATTTTCGGTCTAACCAACTTCGGGGCGGCTTTCTGGGCCGGTTTTCGCCCAAGTGAACCAGTGTTCGATCATTTTGCGGACATTCTCGTTTCGGGTGAGGAGAAACTCGCCAAGCCCGATCCTGCAATCTACCGATTGGCCGAGGAGCGCTTCGGTTTCGCGCCGGGCGAGTTGGTGTTCGCCGACGACCGCGAAGAGAATATCGCGGCAGCGCGCGCTTGCGGCTGGCACGCGCATCACTTCAAGGACACTCAGGGATTCGAAGCAGAGCTGACGCAGCTCGGCCTGCTTGCCTGATCCGACCGGCCCTTATCCACTCGGCCCTTATCCGGTCGGGGGAGCCTGCTCACTCGCCATTGCAGCGCGCCAGCGCCTTGGCGTCGAGAGCTGCGGCCGCGCACGCAAAACCCGCAATCGCACTGGAAAGGTTCTGCAAAGGATAAGTCTTCATCGGCTGTTCCCGTTTGTTCGCCACGGCACCATTACGAGGGGATATTTCCAGCACTAGATTGCAACCTAAAAAGTGTTGCGCGGCACGCCAAGCGCGTGTTGTACGGCCTGCCTTAGGAAAGGATGAGAATGGGAACGCTGCGCGAACCGCTGGACAAGGTGGTTGCTTGCGGATTGCCGCAGGCTTTGGAAGTGATGGGCGAGCGGTGGTCGTTTCTGATCCTGCGCGCCGCCTTCAATGGCCTGTGTCATTTCGAAGAATATCTGAGCACGCTGGGCATCGCCCGTAACATTCTTTCCAATCGCCTCTCCAAACTGGTCGAAAACGGGATCCTCAAGCGGGAGCCTTGCCCCGAAGACCGGCGCAAGGTCGAATACCGCCTGACCGAAAAGGGCCTGGACCTGCTGCCCGCCTTGCTGGCGCTCAAGCAATGGGGGGAGAAATACACGCTCACCGAACTTTCAAATCCGGTGGTGGTCGATTCGCAGGACTGGCTGCCGATCGGCCCGATCACGATCCGCGCGCATGACGGGCGCGAATTGTCCTATCACGATCTGCGCTGGCAGGATCGCTCGAAGCTCGGCCAGAACGCCGATGAGGAGCGGGCCAAAGAGAAAGCGGAAGCTTGAGTAAGGGCGCCGGCCCGTTGCAGGCTGGCGCGGATATGGGTCCTCACGCCCTCGGCGGCTTGCGCCTGTAGCTGAGCGCTTCGGCCACATGGATCCGCCCGATCTGCTCGGCCCCGGCGAGGTCGGCGATGGTTCGCGCCACGCGCAGCATCCTGGTATAACTTCGCGCCGATAGCTTCATGGCCTCCGCCGCCTGCAACAGCAGCGTGCGCCCGGCTTCGTCCGGCGTGGCATGCGCTTCCAGCGCTTCGCCTTCCAGCTCCGCATTGGAGCGCATCTTCGTCTCGCGCAGCCGCCTGGTCTGGATGCCGCGGGCCGAGGCCACCCTGGCGGCAATATCGGCAGAACCCTTAGCCGGCGGCGGAAGGGCAAGATCGGCCGCACTGACGGAATCGACTTCCACATGCAGATCGATCCGGTCCAGCAGTGGACCGGAGACCTTGCTCTGATAGTCCGCCGCGCAGCGCGGCGCGCGCGAACAGGCCAGCGCCGGATCCCCCAGATGGCCGCAGCGGCAGGGGTTCATTGCAGCCACCAATTGTACGCGGGCCGGGAATGTCACATGCGCATTGGCGCGCGCCACGCTGACCTCGCCGGTTTCCAGCGGCTGGCGCAGCGAATCGAGCACGGCCCGCTGGAATTCCGGCAGCTCGTCCAGAAACAGCACGCCCAGATGCGCCATGCTGACCTCGCCGGGGCGCACGCGCAGCCCTCCGCCCGTGAGCGCGGCCATGGAGGCGGAATGATGCGGACTGCGGAAGGGGCGGCTGCGGCTGATTCGTCCGCCTTCGAGTTCGCCTGCAACCGATGCGACCATGGAAACTTCCAGCGCTTCGGCCGGCGTCAGCTCGGGCAGGATTCCTGGCAGGCAGGCCGCCAGCAAGCTCTTGCCCGTACCCGGCGGGCCGATCATCAGCAGATTGTGCCCGCCCGCTGCCGCAATCTCCAGCGCGCGCTTGGCCGTTTCCTGCCCCTTGACCTGTTTGAGGTCCGGCCCCGGAGCGGCGGCCTGCACTTCGCCCGGCTGGGGTTCGGGCAGCAACTGCACGCCCTTGAGATGATTGAGCAGGCCCACCAGCCCCGGCGCGGCGCAGACCGGCACGCCCGATGCCCAGCGCGCCTCGGCCCCCTGCGCGGCCGGACAGATCAGACCCTTCTCCTGCTCGCTGGCCCGCAGGGCTGCCAGCAAAACGCCGGGCGAGGGGACGATCCGGCCATCCAGCGCCAGTTCGCCGACCGCGATCCAGTCCGCCAATTGTTCCGCATCGGTCACGCCCATCGCAGCAAGCAGGGCGAGTGCGATTGGCAGATCGTAGTGAGAGCCTTCCTTCGGCAGATCGGCCGGAGACAGATTGATCGTGATGCGCTTGGGCGGCAGGGAGAGGCCCATGGCAGCCAATGCGGCCTGCACCCGTTCCCGGCTTTCGCCCACGGCCTTGTCCGGCAGGCCGACGATGGAAAAGCGCGGCAGGCCAGCCGCGATCTGGCACTGGACTTCGACTCCGCGTGCCTCCAGCCCGAGATAGGCCACAGTCGAAACCAGCGCGACCAAAGATTCCCCCCAATCCAGTCCCCAATGATCCAGGCATAGCGGCGCGGTGCGCCAAGTCGAGGGGGGAGGGCTACGGGAAGCCCCCTATCGCATCCATACCGGAGCGGAATCGGACAAGCGGCCCGGGAAATCCTCAAACGCGCCGAGCGCTTGTCTATCTTGACTTCCCCGCCCGGCTACACTACCCGCGCGCACCTGATCGAAGGTCGTCCCCGATCGAGGCGGACGGCTTTTTTGTTGGCCCGGCATGGAGCCTGGAGCCAGCATCGGACAATTTTGAGGATTTGACAATGAAGCGCACTTTCCAGCCGAGCAACCTCGTGCGCAAGCGCCGCCATGGTTTCCGCGCCCGCAAGGCAACTGTCGGTGGCCGTGCTGTGCTGCGCGCGCGCCGTGCCCGCGGCCGCAAGAAGCTGTCGGCTTAAACTAATACGCCCTCAGACGCCGGGCGCGCCCCATCCGGGGCGCTTGGCTTTCCTTCGCAGCTTCGCTGCTACGGACGCGCGTTTGCGCTTGCGGGGCCTGTCGGCCCCGTTTGCGTTCCAGCCTCTTGCCGCATCACAAATAGCCGATCCGCGACCGACGGCGCGCAAGGATGGCTGCGGCGCGTGCGCGAAACGAAGACTGCGGCTAAAGTCGCCTGGATGACCGCCGACCTCTCCGTTCTTCGGAAGCGATCCGATTTCCTGGCTGCCAATCGCGGCCTGCGCGTCGCGCGGCCGGGCTTCGTGCTGCTCGTGCGTCCCAACGGCGTGCCGGATGCCGCAGATGGTGGCGGCAAGGGCATCCGTTACGGCGTCACCGTGACCAAGAAGATCGGCAATGCCGTGGTCAGGAACCGCATGAAGCGGCGCCTGCGCGAATTGCTGCGCGCCGGCCTTCCCCTGGAAGGTCTGGCGGATCACGATCATGTGCTGATTGGCCGCCAAGGCGGAAAAGAACGGGATTTCGCAGTCATGCGAGCGGAACTGTCCGCCGCGCTTGCCCGCGCGAAGGAAGGCAAGGGCGACGCGCCCCGCCGTAAGCGCGGGGCAAGGAGATGAAGCGCGTCCTCAT
Organism: Alphaproteobacteria bacterium; assembly: GCA_030426245.1. Lineage (GTDB taxonomy): Bacteria > Pseudomonadota > Alphaproteobacteria > Sphingomonadales > Sphingomonadaceae > Andeanibacterium. The sequence continues at coordinate 26,437 of JAUHYZ010000021.1, read as the reverse complement.
CCTGGTGGCGCGCCTTTGGCAGCTCGGCCCCTCGCGGCTGCTTCCGCCCACTTGCCGCTATGCGCCGTCCTGCTCCGAATATGCGATCGAGGCACTCGAAAAATATGGTGCGATCAAGGGTGGATGGCTGGCGATCAAGCGTCTATTGCGCTGCCACCCATGGGGGGGACACGGATACGACCCGGTGCCTTAATGCGCTTTTCGCGCGTGAGGGCGCCGGCAATTGAACGAAAGCAGGATCGCCAGTGGACAACCAGCGCAACCTCATTCTGGCCGTGGTGCTCAGCGCCGCGTTGCTGTTCGGCTGGGATGCCTTCAGCAGGTGGTATTTCCCGCAGCCGGCTCAGCCGGTGGTTACGGAGACTGCGTCCGATTCTTCGGACGGCGACGATCTGCGCCATTCGCGCACCAATCGCGAAGGGGGCCTGCACGATCCCGCGGCGATCGCGCTGGAAGAAAAAGAGCTGGAAACAGAGCTTGCAGTGCCGGACCGTGTCGCGATTGCCGCGCCGGAAGTGGAAGGCTCCATCAATCCGGTCGGCGCGCGGATCGACGATCTGACATTCAACAACTACCGCCAGACAGTGGACGAGGATAGCGGCCCGGTCCGGCTGTTCTCTCCGGCGGGCACGCCCGCGCAACATTTCGCGCAATTCGGATTTGTCGGCGATGGCGACGGTGTGAACCTGCCCGATGCGAACAGCGTGTGGCAGGCGTCCGGCGGCCCACTGGCGCCGGACAGCCCCGTTACGCTGAGCTGGGACAATGGCGAAGGCCAGACCTTCACCATCAAGTTCGAGATTGACGAACATTACATGATCACGGCGGAACAGAGTGTCGCCAATACCGGCGATACGCCGGTGGTGGTGCGGCCCTTCGCCTTCATCAACCGCACCAGCAGGACGGCCAGCGGCGATACCTGGAACGTGCATTCCGGGCCGATCGGCACATTTGACGGAGCTGTGGAATTCGGGATCGATTATGACGATCTGTCGGATGATGGGGCGGTCAGCCCGGGCGGCCGCACGGATTGGCTGGGCTTCACCGACATCTACTGGTTGTCCGCCCTGGTGCCGCAGCAGGGCCAGAACCCGGAATCCGAGTTTCGCCCGCTGGGCAACGAGCATTACCGCGCCGATCTGATCTATCAGCCGATTTCGGTGCCTGCAGGCAAGCAGGTCACTCGCACGACGCAGCTCTTCGCCGGTGCAAAGCAAAACGAGGTGCTTGCCGATTACGAAGCAGAGGGGATCACCAATTTTGACCGGGCCATCGATTGGGGCTGGTTCGAAATCCTGGTGAAACCGATCCTGTGGATGCTGACGCAGCTGTTCAGTCTGGTCGGCAATTTCGGCGTTGCGATCATGCTGCTGACGGTTGTCATTCGCGGGTTGATGTTCCCGATTGCGCAAAAGCAATTCGCCTCCATGGCGGCGATGCGCGCGATCCAGCCCAAGATGAAGGCGATCCAGGAACGCTACAAGGACGACAAGCCCAAGCAGCAGCAGGAGATCATGGCGCTCTATAAGAAAGAGGGCGTCAATCCGCTGGCAGGCTGCCTTCCGCTGTTGCTGCAGATCCCGATCTTCTTCGCGCTCTACAAGTGCCTGATCCTGACCATCGAAATGCGGCATCAGCCCTTTGCACTATGGATCGACGATCTCTCGGCGCCCGATCCGGTGCATCTGCTGAATCTGTTCGGCTTGCTGCCCTTCGATGTGCCCAGCTTCCTGGCCATCGGCCCGCTGGCGCTTCTCCTGGGCGTCACCATGTGGCTTCAGTTCAGGCTCAATCCGGCCCAGATGGATCCCATGCAGCAGCAGATGTTCATGATCATGCCCTGGGTGCTGATGTTCGTGATGGCGCCGTTCGCTTCGGGGCTGCTGCTTTACTGGGCGACCTCCAACATTCTGACCATTGCCCAGCAGGCCTATCTCTATTCCCGGCATCCGCAGCTGAAAGCGCAGGCCGAGAAGGATAAGTCCGATCAGGAGCGGGCAAAGGCACGCGACAAGAAGGACGCCTGATGGGCGATGAAGCCAGCGGTGACCTGGCAGAGCGCGCCGGAAAGCTTTTTTCCGGCCGTGTCGAGTTCCTGAAGTCCGCGCCCGAGCTCAAGTTCCTGCCCGATCCGGAATTTCCGGAGATCGCCTTTTGCGGGCGCTCCAATGTCGGCAAGAGCTCACTGCTCAACGCGCTGACCGGACGCAAGGCGATCGCGCGCACTTCGGTCACACCCGGACGCACGCAGGAGCTCAACTTCTTCGAAGTGGGCGAGCCGACCCTGTTCCGCCTGGTGGACATGCCCGGCTATGGTTTCGCCAAGGCTCCGCCCAAACTGGTGGAGAAATGGCGCCGCCTGGTGCGCGACTATCTGCGCGGCCGGCAGGTTTTGAAACGCACGCTTGTGCTGGTCGATGCGCGCCATGGGATGAAGCCGGTCGATCTGGAAATGATGCAGATGCTGGACGAAGCGGCTGCGGTTTACCGCGTGGTGCTGACCAAGGCGGACAAGGTGAAAGCCAGCGATCTGGCCGAAGTGATTGCCGCGACGGAAACGGAAGCCAGGAAGCATCCCGCCGCCTATCCAGAGCTGCACGTCACGTCTTCGGAAAAGAAGATGGGTATCGATGCCCTGCGCGCGGCGGTGCTGGGCGATGCGCTAGGATAATCGAATCAGGTGGCGCTGTTTCGGCGAGCCGATCAGGAGCTGAGCCGGCCGATTTCCTGCGGCTCTAGCGCCTGATCCAGATTGACGCCGATTTTGGAGCCGGCGCGCCAGCAGATCTTGCCCGGTATCCATTGATCCTGCAGCACGGAAACCGTCACGTCTTCATTGCCTTCGACATGGAATTCCCGATCGAATTCTAGCATCAGGCCCGAGGCGGAAAGATCCCTGATGACGACATCGAACGTCCGCCTGTCGATCCGGATCCTGGCCGATTGCAGCACTGCCGCCCTGTCCGACCGGCTGACCTTAAAGCCGATTGCGGGCACGCGGTCCCGATGCTCGGTCAGGAAGGCGGAGGCTTCATCCTTATTCATCGCCTTGCCGTAGACATAGCCCTGGATATGGCTGCAGCCCAGCTCCCGGATGAGCGGCAACTCGTCCTGATGCTCCACACCTTCCGCGGTCGTTTCCATGTCCAGCGTGTCGGCCAGTGTCACGATCGCCTTGATGATCGCGGCATTGCGATTGGCCGAATCGATGGCCCCGCGCACGAATGTCTGATCGATCTTGATCTTGTCGAACGGCGCATTCTTCAAATAGGCAAGGCTTGAATAGCCGGTGCCGAAATCGTCCAGCGCCAGGCGCACGCCAATATTCTTGAGTGCACTGAACATCTGGTCCGATGCTTCTTCGTCGCCAAGAAAAACGCTTTCTGTCAGCTCCAGCTCCAGCCTGCTGGGATCGACCTGCGCTTCGGCGATCACATTCATGACCTTGGCCGGGAAGGAAGGATTGGCGAACTGGATCGGCGAGACATTGACCGCAACGCGCACTGGGGCGGGCATTTCGGAAAGGTCGCGCGCGGCCGTACGCAGCACCCAATCGCCCAGTGCTTCGATCAGACCCGCCTCTTCCGCCACGGGAATGAATTCGGCCGGGCCGATCGTCCCTTTGAGCGGATGTTCCCAGCGCAGCAGCGCTTCGAAGCCGACGCATTGCTCGCTCTTCGTAGAGACGACCGGCTGATAGGCCAGGCAAAGCTGGCCGTTGGTCATGGCCGATCGCAGATCGTCCTCCAGCTGTTTGCGCCGCTTGGCGGTCTCCAGCATCTCCTGCTCGAAATAATGGAAGGCGGCCCTTCCGTTGGCTTTGGCCGAATAAAGGGCAAGGTCCGCATTGCGCACGAGCGTTTCGGAATCCACGCCGTCTTCCGGGGCCAGCGCAATGCCGATCGAACAGCCGATGGTGATCGTATGACCATTGATCGAATAGGCCTCCGAAATCGAGGAGATGATCGCCGCGGCAAGGTAGTCGATCCTTCGCCGGTCCGTTTCCGAAGGCAGAACGATCTCGAATTCGTCACCGCCCAGGCGCCCCACGATGCCGGCATCGCCGACGACATTGACGATCCTCTGCGAAACTTGCTTGAGCAGGATGTCGCCTGTCGGATGGCCGAGCGTGTCGTTCACGGCCTTGAACCGGTCGAGGTCGAGCAGGAGCAGCGCAATCGGCCTGCAATCGCCCGAGGGGCTGTGCAGCAATTGCGCAATCGCGTGCTCCATCCGCTGCCGGTTGGCTAGCCCGGTCAGGCTGTCGGCCAAGGCCATGCGCTTGATTTCGTCTTCATGGGTCCTGAGCTGGGTAAGATCTTCGCCCGACCCCACGAAGCCGCGGAACGCGCCATCGGATTCGATCCAGGGTTGGCCGGAAATCGACCAGGAACATTCGCTCAGGCCCTTGCGCCCGCGCACGGCATAGCCGGAAAAGGGCGTGCGGGAGACCAGGTGGAAAGTCAGCGAGCGGGCGCGCTCGATATCGCTCTGATCGAAGACGAATACGTCCGAAAGCAGCGCGCCGATCGTGGAGATGCCGAAGCTTTCCAGCGTCTCCTGAACGCTGGGCGTCAGATAGGTCAGCCGGCCCGTGGCATCGGTTTCCCAGAACCACCGCGCTTCATGATGTTCGGCATATTGCAGCAGCCGTTCCGCGCGCTCCCACGCTTCCCGCAGATCATCGGCGGGCATGCGTTTTTTCTGAGGAACAAGGCGGTTCAGCAATGGTGACATAAGGGGCAGGAGCTACTTAGTGGAACCTGTATCGAGAGGTTGAAACTGAGTGCGGCCCGGTCCCCACGTCTATTGCCGGGCAAGGAAATGGCGAATTTCCAGAGGCTTACGGCCCGCTGTCCCTTCTTGCATGCTTTTGGCACCTAGTCGGGATTGCGGGCCCATGCCCGTCCATTCGAAATATCCAAGAAACCGACGCTGTTGCGAGAGGATCTCAAGGCCGGGAATTTAGTCCGATTGGCTTAAGAATAGGTTTAGCCTTGCGGGGTTGTTTCGCTCGCGGACCCTTCGATTTACGCCGATGTTTGAGCGGAAGAGCCCTGGCGCAATCGAAGCGGCTCAGCCTGCCGCCCGTTCAGTCTCGACAGCCCAAGGCTGAACGATTAGTGCGGGGCTTTACGAAAGAGGACCCAATTCCCCTGTGAAACTGATTGTCGGAGACAAGAATTATTCGAGCTGGTCGCTGCGCGGCTGGCTCGCGGTCAAGCAATCCGGGCTGCATTTCGAGGAATTGACTGTCCATATCGCAGGGGAAGACTGGGAAGAGGCCAAGCGTCAGCAGGGCCAGTTCCAGCCTTCGGCAGGCAAGGTGCCGGTACTGTGGGATGGGGACGTGGTCGTTTGGGACAGCCTTGCCATCATGGACTTCCTGGCCGACCGGGTCGGGCGCGACCGCTTCTGGCCCAAGGACGAGGCCGCCCGCGGCATGGCCCGCGCGATGGTGGCGGAAATGCACTCCTCTTACCTGCCGCTGCGCCGGGCACTGCCGATGAATATCCGCAAGCGGTTCGACGGTGTGCAGGTGGATGATCAGGTCAAGGCGGATATCGTGCGCATTCTCGGCCTGTGGGCAGAGGCCCGGGCACGGTTCGGCAAGGGCGGGCCGTTCCTGTTCGGCACTTTCTGTGCGGCGGATATCTTCTACGCGCCAGTGGTCAGCCGCTTCATGACATACGCCATCCCGGTGCCGGGCTTCGCTCAGGCCTATATGCAGGCGATCTGGGAGCATGAATGGATGCAGGCCTGGGTCGCCGCTGCCGAGGAAGAAAAATGGGTGATCGAGCAGAACGAGCTTCGGGAAGCCACCGCCAAATGAGCGCTGTGGACAGCCCTGGCAGCCCCAGCCCCGCCGATCTGGCTGAAGCCCTGATCGCCTGCCCCAGCGTGACGCCGGCCAGCGGCGAAGTGTTTGCCTGTCTGGAAGAAATGCTGCTGCCGCTGGGCTTTGACGTGCATCGCTTCGTTGCAGGCGGCGAGGTGGAAAACCTGTTCGCCATCCGCCAGGGGCCTGCAGGTTCGAAGCATTTCGCCTTTGCCGGCCATCTCGACGTCGTCCCGCCCGGCGAAGGCTGGGCCAGCGATCCCTTCACACCGGAGCGCCGCAAGGTACCGGGGGGCGAGCTGCTTTTCGGCCGCGGCGCAGTCGACATGAAGAGCGCGATTGCCGCCATGGTGGCGGCCTTGCACGATATTCCCGCCGATAATGGAACGGTCAGCCTGATCATCACCGGCGATGAGGAGGGCGAGGCGGTTTACGGCACGCGCGCGCTGATCGATCATATCCGGAACGTGAATGCCGCGCCTGATCTTTGCCTTGTGGGGGAGCCGACATCGGTCAACCGGCTTGGCGACATGATGAAGATCGGCCGGCGCGGCTCGGTAAATGTCTTCCTGGAAGTGCAGGGAACGCAGGGGCATGTCGCCTATCCCCATCTGGCCGCCAATCCCTGCACGAAGCTGATTGCGATGCTCGCCGAGCTTGATTCGCTGGTGCTGGATGAAGGCACCGACTGGTTCCAGCCGAGCAATCTCGAAATCACCGATATCGAAGTGGGCAACCCGGCGCACAATGTGATTCCGGCAGCCGCCAGGGCGCGGATATCGATCCGTTTCAACGATTTGCATAGCGGCACCGAACTGGGGCAGAAGGTCACCCAGATTGCCGAGAAGCATGGCGGAACGGCGCGCCCGGTTATCTCGGGCGAACCCTTTCTGACGCAGCCCGGCGACTTTTCGCAAATCGTCGCCGAAGCGATCGAAGCGGAAACGGGAATCGCTCCGGAAGCCTCCACCAGCGGCGGCACATCCGATGCGCGCTTCCTGAAGGATTTGTGCCCGGTGATCGAATTCGGATTGGTCAATGCGACCATGCACAAGAAGGACGAAGCCGTCGCACTTGACGACCTCGCCGTGCTTGCGCGAGTTTACCGGCGGATCGCGCTGGCGGCTCTCGAAACTTAGAAACCGGGCTGCGGGCCCTCATCTCGACAAGGGGACACGCATGCTTCGCTTCTGGTTCAATATCCCGCTGTGGCAGCGTGTGATCGGCGCACTTGTCTTGGGCGTCATAACCGGCCTGCTGTGGGGCCCCGAAGCCGAGAGCATCAAGTGGATCGGTGACCTGTTCATCGCCGCGATCAAGATGCTGGTCGTGCCGCTGATCTTCACCAGCCTTGTTTCCGGCGTCATTGCCATTGGCGATCTGCGAAAATTGGGCGCGGTTGGCGGCCGGGCGATCCTGCTGTTCATCATCACCGGGCAGATCGCCGTGTGGATCGGATTGGCGCTGGGCACCTTCTTCGCCCCTGGCATCGGGCTCGATACGTCCAGGCTCGATCTGGGCAGCGTGCCGGAAAGCACCTTTACCGGCTGGACGGATATGATCGTGGCCACCGTTCCTTCCAGCCCGGTCCAGGTGATGGCCGATGGGGCCGTGCTGCCGCTGATCGTCTTTTCCCTCCTGATCGGCGTCGGCATCTTGATGGCGAAGGATGAAGGCTCGCCCGTGGCCGCGATTTTCGACAGCGCGGCTATCGTCATGCAGAAAGTTACCGCAGTCGTGATGGAGCTGACGCCCTTCGGCGTCTTCGCCCTGATCGCCTGGGTCGCAGGCACGCTGGGCCAGGATGCGTTGATCGCGCTCGCCAAGCTGGTGGGGCTCAACTATCTCGGCTGCCTCCTGCTGATCGGCGTGATTTATGTCGGGTTGATCAAGCTGGTAGCGAAGCTTCCGGTCCATGATTTCTTCCGCGGCATGGTGGATGCGATGGCGGTGGCCTATTCCACCGCGTCGTCCAGTGCGACGTTGCCCGTCACGCTGCGCTGCCTGGAGCGGAATATCGGCGTCAGCCGCTCCGTCTCCAGCTTCACCGCCTCGCTGGGCGCGACTGTGAACATGGATGGCACGGCGATGTATCTGGGGCTGGCCACGTTGTTCGGCGCGCAGATATTCGGCGTCGATCTGAGCTTCGCGGATTATATCCTGGTCGCGGTGACGGCCACGCTCGGTTCGATCGGCGCTGCCGGCATTCCGGGCACAGGCTTGATCATGATGACGCTGGTCTTCTCCAGCGTGGGCGTGCCGCTGGAAACGATTGCCTTCGTGGCCGGTGTGGACCGATTGATGGACATGATGCGCACCACCACCAACGTCACCAGCGATGCCACGATCGCCACCACTGTAGCGGTGCTGGTGGATGAAATCGACCGCGAGGAAATGATTTCGGCCGACGACGTTTGAGGAAGGGCGTCATTTTCCCTTCGGCTTCTCCAGCACTTTCGGCTTGAAGGCGCATTGCTCCACCACCGGGCAGCGCCAGCATTCGGGGTTGCGCGCCTTGCAGGTATAGCGGCCGAGCAGGATCAGCCAGTGATGGGCATCCCGGCGGAAGGGGGCTGGCACGACCTTCTCCAGCCGCTTTTCCACCGCGTCCACTGTCTTGCCCTTGGCCAGGCCGGTGCGGTTGGAAACCCGGAACACATGCGTATCCACGGCGAAAGTTTCCGCCCCGAAAGCGCAATTCATGACGACATTGGCCGTCTTGCGGCCGACGCCCGGCAGAGTGACCAGCGTATCGCGGTCCTGCGGCACTTCCCCGCCGAAATCGCGCACCAGCATTTCGGACAGGGCGATCACGTTCTTTGCCTTGGAATTGAACAGGCCGATCGTCTTGATGTGCTGTTTCAGCCCGTCTTCGCCCAGAGCGAGCATCTGCTGCGGCGTCTCAACTTCCGCGAACAATTTGCGCGTCGCCTTGTTCACCCCGACATCGGTCGCCTGCGCGGATAGGACCACGGCCACCAGCAGCTGATAGGTATTGGAAAATTCCAGCTCGGTCTCGGGCGCCGGATTGGCTTCGGCCAGCAGGCGGAAGAACTCGAATATGTCGTCACGTTTCATCGCGGCGATGCTCTTCCTCTTCGCTCAGGCGTTCCATGCTTTCTTCCAACCTTTCGTCGACTTCCCGTTCCAGCTTTTTCTCAAGCTGCTTTTCCCGCTTCTTCTGCATTGAAGAGGAAAACGCCGCAGCCATGATGCCGGCGGGCATGGCCACCAGTGCGACGCCGCTCAGCGCCACGATCGAGGCAAGCACCTTGCCCAAAGCGGTGACCGGAGCAACGTCGCCATAGCCCACTGTCGTCAGGGTTATGATCGCCCACCACAGCGCGCGCGGAATGCTGCCGAACTTGTCCGGTTGGACATGGCCTTCCGCCCAATACAGCGCGACTGCCCCCAGGATGAGCACCACCCAGGCCATCGCGACGGTCACCACCAGTTCGTAGCGCCGGCTCCAGACCGCGCTGGAGATCTCCTCCACCGCGTGGGAGAAGCGGGTGAATTTCACCAATGCCACGATCCGTATCAGCCGGATCGTCCGCAAGATCGCCACATCCGCCAGGAAGAAGGGCAGGAGCGAGGTCACGATCACGATCATGTCGATGATCGCCAGCGGCGAGAAGATGAACAGCAGGCGTTTCTTCAGCGCCGATCCGCGCCCGGGCCTGTCCGCCACGCTCCATAGCCTGGCGAAATACTCCACCAGGAAAATGACGCCGAATCCGATCTCCAATGAAATGATCAGGCTGCGATGCTGGCGCATGACCAGCGGCTCCGTGCCGATGATCGAAACGGCCACGGCCGCCAGGATGATCACGACAAGCGACAGGTTGACCCATGAGATTCTGCGTTCCGTTCCCGCGCCGACGAACAGCTTGCGGTAGGTTTTCCGGCGCAAGGTCTCTCGGCGTGGTCCCGCCATTCAGCTCGTCCCCCACTCCGTCAAAAGCCCAGCTCCGTCAAAGGCCCAGCTCCGTCAAAGGCCCAGAACCTGGGGCATGGAATAGCGGCCAGGCTCTTTACCGACCAGCCATGCGGCAGCCTTCACCGCCCCATGCGCAAAGATCATCCGGTTCTCCGCCAGGTGGGAAAGCGTGATGCGCTCCTCCTCTCCGGCCAGGATCACCGAATGTTCGCCGGCCACGGTTCCCCCGCGCAGGCTGGCAAAGCCGATCGCGCCCTTTTCCCTGGCGCCGGTATGGCCGTCACGCCCGCGTTCGCTATGTTCCGCCAGATCGATTCCGCGCCCCTCTGCGGCGGCTTGGCCCAGCAGCAGCGCCGTGCCCGAAGGTGCATCCACTTTCATCCGGTGATGCATCTCGGCGATCTCGATATCCCAGTCTTCGCCCAGCTTGGAGGCGGCCTCGCGCACCAGATGCGCCAGCAAGGTGACGCCCAGCGAAGTATTTCCGGTCTGCAGGATCGCGATGTCCTGCACTGCATCGTCGATCGCCGCGTGGTGTTCCGCGTCCAGCCCGGTCGTACCGATCACGATGGGGATGTCCGCGCCGCGTGCCGCAGTAACGCTTGCGGCCAGCGCGCCCGGTGCGGAAAAATCCACCAGAACGTCGCTCATGGCGGCGAGTGTGGCCACATCGTCGCCGCGGCCCGCTCCGCCGGCAAGCTGGTGTCCGGCCGCCTCGACCGCCTTTGCCAGTGCCTGGCCCATGCGCCCTTCGCTGCCGATAATGCCGATAGAAGTCATTGCCTGTTCCCTGTTCGGTGTGTTTCATGGGGGACATGGCGACAATCCGCAATATCGTGATCCTTACCGGTGCCGGGATAAGCGCGGAAAGCGGGCTCAGGACCTTTCGCGCGGAAGACGGGTTGTGGGAAGACTATCCGGTGGAACAGGTGGCCACGCCCGAAGGTTTCGCCCGCGATCCGGAGCTGGTCCAGCGCTTCTATGACGCAAGGCGCGCAGGCGTGCTGGCGGCGCAGCCCAACCCGGCGCATGAGGCGCTGGCGCGTCTGGACAGGGAATGGGGCGGCGGCCTGCTGATTGTAACCCAGAATATCGACGATCTGCATGAACGCGCGGGGGCAAGCCGTGTGCTCCATATGCATGGCGAAGCGCTGTCCGTGTGGTGCACGGCCTGCGATGCGCGCCACCGCTGGGATGGGTCTTTGCTGGGCGGTCCGGCATGTCCGGCTTGCGGCGCGGCTTCGATGCGGCCCGACATCGTATGGTTCGGTGAGATGCCTTACCGGATGGAAGAGATCTTCGCTGCCCTGGCTCAAGCGGACCTGTTTGTTTCGATCGGTACGTCGGGCGCTGTCTATCCGGCTGCGGGCTTCGTGCAGCAGGCCGCCAGCCACGGCGCGCATACGATCGAACTCAATCTGGAACGCAGCCAGGGCTCGGGCTTCTTCGACGAATCGCGCCTGGGCCCGGCCAGCGAACTCGTGCCCGCATGGGTCGCGGAAGTGCTTGGCCGGTAACATCGGCGACCCGGCGGAAAGCGCGCTTTAAAGCGCATCCATTTGCCGGGCCGCCGCCATCGCCTGCTATCGTACAACAGCACGCGTATAGAGGTGCCATGTCGCATAGCCGAGCACCGGCAGGACCACGGCCAGGCCGACAAAAGCCGGCAGCGAACCCAGCACCAGTAAGCCCACGACGATCAGGCCCCACGCGGCGACGGTGACTGGATTGGCCCGCGCCACGCGCCAGGACGTGTGTACGGCAGTGGCCAGCGGAACGGGGCGGTCGATCAGCATCGGGAAGGAAACCACGCTGATTGCCAGCACCATTGCGGCAAACACCAGCCCAACGGCATTGCCGACGATGGCCATTTGCCAGCCGCTGGCGGTTGTGAACACGGCTTGCAGGAACGCGCCTGTCGAAGCTGGGGCGCTCGGTTCCAGCGATCCGAGCGTGGCCAGATAGATGAGCCAGGCCACGAATACCCAGAGCGCGAAGAGCATGAAGACGATGCTGGTCAGGGCGACGATCGACGCAGCTGCGGGACCGCGTGCGACATCGAAGAAATGGCGCCAGCGTGTATCCAGCTTCTGTTCCCGGCGCCGTGCCAGCTCATAGAACCCGCTGGCAAAGGCCGGGCCGAGCAGGATCGACCCGGCGGCCAGGGGGAAGATCAGGGGCAGGATCGATTGGTTCTGAGCGAACAGGACCGCCAGCAATACGATCGCGACATAGATGATGGCGGCAAAGATCATGTCGCCGCGCTTGGCCATGAAATCTTGCCAGCCTTGTCTCAGTGCTTCGCGCAGATCGCGCATTCCGATCCGGCGGATCTCGATTTCTTCGGCGACTTCATCGAAACGGGCGGCTTGCGTTATAGCCATTTTTCACTCTCCCATGCTTGGCAGCAAGGGTTAGCGCTTCTTGCTGCTAACGGCCGGGATCGTGCCCAAAGGCGTCAATCGATTACCGCAAATTCGGCAAACGCCAACGCGGTCAGACCAGATCTTCGCATGAGGTTTTCCTCATGGTTTGGCCGGATGAAACAAGAATACTCCCTTTCACCGCGTTGAGGCAAGCCGCGCAGGCTTGTCAGGGCGAAAGTTCGGCGCGCGGGCGCCGCGACTTGAGCGTAACCAGCACGCCCGATGCGCCGATTATCACCATTCCAATCAGGCTGACCGCATCGGGGAAGTCGCCGAATACCAGCCAGCCGAACAAGGCCACCCAGAGCAACTGCATATAGCTGGCAGGCCCGAGCAGGGAGGCCGGCGCCTCCCGGAAAGCGGCAGTAAGGAGGAAATGGCCGAGCCCGCCATAAACCGCCAGGCTGGCAAGCAGCAGGGCCTCCACTGCGCTGGGCGCCCGTTCCATCCAGAACCACGGCAGCATGGCCCCAAAGACGATTGTCCCGGCCAGCCCCGCGTAGAACAGCAAAGCCAGCGTGCTCTCGGTCGATGCGAGCAAGCGCGACATCAGATTGTAGGTCGTGGCCATGCCCGCGCAGCCCAGCGCGAAAATGACGCCCAGCGAATCGAGCCCGCCTCCCGGACGGACGATCAGCAGCACACCAACGAAGCCGAGGAAGGCTGCCCCCCAGCCTTTCCAGCCGATCGACTCGCCAAGCAGCGGCCCCGCGGCGAGCGCCATCAGGATCGGGCTGAGAAAGACGATTGCCGAAGTTTCAGCCACCGGCATCCGTTCGAAGGCCAGCACGGCCATTCCGCTCGCTCCGCACAGGCATAGCGCTCTGACCCAGACAAGGCCCGTGCGCTGGGTCCTGATCATCTCTACACCGCGCCGGGGTGCGACAAAGGCCAGCATCAGCAGCAAATGGCCGCCGAAACGGCAGGCCGCGATCAGCGGAACCTCGAAACTGGCGACCAGGAACTTGTTCGTCACGTCCATGCAGGCGAACAGGATCAGCCCGCCATTGAACAGGAGCAGGGCGCGCAGCGTATGCGGGGAGGAGGCCATTACGAGGCGCTTTGGGGCCACGCGTGCAAGAGCGCAACCGCTTAACGAATTCAGTTACGCGATGCTGCGACGCGAATCCTCATGCTGAGCCACGCATGCAGCCCACGGCCTGCATAAATGGCTGAAAAAATATTGTTTTTCCGGCTGTGTAGGGCGCCTATCCCGTGAGCTCTTCCACCTTGTGGTGCGGCAGCATGCGGTTGCCCATAATCGAAACGATCACCACTGCGGCCTCGATAATCATGGGAATCGCGAAGCCGTCATAGGCCCCGTCTGCCGCGGCGCTGACCAGACGGCCGACCAGCGCAATGCCGAACAGGGCGGCAGGCACCAGCAGCACGTCGCCCGCCCGGCGCCAGGCGCCCCAGATCATGCATGATCCGCCGACAATGAAATAGGCGGTCATGTCCGCGCGGATCGTCGACCAGCCTTCCGCCGTCGCGGCAACCAGGCCCAGCGCAGGGGCCGTGGATTGCGGCATGAGCAGGAAACCGATACCGGTGATGGCGAAAAACAGGCCGCCGACGAACAAAACTGCAGTCAAAAACAAGCGCATTGGGGCTCTCCTTGCGGGCTGATTAGCCAAGGCGGCCCCCATAGCGCTAGGCAAAACTTAACCATCGCAAGGCTAGGCTGGCCTAGGACAGGTTGTAGCGCTAGTTTCGCAGCCGAAAATTTGTCAGGGGGGTTTGTCATTGCCGCGCCTTTGCCGCATCCCTGGGGTCGCATTTTAAGGGGTGTTGATTAACACCATGGTCAAGTCACCGCGTATCCTGCTCGTCGTGGGCGGCGGTATCGCCGCGTACAAGGCTTGTGAGCTGATCCGCTTCATCCGCAGGGGTGGAGGCGATGTGACCTGCGTGCTTACCGATGGCGGTTCTCAGTTCGTTACGCCGATGTCGCTGGCAGCGCTGAGCGAGAACAAGGTTTATTCCTCGCTCTGGGATCTCAAGGACGAAGCGGAAATGGGCCATATCCAGCTCAGCCGCGAAGCTGATCTTGTGGTCGTGTGCCCCGCCACCGCCGATCTGCTGGCGAAAATGGCGGCCGGCATTGCAGACGATCTGGGCACGACGATGATCCTCGCCACCGACAAGCCGGTAATGGCGGTTCCGGCCATGAATGTGCGCATGTGGGAGCATAAGGCGACCCAGGCCAATGTGAACAAGCTGCGCCGAGCCGGCGTTACGGTGCTGGAGCCCGACGAAGGCGAAATGGCCTGCGGCGAATTCGGACCCGGGCGTTTGCCGGAACCGGAAATGATCTGGTTCGAAATCGCCGAAACGCTTGGCCTGGATCCCGGCGTGCTGGGTGTGGGCGGGGCAGGGCCGCAGCAGATTGCCGCCTATCTCGAAGCGCTGGAGCCCGAGGGGGAAGAAGGCGAGGGCGAAGAAGAGGCAGAGGCGGAGGAGGATGTCTACGCATCCAAGGGCGGCCTGAGCGGCCTGCTCGCTTCGATCATTCCGCGCAGCACGCCGCGGCGGATCGCGGAGGAAGAGGTCGCCTATGACGATCTCCCCGAAATCGAGGATGAAGACGAAGTCGCCCCCGATGTCGTGCCCGACCTGTCCAACAACCCCTTGCTGGCGACCAAGGGCAAGGCGAGCGCTGCGCCGCCGACCGATCCCGAAGCGATCAATCATCAGGTCAAGGGCGGCGGGGCGGCACCCGAACCGCTGCCGGGCGAGCATGGCGGCCTGGCAGATCCGCTGGAAGGGCAGCCGGCCTTCGATATCGATCCCGATCACCGTCCGCTAAACGGCAGGCATGTGCTGGTCACTGCGGGCCCGACGCATGAGCCGATCGATCCGGTGCGCTATATCGCCAATCGTTCATCGGGGCGGCAAGGTTTTGCAATCGCTGCCGCGGCCGCTGCGCTGGGGGCACGGGTGACGCTGGTCACCGGTCCGGTGATCCTTAAGACGCCGCTCGGCGTCGACCGGATCGACGTCGAATCAGCGCGGGAAATGGCCGATGAAGTGAAGAAGGCCCTGCCGGCCGATGCTGCGGTTCTGGTGGCGGCCGTGGCCGATTGGCGGACCAAGGAATTCGCCGAGGAAAAGATCAAGAAACGCGGCAATGCGCCGCCGGCCCTGCTGCTGACGGAAAA
Source organism: Alphaproteobacteria bacterium (assembly GCA_030426245.1). Classification (GTDB taxonomy): domain Bacteria; phylum Pseudomonadota; class Alphaproteobacteria; order Sphingomonadales; family Sphingomonadaceae; genus Andeanibacterium. The sequence goes on along the minus strand of JAUHYZ010000021.1, from coordinate 11,071 downwards.
TCCGGATATCCTGGCGACGATCGCCGCCGGGGAGAAGCGGCCCAAAGTGCTGGTCGGCTTCGCCGCGGAAACGGAAAATCTGATCGAGAACGCCAAGAAGAAGCGCAAGGCCAAGGGTGCGGACTGGATCGTGGCAAATGACGTGACCGGCGATACGATGGGCGGGGCGGAGAATACTGTGCATATCGTCACCAGCAAGGCTGTCGACCACTGGGACGCGATGTCAAAAGAGGATGTAGCGCTCAAGCTGATGGAAAGGATCGCAGATGCCCTCGACCAATGATGTTCCGGTTCGCGTCAAACGGCTGGAACACGGGGAGGGGCTCGAACTTCCACGCTACGCGACCGGCGGTGCCGCCGGGATGGATATTCTGTCGGCCGAAGATGTCGTTCTGGAACCTGGCACGCGGCATGCCGTGGCGACGGGCTTGTCCGTGGCGATCCCCGATGGATATGAAATCCAGGTCCGTCCGCGTTCCGGCCTGGCGCTCAAGCACGGGGTCAGCGTTCCGAACACGCCCGGCACGATCGATTCCGATTATCGCGGAGAGCTGAAGGTGATCATGATCAATCATGGCGGCGAACCTTTCGCGATTCACCGCGGAGACCGCGTGGCGCAGCTGGTGCTGGCGCCGGTAACCCGGGCCAGCTGGGTGGAAGTGGAAGAGCTGGACGAAACGCAGCGCGGCGAAGGCGGCTTCGGTTCGACCGGCGGCGTAGTGTCGCTGCGGGCCTAGATCTGCGCTTCAACGCAACGAAAAAGGCGGATCCCCTGGGGGACCCGCCTTCTTTGTTGATCGCTTTCGTTCGGAAGAGCCGGGCGGCTCCGTCGCCTTTCAGTCTTCCTTTTCAGGGGCAACCGTGATTCGCACCGTCTCGCCCGAATTGCCGGGGAAGCCGGTGAACATGGCTTCTACCAGGTTGGGCACGAGATATTGCAGCGTGTTGGAGCGCGAAACGGCCTGGGCCTTGCCTTCGAACAGGCGTTCCCCGTCAGCCGCGCGGTCGATCTTCAGGTCGATGCCGCTGGTATAGACGGTGTAGCTGTCCACGCCGCGGTCGAACCAGGGATCGTACCAGCCATAGCCCCACATGCTGCTGCGATAGTGATAGGGGCGATAGCCGTACCAGGGCGACCAATAGGGATCGCGGACATAGCTGGACGTGCTTATGCGCTCGCGGCCATTGTCCACCCCATAGTCGAAGGATACCAGCAGGGTGGCATCTTCCGGATTGGCTTCGGTATAGCCAAGTGCCTGCATCTGCTCTTCCACCAGCGCGGCATATTGCGAAAATTCCAGCCCGCCGGCCAGGGCGGGGTCTTCCGCCACGACTGCAAAGGTCTGGCCTTGCGGTGCAGGCAGCTGGCTCTGGAAGCGCGAAACGTCCGCGCGGAAATTGGATGCGCAAGCCGCCAGGCCGACAAGCAGAACCGATGCCGCGGCTACCCGCAAGCTTCGGCCTATCGTATTCGTGATCTTCGTCATTTCATCTCTCCGGGCAGCCATGCACTTGCAGGCGCTGTCTCATCCGCGCCGGGCACATTGCTGCAATCATTGGGAGCTACTCTGTCATTGCCAGGCTTAATAGGTCTTGAATGCGCCACGGCTCGTCGCCCGCCCGGTCAGTGATGCCCGCGAACCAAACCCAACGCGTCATAGGCCGCGTTGAGCGTCGGTTCGGCAACGCCTCTGGCCTTCAAGGCGCCCTTGGCCAATATCGCGTCCAGCTCCTCGCGGTCCTGCTTCAGTTCGACGAAGCGCGCGGATAGGGGCGCGATGGTCTCGACCAGCAAATCGCCCAGCGCCGGCTTGAACGCGCCGAAACCCTGTCCGCCGAATTCGGCGAGCACGGCATCCACATCCTTGCCGGAAACTGCGGCATAGATGGAAACCAGATTCAGCGCCTCGGGCCTGCCTTCCAGGCCCGCACTCTCGGAAGGGAGCGGCTCGGGATCGGTCTTGGCCTTCTTGATCTTCTTCATGATCTCGTCGGCATCGTCCATCAGGTTGATCCGGCTCATTGCCGAAGGATCGGATTTGCTCATCTTCGCGGTGCCGTCACGCAGGCTCATGATCCGTGCCGCTTCGGGCGGCGTGATCGGATCGGGCAGGGTGAAAACGGGCGCGTCTTCGCTGCAGAAATCATTGTTGAACTTCTGCGCGACGTCGCGGGCCAGCTCCAGGTGCTGCTTCTGGTCCTCCCCCACGGGAACATGGGTCGCCTGATAGAGCAGCACGTCCGCGGCCTGCAGCACCGGATAGGTGAACAGCGCCACGCTGGCGCCTTCGCGGTTCTTGCCGGACTTGTCCTTGAACTGCGTCATGCGGTTCAGCCAGCCCATCCGCGCCGTGCCGTTCAGCAGCCATTGCAGTTCCGCATGGGCGGGCACTTGCGCCTGGTTGAACAGAATCGATCTGTCGGGATCGATGCCGCAGGCAACCAGTGCGGCGACCATTTCCAGCGTCGCGGAATGCAATTCGTCCGGGACATGCGGCATGGAAATGGCGTGTAGATCCGCCAGAAAGAACAGGCACTGGCTGCCTTCCTGTGCCATCTCGTCCTGCATCCGCACCCAGTTGCGGATTGCGCCGAGATAGTTGCCGAGATGGAGGCTGCCGGTGGGCTGGATGCCCGAAACGATGCGCATCGTGATGAAACCTTCTTTGGGAAATCGGAAAGGCCCTTAGGGGCTGACGGGGATTGGCGCTAGGCCTGCCGCCGTGCGGGGGCAGCTAGCCCGAGCGGAGCAGAAGCTGGTTCAGGGTTGAACGGTCGACAACCCTCAGCGCCACTGCAGCCGCCAGGAATGATACCATTCCCAGCGCCACCAGCGCCGCGACAGCGCCGATGCGTTCCAACGTGGTGCCTGCGTAATACTGCGCTCCATGAGGCATCGCATACCACAAAACCGCGCCCATCAAAGATGCTGCGATGGCAATTCTGAAAATCCGGCTCAGGACCAGCGGCGTCAGGTGGTAATATCCCTTCAGCGCAAGGATTGTGTAAAGCAGCGTGCAATTGCACCAGGCGGCCATGGCACCGGCAATGGCGAGGCCGGGAACGCCGTAACGCGGCACAAGGTAGAAGTTGAGCGCCACGTTGAGCAGCAGGGAGATCCCCGCCGTATAGACTGGCGTTCGGGTGTCCTTGCGGGCAAAGAAGTTGGGCACCAGCACGCGCACCAGCACATAGGCGGGCAGGCCCAGAACAAGCGCGGAAACGACTGCACCGGTATCCATGCTGTCCTGCAGCGTATAGGCCCCGCCTGTGTAGAAGGCGCGGGTAAAGGCGCTGCCCACCACGAATAATGCGACGGCCGCAGGCAAGGTCAGCAGCAGCGCCAGCTCCACCGCATTGCTTTGCAGGCGGAAGGCGCTTTGGCCGTCTTCCCGGGCGATATAGCGTGACAGTGATGGCAGAATCGCCGTGCCCAGCGCGATACCGATGATCCCTAGCGGCAGCTGGTTCAGCCGGTCCGCCATGGCCAGGAAGGTGATCGACTTGTCGGGCAGGGTAGCGATGAAGAACAGGTCGATAAAGCGGCTGATCTGATAGATTCCCGCGCCAAAGATCGCGGGCAGGACCAGAATGCCCAGTTCCTTCACGCCGTGGGTGATGCGCGGCAGGCTCAGCGACATTTTGAAGCCGGCGCGCAGCGCCCAGAAGCCGAGCCATACAAGTTGGAACAGTCCGGAAGCGGATACTGCGACGGCCAGCATGAACCCGGTCTGGCGCCGTGCCTCTTCGCCGCCGCCCAGATTGGCGCCGATCACCAATGCCGTGATCAGGCAAAGATTGAGCAGGATCGGGGCCGCGGCGGCAGCGGCAAAGCGCGAAAGGCTGTTCAGCACGGCCGCCATCAGCGTGGCGAGGCTCATGAAGGCCAGATAGGGAAAGGCGATTCGCGCCATGACGACGGCGAGATCGAAGGTCGTTTCGTCGCCTTGCAGCGCATCGCTGGCGAACAGCCCCATGATCCACGGCATGGCGATCAGAGCGAGCGCGGAAAACACGATCAGGATGGGGATCAGGAAGGCCAGCACTTCTTCGGCGAAGCGGCGGGCCTCGGAAACGTCGTCATCCTCCTTCATCCGCCGGTTGAACAGCGGCACGAAGGCCTGGGCGAACGCACCTTCGGCAAACAGGCGGCGGAAGATATTGGGCAGTTGAAAGGCCAGCTGCCAGGCATCGGCCACGCCGCCCGCGCCCAGCACGCGGGCCAGCATGATGTCGCGCAGAAAGCCGAAGACGCGGCTGATCGCGGTCAGTCCGCCGATCGTCCCGACATTTCTGATGAGGCTCATGGCCTATCGAGGCTCATCTGCAGTGCCCCGCTATTGCTCTGATCAGGCGTTGCCGCTCGGCGCGCCGCCGCTTTCGCCGGCCTGTTGTTCAGCCTGCCGGCGCTGCAATTGCTGCAGGTAAATCCCCTGGAAATCGATGGGATCGAGCAGCAGCGGCGCGAATCCGGCATCACGCGTTGCATCGGCAACCACGCGGCGTGCGAAGGGGAACAGGATTCGCGGCCCTTCGGCATAGAGGAAGGCGTGGGCCTGTTCCTCGGGCAGGTTGCGCAGGCCGATCAGCGAACAATAGGAAAGCTCGACGATATAGATGGTGCCCTTGCCGGTCTTGGCGGTCGCGCTGATCTTCAGCTCGATCTCGTGGACCTCGTCATTGATCTGCCGCGATCCGATATTGAACTGGACGTCCACTTCGGGCTGCTCGGTCCACTGGAAGCTTTCCGGCGCGTTCGGATTCTCGACCGAAAGGTCCTTGATATATTGCGAGAGCAGGCCCGCGACCGGCTGATTGTCCGCACCGTTGGGTGCTGCATTGGAATCGAGATTGGTAAGGACGTCGCCTTCATCGGCCATGATCGGATTCTTTCTTCAATGAAATTCGCGCCTGATCCGCTAGCGGACCTGTATGTGGCGCGCGCGTAGCATTCAAGCGGCGGGGCCGCAACGCCCCCGGGCTTTCAGGTGAAAAGCGCCGAAATTCTGATTTGTGGTTCTTTCGTGCCGGTCCACCTGTTGTTCATTTGTAATGTGTACCTATTTCAGGCAGGAATAGAAATTCAGGTGGTGCAGAGCTGCGCTGCCTATGGTAAACGGGTGATAGTCACGTGGTTGTCGAAATTGTCATACTGGCCATGATCGCCGCTTTTCTGGGGCTCCGGCTCTACTCCGTGCTTGGCCGCCGTGCCGAGCAGGAGGAAGAACCTGTGCCGACGCGGTTCGATCAGCCGGATTCCGCCGGAAAACAGCGCCCTGCGCCGCTTCAGCCGCAACCTGCGCAGCCGGCGCTGCGTCCGCGTGACACTGCCGGCCTGCCGATTGCGGTGGAAGAAGGGCTGCGCGAAATCGCCGCGGCGGACCGTCATTTCGACCTGTTCGCTTTCCTCGAAGGCGCCAAGGGAGCTTATGGGATGATTCTCGAAGCTTTCTGGAGCGGGGACAAGGAACAGCTCCGCCAGCTTTGCGACCAGGATGTGTACGAAAGCTTCGCTTCGGCCATCGATGCACGCGAAGAGGCTGGCGAAACGCTCGACAACCGGCTTATCCGGATCGAGGAAACGTCAATCGCCAGTGCGTCGCTTGACGGCAGCACGGCCCGGATCGGCGTAATCTTCACGGCGGATATCGCTGCCGTAACGCGCGACAAGGACGGCAACGTCGTTGCCGGATCGCTGGACGACGCGGTCGAGAGCCGCGATATCTGGACCTTCTCGCGCGATCTGGCTTCCGCCGGTCCCGACTGGATGCTCGTCGAAACCGACGAAGGCTGATTTCCCAAATGGCGTGGGGGCGCATGCGCGGTCTGGCATTGCTGGCCGCGTTGGCGCCGCTTGCCGCCTGCGCCGCGATAACCTCCGGCCCGGTAGGGACATCATCCAATGCGTTACTGGCCGGCGCCCATCGCGGGCCATCGATCGGCTCGCTACAGATTTCACCGGAAGATGCGGGCAGCGCCCTGGCCTCCTTCGTGGAGAGCTGTCCGCGCCTGCTCCAGCGCCAGGATAGTAGCGGACTGACGCGGCAAGGCGACTGGCTGTCTGCCTGCAATGCGGCGGTAAGCTGGCAGTCTGGCGATGCTTTGGAATTTTTCGGCACATATTTCGAAACCGCGATCATCGGGGATGGGGAGGCTTTCGCCACCGGCTATTACGAGCCAGAGATCGCCGGCTCGCGCACTCGGCAGCCCGGTTTCGACGTGCCCGTCTATGCGGTTCCTCCCGATCTGCAGCGCGGCTGGACACAGGACATTCCGCCGGACGAACGAACCGGCCAGCCTCCGCTCGGCCGCTGGGACGAAAACGGCAAATTCGTGCGCTATTTCGAACGTGCTCAGATAGAGGACGGGGCGCTTGCCGGGCGCGGGCTCGAAATTGCCTGGGCCGCCGATCCAGTCGAATTCTTCTTCCTGCAGATCCAGGGCTCCGGGCGGCTGCTTGCGCCCGATGGCAGCGTGATGCGTATCGGCTATGCCGGGCAGAATGGCCGCGAATATGTCAGTATCGGCTCGGTCATGCGCGAGCGGGGCCTGTTCGGCGAAGGTCCTGGGCAATACGAAGCATCCATGCAGGGCATCATGCGCTATCTGCGCGAGAATCCGGAAGAAGGCGCCGAATTGATGCGGCTCAACAAGAGCTGGGTGTTCTTTCGCGAGCTTGAAGGCGATGGCCCGCTCGGTGCGCTTGAAGTGCCGGTACGGCGCGAATCCTCCCTTGCGGTAGACCCCAACTTCGTGCCGCTGGGCGCGCCGGTTTTCCTCTCGCTGGACCGCCAGGCTGCGAACGGGCTGTGGATTGCGCAGGACACAGGCGGCGCGATCAAAGGCGCCAACCGCTTCGACACGTTCTGGGGCGCGGGCGGCGATGCGCGTGAAGTGGCAGGCACAATGAGCGGCCGAGGTGAGGCGTTGCTGCTGCTACCCAAGGGCACGCTCGAACGGATCGGAGCGCGGTGATGCGCCCGCCGCGCGGCCTATCCCCCGAAGAGCAGGCGGCCTGGGCGCGCCTGGCCAAGACCGTGACGCCGATGGAGCGCCGGCCCCAGGCCGTGAAGCCGACCGCCAAGCACGATTTGATCGAAGCGGGCGCACGAACCGTTCGTGCCGCGCCGCTTGCCCCGGCTCCCGCTGCCCCTCGCAGGGGGCGCGTGCCTGCGCCCGCCCAGCCGAAAATGGCCGCGCCGCCCCCATCCACGCTGACCGCGCATGGCCTTGATTCCAGTTGGGAACGCAAGCTCAAAGGCGCGAAGATCGAACCCGATTTCACGCTCGACCTGCATGGTCATTCGCTCGACAGCGCGCATGTCCGGCTCGATCGCGGGCTTGCCCAGGCCAAGGCGATGGGGGCGCGGCTGGTGCTGGTGGTGACGGGCAAGGCCCGGCCCGTCGAAGCGGCCGACCGGGGGGAGCGGCGCGGGGCGATCCGCGCGAAGGTCCTCGATTGGCTGGCTGCCGGGCCGCATGGGGCGGACATTGCCGCGGTGCGCGGGGCGCATCGCCGCCATGGCGGGGCGGGGGCGCTCTATATCGTGCTCAGACGAGGGCGGTGAACGCGGCAGGCATCGGGGAAAGGCTGCCGGTAACGGCCAGGCAATCCCGATTTAGCTGTGATCCTTGTCGTAACGGGGCGTGGCGCGCAGGGCGAGCAGGATGGCCGGCACGACGATCACTGCCGCCAGCCAGAACGGGCTGTTGATGCCGAGACCGGCGAAGGACATTCCGAGTACCAGTGGGCCGACGACGCGCGCCAAGGCGCCCGTGGCATTGTTCAACCCCAGCACTTGCCCCTGTTTGCGGGGATCAGAGTTGCGAGAAACCAGTGCCGCAACCGTGGGATAGGCGATCGATTGGCCCAATGCGGCGAGCGCCAGGAACAGGATCGACATTGGCAGGCCGCTGGACCAGGGCTGCAGCAGGCTGCCGAGCACGGCCATAGCCATGCCGAAAGCCAGCACGTGGCGTTCGCCGAAGCGCTCCACCAGCGGCCCGATCAGGAAGAATTGCGTGAAACCTGCAATGACGCCGACCACTCCGAAACACAGGCCGACTTCCCGCGGCCCCCAGTCGAACCGGGCGTGGCCCCACAGGCCGAAGATCGATTCGACTCCCGAAAACGCGCCCCCGATCAAGAATGTCAGCAGCATCAGCCGGCGCAGCACGGGGTGCCGCAAGACTTCGCCCGTTGCGGCCAGGCGGCTGACCATCGGATGCAGCTTGCGGTCCTGCACATCGGGTTCGCGCACGAACAGCAGCAAGGCCGTGAGACAACTGGCAGAAAGCGCCGCACACATCATCAGGGGAATTTGAAACCCGGCGGGGCCCATATCGGTGCGTGCGAACAGGCCGCCGATCGAAGGCCCGAAGATAAGGCCGATGGCATTGGCTGCGCCCAGCCAGCCCATGCGGCGGGCGCGCAAATGGGGCGGAGTGACATCGGCAATATAACCCTGGATCACGGCATTGTTGCCGCTGGCCAAACCGCCGAAGAAGCGGATGGCAAAGGCCGCGAAAGCCGTCGGCGCGTAGATCAGCGCCACGTAACACAGGCCGTTGCAGGCCACGGTCCAAAGCAGCAGCGGTTTGCGGCCATAGCGATCGCTCAATTTGCCCCAGAACGGTTCTCCGAAGAAGCAGCCCAGCGCGAAGGCGGAGAAGATCAGGGCGATTTCCCAGGGCCGTGCATCGAAGGATTGCGCGTAGAACGGCAACAGAGGCACGATGATGCCGAAGCCGAGTAGGTTGAGGAAGACCACGGCCACCAGGGTTGCCGCCGCAAGCGTTGAACGTGGAATGCGGGCAGGCAGGTCAGGCACGTTCCGCGAATGTGCAACACGTTAAGCTTCGTCAACACATATCCTGCGTCTACTGCATACTGCCCAGGCATGCCGCAGCCCGGCGATCAGGTGGCCCAATCGCCGGGCTGCACATTTCCCGGCCTTGGAGCCGAGAAGCTTCTATCTTTTTGGAAGTTTAGCCGCTTGAAAGCGGCAATTGCCTTTGCTGGCGAATGCGGGGCGCAGGCGCAGCGGGCAATTCTTCTCTAGGTAGGCGCGATTATTCTTCGCTCGCGTCAGCCTCTTCCACATCGATGGTCGGGACCTCGACAGTTTCCGTCTCGGTTCCGATTTCTACATCGGCAGTGTCGACGTCATATTCGGGCATATTGCCCTCTTCGACGCTGATTTCGGGCATATCGCCTTCTTCGGTCTGTTCGACATCGCAGGCGGCGAGGCCGATACATGCCGAGCCAATGAACAAACTTGTGACGATTTTACGCATTCTTCTGTCTCCTTCTGGGAACAGACGTTCGGGACGCCATACGGTTCCGTACCCGCGTGCGGTAACATGTCGTTCAAAGCGAAAACGGGCGGAGATATTGCCGATCCCCGCCCGTCTTGCATTGGCGCCCGCTCAGGAGCGTCAGGCCGCCTGCGCCACCTCGTCCGCCGGAGCATTGCGGATGATGTAGTCGAAGGCGGAAAGCGCCGCTTTCGATCCTTCGCCCATGGCGATGATGATCTGCTTGTATGGCACCGTGGTCACGTCCCCTGCGGCGAAGATGCCGGGCAGATTGGTGGCAGCCCTTTCGTCGATCACGATTTCGCCGCGATCCGAAAGTTCGACGCCCGAATCCTTCAGCCACTCGCTGTTGGGCACCAGGCCGATCTGGACGAACACGCCTTCCAGCTCGACATGCTTTTCCTCGCCGCTTTCGCGGTCTTTGTAGGTCAGGCCGTTCACGCGTTCCTCGTCGCCCGTCACTTCGGTGGTTTGTGCCGAAACGACGATGTCGACATTCTTCAGGCTGCGCAGCTTCTTCTGCAGCACTTCGTCGGCGCGCAATTGGTCATCGAATTCGATCAGCGTCACATGGCCCACGATATTGGCCAGGTCGATCGCCGCTTCCACGCCGCTATTGCCGCCGCCGATCACGGCCACATGCTTGCCCTTGAACAACGGGCCGTCGCAGTGCGGGCAGTAGGCAACGCCGCGGTTGCGGTATTCGAATTCGCCCGGCACTCCCAGATTCCGCCAACGTGCGCCGGTGGTGAGGATAACGGAGCGCGCCTTGAGCGAAGCGCCGTTTTCCAGCACGATCTCGTGCATGCCGCCCGCCTGCTTGGCGGGGATCAGCTTTTCCGCCTTCTGCAGGTTCATCACGTCGATCTCGTATTCGCCGACATGCGCTTCCAGCTGTGCGGAAAGCTTGGGCCCTTCGGTATAGGGTACGGAGATGAAGTTCTCGATCCCCATCGTGTCCTGCACCTGCCCGCCGAAGCGTTCGGCCGCGATGCCGGTGGAGAAGCCCTTGCGCGCGGTGTAGATCGCTGCCGAGGCGCCAGCGGGCCCGCCGCCGACCACGAGCACTTCGAATGGCTCCTTCTCGGCGATCTTGGCCGCGGCCTTTTCGCCGGCCTTGCTGTCCATCTTCAGCAGGATTTCCGACACGTCCATCTTGCCGTTGGCGAAAGGCTCCCCGTTCAGGAACACTGCCGGCACCGCCAGCACGTTGCGCGCATCCACTTCTTCCTGGAACGCGCCGCCTTCCACCAACACGGCGGAGACGCCTGGATTGTAGATCGACATCAGCGCCAGCGCCTGCACCACATCAGGGCAGTTGTGGCAGGAGAGCGAGAAATACATCTCGAACGCGAATTCCCCTTCCAGCTGCTTGATCTGCTCCAGCACGTCGTCATCCACCTTCGGCGGATGGCCGCCGGCCCACAGCAAAGCGAGCACCAGGGAAGTGAATTCGTGGCCCATTGGCAGGCCGGCGAAGCGCACGGCCGCGTCATGGTCCGAAGCGCGGCGGATCAGGAAGCTGGGCTTGCGCTCGTCCTCTCCGTCATAGCTGGCGCTGACCTTGTCGCTCAGGCCGGCAATGGTTTGCAGCAGCTGCCTGGTTTCGGCCGACTTCGGATCGTCGCCAAGCGAGGCGACAAGCTCGATCGGCTCGCGCAGATTGCCGAGATAGGTTTTGAGCTGCTCCGTCAGATTGGCGTCAAGCATCGGTAATTCCTCAAAAAGTTCGCTGTCACTGAATGCAATGCGG
>JAUHYZ010000020.1 GCA_030426245.1 Alphaproteobacteria bacterium | reverse complement strand
TGGTGCGGGCCGGTCTCGAGCCTGCAGGAACCCTGCTTCGTCCCGCGCACAGCAGATGCGGCGGAAGGCGACGGCTGGATCGTGATGATCTGCAACCGCCTGGAGGACCATCGCAGCGATCTGCTGATCTTCGATGCGCTGGATATCGAGAAGGGACCCATCGCCACGATCAAAGTCCCCATCCGCCTGCGCTTCGGCCTCCACGGAAACTTCGCACGCGCAGAAGACATCGGGTTGAAGGCTAGTGAACCTGCCTGATCGGGCGGGATTGCTTGCGGCTGAAAAGCGGACCGCGAGCTTGCACTAACAATCGCTCGCGGCCGAAGCCTCGATCAAGCTGTGAGCATGTGCCTGAGCCGTCTGCGCATATCTGGCGATCTTCTTTGCTGTGTGTGGAAGGGGATTTCAGAGCTTGAACAAGCGTTCCGCATTGCTCTGATAGAACTTCTTCATCACTTCCGCGGGCAAATCCATCGCATCGAGAAGCCGGACTTCGTCGGGCACGTATTGATAGGGATAGTCCATCGCATGCATTACTCTGTCTTCGCCCATCACGTCTATCAGCAGTTTGATGGATGCAGGGCTGGGTAAGCCGCTATTGGTGGCCCAGACATTGTTGCGCAAATAGTGGTGCAGGCCATGCTCGAGCGGCTTGAGGCGAGGATAGCGCTTGGAGCGGACACCGGCATTGAACATGTAGTCGAAGCGGTCGATCCAGAAGGGCAGGCCTTCGCAGCCATGGCCGAGCGCCAGCTGCAACGACGGATAGCGGTCAAACACGCCTGTCGTCAGCAGTCGCAGCGCGTGATAGCTCGTCTCTACTGCGAAGCCGAAAATCGCACCTTCCAGGCCGGCTTCGACCATGCCGCCAATCATCGGATCGGGTGGGCCCTGAGGATGGATGTAAAGTGGAATATCCATTTCGGCGCAGGCGCGCAAAATCGGGTCGAATCGCTCTTCATCGAGATAGTGGCCGTGCGTGTGAGAGTTCACCTGCACGCCATGAAAGCCGAGTTCTTCCTTGCCGCGCTTCAGCTCCGTGACCGACCATTCGGGATCCTGCGGACAGATTGCGGTCATGCCGAAAAAGCGGTCGGGATGTTTCTCGCAGGCTGCAGCCAGGTGGTCGTTCGCCCGGCTGGCGATGCCCTTAGCTTCCTCGATATCATGCAGCGACTGCACGCCGGGGCTGGTCAAGGCGAGGACTGCCTTGTCGATCCCAGCCGCATCCATTGCCTCTATGCGCAGCGGGCCGAGGTCGAGCAGCCGCTCGCGGATATAAGTCGTTCGCTCCGATGGGCTGGTGCCGTAGAAGCCCCACAGTGAAACGGTGCCCTTGTCGGCACGGCCTTCCTTCACCAGCCGCAGGATTGCATCGAGCTGCTCCTGCGTGGCGAACGCTTCCTCTGTGGCGATGCGCAGATAGCCCTTCTGCCCGCCGGTTTTCAGTTCTTCGGTCATTGAATCACCCTTCGTGCACTGCTTTTGTTACCATGCAGGCCTTGACACCCTCGATCCCGTCTTCGCTGCCGTGGCCCGACCATTTGACGCCGCCGAAGGGACTGTCGGCACCGCCAATCATGTGGCTATTGATGCCGACCATGCCTGCTTCCAATTGCGATGCGAGCCGCCGCTGGCGCTGGACGTCGGAAGTCCAGGCATAAGCGGCAAGGCCGTAGGGCAGCCGATTGGCCTCGGCGATCATCTCTTCCTCGCTGCGGAACGGGTTGACGATAGCAACTGGGCCGAACGGCTCCTCGTTCATGATCTCGGCATCGAGCGGTACGTCGAAAAGTACACTCGGCTCGTAGAAATAGCCCTGGTTGCCAATTCTCTTGCCGCCGGCGCCCAGCTTCGCGCCCTTGTCGACAGCGTCGGCAATGAAGCGGTCGATCGCCTCTGGGCGGCGTGGATTGGCCATCGGGCCCATCGAGGTGCCATCCGCCAGGCCATCGCCGACCTGCTGATTTCTCGCGCCCTCGATAAAACCGTCGCGGAATTTTTCGAAAACGTCTTCCTGCACGATGAAGCGGGTGGGAGAGACGCAGACCTGGCCACAATTTCGATATTTACCCGGTACACTCGTCGCGAGTGCCTTTTCGACATCGGCATCGTCAAACACCAGTACCGGTCCGTGGCCGCCCAGTTCCATCGTGGTGCGTTGCATGTTCTCCGTTGCCAGACGCGCTAAATGCTTGCCGACCACTGTGGAGCCGGTGAAGGAAAGCTTGCGGATGATCGGACTGCCGAGCAGATGCCGGCTGACTTCGTCGGGCACGCCGAATACGGCCTGTGCCACTTCCTTGGGCAACCCGGCATCCAGCAGCGCCTGCAGCACGCCGAGCGCACTGGCGGGCGTTTCCTCAGCCGATTTCAGGATAACGGAGCAGCCCGCGGCAATCGGTGCTCCCAACTTGCGGCCGGGATTGCCCAGCGGAAAGTTCCACGGGGCGAACGCGGCGACGGGACCGACCGGCTCCCACCTGACCGTCGAGCGCGATTCTTCCGGCCGGACCAGTTCCCTTCCGTAATTGCGGAAGCATTCACCGGCGTAGAAATTGAACAGGCCGACATTCATCATCACTTCGATGCGGCTTTCAGCCAGCGGCTTGCCCTGTTCCAAGGTGGCGATACAGGCGAGTTCCTCCTGCCGCTCGACCATCAGCCGTGCAGCGCCCTGCAGCACCGCGGCTCTTTCCTGCGCGGTCGACTTGCGCCAGATTTGAAAGCCCTTTTCCGCCACTTCCAGCGCGCGGTCGAGATCGGCGGCCTCAGCCAGAGGCAGCTCGGCCAGCGTCTCGCCGGTCGCAGGATTGACGACCTCAAAGGTGCGCCGGCCGCCGCCGGACACTTTCTGGCCGTCTATTGTCATGTGGAGAGAGGGGTAATCGGTCACGTTGCTTCCTTTGCCTGTGTCACCTGTGCCGGCGCAATGATGGCGCCACGACCGGGCATCGCTGCAGATGCAAATAGATGACGGGATCTATCATTGATAGATCAACGTTTATCATTGATAGATCAACGAAGATTTGATAGCAACCCATCTGGAGCGGGCCACTCGCGTCGGATATGCAATCGATTTGCGGGTTGTGCTCATTGTTGAAGCGCCAATGGGAGCGGTAATGTCGGCAGCGACTGGCAAGGCGGTTCTTGCAGAAGAAGAACAATTCGATGCTTGGAAAGTCGAGGGGCTGGATTTCCCCTCGTTTCGAATAATGTTGCTCGCCAAGGCCATGGACCGTCTGACCATTCGCCAACTGTCTGCAGCCTCCCAGATGCCGGTGGCCGAATGGCGCGTACTGAGCCGGCTCGCCCTGCTGTGTGAGGGTGAGGGGCTAACGGTGCGGCAGATTGCGGAAAAGGCGTGGGTCGATCGGGCTGAAGTAAGTCGCGCCGCGCGGGCTCTCGAAGCGAAAGGGCTGGTCGCCCGCCGGAATAATCCCCTGGATGGCCGTGCCCCCATTCTTTCGGTGACCGAGAAGGGCATCGAATTCTTCAGGCCGATAATGAAGATGCGGACCGAATTTCACGCGCGGGTGATGCGCGGCTTTACTCCAGAAGAGAGGCAAACACTCGATGCGATGCTGGAGAAGATGGCCTTGAACTTGCCCGCAATGATGGAGGGCGAATCCCGCCGGCGCCGTGTCGGCAGCGAATGAGGCCTTGAATGCAGATACTGCCGCAACAGTGAAGAGCAGGGCGTTAGCGGTATGCAGTGGCGGAGTGTGTTAGGAACATGATTGGTCAGATCCGTAATCTGGATATGCACCTCTTGCTGGTATTCCGAAGTATCAGCGACACGCGGAGCGTGACCAAGACGGCGGAAAACATGCGCCTTTCGCAGGGCGCTATCAGCCATTCGCTGCGCAAGCTGCGCACATTATTTGACGATCCACTCTTTGTAAGAACGCAATCAGGCCTGGTGCGCACGCAAAAGGCCGAAGATATCGGCGCGATCGTCGAAGAGATCGTGGATCTTGGGCAAAACCTCCTGGGCCACCACGGCGGATTTGATCCGCCGTCGGCTGAGCGGCTGATCAATATCTGCGCAAGCGATGTCGGAGAGGTGGCCATTCTACCCAGGCTTCTGGAGCGCGTGGCACGGGAGGCCCCGAATTGCCGAGTAAACGTGGTGAAACTTGGTCAGCAACGGTTGCCTGAACTGGTCGACACAGCCCAGATCGACTTGCTGATAACCAGCGTGCGGCCGCGCATGGCCGGGCTGAAGCAGCAGAAATTGTACCGTCACGGTTATGCGGTGCTGGCGAGTGCGAAAAGCGAACTTCCCGATACGATCGACCTGGATTGTTATTGTTCGCAGACCCACCTGTCGGCTTCGA
Organism: Alphaproteobacteria bacterium; assembly: GCA_030426245.1. Classification (GTDB taxonomy): domain Bacteria; phylum Pseudomonadota; class Alphaproteobacteria; order Sphingomonadales; family Sphingomonadaceae; genus Andeanibacterium. The sequence goes on along the minus strand of JAUHYZ010000020.1, from coordinate 35,855 downwards.
TCACCAGCACTGCAAATACCGTCATAGACCAATGGCTGAAGGAAAAAGGGCGCAGCCGCAGGGTCGTGCTGACCACCCCGCACGTCCTCGTCTTGCCATATTTGCTGGAACGCAATCCCAGTTACATCGCAACAGTGCCCAACTTCCTTGTCGATAGTTTGGCTGAAAAGGGCGCATTCCGCAGGATCGATATCTCCGGCGAGTTCCCGAGCATCGATGTGTTCCAGTATTGGCCCGAACGATTTCATCACAATCGGTTCAATCGCTGGCTGCGGGAAGTCGTTCGCGGCGGTTTCATGCATCATGTCGAGTACGACACATGAACCTTCCCGCCGCAATATTAGCATTCGTAATGCACTTTATGAGGGGAATTGGTTAGCATGCGGCGGCCCGTCCAACTATTCCGCTCCTTGTATAAAACCGCATCGACGAAGGTTCGGCAAAGCGGCTCATTCGGGAGACAATGCTTTTGCACATTCAGTGTGTGTGGGCGAATGTGGTTAAGCCGCAATGCAATTGCGTGTGCTGACCGCGACCATTGCCGAGATGCGCAAAGTCAACCGACTTCGCAGGAGGCTGCGTGGCTCGCCTAGATTTCCACATTCAGGATTTCATTGATCGGCAACCGGTCCGGCCTCTGCACATTGCAGTGCTGTTCCTTTGCTCCTTCGTGCTGTTCCTGGACGCTTTCGATTTCTCCTTGCTCGGCAAGGTTGCACCGGCTGTCGCTGCCGAATTCGGCCATCCGGTGGAAGATATGACGACCATCTTCGTCTTCCAGCAGGTTGGGCGCGCGATTGGCGCCTTTGCCATCGTTCCGCTGGGCGTTGCCGTAATTGTCTTGCTGCTGCGGATTTCCGCTGGGGCCGAGGCCGCCAGGGAGATGCCAAGCCATGCGTGAGAATGCCCAAAGATTGGGCGCCTGGGCGAACCGAGGCTTGGAACGCCGGACCGATACCAAAATTGTTTGTGCCTCGCTGCCCCTGGGCATGAGCCTATCGATAAATCAAAATGGGAGGAATCAATGAAAAGACATGTTTCCAATCGCCAGCGTAATGTGCTGGGGATAGCCAGCTATCTGGCGATCGCGAGTGCCACCTGGGCAACACCCGCTTTGGCGCAGGAAGAGTTGGAAGAGCCAGCCGAAACTGCCTTGGGCGATGCAGCATCAGAAGAGCCGATCATCGTGACAGGTTCTCGCATCGCGCGAGACACTTTCAAGACGGCTACGCCGGTGACGGTGGTTTCGGCCGATTCGATCCAGGATCAGGCGGCAATCAACGTTGCCGATGTGCTGAACGACCTGCCAAGCTTCCGTCCTCAGGCAACCCCGGCGACCACGGCGATCTTTATCGGCAATGCCGGTGCGAACCTGGCGGACCTTCGCGGCCTTGGGGCTCAGCGCACTCTGGTGCTGGTCAATGGCCGGCGATACGTGCCCGCCACAGTTGCCGGTTCGGGCAATGCGCCAGGCTTCACAGTCGATCTGAACACGATCCCCACCGCACTGGTGGCGCGCAGTGAAGTCGTTACCGGCGGCGCCTCTGCCGCCTATGGTTCGGATGCAGTCGCGGGCGTCGTAAACCTCATTCTCGATAACGAATTGGTAGGCATGCGCGCCTCCGCCCAATACGGCATTAGCGATCAAGGCGATAACGAACAGTTCTTCGTTTCGGGCGCCTATGGTACTGAGTTCAGCGAAGGACGCGGTCACTTCATCATCGGCGGCGAATATGCCGATAGCAATGGCGTCGGCGATTGCTACGAGCGCGATTGGTGTGCGGTCGAATATGGCCCGGTTGCCAATCCCATCCCGCAGGTGAACGGGCTCGCGCGCCAGATTTTCCTGCCCAATGTCCGCCCTTCGACCGCCAGTAACAACGGGTTGTTCAATTCCGGGCCGTTCGCCGGAAACGAGATCATGCCGGACGGGACTCTCGTTCCGCATGATTACGGAACCTATTACGGGCCGCCGATTTTCCAGTCCGGTGGCAGTATGGACCCGTACCACGCGTTCTATCTCGAATTCCCACTCGTTTCTGCGGTCGAGCGTTACAATGTGCTGGCGCGTGCCAGTTATGATGTGAGCCAATCTTTCGAACCCTTCGTGGAAGCCAGCTACGCTCATATCGAAGGCCGGACCACGGGTGCACAAACGCGTAACCTCGGCCTCAGCCCGACCGATATCGGCATTGCCGCCGACAACGCCTTCCTTCCCGCCAACCTGCGTCAGCAGATGGTCGATGCTGACGTTGCTTCGGTTCGCTTCGGCAGGATCGGCAACGATCTCGGCCACTCTCAGGGTTTTGTGGAGCGCGACGTCTATCGCATTGCCGCGGGTGCAGAGGGCGAGTTCGGTAACGGCTTCACTTGGGATTTCTATTACCAGTACGGTCAGACCAACTATTCGCAGCGTGGCTACAACACCCGGAAGAACCGCGAATTCTTCTGGGCCGTGGATGCGGTCGATGAAGGGGAATTCCTGACCGGGACGCCCAACGGCAACATCGTATGCCGCGAGGTCGCTCTGGACAATCCCGCGGCGGCGGGCTGCTTGCCGCTGAATCTGTTCGGCGAAAACAACTTCGATCCGGCCGCCAAGGACTACGCCTACGGCACCGTCACTCAGGAGACGGAGCTCAGCCGGCAGGTGTTCGCGGCGAACATCAGCGGCGACCTGTTCGAGCTGCCGGGCGGTATGATGGGCTTCGCGGTCGGCGCGGAATACCGCGTCGAGGATGCCGAGGGCACGACAGATCCGGATTCGGCCGCCAACAATTTCTACACCAGCCCGGGTTCCGGTATCACCGGCCCCGCGGTCAAGGTGAAGGAGGGCTTCTTCGAAGTGGCCGCTCCTCTGCTGTCGGCGACGCCAGGGGCGGAATTGCTGGAGCTGAACGGTGCTGCCCGCATCACCGATTATTCCACCAGCGGTACCGAGTTTACCTGGAAGCTGGGCGCCACCTGGGAACCGGTTCAAGGTGTTCGTTTCCGCATCACTAGGTCGCGCGACATTCGCGCGCCCAATTTCTTTGAGCTGTACAACCCAAGCGTATCCAGCTTCCAGTTCCTGGTCGATCCGGAGGATGATAGCGGAGCAAGCTCGCTTACTTCGGTAAGGCTCAGCGGTAATCCCGGCCTGGAGCCGGAACGCGCCGATACCCTTACCGCGGGCGTGGTGCTGACGCCGCTGCCCGGCCTCAACCTGGCTGTCGACTATTACGACATCGAGCTGGATGACGTGATTTCGACCTTGGGCGGTCAGACCATTCTCAACCGCTGCGCAACGGGTGCCACGGAGCTGTGCGAACTGATCACCCGGAGCGATGCGGGAGCATTGGTCTCGATCAACAACACACTGCTCAACCTCAATCAGCTCAAGACCAAGGGTATCGATATCGAGGCAAGCTATTCGTTGCCGGTCGGACCGGGAGATATGTCCTTCCGCGCGCTCGGTACTTATGTCTTCGATCTCATCACCGTCGATCAAGCCGGTGAAGTCAACCGCGCGGGTCAGAACGGGTCTCCGGTTTCGCAGGAATCGGGTGTGCCCGATTTCACCGGCCGTTTCTTCGCGTCATACGAGACCGAGAAGTGGGATATCGGGTTTGAGGCCGAGTATATATCCAGCGGCCTCTATAATGCGACGCAGATCGGTCCGGATCAGGCGGGTTACGATCCGACGCTGCCAAATAGCGTCAGCGATAACTCGATCGACGAATACTGGTATTTCGATGCCCGCTTCGCCTTCCGCCCGTTGACGGAGCGGCCCGAACTCGAGCTGTTTGCCCGTGTAGACAACCTGTTCGACAAGGATCCGCCCAATCGCTTCCCTTCGAGCTACGGTGTGACCAACCCGATCCTCTATGACGTGGTTGGCCGGATGTACCGGATGGGTGTGCGTTTCGAATACTGATCTGCGATAATTCGGACTATTGCAGCGGGGCCGGGATATTCATCCCGGCCCCGTTTTTTGCGGGAAAGGAAGCGTGCCGGATCGGCAAGGGCGTCCGAACGCCCGCGGCCTGCAATTGGCGCGGATGGACGCCCGGCTCCTTACCGCGCGTGCACGTGCTTGGCGGAATGAGGGGATGGGCGGGGACGACTGGGCGCACCCCGCCTTGAAGGATTAAGCAGCGCCTGCGAGGCCGTATTCGTACCGGCCCGTTTCCCGCGCGTGCTTCGGTACCCAGGTGCCGTGGAAAGTCGCGCGAACCTTGAACGGCAATTTGAGCAGTGCGACGGGCCCTGCTGCCACATTCTGCGCATCGAGGATCGCGAGGTCGCTGCGGTTGCGGGACACGCGATTAACGGGGATCAACAGCCACCCGTCGCCTTCGGGCGAGGAGGCGGAGCGGGGGACGAACTGGCATTCCTGTACCATATCCCCTTCTCCAGGCCGCCAGATGGAGATCTCGCCCGTCTCCATGTTGACATGGCCGGTTCCGCTCGAACCGTCCGGAGAGCGCGCGATACAGTATCCGTGCCGGTATGGACGGCCCTGGTATCGGTCATCGGTGCGCGGCATCTCGACGGGCACATTCAACAGGCGCTCTACCTCGTATTCTTTTGCATTGCGGCCGAGATCGAAGGTGAGCCGCGTCAGGAATGGCGGGACCATTGGCGCCACGTCACCCGAAGGAGTGGGGAAGAATTCGAAGCAATTGCCTTCATAATAACACACGTCCAGCATGACCTTGTTGCCCACGCGGACCGCGTTCATCATGTGGCCGGCCGTGGCGTTAGGCCCCTCGAACCAGCGGATATCCTCCGCCTTTCCATAGCGCGGAACCAGGGCGACATGGGTCGGCTTGTCGGGATGATATTCGAAATAGGCGCCGCCCGCCTTCACCTTTTCCATGTCTGTCATCATCGGGAAGAAGGGGAAGACGGCCCATTCGTCCGTTACCGCGAAGTCGTGGACCATGCCGGCATAGGGCATTTCGAATTCGACCTCGTTGATCTTCCGCCCACCGGCGTCGAACACGTAGAAGACGATGTCCTTCGTTCCATCGCCCCGCGCCTGATACGAAAAGCCCAGCAATTCGTCCGTGACCGGATCGACTTTCGGATGCGCGGTGAAGCAGGCCGAACCGATCTGCCCGTTCATATCCGTGCGCCTGATAGTCTCGAGCGTGTCCGGATCTATCTCGTAAGGCAGATCGTCTTCCTTCAGGGCATAAAGGTGCCCCGCGTGAAACATCGCAGTGGTGTTGGCGGTGCCCATCGATACCGAATTATCGACTTCGGGATCGTTGGTGTAACGATTGCGGTACCTTCCGAAGAGCTTGCGTTTCGCTTCGCGCTGCATCTCGTATCGCGTCGTGCGGACCCAGCGATTGACGTAATCGACCTGACCGTCTTCGAAGCGGAACATGTGGATCATGCCTTCGCCATCTATGAAGATGTCGTCGTCGCGGCCGGAGGGATACTGGCGATCCGCGCCTACCTTATAGAGCGTCCCTTCAAGCCCTTCGGGTATCGCCCCTTCCAGCAGCTCGAGTCCATGGATCGTGCATTCCGTGCGCATGGGTTCGCCCCAGCCGCGATAGAGTTCGATATCGGGAAACTGGATAGGTTCAGCCATGTTCTCTCCTCGCCGGTCAAGCCCGGCTGTCTTCAGCAAAATGCAGTTACAAAGGCGCGCAATTGCCGACCGAGCGTGTCGATATCCGAGCCTAGCGTCAGTGCCGGCGACAAATGGTTGTGTCCGGACAGATAATGCATGCGCGGATAGGTGCCGCGCGCCGAGCAGTAATTGGCGACGAAGTCGGCCGCCTGCTTCTGGAAATCGGGAATGTCGAATTCCGAAACTGTCGCGAAAAAGGGGACATCGGTCGCGATGAGCCCTTCCGTGGTCGAGGCTTCGCGATATTGTGTGCGGTCTTCGCCGTAATAGGCGCGGTGGAACTGGTTGGCATCGGCCTTTTCGACATCGTAGATGCACGAAAGCATAAGCGCTCCGGCAATGCCCGGTCCACCTCCGCCGTGGAACCGTCGATGCGCTAGATAGCTGGCGACATGCACTGCGCCTGCCGACTGTCCCATCAGGAATATTTTGTCAGGGTCGCCGCCATACGCGGCGATATTGTCTTGTAGCCATGCGACTATCATTGCGAGATCCTCTGCCCCCGCTGGCCACGGATCGGCTGGAGCCAGGCGATAGGTCATCGTTACGCCCACCATGCCGCTGGCTGCAGCGAAATGTCCGACATTGTCGTAGAACGGCGTGCCCTCGCTGCGCTTGTCGCCCATCACGAAGCCGCCGCCATGGACGTAGACGAGTACCGGCGCGCCGTCTGTGCCTGGCGAGGCGAAGATGTCCGCGCGGTGGCGGTCATGAGGCCCGTATTGCAAGTCGCGCGATATGCGATGATCGGCGGGGGGCTGGGCGTGATGGCTCGCGACAAGCTTCTGCGTCGCCGCCATCATGTCGGGCGTCAGGTTCATGCCGAGCCCGGCAATGGTTTTGCGTATGTCGTCAGGCAGCATGATCGCGCTCCATTCGAAGGACCGGCTTGATCACCTTGCCGCTGGCAAGATCGCTAAACGCCTGCCCGATATCCGCGAAATCGTAGAACCGCAGCAGCCGGTCGAACGGAAAGCGGCCCTGTTCCCAATAGTCGATCAGCTTGGGCAGAAACAGGCGCGGATCGGCGTCCCCGCCCAGCACGCCGCGCAGCATCCTGCCCCCGGCCAGCATCGCGAACATTTGCGGGCTCCATTCCCCGCGCGGGGCGGCGACGAAGGCGGCCGTGCCGTTCATGGCGAGGCTGTCCAGAGCCACGGAATGGACCGAAGGAACGTTGGTGGTGTTGAGCGTGTAATCCAGCCCGCGTCCGGTGATGCCGCGCAATTGCTCGACAAGGTTGTCGTCACTGGCGAGGACGGTGTCCGTCGCTCCCAGCTCGCGGGCCAACTCAAGCCTGTCCGGCAGCAGGTCCACCGCGACGATGCGCCGCGCGCCCACCAGTCGCGCAGCCATCACGGCGCTCAGCCCGACGCCGCCCGTGCCGAAAATCGCGATCGTGTCGCCATAGCCGACCTTGAGCGCTTCGATCACCGCCCCGGAGCCGGTTACGACGCCGCAGCCGAGGGGGCCGAGCTTCTCGAGCGGCAAGTGCGCCGGGACTTTCACGGCCGTTCTTTCCGGCACGATCGCCTGAGTGGAAAAGCTGGACTGTCCGAAGAAGTGCGAATGGACCTTTTCATCGCCTTCGCTGAGAGCGGTGGAGCCATCGAGCCGCTTGCCGCCGAAACAATGCGGCATTGCAAGATCGCAATAGGTCGGGCGGTTCTCCCGGCAGCTGGGGCATTCGCCGCAGGACGATCCGCTCAGGATCACGTGATCGCCCACTGCGAAACCTCGAACCGCTTCGCCTACTTCTTCGACAACACCGGCGCCTTCATGCCCCAGAACGATGGGCTGCGGCGCCATGCGCCCGGGATGCTCGTGCAGGTCGGTATGGCAAATGCCGCAGGCGACAATCCGCACACGCATCTCGCCGGGACGCGGCGTTTCCAGGCGGAGTTTCTCCAGCTGCGGCTCGGCGTTGCCCGGACGGCTGACGGCTGCCGTTACCTCGATCACGATCTTGCGCCAGCCTTGTCGGGGTTGGAATTGGGGGCCTTGGGCGGGCGGGGCAGGGTGATGTCGCCCTTCCACGGAATGTCGTCCAGCTGGGTCCACGCATTGACAGAGAGGCTCTGGAACTTCCAGCTGCCTTCCTTGCGGGTGACATGATCGTGCCGCGTGCCTACGCCGAATACGAAATTGGTCCGGTATTCGACATTGTGCTGCAGAATCTGGAAGAAGCAGCGCACATCCGCTTCGCCCTCTTGCTCCCGCTCCTGCATGACGAAGGTGTTCATCATGTGCTGGCGCCCGATCCACCAGTGCTGACGATCGTACCACAGGCTCCTGAGGTTATCCGTGATCGCAGCATGCCCTTCAACTTTTCCCTGCCATAGGTGATCGAAAGACGCGTCCTTGGTGAAGGCGGACAGGGCCATGTCGATATCGGCAAGGTCGATGCCCCAGGCATAGCGGGCATAGAGTTCCTGGATTTCCAGCCTGTCTTCCGCGCTCAATCTCCAGTTCGGCATATCAGCCCCGCTCCTTTTCCAAATGATGGTCATCCATGATGTCGGCGACCTTGCCGCGCTGCGTCATCAGCGCCTTGCGGCGCACGAAGCGCAGGATCGATTCCGGCCCGGTGCGCGAACCGCCCAGACCGGATTCGCCGAAGCTGTCCGTGCCGATCGTGCGGTTCTTGCCGAATGTGAGGAAGGTATCCTGCATGAACACTGCGCCCGCATTGACATGCTGGGCGATCGACAGCGCCTCTTCCTCATCGCCTGCGATGACCGATGCCGTCAGGCCGAAAATCGTATCGTTGGCAAGGGCTATCGCCTCTTCGACATCGTCGAAGGGCATTATCGGCATGATCGGGCCGAAAGTCTCATCGCGCATGATTTGCATATTATGGGTGACGCCGGTCACTACGGTGGGCCGCATGTAGAGGCCGCCATTTATCTCCTCCACCTTGCCGCCGGACCGGATCGTCGCCCCCTTATCCACCGCTTCGGCCAGCTGATCCGCGACGATCCTGGCTTGCGGCGCGAATGTGAAGGGATGGAGGTGCCCGGCGCGCGGATCGTCGCTGTTCAGCCGGACCTTTGCCGCCTTCTGCAGCAGCAGCTCGACAAAATCGTCGTGGATGGGGCGATGGACATAGATTCTCTCGGTCGAGAAACACACCATGCCGTTTGCGTGAACCGCTCCGCGCAGTACCGCAGTTGTCGACCGATCGAGATCGGCGCTAGCTGTAACGATTGCCGGATCCTTGCCGCCCAGTTCCAGGAAGCAGGGGATCAGGCGTTCTGCGCAACGGACGGCGATTTTCCTGCCGGTAGGAACGCTACCTGTGAAGCATAGGAGATCCACCTCGTCGATGAGTGCCTTGCCTGCCTCGCCGTCGCCCATCACGTAATCGAACACGCCCGCAAGTTCGGGCACGGCGCGCACCGTTTCAAATAGCGGCTCGATAAAGCGCGGCGTGACCTCTGACGGTTTGAGCAGCACCGCGGACCCCGCAAACAGGGCAGGAACCGCATCGAGCAGCGCCAGCATCATCGGTGCGTTCCAGGGGCTGATTACGCCGACGAGCGGATACGGAACCAGTTGCGAGCGGACTTCCACTTCCGGCATCGATTTGGAAGGTCCGTGAAAACCGGCGGCATCCAGTGCTGCCTTTGCATCTTCGATCCAGCCGCCGATATTGCCCATCGTGATGAAGCCCTGGAGATAGGAGGTGTGGCATCCCCCAGTATCCTCGGCATCCGCCGCGGCAATTGCGTCCTTGTGCCGCGCCACCTCACCCAGCCAGCGCTGCATTACGCCGATGCGCTCCTCCAGCGGGCGAGTCGCCCAGGCGGCCTGATTCTGGCGCAGGCGAGCGGCTTTGTCGGCAATTTCGGCGCGGGAGCTGACCTGGAGCTCGAAATCGACAGCCCCCGTCCTGGGGTTGCGCACCGCAATCTGGCGTTGGGCCTGCTGCACTTATTTCTCTCCCGCAATCGACGCGCGATGCTTCACATCGAGTCCGGGCAGATTAGTTAGAATGATTGATATGTCAACGAAATCCCGGTTGAATCGGGGAGCGGATTCGCCCGGGATTTCGGCCCATCGGACGCCTAACAAGTTGCACATCAATAGGCTTCATGGGCAACATTAGCACCATGAACTCTCCTTTTTGGTCGAATGTGTATCCTGCACGAATGGCGCCAGATGGTTGGTTAAGGAATTCGGCGCACGGAGAGGAGCGGAAGACTGTGACCTATGTCTATAATGCCTGGTATGTTGCCTGTTGGAGTCACGACCTCGCCATCGAGAAACCATTTGCCATGACGATCCTAGGGCAGCCGATCGTCCTTTGGCGAACGGCATCGGGCGCAATTCACGCCTTGGAAGATCGCTGCGTCCACAGGCATGCGCCGCTTTCCCTCGGGCGCTGCGAAGGCGACCGGCTCCGCTGCATGTATCACGGCCTGCTGTTCGGCAACGACGGCACTGTGGTCGAGATTCCTGGGCAGGACAGCGTTCCGCGTGGCGCGAAAACGCGGCCATATGCGGTCATCGAACGTCACAGCTGGATCTGGGTCTGGATGGGTGACGCCGATGCGGCGGACGCAGACCTTATTCCGCCCGCCGTGGGCCTCGATCATCCCGACTTCATTCTGGGCCACGGCCAGCTCGATTACGAGGCAGAGGCTCGGCTGATCAACGACAATTTGCTTGATTTCAGCCATTTGACCTTTGTCCATGCCCAGAGCTTCGGTTCGGGTCCGCAATTTGCCGAAACGCAGGGCAAGATCGAAACGCTCGACCGCGGCATCCGCTATTCGCGCTGGACTGAAAACTCCACGGGATCTGCTTCACGCAAAAGCGATGAGCCGATGGACAGCTACATGACGTACGACTTCCTTCTCCCTGGGGTTCTTTTGATGACTGGCGGAGTGTTTCCGCTCGGCACAGCTGCGCGGCTGGACTATGGGGTTCCTGATTATGATGAGGCGGTCAGCGGTGTGACCTTCACGAGCCAGGCTGTCACACCGATGGAGAAAGACACTGCGCGCTATTTCTTCTCCTGGGGGCCTCACAAAAGGCATGGGGATGCTGCGACACGCGACATGCATATGGAGATTGCCGGACGCGCTTTCGCCGAAGACAAGGCCATGATCGAAGCGCAACACCGGAACATCGCGAGAGCGCCGGACCGCCCCATCATGCCAACGGCGCACGACCGCGGGATCACGATCTTTAATCGCAAGGTCGAGAAGATGGCGAAAGATGAACAAGCCTGACTGAAATAGGATGGTCAGGTTGACTCCCCGAAGGCTCTCAGAGGTGCGGTCCCGACATTTCATCCATGTACGAGGGAAACGGCTTGCCACTCGGCCAATGCTGACGATCAGAACTCTCGCATTGTCTTTCGGCAAGTGTGGCCACGCTGAATGCTGAAGGTGCTGCAGATTGCTGAATTGACTTCATAGCCCTTTGGTTAGACCGGAAAATTCTGCAGGTAGAGACGAGTTACAGTTAGACTGACAGCATCGATCCTACAGGTTCTAGCTCTTACTTTTCAGTCCAAGAATTTTGCGGGCCTCAACCGGCGTTGCCACAGCCCCACCAAGATCATCGATCAGTCTCACGGCTTTTTCGATCAACGCACCATTGCCTGCTGCGAGTACGCCACGCTTCATATAAATGTTGTCCTCGAAGCCAACGCGGGCATGGCCGCCAAGCAGAACGGACTGGGCCATCATTGGATAGGCCAGGCGGCCAATGCCGAAGGCGGCCCACTGAGATTCTCCCGGCAGCATGGCCTGCATGGCCTGCATCATTTGGGTGGTCGCCGGCGCACCATATTTGACACCCAGCACCATCTGAAAGAGCTGCGGCCCTTTCAGCACGCCGTCATTGATCAGATCGTGCGCGAGCACGATGTCCCCGGGTGTGAACACTTCCAGTTCGGGCTTCACCCCTTCCGCCTGCACCAGCTCCGCGATGCGTGCGATGTGATCGACTAGATTGATCGTAGCCGTCTTGCCGGTTCCGCCCAGGATCGTATCGAGATCGAGAGAACAGATTTCCGGCTTCAGTTCGCAGACATGTTCGCATCTGCGCTCCGGAGAGGTGATGTTGGTAAGCGGTCCGGCTTCGCGCGGGCTTTCGGCAAGCGGCTGAAACCGCGCACCGGGGCCGGTTGTCAAATTGATGATGATATCGACTTCGGATTCTCTGATCCGTTCGACGACCTCCCGATAATGTTTGAGTTCCATGCTTGCCGCTCCGGATTCCGGATCGCGGACATGGATATGGGCGATCGAGGCACCGGCCCTTGCAGCTTCGATCGTTTGCTGGGCGATCTCCGCCGGGGTGTATGGAATGGCAGTGTTATCCTTGCGGAGGGGCCTTGCCCCAACGACCGAGCAGGTCAAGATGGTTGGCGTCATTGCAAAACTCCTCTCCGGCTTGTTTTTCCGGGAGGCTAGATTGCGTTCGGCATTGTCGCAAGGCCGGCTGCAATGTTGAATGGCAAGGAGGGGCAAGAACAGGATCGACGCCAAAGCCATGGTGCTGCGGTCATGGAGCTATCATGCGCGGGGGCCTTCAAGAGCCAGGCAATCTGGCGGTAAGAAGAGGTGGAGGTCATTATCACGAATGGCATTCGTCGTCTCAGATCGGCGCGGACGACACGAGTTCTGTGAGACTTGCGAGAATTTTGGCCTGACGCGTTGTAGCCTGCATTAATTCCGTTATATAGGAATTTAGAGTTTGCCGAAGACGGTCAAATCGTGCGGTTCGAGCCGCCGGCGCAATAGATTCAGGGAAGTGGGATGACGGTCAATCGAATGAGGCAGGGACGTTTTGTCCTTTTTATCCTTGCGACATTGCTTGCAGCGTGTGTGCCCATAGAAAAGGAAGCTTCGAGCGGCGAGGCGGGAATTACGACCCTGCGGACTGCAATTACCGTTTCCGCTCCTGATAGCCGGGAACGTTTTCGTCGCCTCATTCATGCGCTGACAGACCAACATCCGAATGCGAGTGCAGAGTTCTCTTATGTCTCGAACGAGGTCGCACTGGAGATGCTTGGCAAGGGAGAATTGGATCTAGTTATTCCGTTCGCTTCAGCACAGCACGGCAATCGCTTGCCCGTCCGATTATGCAGTTCGACGATAATGAAGGGCTATATAATACTTTATACCAATCGCGAGCAGCCAGTCGGGGCAGAAGCGCTCCAAGGCAAACGGATTGAGACCTCAGCCAGCTTGGCAGCATCGTTGCCATTTCCCGTCGTGGTCAGCAGTGGTCCTAAAGAAAGTTTCAAGCGGCTGAACCAGCGGAAGATCGATGGTTACATCAGTGCAGAAGGGGTTGCCGATGCCGCGCTGAGGCAGCTCGGCTTCACTTCAATCCATCGGCAACTTTATCGCGTGGTCAATGGCCATGCGGCGATTGGTGATGGCCCCCGTGCGGAAGCTGTCGACGAGTTTCTTACTATTGCTGTCGAACGCGCCGAGCGTAACCGCAATCCTTCATATTTGATGATGCAGGAACGGACCTATGGTGATTGGCAGACCTATTTGCCGCTGCCGAATGACAAGCCGGCGCAAAATTGACTCATTTTCATGTAGTTGAGGAAGATCGATCCGGTAAAGATTGCGGCAGCCTGCTCACAGGCCCATCAACTGAAGTGATGCTTTCTGCAGTATCATTTGGCTTCCCGGGCCTTCAGTCCATCCAGTATAAGGTCCATCGCGAACTTGCTGAAAATCTTCGCATAATTTGGAGAATCGATCGCCGGATGGCCGAGTTTGCGTAAGATCGGTGCGCCGACAGCTGCCATTTCCTGCATTCCGATCAGGCAAACATAGAACAGCTGAGGATCGACCATGCGCAATGATCCTGCCGCATCTCCTTGCTCAAGAATGCTGGCATAATTGCCGACGCCCCTCTCGCTGATATCGCGCAGGACGCGCTCTGCCTCTTGGTCCGCCGATGGGATGATTTCGTCCACCAGGAGCCGCCGAAAATAGGGGTACTCGAGTTGAAACTCGAGGAAGGTTTCAAAGCGTTTGCGCAGCTGCATTTCTGCGCTGTCTTCCGCATCAATCCGTTCCTCTGCCATATTCTGATAACGCTTTGAAAGACTGTCCACAGTTGCACGCAACAGCCCGGCGCGGTCATTGAAGTAGTATCGTATAAGGCGCGGATCGACGTTGGATCGGCGGGCAACAGCGGCCAGTGTAATCTTCTCCGGACCTATTTCACGAAGCATCTCACAGGTCGTTTCCAACAGGGCGGCAGAGCCCACCGTGTTATCGGCCTTGGCTGGCCGGCCAGCGGCGCGTCTGGGCGCATCTGCGCGCGATCGCTTCGGCCTTTTCGGTGGATCCTTCATAGATTGCTGGTTCACCGATGCCTCCTGCCGATCGGCAGACCTTAGTCCAGCAAGATGTCTTTCGCCAATAGCCGCCATCAATCAGAATAGGGCAGGCTCGGGCCGACGGTTCCCCGCGCTTCACCAAGCCCGATGCGGGCATAGCCTTCCGCTTCGCACCAACCGCGCATGATCACCTCGTCTCCATCTTCGAGGAAACTGCGTTGCTCGCCATTCGGTAGGGTCAAGGGCACACGTCCGCCCTCAGTCATCTCCAACATGCTGCCATGTCCCTTTGGTCCGGGACTCGACACCGTGCCTGTGCCGAACAGATCGCCTGGCCGCAGATTGCATCCTGTCACCGTGTGATGCGCGACCATCTGGGCTGGCGTCCAGACGAGGTCTTTGCCCGAGGCTTCCGTCAACACAACCGGTTCGGCGCCTGCCGCCCGCATCTTCTCGGTCGATATCAGTACTTCCAGATGACAATCGAAGACGCCGATCTGCTGGTCCAATTCGTCCCAGAGATAGGCCATCGGTGCTGGTTCGCCTTCGCCTCGGGAAGGCATGCCACGGCGGAAGGGTGCAAGAGCTTCGACAGTCACCAGAAATGGCGAAACGGTCGAATAGAAGCTCTTTCCAAGGAACGGACCCAGCGGCTGCGTTTCCCATGCCTGGATGTCGCGCGCGGACCAGTCATTCAGGAGACCGAAACCGACGATTGCATCGCTTGCCTTGTCGATTGGAATGGGTTCTCCTGTCCGGTTGCCGCCACCGATCCAGATCGCCAATTCCAGTTCGAAGTCGACTCTCTTGGATGGGCCGAAATGTGGAGTGGTGGACCCATGTGCAGCGGTTTGGCCAACCGGACGCGGAAAACCCTTCCCAGACACGTCGATCGAGGACGCACGGCCGTGATAGGCGATCGGTACGTGCCAATAATTGGGAAGCAGGGGATTGTCCGGGCGGAACATTCTGCCCGCATTGCGTGCGTGATGGATGCCGGCAAAGAAGTCCGAGTAGTCTCCAACAGTGGCAGGCATCTCAAAGCTCACAGCATCGAGAGCGACAAATAGGCTGTCAGTGTGGCTGCGTAACGGCGACTTCAGATCACTGAGCAAATTGGACAGTATCTTGCGCAGCCGCACTCGATCAGCTGCAGTGAGCGCGCAATATGAATTGAGTGTCGGCGCAGCGGCGGTTTCGATCAACGCGAGTTCATTGCCGCTCATTAGGCCCGAGCTTGCAAGAGCTCTCAGGTCGAGCAACTGGTCACCGATTGCAACTCCGCCACGAGGCCCAGCGCCCTCTTGAGCAAAGATACATAGCGGCAGGTTCTGGACAGGGAATTCGGGATGACCGTTTGCACTGTCTACCCATGATCTGAGTTCTGGATCGTGGGTTGAATCGATAAGGGGATTCCCGGGCATCGCCTATTCTCCTTCCAGGTCCGCGCGCTGGGCGATGGTTCCATGCATCAATTTGGCTCCCTGCAACTGCTTCGCCAAAGGACCTGCGAATGCCCCGTCGATGAGAATGAACGCGATGCGTGCAACCACAGTATCGCTACGATTTTCCCAAGCGTGGTTGGTTCCGCGCTGAATCACGATGTCGCCAGGATGCATGTCGACTTCGCTATCGTCGAGGAGCATCGTAAGCTCGCCTTCCAGCAAGATTCCGTAGTCGATTGTCTCGGTTCGATGCATCCCGGGATGCTGTCCATCGTCGCGCGGTGCGATATGTTCCAGGTGTCCGGGATGGATGTCCAGGACGCGAATGATCGTGCCGTTTTCATCGGGCGGGATGCGTAGCGGCAGGCGCTCGTTGGGCTCGGTCGATTCGGTCGGCAGAATCTGCGCCGGCATCTCTCCCGTATTCCAGATTTCGTGAAACTGCACCTTGCCCTCGGTCCGATGGTGCAATTGGGGTGGTGTCCCGATTGAGAGGAAGACCGACTTACCAGTCTCGTCATGTCCGGTAACGATGCGGCGTATCTCTTTCATATATCCTCTCTTTTTACATCTTGGCGCGATGCGGCGGGTTTTGCGCGGCAGATTTGCCATAATTCCGCTACATAGGAATTCAATGGTTCGCAAGGGATCAACCGGCGAACGAGTGAATGGTGGCTTTTGGCCGAGTGAGCAGCTTGCACAGCGCCATGAAATTTATTCTTGATGATGGGAATAAATATTCCTAGCATCAAGAATATAACAAGACGTGGGGAGATGCTGATGGTTATCGATCTTTGGCGCGGGGTTTCGCCTGTCGCGCTTGCAACCGCTCTGATTCTGAGTGCTTCGCCTGCGGCGGCGCAGGATGAGCAGGCCGTAGGCCAGAGCAATTCCGGCATAAGTGAGATTCTGGTCACCGCGCAGCGCGTGGAGGAAAGCGCGCAGCGGGCACCGATCCCAATGGATGTAATTGATTCCGATGAGTTGATTCGCAAATCGGTAACCCGGCCAGAAGATCTTGCCCGGTCTGTTCCCGCTCTCTCTGCCACCAATGGCGGCAATCCCTACACGGTGTTCTTTGTGCGCGGTGTGGGCAACTCGACGCTCAATGCATATTCCGACGCGGCGATCGCCTTCAATTATGATGGAGTCTATATAGGGCGGCCGTCCTCCACCAGCGGCACTTTCTACGACCTGCAGCGTGTCGAAGTCCTCAAGGGGCCGCAGGGAACGCTTTACGGTCGCAACGCGACTGCGGGCGCGATTAACGTCATTCCGCAAACGCCGCAGATCGGCGAACTGTCGGCTGGGTTTGTCGGCAGCTATGGGAATTACAACGCGGTAAATGCTCAAGGCCATGTCAATGCGCCGCTGGGCAATAATGCGGCTGTCCGTCTGTCAGGCAATCTTGCACGGCACGATGGCTGGATGGACGACGGTACGCGTGACCAGGATGAATTCGGGTTGCGCGGTCAGGTTAAGGTGGAACTGAGCCCGGATGTCGATCTGCGCGTCGCTGCAGACTACGCGCATCAGGGCGGTATGGGATCTTTCTCCACCTACCTAGGAACTGTGACGCCAAATTTCGGACCGACGGGTTTTTCAGGTTACAACTACAACCCCAGCGGCTTCGGGCCGAGTGATGGCATACTGAGCCCAGATGCCCGAACCTATCTTGCCTCACTATTCGCGCGGCAGGCAGGTCGTGCGGGTCAGGTAACAGAGGGCACCCCCTATAATGACAATGACTATTGGGGCATTACCGGCGAGTTCAATGCACGCATTGGCAATGGAACTCTGACGGTTATCCCGGCCCACAGGGAAGCGAGCCTGGACAACCTCTTCACCGCCGGAATGAACGGCGCCAAAACTAATGAAAAGGATAAGCAGACGAGCCTTGAAGCTCGTTATGCCGGCCAGATCGGCGACACCGTTGATTTCATTCTGGGGGGCTATCTCTTCCGTGAACGAATAGACACCTATACGTACTTTTCGCAGTTCACGATCGTTCCCTACCAAGACTTCGAGACGGAGACGGATTCTGAGGCCCTGTTCGGCAAGCTGACGGTCGAGGTTGCGCCCGGGCTGGAGCTGACTGCAGGCGGCCGCTACACTTGGGACAAGAAGCAGTTTGACGGCTCGGCGGATGTGCTGGTCCTGTTCTGCGGAAATCCAGGCGCTAATCCGCCCAATCTTTGTCCGAACTTGCCATTCATTCCGCTGCTGGATTCCGCCCAGGAAGTGCGCGAATATTATACGGGGCAGGGCGTTCCTGTGACACCTGTGCCTTTGTTCGTATTGCCGCCAATGGCCGGCGGATCGCAGACTGCACCATTTGTGCTGAACGCGCCGCCACTGGTCATCGACGAAAGCATTGAAGAGAGCAAGTTTACCTATCGCCTTGCTGCGGAGTACGAAGTCACTCCAAGCAACATGATCTATGCCAGCTTCGAAACGGGCTACCACTCGGGCGGCTTCGCTTTCGCCCGGGGCTTGGAGACCTACCGGCCAGAGAGCATCGATGCGTGGACGCTGGGAACCAAGAACCGCTTCCTCGACAATCGGCTGCAGGTGAATGTCGAAGCCTTCTATTGGAAGTATAAGGACCAGCAGTTCAGCCAGTTCGGATATGACCTGGGCAACCCGCCGACCACTGTGTTCCTGACACGAAACATCGGCGAGGCTACGATTTACGGTTTCGATGCCGATGTGCAGGCATTGATTACGGAAACGACGATGATCGGGGCGCAACTGCAATACCTTGCGAGTGAGTATGACAGCTTCACGTATTTCCTGCCGAACCAAGGATTGCCGCCGGTCACCAGTTGCGGATATTCGCCCACCACGCAGAATGTGAACAACAATACGATCTCGGTGTGGGAAGTCGATTGCTCCGGCAAACCGGCATTGAATTCTCCCAAGTGGTCGCTGAGTGGTTTCGTTGAACAGCGTATTCCGGTTGGTGAGTATGAGGTCACCTTGCGGGGGGACGGGCGGTATCGTTCGAGTGCCGAGATCGATTCCAACTTCGCGCCTTTCTTCAAGGCGGAAGAGGCATTTATCGCCAACGGATCCATCACCTTGGCCCCGCAAAGCGAGGCTTGGTTCGTGACCGCGTTTATCGACAACATCACAGACGAGCGGCGGCTCGCGACCACAAATCTCGTTTCGAGCGTCAACGTGCAGGTGGGGACATACGAACCGCCGCGAACTTACGGCATTCGTATCGGATTCAGCTTCGACTGATCTGAGGTAGATATTCCTGCAGATCGGAATTATGGAATAGCAAAGAGAATAAAGAGGACTAGTGCCCACATGGTTAGTGTCACCGATCTCCAGTTCGTATCATTGGCGGTCCCCGATTTGCAGGCAGAACGCGACTTCTTCGGGAAGGTCTGGGGATTGACTGAAGTGGCGGACGCAGACGGCAAAGTCTATTTCGCCGCGGAAGGCGTGTCTCATCCCTATGTCATCGTCCTACGTGAAGATGCGGAACGCAAGACCGATCTTGTCGGCTTCTCGGCTGCATCGAAAGTAGACGTGGACGCCGTGTTCCAGCAAGCAATGGATGCAGGCGCGAAGGCCATCGGCGAACCCGGCCCCATTGAAGGGCCGGCGGGCGGTTATGGTTGTCGCTTTTTCGACCCAGACGGACATGCCTTGCAAGTTGCCTGCAATCAAACGCAGCGGGAAAGCCGGGCGTTGGAGAAGGGCGAAGCCATCCCGATCGGCATCAGCCACGTCGTATTTCACTCCCCTGATCACAAGGCGCTAGCCGAATTTTACCAGAACGTGCTCGGCTTTCGCCTGTCGGACTGGATTGGGGAATTCATGGTATTCCTTCGCTGCAATTCGGCGCATCACCGATTGGCCATTCTCCCAGGGCCGCCGGCACTGAACCATATCGCCTTCGATGTGAGTTCGGTGGATGAGATGATGCGCGGCCTCGCCCGTATGCATGAAAATGAGGTGAAACTCAGCTGGGGGCCGGGGCGCCACACGGCTGGCAACAACACTTTCAGCTATTTCGTCACGCCCAATGGCAATGTGGTTGAATACACGTCCGATCTTGAAGAGGTGGATGACGAGACCTGGGTGGTTACGAGATATGAGGCCACGCCATCGATCACGGATCAATGGGGAACTGGCCGAATAATAACTGGCAATATTCCGCATGCAGAAGCGAAGCCCGACAAGGGACTTTGGCAGGTTCCGGCTTGAAGGGCGCGCAATGATCAAGAATTGTCTGATCGTCGGCGGCGGTGTCGGCGGAATGAGCGCAGCACTTGCGCTTGCCAAGCGGAACGTCGCCGTAGAGCTGGTTGATGTCGATCCGCAATGGCGGGCCTATGGTGCCGGAATTAGCGTGACCGGGACTTCGCTGCGCGCTTTCGATCACCTTGGCATTCTCGAAGAAGTGCGTGAGCGCGGATTCGTGGGTGGTGGCGTCCGCCTGCGCAATCTGGACGGATCGGTGCTGATGGAGTCACTGCCTCCTCCAGATGATGCTCCGCTAGTGGATGCAAGCGGCGGCATTATGCGGCCGGTCTTGCATGACATCATGCAGCGGCATGTCCGTGCGGCAGGCGTCAAGGTCGTGCTCGGCGTCGAACCAGTCGCCTATGATCAGACGGACCAGAGCGCCACTGTGACCTTTTCCGACGGTCGGTGTGCTTCGTATGAGCTTGTTGTGGCCGCCGATGGCATCTTTTCGAAATCGCGCGGCATGCTGTTCGCCGATGCGCCCAAGACCAAGCTGACCGGACAAGGCTGCTGGCGAATTGTTGCCGATCGGCCTGCGGAAGTCGATCGACTTGAGATCTATGTCGGCGGAAAGATCAAGCTTGGGTTGAATCCTGTTTCAGCGTCGAAGCTCTATGCCTTCATTCTTGAGCATGTGCCGGACAACCCTTGGTACGAAGAAGCAGAGATGCTGCCCCATGTGGCGCAATTGCTGGAGCCTTTTGGAGGTCCGATCGAGAATATTCGCGCGGGGCTCGGAGCGGAATCGATGGTCAATTATCGTCCGCTTGAATGGCTTTTGATGCCGCAACCTTGGCACAAAGGGCGCGTGGTTCTGATCGGCGATGCGATCCATGCCACAACTCCGCACATGGCCTCTGGGGCAGGTATGGCGGCCGAAGATGGCCTCGTACTTGGCGAGGAACTGGAGCGGACAGAGGATGTGGGCAAAGCGCTTGATGCATTCGGTGCGCGCCGCCTGGAACGTGCCCGCATGGTCGTCGAGAATTCGGTGCGGATCGGTGAAATTGAGATGGCTGGAGGCAACCAGATCGATGCCAACCGTATGCTGGGCGATACCACCCAGAAACTCAAACTTCCATATTGAGGGGGAACGATGTCGCTCGGACTTGCTACCGTTGGGCTTGGGGGACGCGCGACAGCCGTTCTTGTGAAGGCCGGTCAATTTGTTCCGTTATCGCATTGGGGCGAGGAGCGCTCCTTGCTCGACCTCCTGGCTGACTGGGATGAAACAGTCTCCTTGATCAGGACATGGGGCGCGGATGCACAGGCATTCGCCGATGCGCCGCTGCTCGATAATGCCGACATATTGCTACCCTATCGGCCAGGGCAGATTTTTTGCACGGGCGCAAATTACAAGAAGCATGTTGTGGGGCTGATCCTCGGTGACTCGTCCATGCGGCGGGAGGAACTTGAAGCGTTGCCTGAGGACGAACGCCGCGCGCATGTCGAAAAGATGATGGACGAACGCGTCAAGGCGCTGCCGTTCTGTTTTCTCAAGTTACCGTCTTGCGCGATAGGCGCACGCGACGAGGTCGTTCTTCCAAACAATGTGACGAAGCCCGACTGGGAAATCGAGCTGGGTGTGGTGATTGGCAAGACCGCACATCGTGTGTCCGCAGACGAAGCGATGGAGTATGTTGCTGGTTACGTCATCGTGAATGATGTCACTGCGCGCGAGCATATCTTCCGGCGCGATGGTTCCGCAATTGGCGCTGACTGGCTTTCCGGCAAGTGTTTCCCGACATTCCTTCCCTTTGGCCCAATGATCGTGCCGAGGGATGAGATCGCAAATCCCTATGACCTGAACCTGCGGCTTTCGGTCAACGGCAAGATCTACCAGAATGAGACGACCGCGGACATGATGTTCAGCATCGAGCGGCAGATAGAGTTCTTGTCGAACCGTGTGATCCTGCAGCCCGGCGATGTCATTTGCACCGGCTCTCCCTATGGAAATGGCTCCGCATTCGGCGTTTACTTGCAGCCTGGCGATGAAATGGTGGCCGAGATCGACGGCATGGGGGCGCAGCGAAATCGTTGTGTGGCTGAATCTGCGTAATGGAAAGTCAGCGCTTCTTCAAACCTTCCAGCAGCAATCTTTCCACGAAGGCTTCATATTGCTGACCCAACTCCTCCATGTCGGTGCCTTCGGGCACGAGCAGTTCGATCAAGGGGCGGCCAGTCACAAAGAAGTCGCTTATGCCGATGACGGCCAGATGAAGGAACAATGGATCGAAGTCGGAAAGGGCGTCCCTCGCATCGAGGTCCTTGATGGCGGCATAATAGTCGACCGGTACGCGGTTCCATGTCCGGACGCTCTCGCGCATTTCCGGCGAACTGGTGGAATCCAGCTCCTCAATCATGAGCCGCTGCATATTGCGCGCCGATCTGGTGAAGCGGAAAGTAGAATGAATAAAATCGGCGAGCAACTTGACCGGATCGCCATCATTGGGCGGAGACAGGTTGGCTTCATCGCCGATCTGCTTCGCCACTTCGAGAAGCATCTGCTCGCGATTGCCGAAATAATAGCGGATCAGCGCTGGATCCGCTCCGGCACGCCGAGCCACCGCGCTGCCGGAGACTTGCGCAGGGGGCAGTTCCTGCAGCAATTCACGCGCCGCATCGATCAGAGCGTCACGGCCAACCCCGTGCGCGGACGCCATTGGCCGTCCTTTGCCGCGTTTCGCATTGTTCTTTCCTGCCATAGCAACATGCTTGGCGCGATGGTTGTGCAAGCACAACCTCGGGAGCGCCACTTTAATTCTTGCAGGCAGGAATTATTGATCTAACTTGCCAATCGGGAGAGAGACTAGCGATGAGCAAATGGCCATTCCGCCAAGGCGTCCATGATATTGGTAACGGCCTTTACGGTTACGTTCAGCCCGATGGAACTTGGGGCTGGTCGAATGCTGGCCTCGTTGTCTCGGCGGGTGAGACTTTGCTGGTCGATACGCTGATGAGCGTGCCACTCACGCGCACAATGCTTGATGATTTTGCCAAGGTGGACGGCGGTGGCCGGATCGACAGGGTGATGAATACCCATGCAAACCCCGATCACTTCTTTGGCAACGGGCTGGTTGCCGATGCCGAGATCATCGCGACGAAAAAGACACGCGAGGAGATGATTGATTTCGATCCGCGTGCACTCGCCCGCTTGTCTGCCGATTGGGAGCAGATGGGTGAGGCCGGCGAGTTCCTGTTCGAAACCATGGGGCGCAAATTCGACTTTAGCGGCGTCGATGAGCTGACACTGCCGGATCGGACATTCGAAGAAAGCCTGACGCTCAATATTGGCGAGAAGACTGTGGAATTGCACGATCTGGGGCCAGCGCACACCATGTCGGACACCATTGCGTGGGTGCCGGAAGACAAGGTCGTCTTTACTGGTGACCTGTTGTTCAACGAAGGCCACCCGATCATCTGGACAGGCCCGATGTCGAACTGGATCGCGGCCTGCGAATTCATCGAAGCTCTTCAGCCAGAAGTCGTGGTTCCCGGCCATGGGCCGATTTGTGACGTGAGTGCTGTCACCAATATGCGAGGCTATTTCGAACACCTGGTTGCCGAAGCCCGCGGGCGTTTTGATGCCGGCATGGCCTGGCGCGAGGCCGCGCGCGACATTCCGATGAAGGAATATACCCATTGGACCGATCCAGAGCGGGTGGTCGCCAATGTCTATTCACTGTTCAAGCAATGGGATCCCAAGCTGGAGCCGGCGCCGCCGCCCATGTTGTTCGCGGAAATGAACCGTTATCAAAAGGAATGCGGTCATGCCCATTGAACTCAACGCCACACATGATCCGCAGCGCCGTAGTTTGGTGGATAGTGCGAACATTCCCGGCACGGATTTCCCGATCCAGAACCTGCCATTCGGCGTGTTCGACGATGGCAAGGGGCCAAGGGGCGGCGTCGCACTGGGCGAAGCAATCATCGATCTTGCGGCTTTGATTGAAGCAGGGGCGCTATCAGGTGCCGCTCTATCGGCAGCGCAACTCGCTGCAAAGCCAAGCCTGCTTGAATTGTTCGAAGCGCCGATCTCGGAAGTGTCGGCTTTGCGCGCAGCCCTTTCTGACCTCTATTCTGCCGACAATCGCTCGCCGCAAGCTGCGACAGGCGCATTGATACCGATGGCGTCTGCAACGATGCGAATGCCGGCAAGGCCCTCTGCCTTTACCGATTTCTGCACCTCCGCCGATCATATTCTACGGATGGCGGCAAATGGCGGCAGATCGCCGCAGCCTGCCTGGGCAACCTTGCCGGTCGCCTATAACGGCCGGGCAAGCTCTGTTGCGGTCAGCGGTACTCCAGTCATCCGGCCAATGGGCCAGGTGGTTCCTCGAGGCTCAAACGACATGGTCTTCCAGCCGGAGCCGATGCTGGATTTCGAAGTGGAATTCGGCGCCTGGCTTCGTGGACCGGGAAATGCCCTTGGCGATGCGATCACGATGCAGCGGGCCGACGAATTGCTGTTCGGTTGCTGCCTCGTGAATGACTGGTCGGCCCGCGCCATCCAATTCTACGAAATGATCCTCGGGCCCCATCTCGGCAAGAGCTTTCTCACCACCATTTCACCATGGATCGTGACCATGGAGGCTTTGGCGCCGTTCCGTGTTCCCGGTCGCGGCCGCGCCGCCGAAGAGCCAGCAGTGCCCGCCTATCTCCACGATCCTTTCGATCGCGAAGCGGGCGGGCTTAATATCGAGCTGACGGCAAAACTCGATACCGGCTCGGGCCCTCAACGGATCGTGCGAACCAATGTCGCGGAACTGTTCTGGACCTTGGCGCAGATGGTCGCGCATCAGGCTTGCGGCGGCGCGCCGCTGGAAACCGGCGACTTGATTGCAACGGGCACGGTTTCGGGAGCTGCAGATGAAGCACGCGCCTGCCTCGTTGAGATTACGAGTATGGGCGCGGATCCGCTCATCCTGCTCGATGGCATACAGCGGACCATGCTGGAAGATGGCGATAGGTTGTCGCTGCATGGGCGGGCGATTGCCGAAGGATATGTTTCGATCGGCTTTGGAGAATGCAGCGGCACGATTATGCCGGCAAAGGAGTTTGCATGAGCGGTGAAATTCATACCTGCGGTGAGAGGGCTCCAATCCCCGTTTCGGCGCGCGGCAAGCATTTGGTGGTGGACATCCATTGCCACCTGGGCATCCCTGCCGCCGATGGCATCGTTCAGGCCAAATATCCCGGTCCGCCTCCGGGCATCCACGACTTTACCAATGCCAAGACGGCTGAAGTGAACAAGGCGCAGTTTGCGCAGATCGGTCGGACATTGAACACGATAGACACTCGGCTGGAAGACATGGACCGGCTTGGGATCGATGTGCAGGCGCTGTCACCCAGCCCGGGTCAGTATTTCTACTTCACCGATCCCGAAACCGGACGCGAAGCGGCGAAGGCGGTGAACGATGGCATGGCCGATGCTGTGGCGAAGCATCCCGATCGCTTCGTGGGCATGGGCACGGTTCCATTGCAGGACCCACGGCTGGCCGTGGACGAGATGCGACGCTGCGTGAAGGACCTCGACCTGCGCGGGATCGAGATTAATTCCAACGTTAACGGCAAGGACTTCCATGCCGAAGAATTCCGCCCCTTCTGGGCGGCGGCCGAAGAGCTGGGCATCCTGAT
The DNA here is from genome assembly GCA_030426245.1 of Alphaproteobacteria bacterium. Lineage (GTDB taxonomy): Bacteria > Pseudomonadota > Alphaproteobacteria > Sphingomonadales > Sphingomonadaceae > Andeanibacterium. The sequence continues at coordinate 10,558 of JAUHYZ010000020.1, read as the reverse complement.
CTTCCTGCATCCACTCGGGTTCACCGATGCGAGACGGATGACCGAATATTACTTCAACAACCTGATCGGCAATCCACTCGAATCCACTCTGGCGCTCGGCCATCTGATCTTCGGCGGTGTGCTCGATGCTTATCCCGGTTTGAAGATCTGCGTGGCTCATGGGGGTGGATACATCCCCGGCTATTGGGGCCGAATGGATCATGGCTGGCGCGCCCGTGGCGATTGCTCCGAACATTGCAAGCATGAGCCTTCCAGCTATCTGCGTAAGCTGTGGTTCGATACCTTGGTGTTCGACAAGGATGAACTTGACAGCCTCGTGCGTACGCATGGCGCGGACCGGTTGTGCCTCGGTTCGGATTACCCCTTCGATATGTCGGAACCCGACCCGGTCGGCTTCCATGACCGCCTCGATGATCAGACCAGAGCCCGCATTCTTGGCCTCAATGCCGCCGAACTTCTTGGCCTGGAGGTGGGCGCATGAACACTTCAGCTGCGGCGAGGACGCCGGTCAGTTCCCATTGGGCGCTGTTCGTGCTGTTTCTCGCCAACATATTCAATGTTGGCGACAGGATCATTTTCGGTGTCGTTGTTCAGCCGATTAAGCTGGAGCTAGCGCTCAGCGACACTCAGATGTCGCTCGCCAGCGGCCTGTTCTTTGTACTGTTCAACCTGGTGGGCGGGCTGTTCATTGCCCGGATGGTGGATCGCGGCAATCGCGTCCGAATCCTCGCAATCGGCATTGCGGCGTGGTCTCTCGCTACGGCGGCGACCGGTCTGGCGCAGGACTTTGCCACCTTGTCCATCGCACGAATAGTTGTCGGCATCGGTGAAGCGACCGCATTCCCGGCAGCTATGTCGCTGATCCCTGATCTCTTCCGGTTGGAAGCGCGTGGCAAGGCTGTGGCGGCATTCCAGTCCAGCAACTTCATCGGCATCGTTGGCGGAACAATTCTTGCGGGAATTTTGGGCGCGGCGATTGGTTGGCGTAGCATGTTCTTTGTCTGCGGCCTGGCAGGGCTTGCTGTTGCCTTGCTGCTGTTTGCTTCCGTGCGTGAACCAGAACGCGATTCCGATGGAGAGGAAGCCGTCGAATTCAAATCCTACTGGCATGACCTTTGGGAGGGCTGCAAACGCGTGCTGCGCCTGCCAGGGTACCCGATGCTGCTCGTGGCTTTCGGTATTTCGGGCATGATGGTCTTCGTGCTCGGTGCCTGGGGGCCTGCCTTTCTGCTCCGCTCGCACGGTGTGCCGCTGGCCCAGGTGGGTGTTGTGATTGGTCCGGCGGTCGGAATAGGCGGGATAACTGGAACGATCTTTTCAGGGTTCGTCGCAGACCGGCTAGTTAAGCGTAGCGGCCTCAAAGTGGAAATGCTCAAGATTCCCCTCTTTGCGGTGCCCCTGGCGATACCGCCGATGGCGGTGTTCGTCTTCGCAGAAAGCCTGGCCTGGGCGATGGCGGCTGCCGCGTTGATGAACTTTTTGCTTTCTGCGGCAATTCCATCGGCCATGAACTTCGCGGTGAACCGCACTGCTTCGGGAGATCGCGGGCTCACCTCGACAATTCTGCTGGCTGCTAACGGCCTGCTCGGCGCGGCGTTGGGACCGTTGATCGTCGGTGTTCTGAGCGACTTGTTGGCACCTAGCTTCGGGCAAGAGGCCTTGCGATATGCGCTCTCTGCGCTTTTGGTCACACCGCTGATCGGTGTCGCGTTCTACTTCGCGGCTTATCGGCGTTCTCTTTCGGCAGAACTGCAAGCTTCACGGGTGTGAGCAGGGGCAGGGCCCTTATGGTCGGCGAACAGCATCATTCGGCTCCTCGAAGTTTTTCCGCCGACAGCGTGGACAGCTTAGCTGAGCGATGGCAATATTCCCGTTACCAAGAATAAAGTGGGGAGTCTGAAAGTCGCTCTCTGCATGCAATCCGGGAGCGGTTATGTCTGCAATCCTCCACATGGCGCCTGGCACTTGCGCTCGGGTCACGGCCATTGCGTTGGAGACGGCCGGCGTCGATTTCGAGACCCGGCCCATTCGGTTTATGCGGGGCGAGCACAAATCGCCTGAGTTCCGCAAGCTCAATCCGCTTGGCAAAGTTCCTGCACTGGAAATTGACGGCAGCGTGCTGACAGAGAACCTTGCGATCATCACCTATCTTGCGGAACGATATCCCGATGCCGGTTTGATGCCCAAGGCCGTGGATGCGGCCGCGCGTGCAAAGCAGCTCGCCGATCTCAGTTTCTGTTCGGCAACGCTGCATCCCCTGGTAACGCGGATACGCATCCCGAATTTCTTTGCCGGGGCCGAGAATGCCCTGATCGTGAAGCAGACCGCAGAGCGGGCAATGGATGAATATTTCGAAATCGTTGAACAGCGCCTGAGCCAAGGCAACTGGTGGTACGGATCGGCTTGGTCAGCGATGGATGCATATCTTTATTGGGTGGTCTGGCGCGTTGAAGGGGCCGGTTACGATATCGCGCGCTTCCCGCATATCGCGGGCCATGCGCGCAAGAGTGAAGAGTTGAAGCAAGTGAAACGCGCGTTGGAGCGCGAAGAGACTATGCAGGCACAGTTGCTCGCTGAAGGCACTGCCTTCCAACCGCCAGTCGTGAATTGATACCTTGGCCGATTGTGAACGCATAGCGAACCGCCGGCGGAGAGCTGCTGTATCCAATAGGGCAGATCGGCATCTGCAATGCAGATTGCCAGAGCCCTGCATTCTAACGCTCTCTGACAAGGGGATCTGGGCATGATGAACGGGCAAATGACGTCAGCACTTAATGTCCATGTAGCTGGCAAGTGTTCGAAGGGCACTTCATGGTTGTGGATCGGCCTATCGGCAGTGATTTGGGGCGGCAGCACCGGGAGCGCGAATGCCGAGCAGTCACCACCTCCCAATCCGATTGTCATTGAGCGGCAAGGCGCTTTCGAGGCAGGCGGTCGGACGATTGGTGGCAATGGCCAGAGCCTGTCATGCGATCATGGCTATGTCGAATATCAGATCCCTGAAAATGCGCGCGATACTGCTTTGTTCATGTGGCACAGTTCATCGGCTGCAGTTTGGCAGAACAGTTGGGATGGTGGGGAGGGCTATCAGTCCATTTTCCTGCGCCAGGGTTATCCCGTCTATCTTTGGGATGGCCCGCGCGTAGGCCGGGGCAATTGGGGGTGCGAAGGTTACGAGTACACGCCGCAGACAGCCAATAACGAACAGAGCTTTGTTTCCTGGCGGTTTGGTCCGCAATTTGGCGAGTTTTTCGACGGTGTCCAATTCCCCATCCATGATCAGGAAGCATGGAACCAGGCAGTGCGGGCGCGATACGCGGAATTCGACACCATTCCCAATGCTAAAATCGAAGCAAAGGCAGCCGTGGCTGCACTGGACAGGATCGGGCCTTCTGTGTTGGTGACAAATTCAGCGGGAGGTTTCAGAGCTTTGCTTTCGGCACTCGAGAGCGAGAATGTGAAAGCAATCGTCGCCTATGAGAATCCAGGCTTCATCTTGCCCGAAGGCACCGAGCAACGAGGCGGCCCGGGCCGCTTCCCTCCTGTGTATGTTTCGGAGGAGGAGTTCCGCAAGCTTACCCGCTTGCCGATCCAAATGGTGTTTGGCGATTTCGTGAATGAATCTGCCGGTTGGTCGAAAGTTCGCGGCCATGCCGAGCAGTTCGTCGAACTCGTGAATGAGCGTGGAGGACAAGCCGAACTTCTGGATCTTCCGGAAGCGGGGCTGAAGGGTAATACTCATATGCCCTTCGCCGATCTCAATAATGCCGATGTGGCGAAGCTTCTTTCGGAGTTCATCGAAAGACATGGGCTGTCTGCGGGCGCTGTCAGAATAGAAGCGCCTGAATGACGATAGTAGCATTTCGGGCGCGGCGGATGCGAAACTATGGGCAGTCATGGCCGAGATCGAACGATTGCCTGGCCCCACTTTGATACCAGTGGGCCAGGTTCATCTTCGAATTGGACGCTGGCTCGCCATCCAATCTCGACAAGCGCTACAACGAGCCCCGGATGCCGTCCGATCTGCTCATTAGACTGCTTCCGGACGTCTGAATGGGTGACGTGCCGGACGGCATTTTTGCCTGCGACCTGAGGGCAGACAGAGGCCTATCGGGCATTCTTGGCTTCTCCAGCAAGAACGTTCGCGCCGATCATCTGGCTGGCAGGAACCTTCGAGACTTACGTGCTTGCAATGCGAAGCAGCCAACGATATGGGCGCTAATGATAATCTTTTGCAACTAGAGTATCACTTTGACGAGAAGGGCGATCCGCGTCTGGTTCCTTGCACATAAGTGGAGCAGCATCGTCTGCACCGCTTTTTTGTTGATGCTGTGCGTCACCGGTCTGCCGCTGATCTTTCATGACGAGATCGACTACCTGACCGAAGAACAACCGGCGTTCGGCATGCCGGGTATTGGATCCTCCAGTGCCGCAGAGGGGTTGCTGTCGCTTGACGAGATGATGCGGCGAGCCTTGGCCAACCGGCCCGGCGAGGTGCCCCTGTTCATGGCCTTCGACAACGACCAGCCTTCGATGACGGTCACCACCGCGCCGAGCCCGGATTCGCCCGGCGCGGAAATGACCATTCAATCCTTCGACCGCTCGACGGGGGAGCAGATCGGTATGGTGGCGGAGAGTGATGGCGGGGTGATGCATTTCCTGCTGCAACTTCATACCGACATGTTCCTAGGCCTGCCGGGGATGCTGTTCCTGGGCGCGATGGGCGTGTTGTTCGTTGTCGCGCTGGTTTCCGGTCTGGTTCTGTACGCGCCGTTCATGCGCAAGCTGGAATTCGGCACATTGCGGGTCTCGCGCAGTCGGCGGCTGAAATGGCTCGATTACCACAACCTCCTGGGTATCGTGGCGTTGGCCTGGATGCTGGTCGTGGGGCTAACCGGGGTCATCAATGCGCTGTCGGTGCCGATTGAGGACATGTGGCAGGCCAACGAGCTTGCCGACATGACCCGCGAATATGACGGCCGCGAAGCGCTCGATCCGGCACGCTACGGCTCTCTCGACTTGGCCATGGCGCGGGCCCGCGAAGTCCTGCCGGACAACAATCCGCAATTCATTGGCTTTCCCGGCGGAACCTTCAGTTCCAAGCATCACTATGCCGTGTTTTTTCAGGGCGATACGCCGCTGACGCAGCGGCTGCTGACCCCGGCGCTAATCGATGCCGAGACAGGTGAATTCACCGACGCCCGGCCGATGCCGTGGTATTACATGGCGCTGTCAATGTCGCGCCCGCTGCATTTCGGCGATTACGGCGGGCTGCCGCTCAAGATCCTGTGGGCACTGCTCACACTCTTTACGATGATCGTGCTCGGCAGCGGACTTTATCTGTGGCTGGCGAAGGGACAAGTTTCATCAAAAGCCCACTTGCGTGAAGTCGAACGTCTGGCGGTGCCTGCCGAATGACGGAGCGAAACAGATTTCCATCTGGGCGCAATCTGTCGCTGGGCAGCATCTTCGCATGGCCGCTGGTCCTCTTTCTACTGGGCCTCATTGGCCTGGTCAGCGCGTTAACGGGGGACGGCTGGCGCGATGGCCTTTCGTGGTTGGCGCTCGCCGCCCCAGTCGCTGCGGTCATTTGGGCGATGCGGGCCCGCCGTTCCTGAACACCACAATCCTCTCCAAGTTTAAGGACCACAATCAATGAACCGTCACACAACCGGACGCATGCTTCTTGCCGTGAGCGCCCTTACTGCCGCGGCCATGGCCTTCCCCGCCGCCGCTCAGGAAAATGCGGAGGACGAGAATACGATCATCGTATCTGCGCAGCGCTTGAATCAGACGGGCGTACGCCAGGGCGGAAGTGCCGGTGTGCTGGGCGATAAGCTCGCCGAAGATCTGCCCTTCAGCATCAGGAGTTACAACTCGGCGTTGATCCTCAATCAGCAGCCGCAAACGCTGGGCCAGGTGCTTGAGAACGATCCGACCATTCGCACGACCACCGGCTTCGGGATCGCTGGCGAGCTGTTCGGCATTCGCGGCTTCGCACTTACCGGCGACGATATCGGTTATGACGGACTTTACGGGATTGTGCCGCGTCAGCTCGCGGCGCCCGAATTGTATAGTTCGGTCCAAGTCCTGAATGGTTCCAGTGCGTTTCTGAACGGCGCGGCACCGGGTGGCTCTGGCATTGGCGGCAGCGTTAACCTGATCCCCAAACGTGCCACGGACCGGCAAACGGCCCGAGCGACGCTTGGTTACACCGCGCCCGAACATATCGGGGGAAGTTTCGACGTCGGTCGGCGCCTGGGGGCTAATGGCGAGTGGGGCATTCGTATCAACGGTGCGGCGCGCAGCGGCGATGTTTCGGTCGATGACGAATTTCGCAGCACTTACGTCTTCGGCGGCGCGATCGACTATGATTCCGGGCCGCTGCGGGCCTCTCTCGATCTCGCCTATCAAAGGGTGAAGGTTGCGCATTTCCGGCCCAAGCTGCGTGTTTCCGGGCTGGGCGTGATCCCCGAAGTGCCGGATGCCAGCACCAATTTCGGCCAGCCTTGGCAATACACGACCTTGCGGGATGTCTTCGGCCAATTCCGCGCCGAATACGATATCGCCGAGGAAGTGATGGTTTATGCGGCCTTCGGCGCGCGCGACGGTTCGGAAGAAGGCGTTTACAGCACGCCCACCTTGCTTGACGCCTCCACGGGGGACATCTCGGTCAGCAGTTCGTTCATTCCGCGCACGGACAATAACGAGGCAGCGACTGCAGGCTTGCGCGCCAAGTTCGAAACAGGCGGCATCTCGAACGAAATCAATTTCGGCGGTTCGATGAACTGGCTGGTGAACCGCAATGCGTATGAATTTTACACCAGTTCGCCCGAGCTCAATAATCTCTACGATCCGGTTGAGGTTGCGCAGTCTTCGACTGTCTCTTTTGCGGGCGGCAACCTGGACGATCCGTTCCCGATTTCGCGAAGCAGGCTCGCCAGCATCTTCATCTCGGACACGATCGGGCTCTGGAATGACAACGTATTGTTCACTGCGGGCGTGCGCTTGCAGGAGATCAATTCCAAATCCTATTCCGCCTTCACGCAGGAACTGACGGGCGAATATGAAGAAGACGCCTGGACGCCGGTTTTCGGCCTCGTCATCAAGCCGGTCGAGGGGCTGTCGCTCTATGCCAACCGCATTGAATCGCTTGTGCAGGGTTCCAGCGCGCCTGCCAGCGGCGCCAATCCCAATGGCGGCGATCCCCTGTCGGTAAGCAATGCAGGTGAGGTGCTCTCGCCTTACGTTTCCGAACAATATGAGGTGGGCGGAAAGCTATCGCTTGGCGAGATGGATATGACCTTGGCATTGTTCCAAATCGACCGCGAGACTGCGATCCTTCGTATCGATCCTGACGATTCAACGATGCTCGAATTCGGGCCCTATGGCGTCCAACGCAATCGCGGAATCGAATTTACCTTTGCCGGGGAAATCAGCGACGGCCTGCGATTGATTGCAGGAGGCTCGCTGATCGATGCCAAGCTGCGCAACACCGAAAACGGCGTGAACGAAGGCAATGATGCTGTCGGCGTTCCCGATTTCCTGCTCAACGCCAATCTCGAATGGGACGTGCCCTTCCTGCCTGCAATGACGTTGACAGGCAGGGTAGTGCACACAGGCGAACAGGCAGCCGATATTGGCAATACGCTGTACCTCGATTCCTGGACCCGGTTCGATCTCGGCGCGCGTTATGTAGCCGTGGTGGGCGACAAACCGCTTACCCTTCGCTTCGGCGTCGATAACGTAACAAACAAAGCCTATTGGGCGTCGGCTTTTGACTCATTCCGCCCCGACCTGCTGCTGGGAACGCCGCGCACTTTCAAGGCGTCGGCAACAATCGATTTTTGAGCCGCCTCAAACTCCCGCAAGGCAGTTTGCGGGAATTGCCGGATTGGCTGGTGCGGCTCGGCGCTATCTGCGGGCCGCAGATGTGTCCGCTTGCGTCGAAACTTGGGCGCTAAGGCCTTGCAAGTAGTGCCAAGGCGCACCTGTATCGTGCGTCGGCAGCAAAAGCGGGTGAGTATTTCGCAATTGCACAAAGAGGCGATTGCGCTGCAGCATAGAAGCGCAATCACACCATAACACGGGACGATCAACGAAAGGCGGCAACCACTCATATGAAGGATTCGTAATGACCAAATTTTTGTTCTCGGCCCTTGCCGCTGGGCTGGCACTCTCCGCAGCAACACCTACCTTCGCCAAGGAAGTCAGGATCACCGTAGACCTTGCTGGAATTGATCTCACCGATCCAATGGACCTCCGGCTAGCGCATGAGCGGATCGAACAGGCCGTGGAACGTGCCTGCTATTACGGTACCAGGGGCATCGCAGACCGGATTGCGAGGGAAGCATGCAGCAAGGATGGCATGGACAAGGCGCTGTCGGAGCTCGAAGTGAGGACGGACCTGGCTCTTGGCAACAGCTAGGATTTCAATACGGCGACTTGCCGATTGAAGTTTGCATCAGGCCCCGGAACACAGTTCCGGGGCCGTTTGTTGGTGGCTGTTTTCGCGCCTATGCGTCGGGCAGGTATGCGAACTTCGTTTCGCTCAGCACGATCGCCGGGACGGGAATGAAGGGTACCAGCGGCTCCAGCCGGTAGTCGATGGAGACTTGGCCAAATTCGGCCCCGTTCAGCGTGCCGCGCTGGAATGTCAGCGTCTCTATGCGGTCGGGATTGAGCCCGGCCAGGCCTGCTCTGGTGTGGTCGAGAACTTCGGTCTCCGTGGCTCCGGGATAGACTTTTGCGTAGCGGATGCCTTCGCCAAGGCCGTGGCGGAGCGCTCCGGATGCGTGCAGGGCCGTGGCGAACTGCAGCGTGCCCAGCATGATCGTGATCAGGATCGGCATGGCGAAGGCGAATTCGACCGCCGTCGCACCGCGGCAATCGGCAAGAAGCTTGCGAATGGTCATTGGAACCTCACCAGGCTGTCACCCACAACAGTGACTTGATCGGGGGATATCCGCGAGCCGAAGAGGCTCGCAAAGCCTGCCCAGTCGAAATAGGTATCGACGTTACGGGTGATGGAAATGTTCACGAAGCGGGCGGCAGTCTGCCCGGTGGCACAAGGCGTGTCGAAATCCGATTGCCGGACATCATCGCATTCCAGGTAGATTTCAGCCGTCACATTCTCGGTGGAAACGCCGGCTGCAGATGCCGCCTCGTTACGCAGATAGGTCGCGTTGTTGTCGGCCGGCCTCAGGGCCAGGGCATAGTCGGTGGTGCGCTGCGCGGCCTGTTCGACATCGATCGTTGCAGCGACGAAACGCGAGGCATCGATCATGCCCACCAGCAGCAAGAGCAGCACGGGCAGGGCGAGCCCCAATTCGATGACGGCAGCGCCCCGGCCGTCCTTCATTATGAGATGGATGGAGTTGGTCGGTGCTTCGATGCGCATCGCCGCTTACTCCACCAGGCGCACGAAGCGTGCGCTAAGATCGAGATCGTCATAGTCGGAAGGGCAGTTATTCTCCAGCGAGGCGTCCCCTCTGAAAGAGACGCGCTGGGCAACCAGCAGCAGGCATTCGGAATGCTGGCCCGAACTGCCGGTAAAGCGCACCTCGCCATTCGGAAAATAGACGATCCCTTCCAGGTCCAGATAGGAGTCGCCGGCCAGCACGCTCTCCTTGTTCGATCCCATCGGATCCTGGAAAAACAGAACATTCTTCCAGGCCGGGTTTTCGGCAGCAGTGGGCGCGCGCAAATCGATATCGGCACCGCCGGCCAGGCGGATATCCGCCACACTCGACGGGCTATTGCCCGTCAGAATGATCGTCACGCCTTCGCCTGTAACCGTGGCCTGGCTTTCAACCTTAAAAGAGCCGCGATCCATGATGTAGACGCCGGGCTGAAATGTAACGTCACCCTTTAAAGTCATGCCGTTGCAGTAGCGGCCCGGGCTCAACGTCACGGTCTCGGAAGGTTTTACCGAAAGATTGTTTTCGGTGCAGGAACTGGGCGAACTGGGCACCTGATAATTTTGCGAGGCCAGCGGATCGCCGATCGGCAGGCCGTAAGGCTTGAGATCGGTTCCACTCGGAACGTTGGAGCTGGACGCGTCGATCCCCCCCACAGTGTGAAGATAGGGCGTGTCCATGTAGGCTCCGCCATCGAAATCGATCGCATATTGGTCTGCGGAATCCGCAGCGACGCCGCATCCCAGCTGAATATCGGCACTGCCAGCGATGTTCACGCCGACGCCATTATTGGCGAGCGCCACCACGCAATATTCGCCATCGTTTACAACGGTTGCAACCGCGCGCGATCGGATGACCGGTGCAACGTCCATGAACAGGCTCGAAAAGGGAAGTGTGCGCGACGTGGTGGCGATGACTTCCACGGCGTTGCCGTCGGCGGTGTAGGCACCGGTCGTCGGCGGGTTGGTAATGCTCTCGACGCTGACCGAAAGCGCCTCGTTGGCATTGCGATCCAGCTCGCGGTCGGCAGAATTGCTGAAGGAACCGCCCTGCGCCAATGTCAGGGCCCCGGCCGTGGCCCCGGAATCGACGGCCTGCTGCAGCTGCCTCTTCCACAAATACCACTGCACCGTGTCGAC
>JAUHYZ010000019.1 GCA_030426245.1 Alphaproteobacteria bacterium | reverse complement strand
TATAGGGCCCATCGCCCTGATGTCACCCCGAGGTTGTTGCTTTTGTGCTGCGCCGCAATAGGAGGGAGCCATGACTCCCGAGGAACTCGAAGAACTGGAACGCACCGAAACGGAAGGCACGCCTTCGTCGGGGGAGGAAAAGCACGAGCAGTTCGACGAGGAGAACCGGCTGAAGGCCGAGTTCGTCCGCAAGGTCCGCGATGCGCTGGAAGAAGAAGACGAAAGCGCGGCCTATGATCTGGTCGAACCGCTCCACCCCGCCGACATAGCCGACCTGTTCGAACTGCTGGAGCCGGAACATCGCCGGGCGCTTGCAGCGGCCATCACCGATCTGATGACCAGCGAAGTGATCGCCGAACTCAACGACTATGTCCGGGAAGACATGGTCGAGGCGCTTGCGCCGGGCGCGGTCGCCGAAATCGCCGAACAGCTGGAAACGGACGACGCCGTCCAACTGATCGAGGATCTCGACAAGGACGACCAGCAGGCCGTCCTGGCGGCGATGGATCCGGAAGACCGAGCGGCGATCGAAAGTGCGCTGTCCTTCCCGGAGGAGACCGCAGGGCGCCTGATGCAGCGCGAGCTGATCGCGGTCCCCGAACATCTCACGGTAGGCGACCTGATCGACTATTTGCGCGAGCAGGACGATCTGACGACGGAATTCTGGGAAGTGTTCATCGTCGATCACCGCCACCGCCCGATCGGTACTTGCGAACTTTCCTGGATCCTGCGTACCCCGCGCCACATCGCGCTGACCGACGTGATGAAGCGCGACCAGACGCTGATCCCCGTTGCAATGGATCAGGAAGAAGTGGCGCTGCTGTTCCAGAAATACGCCTTGATCTCCGCCGCAGTGGTGGATGAAAGCGGGCGCCTGGTCGGGCAGCTGACCGTCGATGATATCGTCCACATCATTCAGGAAGAGGCCGGAGAGGACGTGCTGCTGCTTTCCGGCGCCGGCGAAGGCGACATCAACGAGCCGATCCGGGATGCCTATACTTCCCGCGTACGCTGGCTGGTGGCCAATCTGGGCACCGCGCTGATCGGCAGCGGCATCATCTATGCTTTCGGCGCTGCGATCGAAAAGCTGGTCGCACTGGCGGTTCTGATGCCCATTGTGGCCAGTATCGGCGGCAATGCCGGCACGCAGACCATGGCTGTGGCAGTGCGCGCATTGGCGATGAACCAGCTTACCCGGTCCAACACCAGGCGCATACTCTGGCGGGAGATCCGGGTTGCGCTGCTTAACGGTGCAACCATTGCCCTGCTGATCGGAGTTGCGACGGGGCTGATCTTTTCGCCCGCATTGGGCTGGGTGATCGCCATCGCGATGACCGTCAATATCCTCACGGCCAGCCTTGCCGGCGTGGTTGTGCCGGTGATGTTCGATCGTCTGCGTCAGGACCCCGCGGTCGCCAGCTCCGTCTTCGTGACCATGATCACCGATTCCATGGGATTCTTTGCGTTTCTCGGCCTCGCGGTTGCCGCCGGGCTCGTCTCCTGACCTTGTTTACGAAGGAAATCGCCCTATCTTGAAGGCCGATGCCGCTTCACATGACCAAGATCGCCTATGGCGCAAAGTCGTTGGAAGAAGTGATGGCCTGGTTCGATGGAACCGGGGAAATGCGCCTGACAACGCGCTATCTTCCCAAGCGCCATGAGGAGATGAAGGGCGGCTCGCTCTACTGGATCTACGATCATGCCATTATCGGGCGATCGCCGATCATCGGTTTCGAGCAGAGAGAGGACAATGGGCGCTGGTGGATCAAACTGAAACGCCAGCTGATCCAAGTGGAACCCCGCGCCAAACGTGCGCATCAGGGATGGCGTTATCTGCAGGAAGAAGACGCGCCGCGGGACCTTGAAGCCGCTGAAATGCAGGGCGATGTACTGCCGGGCAAGCTGATTAAAGAATTGGCAAGATTAGGATTAGTTTAGACTTTCTGCCCTCCAAGGGTAGCCAAGACAGGCCTTTCTTGATAGTCGCCCGCATCCCCATGCTATTTTTCACGCCATAGTGCGCGCCTGCATTCTGCAGGCATCGTCCGCACGGCCAACACAACCTAGGAGAAGAACGATCGTTTTTGCACCTGAAGAGACACAAGATTACGGACAGGATCCGACGAAGGTCAGAGAGTCCGACAAATACACCTCGGAATATATCCGGGGGTTCGTCGACAAGTGGGACGAACTGATCGATTGGGAACAGCGGGCCGAAAGCGAAGGCCGCTTCTTCATCGACGTCCTGAAAGCCCGCGGCAAGCACAGCGTCCTCGACGTTGCAGCCGGAACCGGCTTCCATTCAGTCCAGCTTCTGAAAGCCGGGTTTGACGTTTATTCCGCAGACGGTTCCGCCGAAATGCTGGCCAAGGCATTCGAAAACGGCGTGGAACACGGTGTCGTGCTGAAGACCATCCATGCAGACTGGCGCGAACTCAACCGCGACGTTCATGGCAAGTTCGATGCGATCATCTGCCTCGGCAACAGCTTCACCCATCTGTTCGACGAAACGGACCGTCGGCGCGTGCTCGCGGAATTCTACGCTGCGCTCAAGCATGACGGCATCCTGATCATCGACCAGCGCAACTATGATGCGATCCTGGACGAAGGCTTCAGTACGAAGCACAAATATTATTATTGCGGCGATCAGGTGAGTGCCGAACCGGTCCATGTCGACGAAGGCCTGGCGCGGTTCGAATATCGTTTCCCTGACGGTTCGACGCACAACCTCAACATGTTCCCCATTCGCAAGAAGTATCTCCGCAAGCTGCTGACCGAAGCAGGCTTCCAGAAGATCCATTCCTATGGCGACTTCCAGGAAGAAGGCGAAGAAACCAATCCGGACTTCTTCGTCCACGTTGCCGAAAAGGCGCTTCTCGAAGGTGACGAAGATGAGTGATTCGGCACAGGCAGAAGCAGATGGCGTAAAGGTCGCTCGCGAATATTACGACAGCGATGAGGCCGAAGGCTTCTACAGCAATATCTGGGGCGGCGAGGATATCCATATCGGTCTCTATGACGAGACCGACGACATCCGGACCGCCAGCCGCAAGACGGTCGATCATATGGCCGCCAAGCTGGGCCCGATCGACGGCAAGCGCGGCATCGACCTCGGCGCAGGTTATGGCGGCGCAGCCCGCGTGCTGGCCGCCGAACATGGCGCGCATGTCACTTGTCTCAACCTTTCCGAGGTTGAGAACGACCGCAACCGCGCATTGACCGCGGCAGCCGGGCTTTCCGACAAGGTCGACGTCGTGGATGGCTCCTACGATGCCATGCCCTTCGAAGACGAAAGCTTCGACTTTGCCTGGAGCCAGGATGCAATCCTGCATGCGCCGGACCGTGAAGCGGTGCTGGACGAGGTGGCTCGGGTTCTCAAACCCGGCGGCCTGTTCATCCACCACGATCCGATGCAGGCGGACGGGCCGACGGACAAGAGCATCCTTCAGCCGATTTACGACCGCATCCACTTGCCCGACCTGGGTTCGATCGGCTTCTACCGCGATGCGTTGATCGCGCGCGGCTTCGAAGAAGTCGAGACCGAAGTGCTGACGCATCAGCTCGGCAAGCACTACAGCCGCGTTCGGGAGGAATTGCTTTCCCGCCAGAAGGAACTGGGGCTTCCCGATTCCTTCGTGGAGCGCATGTCGGCAGGGCTCAGCCACTGGGTCAAAGGCGCGGCTTCGGGCAATCTAACCTGGGCCATCATGTTGTATCGCAAGGCCGGCTGATCCGGCCTGACGGCCGGACCGCGGGAGAGAAACACGGATGGCACGCATACCATTGGGGCGCGATGCGGGCTTCAATCCAACCGTATTTTACGGTGCGATTGCGATCATCATCGCGCTACTCGGATTTGCGCTCGTCAATGCAGACGGCGCGGAAGAGCTGTTTCTCTCCCTACAGCGCATGGCCAGCATCAATTTCGGCTGGCTGCTGATCCTGACAGTCAACATTCTGCTGGGCACCAGCGTCTTCATTGCGGTGTCAAAGCTCGGCGATATCAGGCTCGGCGGGCCCGACGCGAAGCCGGAATTCTCCCACACCGCCTGGTTCGCAATGCTGTTCAGCGCAGGCATGGGTATCGGCCTGCTGTTCTACGGAGTGGCAGAGCCGATCATGCATTTCGGCAATCCGCCGACGACCCACTTTTCCCATGCGGGCGCGACCGACGCGATGAGCATCGCCGGCAACGCGCAGCATGCGATGGGCCTGACCTTTCTGCATTGGGGCCTGCATGCCTGGGCGATCTACGCCATGATCGCGCTGGGCCTGGCCTATGTTTCCTTCAATAGAGGCACCACGCTCAGCATCGGTGCATTCCTGCATCAGGTGTGGCCCCGCCTGCCCCGGCTCGTCGTCGATCTGGTCGACATCCTGGCCATCGTGGCCACCGTCTGCGGCGTCGCCACCTCGCTGGGCTTCGGCGCTGCCCAGATCAATGCGGGCCTGACCAATCTGTTCGGCACCCAGGACAGCTTTATGGCCAAAGCGGTCATCATCGCTCTGGTCACGGGGCTGGCGACCATGTCGGTCGCGTTGGGACTGGAACGGGGGATCAAGATCCTTTCGCAAGGCAATATGGCGCTTGCGGTGGGCCTTGCCCTATTCGTCATCATTGCCGGCCCGACAGTGTTCCTGCTCGATTCCTTCATCCAGAATCTGGGCTATTACATACAGCGCTTCGTCTATCTCTCGACCTGGACCGAGAGCTACACGAACGAAACCTGGCAGCTCGACTGGACGATCTTCTATTACGCCTGGTGGATCAGCTGGTCGCCCTTCGTGGGCATCTTCATCGCCCGTATATCCTACGGCAGGACGGTGCGCGAATTCGTGGCCGGCACCTTGCTGGTGCCCACGCTGTTCACATTCGTGTGGATGACCGTGTTCGGGGACAGCGCGCTCTATGTCGAACTGTTCGGCGCAGGCGGCCTGCAGGAGGCCGTGGCGAAGAGCATGCCCGATGCCCTGTTCGCCTTGCTGAGCCACTATCCCCTGACCGAGTTCTTCTCGGGCGTGGCCATCATCATCGTCGCGACGTTCTTCGTCACCTCCGCCGATAGCGGCGCACTGGTCGTCGCCATGATTGCATCGGGCGGAGACCATGAGGCCGGTTTCATCCCGCGCGTGACCTGGGCGGTTTCCATGGGCGTACTGGCCGCCGGCCTGCTGTTCGCAGGGGGCCTGAGCGCTTTGCAGACGGCAGCGATCCTGACCGGCCTGCCCTTCGCGCTGGTACTGCTGGTGATGGCAGGGGGAACGATCCATCTCCTGAACCGCGAACGCCGTTCGATGATCCCCTCCACCGGCAAGACTGCGCAAGAATAAGCGTCGCGGCCTCTCGCCGCACCTGCCCTTCTCTCGCCGCCGCTATCCTTCCTCGTCGAACAGGATCTGATCGGGCGACCACCGCCGGCGCCCGCCGTTTTCCATCTCCAGGCGGTTGCGCCCCTTGGCCTTGGCCAGAACGACTGCGGCATCGGCGCGTTTCATCGTATCGTCCATGCTGCCTTCGATCCGCGAGACGCCGGCGCTCACCGTGATCCGCGGGCCCGCGCCGCTCGGCTCGGCCAGCGCGCGCACTACGCGCTGACACAGGATTTCCGCCTCCGCAGAGGTCGCCCGCGAAAGCAGCACGGCAAATCTCTCCCCGCCGATGCGTGAAATGATGTCGTCCTTGCGCAGCAGGGCCCGGAGCATCTTCGCCACCGTGGTGAGCACCTTGTCCCCCGCGGCATGGCCATATTCGCGGTTGATCGACCTGAAATCGTCGATGTCGAACATGGCGAGACAGCCATCGACAGGGACGTCCAGGTGATATTGCAGCATCGAATTGAAGGCGCGGCGGTTCGTCAGATTCGTCAACGGATCGGTCAGCGAAGCGGCGAAGAGCTGCTGCTCCAGCGCCTTGCGCTCCGCGATATTGCGCATCACGATGATCGCCCCTGCCGCTTCTCCGCGATCGGCCTGCGCGTAGCGGATTTGCGTATCGAACCAGCGTTCTTCCCCATCGGCGGACATGCCGAGATATTCGTTCCAGGCCGATTGCCCGCCCCGGGCCATCGTTTCTTCGAATTCGGACCTGAAGGATTCGCCGTAGGATGGATGCACGAATTCCAGGATCGACCGCCCGGCCAGTGCCGAGGGGTGCATGCCCGCCCGCGTCTCCAGGCTGGGCGAAGCGAACTGCACGAAACCCGCCCGGTCCGTCTTCACGATCACATCGGTCATATTGTCCGCAAGCAGGTGATAGAGGCTCTGGCTTTCCCTGATCGCATGGTCCTTCGCCTGCAGCGAAAGTTCCACTTCGCCGCTGGCGAGGTCCTTCTGCATCAGCGAATGGGCCAGCCGCCTGTTCTGCGTCAGGTGGCGCGCAAGCGGCTGAAGGCAGAGCACGGCGAGCGCCAGATAGACCTGCAGCAATGACAGATTGGCTGCCAGCGCATCGGCCAGAGGCGAAAGCGGCATCGCGGCGATGGCGCTGGCCGCCCAGGCGGACAGGGCAAGCGCGACGATGGCGAGCGAGGCGGCCGGCATGCCCAGGCGGCTGGTCGCAATCAGGCCCAGCAGCAGCGGGAGAAGGAGCGGCGGAAACTCCTGCTGCGAAAATGCCCAGACACCGCTTGCCGCCACGGCAACAAGGAAAGCCGACAATTCCAGACGCCTGCGCGACGTGCCCAGCGTGCCCCCATCCGCGAACTTGCCGGCCACGAGCATGCTGAAGAGCGGGAAGAAGATCAGATTGCCGACCGCGTGCGCCAGCGCATAGCCGGTGAACAGACCTGCCGGCTGGCTGGCCGTGGCCGCCCATTGCAGCCCGGCATAGGCGGCCCCTCCGGCAATCGGGGCGAAAACGGCGATGGCCGCAGAATCGGCAAGCCATTCCCGCAAAAGATCGTTCCTGCCATGCTTGCGCCGTTGCAGCAGCAGGCCGGCAATCAGGCCTTCCACGATATGCGCAGCGGCCAGGGATGCCATCGAAAGCGACGAGGCGCCCCACAGCGCCGCGGCAGCGGCGCTGCCCAGCCCGGCCATGGCAAGATAAAGCGGCCACTGGCCGCGCCTGGCATGCAGCAGAAAGGCGATGAGGAACCCGGAAGCCGGCCACAGGAGCAGGGGCTGCATGAATTGCCAGCTGACCGACAAGGCGGTGATCGCCAGACCCAGATAGATGGCCAGAAATGCCGATGCGGTGAGTACTCTGCGCGCCACCCGCGAGAAGTGGGAGCTCGAAGTAACTCAAATCCTAACAGGATCGGTTAATTCGCCGGTAACGCTGCCCCCTGCGCCGGAAAGACGAAGCGGTGCGACGAATGGCAGGGATCAGCCCTGCCCGGCCAGCTCCACAACCTTGCGCAAAGTCTCGCAATAGACTGCAGGCTCCTGCGCGCCGGGAATCAGATAGCGACCATTGACGATGAAACTGGGCACGGAGGAAATGTTGTTCTCCCGGGCGCGCTGCTCTTCCATCTTCACCGCAATCGCCAGCGCTTCATCGTCCAGCGCCTCTTCCGCGGCCTTGCGGTCGAAACCCAGATTTTCGGCGATATCCAGCAGGACTTCGCGTTTGCCGATCTTGCGCCGCTGCTGAAAATGCGCGCGGAACAGGGCCAGCTTGAGCGCGGTCTGCGCATCCATCCCCTGCGTCGCCAGCGCCCAGCGCAGCAATTTATGTGCTTCGAACGTGTTCCACATCATCGGTTCGGGCGCTTCGCCTTCCCCGTCATAGTCCATGGAAAAGCCCGCCTGCTCGGCCACTTCGCGCAGCCGCTGGCCCATTTCGGCGATTTCTTCGGGTGGGCGCCGATAGGCCTCTGCAATATGCTGCGCCTGGCTCTTGCCCTCCGGCGGCAGGTCGGGATTGAGCTCGAACGGCATCCAGCGCACTTCGACATCGATTTCGCCTTCCAGCTGCTTCAGCGCTTTGGCGAATTGCGTATAGCCGATCGCGCACCACGGGCACATGACATCCGACCAGATGTCTACCGCGACGCGGGCCGGTTCCTTCCTGCCTTTCCCGCTCATTGTTCCAGCCACCATTTCAGCATCTGATGCGCGATCGCCTGGGGCGGCGGCGGAACGAAACTGGTGCTGTCATCCACTTTCTCCATCGCCTGTTCGACCTCGGCACGGGTAAACCAGCGGGCGTCCTCGATCTCCGTCTCGTCGATCTTCAATTCGGCACTGTCGGCATAAGCATGGCAGCCGATCATCAGCTGCGACGGGAACGGCCAGGGCTGGCTGAAGATATAGCTGACATCGCGGACCCTGACGCCCGATTCCTCCAGGACTTCACGCGCCACGCCCTCTTCGATGGATTCGCCCGGCTCCACGAAACCGGCGAGCGAGGAATAGCGGCGCGGCGGAAACCGGCTCTGCCGGCCCAGCAGCAGCGATCCTTCATGTTCGACCAGCATGATCGCCACCGGGTCCACCCGTGGGAAATGCTGCCCCTGGCAATTCTCGTTCACGCAGCTGCGCTGCCATCCGCCCTTGGCCAGCATCGTCGGTGCGCCGCATTTGGCACAGAACCGGTGCCGCGCATGCCAATCGACCAGGCTGCGCGCACCGCCATAGGTCGCCATGTCCGATGCATCCATCATCAGGATTGCATCCCAGGTTTCCTTATGGGCAAAGGCCGGCCCGGCATCGCCGTCTCCCGGAACGGCGGCAAAGCATCCACGCCCCGCCAGCATGCCCAGAAATACCAGCTCCGCATCGTCGCCCGCGTCGGAAAGCCTGCCCCAGGCCAGCCTGCCCGCATTATCGAGTTCGGGTGTCAGCCCGTTGAGTTTCAGCAGCATTGCCTGCGGGCTCTTGAGCGCCGCCAGCCTGTCCGGATCGGCGCGAATATGATCCGCCCGATCGATCTTCGAACCGGAAAAGGCAATGGCAGCGGCGCAGCAACTCATGAAACTTCCTTCTGGAGTGCGAGATCCCGGATGATCGCGCGTTCGAATTCGTCCTGAACAGGATAAGTATAGGCTGGCATATATTGCGTGAACAATCCCGCACGCATTCCGCTGTCCAGATCGACGAAACCGATCGTGCCAGCCGCGCCGCCCCAGCCATAGCCGGTGTTTCCGCCGCTCCAGCCGATCCGCCCGCCGGCACCGAAGCCCAGCCCTTCCACCAGCGTGCCGGAAAGATCGGCCGCTTCCGGCAGCAGGTTGGAAGTACCCAGGCGAACCGCCGCCTCGGGCATGATCTGCCGGCCATCCAGCGTGCCGTATCCGGCGATCATCTTCAGGAACCGGTCATAGTCGCGCGGGCTGGAAACCAGGCCCGATCCGCCCATCGGAAATGGCGGAGTTTCCGCGAAGATGGAATTTTCCGGCGGGTCGACAGGAAGAAGCTGGCCTTCCAGCACGAAATAGCTGGTCGTCAGGCGATGGGTTTCGCTTTCCGGCACGCGGAAGAAGGTGCTGTCCATGCCGCAGGGATCGAAGATCCTTTCTTTCAGAAACAGGTCGAAAGACTGCCCGCCGACCACCTCGATCACCCGGCCCAGCAGGTCCAGCCCGGTGGAATAGCTCCAGCGCGTGCCCGGCTGGTAGATCAGCGGAATCCCGGCCAACCGGTCCGCAAACTCGGCCAGGCTGGGCACCGGCTCCCCGCGATCGAGCTGCGGCACCTTCACCTTGCTGATCTGCCCGGTGATGACCCCGCGTTCACGCATGAGGTCCGAGATGGGGCCCTGCTGTACGATCGAATAGGCCAGCCCGGCCGTATGGGTCAGAAGATGGCGGATCAGGATCGGGCGCTTGGCAGGCTCCAGATTTTCCGGGCCGATGGACCCGTCATACTGTTTCTGAACCTGCATATCGGCAAATTTCGGCAGGATCTCGGCCAGCGGCTGATCCAGGCCGAGCTTGCCTTCGGCAATCAGGATCATCGCCGCCATGCCGGTGATCGGCTTGGTCATCGAATAGATGCGATAGAGACTGTCCGCATCGGACCGGCGGCGCATCCCGCGCGTGTCGCGCCCCTCGGCAACGATGGCAGGCTTATCCGCGCCCCTGCCGATGCAGGCGACCATATTGGCAACGCGGCCCTGGGAGACATATTCCCGCGCCATGCCGGCCAGTGCCGGCCATGCCTGGCTGCTGCCGGCAGAGACGGCGCGGCTCATGCCCGGCCAGCCCAGAAATGCCGCAGCGGCGCCGAGACCGGCGGATGCGCGGCCGAGTTCACGGCGCGACAGCTTTCGGCGCGATTGGGGCAAATGCGAAATGTCGGGGTCCATTCAGTTCTCACCTCTGCCTCGCCATCGGGCTATCAAAAAGGGAAACGGCCGGGGGTCAAGCGCGCAGAGGCGCCGAACCAGCGAATCGCACCATTGGCGCGTATGGTCGTGATAACCATTTCAGTTTTTATTGTCAAGTTAATTGTACCATTACGGTTATATGTGGTTCGCCCTCATGCATCTGCCGATTGAGCCAGAGCCAGCTGCGCCGCCTTGGCGAACAGCGTGGGCAGCCCCGCTTCCTCCAGCCGGTCGATCGGCCACCACTCGCCGCCTGCGGGCAATTCGCCCGGCCCGGATTCGGGAACCGGTCCTTCGAACAGTTCCAGCGACAGGCTTATGTGGAAATGGGTGAATGTGTGCCGAACGGCACCGGCAGGCGTCCATGGCCCCTCCAGCGGCGCCTGGCCGGTTCCGTCGCCGCCGCTGTGCCAGCCATCGTCAGGCAGGGCGCGCATGCCGCCCAGCATGCCGCTTCGGGGCCGCGAGACGAGCCATACGGCGCCTTCCCGCTCTATCCACCAGGCAGTGCCCACCCGCTCCGGCTTGGCCTTCTTCGGCGGTTTCACGGGCAATCTGGCCGGATCGCCATTGGCCCGCCCCCGGCAGGCGCCTGCCAGCGGGCATAGCAGGCATTTGGGGGCTCGCGCCGTGCAGATCGTCGCGCCCAGGTCCATCATCGCCTGGGCGAAATCGCCGGCCTCTTCGGTGGGGGTGATGGCTTCGGCCAACTCGCGGATGTGCTTGCGCGCGCCGGGCAGCGGTTCTTCAAGCGCGAACAGGCGGGCGACCACACGCTCCACATTGGCATCCACCACCACTGCCCTGCGGCCGAAGGCGATCGCCGCAATCGCCGCTGCCGTATAGGCGCCCAGCCCGGGCAGGCCGCGCAATTCCTCTTCGCTTTCGGGAAACCGGCCCAGCTCGGCCACCTTACGCGCGCAAGCCACCAGATTGCGGGCCCGGCTGTAATATCCCAGCCCCGCCCAGGCGGCCATCACGTCCTCTTCCGGCGCGGCGGCCAGCGCCTGCACATCGGGCCAGCGCGCGGTGAACTTCTCGAAATAGGGGGCGACCGCGGCAGTGGTGGTCTGCTGCAGCATCACTTCGGACAGCCAGACGCGATAGGGATCGGGCAAGGCGCCCTCCCCCGGCGGGATACGCCAGGGCAGGCTGCGGGCATGGGCGCGATACCAGGCGAGCAAGCGGCGGGCGATATCCCCATCTGCTTGCAGCTCTGTGCTCGTCCGGCTGGCATCCATGCTGGCGCTATGGCATGACTGCCCGCCTCATGGAACGGGACGACGACAAACCGGGCAAGAAAGCGGGGCGCAAGCCTGCAAAGGGCTCATCAGGCGCTTCTACCAAGGGCACACCGAAGCGCTATGAACGGCCGCGCGGCGGCCCGGCGCGCTCGATCGCGGATCTGATGCCCGATATCGGGCGGACCGCTTTCCGCCGTTTCGGCTTCGTCCAGTCCAGCGTGGTCACGCGCTGGCCCGAAATCGTGGGTGCGCGCCACGCGCAGGTCTGCGCGCCGGAATCGATCCGCTTCCCCCCTGGGGAAAAGAGCAACGGCACGCTGCAGCTGCTGGTCGCGCCTGCCCATGCGCCGATCATTCAACATGTGCTGCCGGAGATCATAGAGCGGGTGAACCGCTTCTTCGGCTACAAGGCAGTCGCCCGCGCCAGGATGCGGCAAGGCGAGGTTAAGCCTCCGCATGCTGAAAGCCGGAGCGCAGCTCCGGTCACGCTCAAGCCGATCCCCATGGCATTGGGGGAAAGCCTGCGCGATATTGGCGATCCGGAACTGCGCACAGTTCTGGAATCGCTTGCCCGGAGCCTGGGCACAAAGGAGAATTGAGGGGGATGAAAGCCGTGGGCCGAGCCGCCATTTTGGCAGCGGTAATGCTGCTGAATATCGGCGCTGCACCGAACTGGATCAGCGTTGTCGAAAAAACCGAAGGCGGGCACCGCATCGGCAATCCCGATGCCAAGGTGAAGCTCGTCGCTTTCGAAAGCTACACCTGCCACGTCTGCGCGGAATTCGAAGAGGAAGCCGGGCCTGTGTTGAAGCTCGCCTATGTCCAGACCGGCAATGTATCCTACGAAGTGCGCCATTTCGTGCGCGATCCGATCGACATGACGGCCGCAATGCTGAGCCAGTGCGTTGCGACGGAAAATTTCTTCAACGCCCATCGCGCCCTGTTCCTGAGCTACAAGAAATGGTCGCCGGAAGTCGGCAAGGCCAGCAAGGCCCAGCGCGACCGCTGGTTTGCGAAAGACGGGGCCGCGGCACGCCGGGCCGTTGCCTCCGACATGGGATTTTACCAGATCATGCAGCGCCAGGGGCTCTCGCGCGTGCAGGTCGACAAATGCCTGGCGGACACTGCGCTGGCCGAGCGGCTGGCCCGGCAAACCAAGCACAGCAACGAAGAGTACGAGATTGGCGGCACGCCCACTTTCATGCTCAACGGGCTGAAGCTGCTGGCAACGCATAGCTGGCAAATGCTCAAGCCGCAGCTGGAGGCCCGCCTCTGATCGTGACGATGCGCCCCCGGCCGGCACGCGCGAAGAGGCACCGCCAATGCCTTAAGCTGTGCAAAACCGGGCGCCCTTTCACCCCCGCGCTTCATTCATTGCCCCCCTTGGGCTAACCACCGACAAGGATATGACGATGACACTTTCCGCCCCACACCGCCGCAAGGCCGGGATTCGCCGCAAAGCCATGGTGGCATGCACAGGTTTCCTGGCGCTGGCCCTCGCCGCATGCGGTTCGGATGTGGAAGAAACGCTTCCGCAGAGCGAACCGATCGCGGCCATCCCCGCGCCGGAAGGCCAGGAATGGGTCGACGTCGCTTCGGAAACCCCGGAAGGCGGGTTCGTGATCGGCAATCCCGACGCACCGATCAAGCTGATGGAATATGCATCGCATACCTGTTCGCACTGTGCGGACTTTTCCGAAGCGTCCAGCGCCGCGCTGCATGATAAATACATCGCCAGCGGCGTCGTCAGCTACGAGATGCGCAATCAGATCCACGATCCGATCGACCTGACCACCGCAATGCTGGTGCGCTGCAACGGGCCGCAGGCGTTTTATCCCCTGGCCAAGCAGTTCTGGGCCAATTTCGGTACGATCGTGGAGACCGTTCAGAGCAACAACGAAGCTTTCGCCCGGGCTGCGGAGCTGCCCGAAGAGCAGCGTTATCAGGCAATTGCCGAGGCAGCCGGCCTGATCGACTTCTTTGCCGCCCGCGGAATTCCGCGCGACAAGGCCATGGAATGCCTGGCCGATCCGGCCAAGGCGCGCGAGATTCTGGACCGTTCCGAAACGCAGGGCGACGAGCTCGACGTGACCGGCACCCCGACTTTCTTCCTCAATGGCGAAAAGATCGGAACTCACACATGGGATACGCTTGAGCCTATCCTGCAGAACGCCGGCGCACGCTGACGGTCGGCATGAGATAGAGGCGGCCCGGCGGCGATGCAGATCAGAAAGCTCAAGCTCAGCGGCTTCAAGAGTTTCGTCGAACCTGCAGAACTGCGCATCGAGCCTGGCCTGACAGGCGTTGTCGGGCCCAATGGCTGCGGGAAATCCAACGTTCTGGAAGCGATCCGCTGGGTCATGGGCGAAAATTCGCCCAAGAGCATGCGTTCGGGCGGAATGGAGGATGTGATCTTCGCCGGCACCGCCCACCGCCCCCAACGCGACTTCGCCGAAGTGGTGCTGCACGCCGCGGACGACGACGGCGAGGAGATGGAAGTCACCCGCCGGATCGAACGCGGCGCAGGCAGCGCCTACCGCCTCAATGGGCGCGACGTGCGGGCGAAGGATATCTCGCTGGTCTTCGCGGATGCCGCCACCGGCGCGCATAGCCCGGCGCTGGTCAGCCAGGGCAAGATTGCCACGGTCATCGCCGCCAAGCCCGCAGAACGGCGCCAGATGCTGGAAGAGGCCGCCGGAATTGCCGGCCTGCATGTCCGCCGCCGCGATGCGGAGAGCAAGCTCAAGCAGACCGAAACCAACCTCGCGCGGCTGGAAGACCTCATGGCCGGGATGGACAGCCAGATGGCGTCCCTGCGCCGCCAGGCACGCCAGGCGGAGCGCTACAAGGAACTGAGCGGCAAGATCCAGCATGCCGAAGCCCGCCTGCTCTTCGCGCGCTGGCGCGACGCAGCCGCTGCCGCCGACGAAGCGCGCGCCGCCACGAAGGAAGCCGAAGCGAAAGTTGCCGAAGCTCAGGCAGAGGCCAACGAAGCGCAGAAGGCGCAGCATGCGCTCGCTCAGGAACTTGCCAAAGCGCGCGACGAACTGGCGGACCGGCGTGACGATGCCAGCGCGCATGGGCACCGCATGGCCGCGCTTACCAGCCAGCTGGAAGCTGCCGAGGAACGGCTGGCGAATCTCGACCGGCAGAAGGCGCGCCTGGAAGAAGACCGCGAAGAAGCCGACCGTCTGACGAAAAACGCCGCGGAAGCACTCTCCCGCCTGCAGAAGGAGCTGGACGAGGCCGAGAAGGCATTGGCGGCCGATGAGGAGCGGCGCCCCCAGATCGCGGCGCAAACAGAAAATACGGAACGCGCCGCGCGCGCGGCGGAACTCGATCTGGCGAAGGCAACTGCAGACCATGCCGGCGTCGAAGCCGAATGGCGCGTTGCCGAAGCGGAAGTCTCGCAGGCCAGGACGCGGCTGGAGCGGCTTTCCGCCGAAGCGCGCCGGCAGGAAGAAGCCCGGGCCGCGCTGGACGAGCAAGGCGACCCTTCCCAGGCGGCAGCCGAAGCGGCGAGTGCCGCCGAAGCGGCCGCTGCCCGCCTGGCGCAATTGCGCAGCGAGTTGGAAGCGCAGCAGGAACACAAGCAGGAGCTGGCCGGCGCGCGCGACGCTGCGGCGAATGCGCTTGCATCCGCCAAGGCCGAGCTGGCAGGAATCGAACGTGAGTTCAATGCCTTGCAGCGGGACCGCGATGCCCGTGCGAAGCAGGCGGCGGGGCGCCACGGATTGCCGGCCGCACTGGACAAGGTACGTGCCGCCCCCGGCTATGAACGCGCTTTGGCGGCAGTGCTGGGCCGCGATGCGAAAGCTGCGTTGGGCAAACCGCAGGAGGGCGAAGAAGGCCGCTTCTGGGGCGGCAGCGCGCCGCCCGGCGCCGTGACGGACAATCTGGCCGATCACGTCCCCGATTGTCCGCCCGAGCTGGCCGCGCGCCTGGCGCTGGTCCATGTCGCCGAAAGCGATGACGGGCGCGATCTGGGCCCTGGCGAGTGGCTGGTCACGAAAGGCGGTTTCCTGCGGCGGTGGGACGGGTTCATTGCCCGCGGCGAAGGCGCATCGGAAGCGGCCCGGCTGGAGGCGGAAAACCGCTATACCGAGCTCGAAAGCGAACTGCCTGCAAAGCGCGCCGATATGGAGCTGGCAGAGGCCAGGCACCGGGCAGCGCAGGAGGAGCTTTCCGCCCTGCAATCGGGGATGGTGGCTGCCGAACGCGGCGTCGGCGAAGCTGCCGAGGCGGAGCGCAGCGCATTGCGCGAGCTGGACCGGGCAGAGGCCGCGCGCGAGCGGCTCACGAACCGGCTCCAGGAACTCGACGCAGCCAAACAGGATCTCGCCGAACAGCGGCAACAGGCCGAAGCCGAGCTGAAGGCCGCAGAAGAAAAGCGCTCTGCCCTGCCCGATCCCGAAAGCGGACGCGCCACGCTGTCTTCGGCGCAGGCCAAGCATGAGGCTTCACGCACTGCGATGCAGTCCGCTTTGGCAGATCTTGCCGCGCATGATCAGGCGCTGGCCGTGGCGCGGGAACGCAGGGCAGCGCGAGCTGCCGATATCAAGGGCTGGGAAGCGCGTGCAGGCGATGCCGCCCGCCGCCTGTCGGACATGGCCAGCCGGTTCGAGGAAATCGACCAGGAACGCGCCGTTTTCGCGGCCAAACCCGCCGGATTGCTGGCCGAGATCGAGCGGGGCGACGAGGTTCGAGCGCGTCTGGGCAAGGAGCTGGAAGCCGCCGAGGCCGCGCTGACGCAAGTGAGCGAAGCGGCTCAGACTGCGGATGCCCGCTTTGCGGAGGCGAATGAAGCGCTGGCCAGTGCCCGCGAAGCCCGCGCAGGTGCCGCCGCGCGGACCGAAAACGAGGATGGCCGGCGCGAGGAGATGGCCCGCATCTCCGGCGAGCGCTTCCAATGCCCGCCCCCCTTGCTGGCCGGCCGGTTCGAATTCGAGCCGGAGGATGTCGGCGGAGCGGGCGAGGAATCCACTACGCTGGAACAGCTCGTGGCCAGCCGCGAGCGGATCGGCCCGGTCAATCTGGTGGCGGCGGACGAACTCGCCAAGCTGGAAGAAGAACATGGCGAAAGCGCCGCGGAACAGGCCGAGCTGACCGAAGCGGTCAACCGTCTGCGCGGATCGATCGGCAATCTCAACCGCGAGGGCCGCGAAAGGCTACGCGCCGCGTTCGAGGAAGTGGACGGGCATTTCCAGCGCCTGTTCACGCGCCTGTTCGACGGCGGTCAGGCGCATCTCGCGCTGGTCGATTCAGACGATCCGCTCGAAGCCGGGCTGGAAATCTTCGCCCAGCCGCCCGGCAAGCGCCTGCAATCGCTCACACTGCTTTCCGGCGGGGAGCAGGCACTGACGGCGGTTGCGCTGATCTTCGCCCTGTTCCTGACCAATCCGGCACCGATCTGCGTTCTGGATGAGGTCGATGCGCCGCTGGACGATGCCAATATCGACCGTTTCTGCGATCTGCTGGATGCAATGGTGGCGGAAACCAACACGCGCTATCTGATCGTGACTCACAATGCCGTGACCATGAGCCGGATGCACCGCCTGTTCGGCGTGACCATGGTCGAAAAGGGCGTTTCGCGCCTGGTCAGCGTGGATCTGGGCGGGGCCGAGGAACTGCTCGCCGCCGAATAGAGTCTATCCGCGATTCCA
The DNA here is from genome assembly GCA_030426245.1 of Alphaproteobacteria bacterium. Lineage (GTDB taxonomy): Bacteria > Pseudomonadota > Alphaproteobacteria > Sphingomonadales > Sphingomonadaceae > Andeanibacterium. Next base: position 23,025 of record JAUHYZ010000019.1, on the reverse strand, counting down.
TTTATGCCTGCGGCAAGCGGCCGAAACGAGCGTAACCTCCCACTGACAGATAACGATTCGGAAGAGGCCCCATGACATACCGCACCCTGATCGCAGCCGCCTTGCTGCTCGCGCCCGCTGCCCTGCAGGCCGAAACGCATTCCGCCACCGAAACCGACGCGCTTACGCTGGAGGAACGCGTCCAGCGGATCGAGGATGAAGCCGCGATCAGGCAGGTGATCCTGGATTACGCGGTCTATCTCGATTCCCGCAATTTGGACGGCTACGTCTCGCTCTTCGCTGAAGACGGCGTCTGGCAGAACGGCAATACGATCATGAAGGGGCGCGACGAAATCCGCGGCCTGCTGACCGGCATGTTCGGCGAACAGGATCCGGACAAGCCCTATACCGGGACCAATTACCGCATCGTCTCCAACGTCGAAGTCGATCTGCACGGAGACACCGCATCGGCACGTTCCCGCCAGCTTTCGATCCAGCGCGGGGAGAATGGCGCGCCGACACCCTATCTGAGCGGAATCTACGAAGACGAGTTCATCCGCGAGGACGGCGAATGGAAGATTCTCCACCGCAAGGACATCACCGTGATGCCCAGCCGCGAAGAATGGGTGAAACAGATGGCGGAGCGGCGCGCGGCGCAGGCGGAAGACGAAGAATAAAGCTTTCCCGGGCGGGATAAGCGCCTACAGAGTCAGCCAATCTTTGGTTGAATCCGGGTTTACGTTTCCCTTGAACCCGCGCTTAGCCAGACATGTGGTGTAAGAACGGCGTTCGCTTCAAACACCATCCGAACTGCGTTGGGACCCTTGATGCCCGCCCATAGAAGGCCCTTGATCGAGGGCGACGACCGCGAGAGCGACATACAGCCGCGCCCCGCCAGTGGCGCGCGCGCGGCCGAGCCTCGCTGGAATCCGGCGGATCAGCCTGGAGTATTGTGGGAGCCGTTCCGCCGAACAGACTTTCCGGGCCGCAGCGCCTATCCACCGGATCGCAATTTGGCGGATGACTGAAAACAGGTTCAGGCAAGCACCAGAAGCGGCCCCTTGCCGCCGGCACTGCCCATCCGGTCGTCCTTATTGTAGATCTGGCATTTCTGAAGCGACAGGCAGCCGCAGCCGATACATTGATCGAGCTGATTGCGCGAGCGAGTGAGCAGCTTGATCTTCTCGTCGATCGCGCTGCGCATCGACCGGCTGATACGCTGCCAATCGGTCACTGTCGGCGTGCGCCCCTGCGGCAGCTGCGACAGCTCGGCCTCGATTTCCGCAAGGCCCAGCCCCAGTTTCTGCGCAATCAGAATGAAGCTCACCCGCCTGATATCCGACCGGAGAAAGCGCCGCTGGTTTCCGCTGGTGCGAAGTGCGCTGAGCAATCCCTTCTCTTCATAGAATCGAATGGCAGAAACGGCCGTACCGGTGCGGCGCGCCAATGTGCCGATCGAAATCAGATCGTTCTTGTTCATTCCCGATGTCTCCAGAACCCTGCTGGGAAAGTGCCTCAAAAAGCTTGACCTCAAGTTAACTTGAGATTGCAGAGTGGGCAATACCGCGATTCGCAACGGCCATTTCACGGCCCCTGGGACCCCAGGCGAACGCAATGTGGAATGGACGATGGAGAAAATGACATGCAGCAGGACAAAACCCCCACTGGCCGGATCGAACATGCCAATCTGACGGTCAGCGATATCGAACGCTCCTCCGCCTTCTTTCAGAAACTGCTCGGCTGGCACGAACGCTGGCGCGGCGAAGGGCGTGACAATGGGGAAACGATCCATGTCGGCGACGATGCGACCTATCTCGCGCTCTATACCGACCACCACGACCATGACCGTTTCCCGAAAGGCGAGCCGCTCAACCATGTCGGTCTGCTGGTGGACGATCTGGATGCAGCCGAACAAATCGTGCTCGCATCCGGGCTGGAGACCTGGGGGCATGCCGATTACGATCCGGGCCGCCGGTTCTATTTCTTCGACTGGGACGGGATCGAATTCGAGATTGTCAGCTATAATTGACCGCTTTGAAGGGCCTGCTGCTGGTCAGGCGTTGCCCGCCACGAAACAGGCGGCGGCGACCAGCAAGCCGGCGAAGCGGTTGGAGCGGAAACGCTCCAGTGCATTCGCACCATCGCGCAGGTCCAGCGTGGTGACCTGCCAGGCAAGATGGAAAGCTGCGGGCAGCAGCGCGAGCAGAGCCAGCCAGTCTTCCCGCAGCAGCCAGATCGCCAGGCACCACAGCGCGATGGCCGCGCCGTAGAAGCAGGCCACGCCTGCGCGGACATGGCGCCCGAGCCGCAAGGCGCTGGACCGGATACCGACCAGCGCATCGTCTTCCTTGTCCTGCAAGGCGTAGATCGTGTCATAGCCGATGCACCAGAAGATCGCCCCGGCATAGAGCGCCGCAAGAACCTCCAGCCGGTCGCCGCGCAACGCGATCCAGCCGACCGGTGCGCCCCAGGTGAAGACCAGGCCGAGCCAGGCCTGCGGCCACCACGTAATCCGCTTCATGAAGGGATAGGCTGCGACCAGCAGCAGGCTGCCAAGCGCGACAAGCTGGGCTTCGAAGCGGAGCTGGAACAGCACCACCAGCCCCACCCCGCATAATGCCAGCAGCCAGGCCCAGGCGGCCTTCTTGCTGACGCGGCCGCTAGCGACCGGGCGCTGCGCCGTGCGTTCCACCCGCCGGTCGAGATCGGCATCGACGATATCGTTATAGACGCAGCCGGCACCGCGCATGGCCACGGCGCCGAGCAGCAGCCACAAAACGAGTTCCCACTGGAACCCTGCCCCCGTGAGCCACACGCCCCAGGCGCAGGGCCAGAAGAGCAGCCACCAGCCGATCGGCCGGTCGAATCGCGCCAGCAGGGCGAAATCCCGCATGGGCTGCGGGAGGCGCGCAACGAGCCCCTTGTGCTCGCTATCTGGGACGATCGTTTCGCTGCTCATGCTTGCGTCCTAGAGGCCCGCGCGCTTAGGTCAAACCCATGATTGCGACACCCGCCTGGCCCCCGCGCAGCGCCCCCCGCCTTTTCGTTGAAGGAAGCATCGCGCAAGGCGATCCCGTGATCGTTACGGGCAACCAGGCGAACTACCTGGCGCGCGTGATGCGCGTGGCGCAGGGCGACACCGTGATTCTGTGCGACAACCGGACCGGGGAATGGGCTGCAAGCGTTTCCGAGGCCGGCAAGCGCGAGGTCGTGCTGATGCCGGAAAAGAAACTGCGCGAGCGCGAAGACGTCCCGGATTTCACACTCTGCGCAGCGTTGCTCAAGAAGCCGAATTTCGATCTCGTGCTGGAAAAGGCGACCGAGCTTGGCGTCAGGCGGATCCAGCCCCTGATCACGCGCCGCTGCGTGGCCGACAAGCTCAATCTGGAGCGCGCCCGCAGCATCGTGACCGAAGCGGCCGAACAATGCGCCAGGACGGCCCTTCCCGAGCTGGAAGGGCCGATCAAGCTTGAAGCGATGCTGAAAGGCCTCGATCCGGGCCGAAGAGTGTTCTTCGCCGACGAAATGGGGGGCGCACCTGCCATCCAGGCCTTTTCGGACCATACCGGCCCGGCAGCTCTGCTTATCGGACCGGAGGGCGGATTCGACGACGCCGAGCGCGAAGCGATCCGCACTTTTCCATACGCCACAGCCATTTCACTGGGGCCGCGCATCCTGCGCGGCGAAACGGCCGCTATCGGCGCCTGCGCCCTGTGGATGGCAAGCGCTGGGGACTGGAAGGCAAGCAAATGAAATTTGCTCTGGCCTATCCGCCCCGCGTCGCTTAACGGCCTGCGCATGAGCACGCGCAACGCTGCCGCAGGAGAGGACCCGCTCATCACGAGCCGGGATCAGCTTGTGGCCCCCATGCAGGCCGGTGAGAAGCCCAGCGCAAGCTGGAGGATCGGCACGGAGCACGAAAAGCTGGTCTTTTCGCGCAAGGATTTCCATGCGCCTTCCTATGAAGAGCCGGGAGGAATCCACGATATCCTCATGGCGCTCAAGCGGTTTGGCTGGGAACCGGTGGAAGAAGGCGGCAAGGTCATCGCCATGTCGGGCGACGACGGCACAGTCAGCCTGGAACCGGCGGGGCAGCTCGAACTTTCCGGCGCGCCGCTGGAAAACCTTCATGAGACATGCGCCGAAACGGGCCGCCACCTGGAACAGGTCAAGGCGGTGGGCGAAGAGTTCGGAATCGGCTTTCTCGGCCTGGGCATGTGGCCGGACAAGACACGCGAAGAGCTGCCGGTGATGCCCAAGGGGCGCTATGCCATCATGATGCGCCACATGCCGCGTGTCGGGACGATGGGCCTGGACATGATGCTGAGAACCTGCACGATCCAGGTCAATCTGGACTATGGCAGCGAAGCCGACATGGCCAAGAAGTTCCGCACCAGCCTGGCGCTGCAACCGCTGGCCACTGCGCTGTTCGCCAATTCCCCCTTCACCGAGGGGAAGCCCAACGGGTATCTTTCCTATCGCAGCCACATCTGGTCGGACACCGACCCGGCGCGGACCGGCATGCTGCCCTTCGTGTTCGAGGATGGCTTCGGTTACGAAGCCTATGTCGACTATATGCTCGACGTGCCGATGTATTTCGTGTTCCGCGACGGGAAATATATCGATGCGGCCGGCCAGAGCTTCCGCGATTTCATGAAAGGCGAATTGCCTGCCCTGCCCGGCGAACATCCGACGGAAGGGGACTGGCAGGATCACCTTTCGACGGCATTTCCCGAAGTCCGCCTCAAGAGTTTTCTCGAAATGCGCGGCGCCGATGGCGGGCCGTGGGGCCGTATCTGCGCCCTGCCTGCGCTGTGGGTCGGCCTGCTCTACGACGATACGGCGCTTGGCGCGGCGTGGGACCTGGTCAAGGACTGGTCGATGGAAGAGCGCGAAGCACTGCGTTCGGCAGTGCCGAAGCTCGCCCTCGACGCGCCCATTCCCGGAGGCAGGAAGCTTCGCGATATAGCCTCTGAAGTGCTCGACATTGCCCGCTCAGGGCTTGCGGCGCGTGCGCGGCTCGACAGCAGCGGAAGCAATGAAACGGGCTTCCTGCGGCCTCTGGACGACATTGTGAAAAGCGGCGTCGTGCCGGCTCAGCGGCTGCTCAGCCTCTACGAGGGTGAATGGAACGGTGACGTTACCCGCGCCTATGAGGAAAGCTTCTAAGCCAGCAATTCGCGAGAAAACTGGCCCGGAATTCTAACGCCAGGCGTGAATCGTGCCGTCGTCATCCAGGATATAGAGCGTGCGGTTGGCGACGATCGGCGCCAGCGACACCGGCTCCCCGATATCGCGGAACATGCCCGCCGTGCCGGTCGCAACGTCCAGCGCCATAACCTGCCCGCGCGAACTGGCAGTCCACAGACGGTCACCGGCCAGAACGGGCCCGCTCCAGAAGATCGGGCCTTCCCTGTCTTCCTCGTCGCGCCATTGCCTGAGCTGGGTCAGCCAGCGGACCTTGCCGGTGCTGCGCTGGATAGCGAGCATGCGGGCATCGTCGGTCAGGGTGAAGATCCATTCGCCCGCCACTGCCGGCGTGGAGATTCCCGCAAGGTTCAATTCCCAGATGCGCTGGCCCGTCAGCAACTCATAGGCCGCCATGCGCCCGCCCTGGCCCAGAGCATAAACCCTGCCATTGTCGATGATCGGATCCGCATCGACATCGGTCAGCGTGCCGACCTCTGTTGAAATGGAAGTCCGCGCCAGCGCGTCGAACCACAATTCGCGCCCGTTTTCGTAGCGGTAGGCGGCCAGCTCACCCGAACTGTAACCGGCGATGATGCTGCCCTGCCCCGCGGCCGGGGCGGCAACGCCGAAAACGCCCGCTTGGCCGACCGAGCCGGATTCCTGCCATTGCAGATCGCCATTCGCGGCATTCAGCGAGAAGATCTGGTTGTCCTGCGACATGACATAGACGGAATTGAACGCCAGCGTGGGCGCACCGCGCAGCGGGCCGGACGGTTTCGCGGCCCAGATCTGTTCACCCGTATCCGCATCCAACGCCACGACGTCGCCGACGCCGTTGGTCGCATAGACCCGGCCGCTCGCAAAGCTGGCGCCGCCACCGAAAGCCGACGATTCGATTTCGTTCGGCACTTTCATCTCGAATTCCCAGATGCGTGAACCTGTATCCGCATCCAAGGCATGGACCATGCCGTTCGTATCGACCACGAACAGCTTGCCGTCTCCCACGACGGGCGATGCCGCAAGCCGCCGGCGGTTGCCCGAACCGGCGATCTTGGCCCGCCACAATTCGGTCGGCGCGGCGCTCAGTTCGAGATGGCCATAGCTCTTGGAAGCCGTGCCGCCAGCCTGGCTCCAATCCGCATTCAACCGCGCAGAGGGTATGGTTATCGAAACATCCGACATCGACGAATCGACGCGTGTGCCCGCCTCGATCCGCGAGAGGATCGGCTCGCGATTGCCGACCGTGGGCGTCTTGGGCTTGTCGTCGCCGCCAAAGATGCCGCAGCCGGACAGAGCGAACGCCATAAGCAGAGTAGCGGGCAGCGCCACACGGCGCTTCCAGGCGGTCTTGGCGGGCATGCGTTCCATTGCGGTTTTCATCCTTGCATTCATTGGCTTGCACTCTCTGCTTCGAGTGCACGCATCTCATCGAGCGCCTCGTCAACATCCTCGATCGCATCGATGCCCATCAGGCCGGAGAGCTGCCTCGCGCGCGAGCGCAGCGATTCGGGCACGGTTTCGTCTTTCGCGATTTCGGCGAAGAGCGGCCCCGCCAATTCGGGCTTGTCCTGATCGAGATAGGCAGCGCCCAAGAGCTCGCCGGCAGAGCCGAAGAACGGCGCGCCGGGCCTGGCCAGGGGCTTCATTCTCTCGACGACCGCTTCCGGCTCCATCTTGTCGTAATTGATGGCGACTTCGCGCAGAGTGGCGAAATCGCGAAACGGCCCCGGCGCATCGCCATTTGCGGCCACTGCCGCATAAAGTTCGGCTGCTTCGTCGGCCCTGCCCTGGCGGAACGCGATTCCCGCGCGTGCCAGCTTGGCGACGGCCGCGGCGCCCGGCCCGGAGCCTTCTTCCAACTCGGCAAAAGCGCTGTCCGCGCTGTCGAAATTCTCGGCATCGAGCTGGTCGGTCGCCGTTATGAGCCTTTCGGAAACCCGCTCCAGCTCCGCTTCCTGCCGGGCATCCCACCAGAGCCACCCGCCAAAAGCGAGCAGACCGGCCAGCAAGAGGCCGCCAACGGGGATGCCGTAGCGCTTGCCGAAATGGGAAAAGCTATCCTGACGTACGGCTTCGTCGACTTCGCGCAGCAGGGCATCCTGCTCGCTCGCCTCGCGCTTGGCGCGTTTTTCCGCATCGGTCAGATTATTGGATGGTGTGAGTGCCACTCAGGCGCCTTTTTTCGATCTATCGTCAGGTTTGTCGGCTGTTTAGCGGATGGCCCGCCCAATTCAACTTTCAATGCCCGGCTGGCGGGAACCCTGTCCACGATTGGGTGAATGGTGAATGAAGGGCATTAACAGGGCCGCGGGGTTTGCACACTTCACAAGGGCGTGTCGAGCCCCATTGCCGAAGCATAGAGCGCCTTGTGGAGTGCAATCATCTTTCGCTCGTCAAAATGCTTCTGAGCCTTGGCGAGATTCGCCTTGCCGCAGGCTTTGCGCAGATCGGAATCGTCCGCGAATCGGAACAGACTGCGCGAGAGGGCTTCCGGCGTCCGAGGCTCGCATATGAATGGGCGGTTTTCCCGCGCGACCATTTCGGCGATGTCGCCCGCTGCAAAGCCAGCAATCGGCAATCCCGCAGCCATAGCCTCCGCCACTGTGGCCGGAAACTGCTCCACTTGCGCCGAAATCGCGAAGACATCGAACAGCCCCATCACTTTGGCCGGATCACCAGCGAAGAAGGGGATATGTACGCGGTGTTCGGCGCCCAGTTCCTCGGCCTTGCGCAAGACCGACGCCCGTTCCGGGCCCTTTCCCAGAATGACGAGCTGCCAATGCTCGGGCAGGTCGGCGAAGGCTTGCACCATCATGGGCAGGTTCTTTTCAGGAGTCAGCTCTCCGACGGTGCCCACCCATTTTTCGCCCTTGCGCTTGATCAGCCCCGGCAGGACGTCGGCTTTCGCCTTCTTTGCGAATCTGCTCAAATCCACACCGGGCGAAATCCGCAGGACGCGCGCGCGCGGCTGAGACCAGGTTTCCACCGCTACACGCTCCAGCCCTTTCGACGTCACGACCAGGCCCGCGGACCTGCCAAGCGCGATTCTGCGGTACCAGTTCCGGCGAGGTTTGAGCCCGTCCAACTCATCCGCTTCGAAGCCATTCTCGTGATGGATCAGCGGGGGAAGCGAATAAAGCTGCGAAAACAATGTGTGTGCCATGGCGCCGTCCATCGCGCCCCAGCCATAGGTCAGCACCAGGTCGTATCCACGCATCGCCTCGGCCAGCTTTTTCAGCCTTCCCAAAGACGGGAAGCCCCCAAGCCGGGGAAAGCCGACCTCGCAATCGGCGGCGATCTTGCCGGAAATAGCATCCGCCGCCTCCAGAGCGTCCTCCTCGGCGCTCACAATGACGTGCCCGATCTTCGGCCCGAAAGCGTTGATCAGCCTGACGCAGCGCAGCGCAGCCTCACCCCGGTCGAAATTGGAGTGAAGATGGAGGAACCGCATTTTTGGCCCGCTGCGGTTCATTCGCAGCGATCCAGCAACCGCGCGATCGCGGCCTGCGCTTCGGGTTCTTCGAGCGTCGGTGCATGGCCCGTGCGCGCCACCGTAACCGTTTGCGCATCCGGAATTTCTTCGCCCATCCGCGTCAGGGTCAGCGGAGAGAGGATGTCCGACAATTCTCCGCGCAGCGTCAGGACCGGCCTTCCGGCAAGTGCACGGTATGCAGGCCAGAGATCCACCGCTTCGGCAGGTTCTGCAGTGTTGAATGGTTCTGCGATCTTCATGTCGTAATCATATGTTATCCTGCCATTTCCGCCCACCTGCATCAGGCGCTTGGCCATCCGCAGCCAGTCCGAGATTGCGTAGTCCGGAAAGGCGGCTTCGTTCTGCTCCTTGAGCGCGCGGGCGGCATGCATCCAGGTGGAGAAGCTGCGCCCCTGGCCCACATATTCGCGAATCCGCGCCATGCCGGCGGGTTCTATCACAGGGCCGATATCGTTCAGCACGGCCCCAGCCAGCCGATCCGCACCGCCTGCTGCAATGAACATCGTGATGAGCCCGCCCAAAGACGTCCCGATCGCAACGAAGCGCGCGATTCCGGCCTGGTCCAGCAACGCCTCCATATCCGCGACATATTGCAGCGGCACATAGGTGGCAGGATCCTTCGCATAATCGCTGTCGCCGCGCCCTCTGAGCTCCACACAGAGTATACGCCGTTTCCCGGCAAAGGCATCGGCAATGGGCTCGAAATCGCGCGCATTGCGGGTGAGCCCCGGAATACAGATGATCGGCGCCAGATCCGGCGGCCCCGGATAGTCGCGATAGCGGAGCGAAAGCCCGTCCGGGCTCGTCCAGCTTTCATCACTCCATTGCTGTTCGCCCGCCTGGCTCGCCGCCGCGCTTTCACTCATCGGAATCGACAATCCCCCAATTCGCTGCCTCATAACGGCCTTATCGTCAGCCAGCGCCTTGCGCCGTCTGCGCATAACGACCACTATTGCTATATGCGCCACGAACCGCAAGCGGCCCCCTACACGCCCGATCCGCAAATTCTCAAGCTCTCAAGCTGGCTTGGTGACGAAGTCGACCCTGCCGATTTCCCGCGTGCGGAGCTGCGCTTCCGCAACTCGCGCTGGGACCGGGCCGTCGGCCTCGATACGCTGAGCGACGAGGAATGGATCGCACATTTCGCGCGCTTCGAACCTCTGGCCGATAATCTGCCCCGCCCTTTGGCGCTGCGCTATCACGGCCACCAGTTTCGGGTTTACAATCCCGAAATCGGGGACGGACGGGGCTTCACTTTCGCCCAGATGCGCGACGGAGACGGCCGCCTGCTCGATCTTGGGACCAAGGGATCGGGCATAACCCCCTATAGCAGAACGGCGGATGGCAGGCTGACACTGAAGGGCGCGGTGCGCGAAATCCTTGCGACCGAAATGCTCGAGGCTCAGGGCGTTTACACCAGCAAGACCTTCTCGGTGGTCGAAACGGGTGAACAGCTGGTACGCGGGGACGAGCCTTCTCCAACCCGCTCGGCCGTGCTGGTCCGGCTCAGCCACAGCCACATCCGGATCGGCAGTTTCCAGCGCCTCGCGGCGATCGAGCATCATGGCGAGATGGGATTGCTGATTGCATACTGTCTGAAGCAATTCCCCGGTCCGCAGCCGCCCGAAAGCGCGCCGGGCCGGGACGAACCGGCAGCACGGCTAATGCACCAGGTGGTGGAGCGCCTGGCCGATCTTGCCGCCTCCTATATGGTCGCGGGCTTCGTGCACGGTGTGTTGAACTCCGACAATATGAATATCACCGGGGAAAGCTTCGATTACGGGCCGTGGCGCTGGCTGCCCAAATGGCAGCCTGGCTTCACAGCAGCCTATTTCGATCAGACGGGCCTCTATGCGTTCGGCCGCCAGCCGGAGGCGATCCACTGGAACTGTGCTCAGCTCGCCATTGCCTTGCGTCTGGTCAGCGAGGCACCGCCTCTGATTGCCGCGCTGGAGCGCTTTCCGGACTTGTATCAAGAAGCCATGGTCCGCCGTTTCTGCTGGCGTCTGGGCGTGCAACCGAGCGGAACCGAGAGGGACGCCAACCTGATTGAGACGGCTGCAAAGACCATGCGCGAGCAAGAGATTGGCCCCGACGCATTCTTCTTCGCCCATCGTGCTGGAAGAGACGCTGAAGGTGACCTGGCTGAAGCTCTGGAGGGATTTGAGCCGGCCGACGACCTGCAGCATGACTATTGGCGGGACGATCACCCGCAGAGCATGCTGATCGACGAAGTCGAGACGATCTGGGATGCCATTGCCGAACGCGACGACTGGGCTCCGCTATCCGAAAAAGTGGCCGCGCTGAGGCGCATGGGCGATGCCTTGGGGGAGTCCCCTGACCCTGCGGGTCTCGTTGTCCACAGCTGAGGGGCGGATGACGTCATGACGTCGTACCTCAAACGGCCGGCCAACTTGTCTATTGTGCGACTCTGCCCCAAAGAATGACGGGAACTGCCGGTTTTCCGGCAAGAGAGACGTCTGGAGCAGAACACGATCCCATGAGTAGCGATGAGATCGTCTCGCTGGAGCCCGCAACCGGTGCGGAAATGTGGCGCGGCACGTCCGGCGATGTCGAAGATGCGGTGTCCGAAGCGCGCCAGGCATGGCCAGCCTGGGCGGCAAAGCCCTTGGCCACGCGGATCGAGATCGTACGCCGTTTCGCCAATGAAGTGCGCAAGGAAGCGGAAGCATTTGCGCAACTGATCGCGCGCGAAACCGGCAAGCCTTTATGGGAAGCCAAGTCCGAGGTCGAAGCCGTCATCGACAGGGTCGAGATTGCCGTCAGCGCCTTTGCGGAACGCACGGGGCAGCGCAAAAAAGACAGCGCACTGCAGGGCACCCAGGCATTGCGGCACAAGCCGCACGGCGTGATGGCCGTAATCGGCCCTTGCGACCTGCCCGCAGAAGCGCCTGCCGGCCATATCATTCCCGCGCTGATCGCCGGCAACGCCGTTGTTTTCAAACCCAGCGATTTGACGCCTGCAACCGGCGAATTTCTGATCCAGCGCTTCCACGAAGCCGGTATCCCGCCTGAGACTGTTCAAGTGCTGATCGGCCGGACGGACACGGGCCATGAATTGGCGGTGCATAGCGGCGTAGACGGGGTGCTGTTCACGGGTTCGAGCACGGAGGGCATCGAAATCAATCGCAGGCTTGCCGAAGAGCCCGGCAAGATCTTGTCGCTCGCCATGGGCGGCAACAATCCGATCGTGCTGTGGCAAACGCCGCTCATTCGCGATGCGGCCGCCCTGATCGTCCAGTCGGCTTTCGCGACCGCGGGCCAGCGCCGCACATCGGCACGCAGACTGATCGTGAAATCGGATCTCTACGATCAGGCGCTCGAGGAAATTACCATTCTCGCCGACAGGCTGATTATCGGGGAGCCGTTCGACGATCCTGCGCCCTTTATGGGGCCTGTGATCGACAATGCCGCTGCAGACAGCCTGACGGAAAGTTTCCTCTATTTGCTCTCCAATGGCGGAAAGGCGATCCGGCACATGCGCCGTCCGCGCGGCGATTTGCCGTTCCTCTCACCCGCGATCATCGATGTGACCGAGGTGCAAGACCGGCCGGATAGAGAGCTTTCCGGCCCGCTGCTGCAAATCGTGAGGACCGACGACCTGGACGAAGCCATCGCGCAGGCCAACGCCACCCGGTTTGGTCTGACTGCCGCACTGATCGGCGGGAGCCCCCAGGATTACGGGCGTTTCTGGGCCAATATCAGAGTCGGGAACGTCAATTGGAACAGGCCGACGACCAATCCCGCCGCCAATGCACCTTTCGGCGGGATCGGCCATTCAGGCAATCACCGGGCGGGCGGCACTTACGCGGCCGATTACTGCGCCTATCCGGTTGCCAGTAGCGAAATGGAGCAGCCTAGGGCCTCGATCGGTATTGGCCTGAAAGATGCGTGAGCGGCGATCCGGCGCGGCGCGTTAATCCTGAAAAAGCAAGACGCCCAACCCGGCTTCATGCAGGCCGGGCGGGCGCCTTTTCAACTACCCCGTTGGGGACTTAACGGGGCCTCGGGGCCGGCCAAGAGAGGGAGACTTCCGGCCCCAATTCGATTCATTCCATTTTACCTGCAGCGCGCGTCGCTGCGGTCGATCGCACGGCCCAGGAATGCACCGCCCACTGCGCCGAGCAGCGTCCCGATGGTCTTGTCCCGATGGCCGGCAACCTCGTTGCCGATCAGGCCGCCCACGGCTGCGCCGATCAACAGACCGGTCGTGCCGTCTTCCTTGCGGCAATAATAGCGTCCGTCCCGGCCGCGCCAGACGCGCGTATCGCGGTAGACCGGCTCGCCATAATAATGGCGGTCCGAATAGCTGGAACGATAGCGGCGATTATCCCATCCGCGATGCTTGCCGCGATCGCGGCCGTGCTGCCAGACATCCTGCACGGGGGCTGCGCTTTGCAAATAGGTTGCCGGCACGCCGGAAGACGCTCCGCTGCCGAAGTCCAGCGCCGCGGCCGGTGATGCGGCCAGTGCCATGCCGCCTGCTGCAGCGGCCAGTGTGACTGCTTTGATACGGTTCTTGGTCATCGGCTCACTCCTTGTGACCTGTCGTTCGATGCAGTCAGGTTTAAGCGAGTGAACCTGAACGCCATGCAACCGGCTCGTCAGCTTCGAATTGGCGCGCCGAACCGTGCACAGATCACCGATAAGCCGAGTAAAAAGGCAGCCTTGCCGGGCCCCAAAGCGGCCCTTAAGCCTCGCAGGGGAAGCCGGGCGGACCGGAAAAGAGGATGCAAGAGCGCGAGATGGCCGAATCATCCCTGTTCGAAAGGATCGATGGGCTGCCCCATGCACTGGCGGCCCATGCAATCTGGGGCATCATGCCGCTCTATCTCGTTTTCGTGCACTCCGTGCCGCCATTCGAATTCGTTGCATGGCGGATTATCGTCACCCTGCCGCTGTGCCTGGCAATTCTCGCTTGGCGCGGGACCGCTTTCGAAGTCCGGCAGGCACTTATGGACAAGCGCATTGTGCTGGCCCTGCTCGGCAGTTCGCTGATGATCGGCATCAACTGGCTTTCCTATGTGATCGCGATCCAGACCGGACACGTCTACGCGGCTAGCCTGGGCTATTACATCCTGCCGATTGTCATGATGCTGCTGGGCCTGGTTGTGCTGCATGAAAGGCTCAGAGCGCTGCAATGGTTCGCGGTGATACTGGCGAGCATCGGCGTGGCCATTCTGGCCGCTGGCGCGCTCAGCACCTTGTGGCTTGGCCTGACGATCGCCGTGACGTTCGGTTTCTATGGACTGATCAGGAAAATGGCGAATGTCGGACCACTCGCGGGGCTGACGATCGAGACGCTTGTGCTCTATGTCCCTGCGCTGGGGATTGCCGCATGGTTCGCCATGCAGGACGGCGGCTCTTCGATGACGAAGAGCCTCGACCTTACTGCATGGATAATCCTGGGCGGGCCGATGACGGCAGTTCCGCTGATGCTGTTTTCAACCGCAGCGCGGCGAATGAATTATTCGACGATCGGATTCCTCCAATTCCTCTCCCCCACCATCGTGTTCCTGCTCGGCCTGTTGTGGTTCAAGGAAGAGATGCATCCCGCGCAGCTGGGTTGTTTCCTGCTGATCTGGACGGCCATGATCCTGTTCATCCGCAATATGCTCAAGGATGCGAAGCGGGCAGCGCTGAGCGAAAACCGCGTCTGAGCTTCAGTTCGTCACCAACCGCCAGCCCAGCGTCTCTCCGCCATGGAACGGCACAATCTGCGTTCCGCCGGCATCGATCACTTCGGGCACATCGACTTCGCCCTTTTCAAGCGTGATCGTGCCATCGTTGAGCGGCAATCCGTAAAAGCGCGGGCCGTTTTCCGAAGCGAAGGCTTCGAAATTGTCCAGAGCATCTTCTTCTTCGAAGACGGCGGCATAGCTTTCCAATGCATAGGGGGCGTTGAAAATCCCTGCGCATCCGCAAGCTGCCTCCTTCAAATGCTTGGCATGGGGGGCGCTGTCGGTACCGAGGAAATATTTCGCCGATCCCGAAACGGCCGCTTCGCGCAGAGCCAGCCGATGCTTCTCCCGCTTGGCCACAGGGAGGCAATAGGCATGCGGGCGCATCCCCCCCACCAGCATCGCATTGCGGTTGATATGGAGATGCTGCGGCGTGATCGTGGCTGCAACATTCGGGCTCACCCCGTTGACGAAGGACACGGCATCCTGCGTCGTGACATGTTCCAGCACGATCTTCAGTTCGGGGAAAGACCGGACCAGGGTGGAGAGCGTCAATTCGATAAACATCGCCTCGCGGTCGAAAATATCGATATCGGCATCGGTCACTTCGCCATGGATGCACAGCACCATGCCGATTTCCTGCATCTTCTCGAACACGGGCATCAGGCCGGCAATATCGCTCACGCCGAAGGCCGAATTGGTGGTGGCATTGGCAGGATACAGCTTGGCCGCCGTGAAAACGCCCTGGGCAAATCCCCGCGCCAATTCTTCGGGGTCAGTGTCGTCGGTCAGATAGCAGGTCATCAGCGGCGTGAAGTCGCTGCCCTGCGGCAATGCCGCCAGTATCCGGTCGCGATAGGCCTCGGCAGCAGCCACGTCAGTGACCGGTGGCGATAGATTGGGCATGATGATCGCGCGCGCGAACTGCCGGGCAGTATAGGCGAGCACGCCCTCCATTACGGCGCCGTCACGCAGATGGACGTGCCAATCGTCGGGGCGGCGAATGGTCAGTGTTGTGGAATCGGGCATGGCTTTCCCTATCGCTTTGCACGCCCTTGCACTAGCACGAAGCCATGTCGCCCTCTGCACCGCACGACCCCGAACGCGTATTGATCGAGGCGCATGCCGGCGGACGAATTATATTGATTGCAGATAGTTTTCGCCGCGTAACGGGCAAGAAGCTGGTGAAACCCGGCGGCGAAGTTGCAGAGCACTTGTGGGAATTGCCAGCCGTCGTGCTTGCACATGGAACGGAAGCCGACCCGCTGTTCTTCTATGGCAACCGCGCCGCACTCGACCTGTTCGAAATCACAGCGGCGGAACTCATAACAATGCCTTCGCGCTTATCGGCGGAACCGGTGGCCCGCGAGGAGCGGGCGCGATTGATGGCACGGGTCAGCGCCGACAATTTCATTTTCGACTATTCCGGGGTCCGGATAGCCAAATCGGGAAAACGCTTCGCAATCGAGCGCGCGACAGTTTGGAATCTGCTGACCGATACCGGTTCCATCGAAGGGCAGGCGGCCTACTTCTCCGACTGGAAAGTGCTTGGCTAACCGCCAGGCCCGGGTTCATATCACAGAGAAAGCGTAAGAACGTACCGCCCAGCCCGATAGAGGGCATCGAACCGGGCGGTACTTCCTGATGGAACCTACGCGACCCGAAGGACTCCATCAGGGGGATGGTTACGGCGCACAATGGCGCGCGAAAAACTGCAGGCTAACGGGCGCCTTCAGCCATATGCGCGATCGTCATCCTCTTCGGACTGCTGTTCGATCGCCCACCGCGCGAGTGTTTCGAAGGCAATGGGCCGCACGAAGCTGAGACCGGCCAAATCGTGCTGCAGCCAGCGCACCACCGCCTTGCGGGGTTCCATGCCGGGAAGCAGCAGTGTGACCTCATCGCCGGGGCGGATCGTCGGGATGATGGCCTTGAGCCCCCGCTGAGAAATGTCCTTCAACCTGATATCGACGGTATGCCCATCGATCTGGGCCTGACCGGCGCAGTCGATCTGCAATCGAGGAGCGCGATTGATGCGCGTATCGATATAATGGCTGCCCATGTTCTGAAGTGAATTCTCCAGATCGATTTCCTCATCGAAAGCCACACCGATCTTGCCGCCTTGCGACCAGACGATCTTTCCCGACACCACGTGGCCCGGAACGAATTGGACGTTCACCGGCTCCCCTTCGGCGAAATAGGCATAGGCAACACCCATCAGCCCGCTGCAAGACAGATTCTTCAGCAGACAAAATCCTGTAAAATCTTCCGTCTCGAGCAGAACCGGGCGGAATACGGCAGTCGTTCTGCTTTCCTTGCGCCGGTCGTCCTGTTCGGACTCGTCAAAATATTCGCCATGGCTCATAGGAGCATGTGCCTCATTTAATCGATTGATTGAAAAGTTCCGGCGCCATTAGGCTCTACCCAGTAGGTCTGCAACACATCCTCAAGTAATGACGCGCCATTACCTGCGTGTTATGATCGACTTATTGGGAGATCATGGCCGGACTACCATTCACCCTGCGCCAACTCGAAATATTCGAGCAACTCTGCAAGTCGCGGAGCTTCCGACTCGCGAGCGAGGAATTGGGAATCTCCCAGGCGTCGGTCAGCAATCAGCTCAAGTCGCTCGAAGATCAGATGGGGCTGCGTCTGCTCACCCGCGAATCGGGCAAGCGTCCGCAACTGACTTCGGAAGGCGCTGCTTTCCTGGCCGACCTGGGCAAATTCTGGGAAGCGGCCTATTCACTGGCGGCACACAAAAATTCCAGACCGCATACCGGCGAAGAGCCGCTGCACCTGCGGGTGCTCGTCACACATTACCTGTTGAAGGACTATGTCCGTCCGAAGCTCTTCAATTTCTTCGAAGCGCATCCGCTGATCCATCTGGACCTGGTTTCTCCCAGTGTGAATGACGATCCGCGCCGCGTTTTCGCGCGTGAGAGCTTCGATCTGGGGCCGTTCCACGAGAACCGGCGATGGGCGATGGCTCCCAATTTCCGTGAGCTTGCGCGTATCCGTTGCGGCGTTTTCGGCCACCGCAAATTTGCCGGCGGGCGCAATTCACCCCTATCGGAAGAGCAGCTGAGCGAACTGCCGTTCCTCCTGCCGATCAGTGGGAGCTATTACGAGAACGAAACGCTGGATATGCTCTCGCAGCGCGGCATTAAACTGACGAAAGTCATCGGCCGCACGCAATATCTCGACGTGATGTCGTCCATGTTCGACCGCGGCAACGGCGTTGGCGTCACGATCGAACCGCTCCTGAGTGCAGAGCAACGCAAGAACACCGTGCTGCTATATCCGCTCGAGGATTGGCGCCTGACATTCTACCGCAATGAGCAGCTCGAAGGGCCGCAGGCCGATATCGCGGAAAACTTTTTGATCTCCGCTGCTCTTGACGATCCGACCTATCCCGCTCTCGGCCCCGGCGACTGAAGGCAAGGGATTGATTTCGGCGGGCCAGATGCCACCTTGTGCCCATGCCGCAGCCTCGCCTCTTCTCCCGCGCTCTGATCCGTCTCGAAGCTCAGGCCGAGGATGAGGACGTTATCAGTTTCCTTCAGGGCCTCGTAACCAACGATGTCACCGGGCCGCTGCCGGTCTGGGCCGGATTGCTGAGTGCCCAGGGTAAGACGCTGTTCGATTTCCTGGTCTGGCCCTCGGAAGGCGGCTTGCTTCTCGATTGCGAAGCCGCTGCGGCCGATGATCTGATTAAGCGCCTTTCGCTCTACCGTTTGCGCCGCAAGATCGCGATCGCGTGCGATCCTGCGCTGGGCGTCTATTGGCAGCGCGATCCGCGCGACAGCGCTTCCGCCGATCCGCGCCTGCCGGAACTCGGCTGGCGATGGATCGCCTCCATATCGGATGACGATCTGCCTGCCGATGATGCCTGGCTCGCCCATCGCTTGTCGCTCGGCGTGCCGGAAGGATCCGCAGAGCTTGGCGACGTTCTCTGGCTGGAGACAAATGCGACGGAACTGCACGGCGTGAGCTTTGCCAAGGGCTGTTATGTCGGACAGGAGAATACCGCCAGGATGAACTGGCGGCAGAAGGTCAACCGGCGGCTGGTCGTGGTTCCGCTGTCCGCCTCTGCCGAGAAACGCCGCAAGGCGGCCTATCCCGGGCAAGACTTGGCCGTCGATCATCTGCGCGTGGAGGATCTCGATCCTTCGCAATTGCCCGATTGGCAGGCCGCCGCGCTGCAGGGCTGAAACTCCTCAAAATATTTATTGCCGGATAACCATTGGCCTGCGCGCATTTCCTGAAGATTGCGGGCATCACACAGGTTTTTGGAAACGATTTCGCAAGCAATTTCCACCAGATAGCTCGGAAACTCCAGAAAGACGCAAGGGTGGGTCGCAGTTTAGCCCAAAGCGTCACGGCTCGTTGACGCAAAAGTAAGCTATTTCTGCGAAAGAATCCGCATGTCTGCACCTTCGAAGTTTGATCTGGAGGCGGCTACGCCATTGGGCGAAGATACGCCGACCCCCGGCGATCTTGCGATTACGCCGCGCGACCGGCGGTTCAAACGCGAAGAAATGCGCAAGAAATGGTGGTTCAACGGGGACCCGGTTGCCACGGCATGGCACAATTCGCTTTCGGTGGCTTTTCCACGCGGCGAATCGTTCTTCATCGAATCGCTCAAGGTCTTCCGCGCCGACGCGCCGCCAAAGCTCGAAAGCGAGATTCGGGCATTTACAGCTCAAGAAGGCAATCACGCACGTGAACACGCAGCCTTCAACCGGACGGCCAACAATTCGGGCTACAATCTATCCGGCATCGAGAAGCGGCTGGAATTCCAGGTGGCCAATGCCCGGCAACGCCCGGCAATCGCGAACCTCGCCGCCACCATGGCTCTCGAACATTTCACGGCGATCATGGCCCATCAGCAGCTCAAGCGGCCCGATCGCTTCGTAAATGTGCCGGGGGAAATCGGCGAATTGTGGTTGTGGCATGCGGCAGAGGAAATCGAACACAAAGCCGTCGCCTACGATACCTGGCTGCACGCAACGCGCGATTGGAGCCGCTGGAAGCGCTGGAAGATCAAATCGCTGCTGATGCTGATCGTTTCGCGCAATTTCCTAGAATACCGGCTTGCCGACATTTTCGACCTGCTGGAACAAGACGGGCTGACCGGCTTCAAATGGAAGTTTCGCGTTTATGCGTTCCTCTTCTGGCGCCCGGGCATGATCAAAAGCATTTTCCCGGCCTGGCTTTCATTCTTCCGGCCCGGCTTCCATCCCTGGAAGATCGACGACCGGCACCTCATCATGAAATATGACAGCGAATTCGCCGACGCAGTGATGCCCGGCTGAAAACGGACCCCCTCCCGCGAAACGGAAGGGGGTCATGCTGCCTTGCGCATCTCCGAGGGATCGTTGTCACCGGTATACTGGCCGATCCTCGCCAAATATTCCGGCGCAGCCACATCATTCCCGCGACTCACGCTGAAAAAGCTGCCCATTCGTCCGGTTGCAACAAATCCCGCCTTGCGAAGCACCCTGCCTGAAGCAGGATTGTCGAGCGCGTGGTGGGCGATAATCTGCCGGTAACCGAGCGTGCCGGCGATACGCAGGACGGAACGGACGGCTTCAGTGGCAAAGCCGCGCCCCCACCACTTGCGGGCAATCCAGTATCCGATCTCGGCATCGCCACATGGGCTGTCGCCAAAGCCTTCATGCAAGCCGCAGCTGCCGATGACAGGGTTGCCCGGTTCATCGGGCAGCGTCAGCAGGAATCGGGGCATCAGAGGCGTTGCGGGAGCCGAAAGCCAGCTGACCGCATCTTCTTCGCAGTAGGGCCAAGGCACTCGGGCGAGATTGCGCGCAATGACCTCGTCCGAAATTCTGGCGGTAACTTCTGCGGCGTCCTCAATCCAGCCTGGCCGCAACAGCAACCTCTCGCTGCGATGGAACATGACTTGCCTCCTCTCGCTGGCCACGCCCCACTAGCGCAGGGTTGTGACATCTCGATTGCCGAAAGCATCTGCTTTTCGGCGAACGGTTACGAAGGAGACGTGAAAAGAGGGAGACGGGCGGGCCCCTCTCCCTCTGACGGCCGGATCAATTCACCGGCGGGGCCATCCCGTTGGATGGCCCGATCTGGTCAAGCCATCCGATTATTCGGCAGCTTCCGCCACCATGTCTACGGACACGAATTTGCGACCGAGCTTGCCTTCGTGGAAACGCACACGGCCTGCGCCGAGCGCAAACAGGGTGTGATCCTTGCCCATGCCGACATTTTCGCCCGGATAGAACTTCGTGCCGCGCTGGCGCACGATAATGTTGCCGCCAATCACTTCCTGGCCGCCGAATTTCTTAACTCCGAGGCGACGGCCGACAGAATCGCGACCGTTGCGCGAAGAACCGCCTGCTTTTTTATGTGCCATCTCGTTTGACTCCTATTCGGCTTACTTGTCGGCCGCGGGTTTCTTGGCGGCTGGTTTCTTCGCTGCAGGCTTCTTGGCAGGGGCCTTCTTGGCCGCCGGTGCCTTCTCGCTTGCAGCTTTCTTCTTGGCGGCAGGCGCCTTTGCAGCCGCCGCGTCCTTCTTGGGTGCCGCTTCCTTCTGTTCGGCGGCATCGTCCGTCTTTGCCGCAGCAGCCTTCTTGGCGGCCGGAGCCTTGCCTTCACCGACGGACAGGATCTTGAGCAGCGTCAGCTGCTGGCGATGGCCTGCCTTGCGGCGATAGTTGTGGCGGCGGCGCTTCTTGAAAACGACGACCTTGTCTGACTTTGCCTGCGCAATGATCTCGGCCGAAACCGTGACCTTGCCGGCGTCCTTCAGCGCTTCGCCGTCACCGGCCAGAAGCACATCGCCCAGCGTGACTGTGTCGCCGGCTTCACCAGCGAGCTTTTCGACCGCGATCTTGTCTCCGGCGGCAACCCGATACTGCTTGCCGCCCGTGCGCACTACTGCGAACATGGTACCTGCATCCATTCTACTGCTGTGCCGCCCTGAATTGGTTCAGTCCCTGCCCTAACAATTGCAGGCCCCGAACCGCAGGCGACCCCATTCACCGATCAAATAGCTGATCAGTGCCGGAAAGAAGCGTGCCGTTAGTGGAACAGTACCGCGCTGTCAACGCTGGAAGGGCGGCTTTCGCAATAGGCTGGAAAGGTATTTCAGCCGTGCTATGGCGCCGTGCATGGCACCTTCCAGACCTGCTGCACTTGCGCCGATCCTTGCTCTGCTGGCGATGACAGGCTGCGCAGGCGACCCGGAGCTGTATCCATCCCTGTCGATCCGCGATGAAGAGAGGATCAGTGGGACCTTCGAACCGGTCGAGCCGGAAGTTTACGAGCCTGTTCCCATTGCCAGTGAAACCCTCGGCCGGATCGATGCGCTGCGCGAGCAGGCAAGGCTTGCGAATGAGCGTTTTCTTGCGGCTGCGGAGCGCCTGCGCGGACCGATCGCCCAGGCACGCGGCGCCGAGCCGGGAAGCATCAGCTGGTCAAAGGCACAGGTTGCTCTGGCAGAACTCCAATCGAGCCGAAGCGACGCGATGATTGCGCTGGCCGATCTGGACGCGATCTATCTGGAAACCCAGCTTGAATCCGGAAACCCGGAAAGAATCGCAACTGCGCGCAGCGAGGTCGCCGCGCTGGTGGCATCGCAAGACAGGCTGATCGAAGCCATACGCCGAGAAGTGGACTATTAGGGCACCTCCAAAAAGAAAGCGCAGGCAACCAATGGAAGCCTGCGCTCAGTTGGGAGAAACGCGAATGCCCGAACCGGACGGTGTAAACCGCCGCTACACCCCATGAGCAAACTTAAGGGCCATTGATCCCGCAAAGCCCAAGCTTGCATCCAACCGCTCTTCCGGTCCGGGCAGTAGCGGCGGAACTCGTAATGTTGTTGTGATGAAGGAAAATCAGCCCGGCTGCGTTGACTGGAATCAAATTTGTCCGGGAAATTACTGCCAGCGCGCCAAATCGGCGTGATCCTGATCGCGCGGTTCGATCCAACTCCATGTTCCGCCGCGCTTTTCGCGCTTCCAGAACCAGGCATCGCTCTTCAAGTGATCCATTGCGAAGTCGACCGCCTGGATCGCATCGCGCCGATGCCGCGCGCAGGCCGAGACGCATACGATCGGTTCGCCCGGCGCCATCGCGCCCACCCGGTGCAGGATCAGGATACCCATCAGGTCGAACCGCTCCAGCGCGGCATCCGCGAGATCTTCCATGCCGGCAAGCGTGAGCGGTTCGTAATGCGACAGCTCGAGCGCCTCGACATCGTCGTCGCTGCGAACCTCGCCGACGAAAGTGCACACACCCCCCAGCCCCGGATGCGCGCGGGTGAACTGCTCGACATAGCTTGCCGGTTCGAAAGGCGCGTCAATCAGGCGGACGTCTCTTGCCATCTCAACCCCCGCTTACGGGAGGCAGTAGCGCGATTTCATCGCCATCGGCGGCCGAAAGCTGTGTCTTGTCTGCCAGAACCGCGCCGTTCAGCGCCAGCTTCACTTTCTCTGCGGCAACGGCTTCGCCCAGGGGCCCGTGCAGTTGATCCAGCAATCCGGCCCAGTCCAGCGGAGCTTCAAGCTCAAGCTCCGCAGCATTCGCCAGATCGGCCAGCTTGCCGAGAAACACCACCCGCACGGCCACGGCGAATCAGCCCCCGGTGAGCGACATGTGGCGCGGCTGCGCCGGTGCTGCTCC
>JAUHYZ010000072.1 GCA_030426245.1 Alphaproteobacteria bacterium | reverse complement strand
TCACGTTCCCTGGTGAGGGCGAGCAGCCGGTCGGCCACGCCGGCGGCGGTGATCACGACTTCCAGCGAGAGCGCGAGATAGAACAGGTCGTTCAGGATCTGCGGTGCACTGTAGATGCCCAGCCCGCGCAGGCTTTGTTCGATGCCGAAAGTGATGATCGGCGCCCAGGCGACTACCAGATATTTGGCGGCGCGGCTGCCGCGGCGCAGGGCCTGCGCCAGCGCGGCGATATAGGCGATGATCGGGGGCGCGAAGCCCAGTTCGAACAGGAACGACCAGGACGAATCCATGAAAGGCGGGTGCAAGGGAACCATGCCGGAGGTCAGAATGACGGAGATACCGGCCACGCGCAGAAGGCGCCGCATCGCGCCGCTCAACATGCCCGGTTCGATGATCTCCGCCGCCAGGAAACAGGCCATTGCGCCAACCACGGCGATGCTGACGCCCATCGTCTGGTAAATCGCGACCAGGCTGAGATCGGCGAAAGGCACGATCAACCCGCTGGAGGTCAGCACATAGGTCAACATCATCAGCGTCAGCGCGCCATGGAATATGACGAAGCGCGCCCGCAAGAACGCGAAGGTCGCGAAATCAAAGAACACCGGCACCAGCAGCAGCCCTGCCAGCATCGCGAATAGCAGCAGCCGTTCGATCGGCCAGCCTTCGCCGCCCGGCTGGGTGGAGAGCTTGGCTTCGGCAAGCACTTCGGCCCCCCACGGCTCGGCAATGCGCACGACGATCGCCTGCGTATCGGCCGTTATGGGCGGCAGCGGCGCGGCGAAGAACGGGCCGCTTTCCAGCAGAGTGAGCTCGTTCGGCTCCATGCCGATGGCGCGGATGCTGCCGTCTTCCTGGACGGCGAACAGGCTCAGCCGGTGGAAATGGGAAACGCGCGAGACGAAGCTCTGCGGCGCTTCGCCCTCCTGCCAGTCGGCGGCATCGAAACGCAGCCAGGCGGCGGGCTGAAAGTCCTTCCAGTGGAAAGAGCTGCAGGTCCAGCTCTCCTTCTGCCGTTCAAGCTCGGCATAGGTCGTATTCGCCGGGCTGAAGGCATGGCAATTCGGCTGGAATGTGGACGCGGATGCGGGCGCCGCGGCCGCCAGCGCGGCGAGCACGGCAAGCCCTGCCAACAGCAGCCGGGCCAGCAGGAATTTAGGAAGGGCGCTCCACATCGCGGCGAAAATAGGGCGCGATAGTTGCCCGGTAGTTAAGCATTTTGCTCCGCGGCGATGGCTTGCGCCGCCAGTGCCGGCCTATTCGCCGCTTTTGCCGCCGTTTTCCGGGCCGCTTTCGAACAGCGAAAGATCGATCGATTCGCCGACTGCCTGCAGCCCGGCATCGTTGCCGTGCAGATAGTCCCCGATGTGATAGCCCCCGCGCATGCTTTGCGGGTCGTCCGGATCGGCAAAGGCGGTGTCCAGCCGCACGACCGCGTCGAACGCGCCGCCATGCACGATCCAATCATTGATCTGCCGCCTCGCAGCCTCGCCCGCTTCGGACCAGTAGCTGGCGCCTTTGAAGGGCCCGATGGGGGATCCGATCACCTTGATGCCCTGCGCATGGGCGCGGGCGATCAGCTGCTTGTATCCCGCGATCATGTCGCCGACTGTGATTTCGGGCTGGTCGAAGCCGGGCAGGCCGGGCCCGCCTGCAGGCCGGCCGAAGCGGTTGCCGATATCGTTCACCCCTTCGAATAAGATCAGATATTTCACATGGGGCAGGCTCAGCACATCCTCGTCGAAGCGGGCCAGCGCCGCTTCGCCCATGCCGGGGCTGAGCACGCGGTTGCCGCTAATGGCGACATTGGCGACCGCCCATTCCTTGCCCGCCTGCTGCAGCCGCTCCGCCAGCACGTCGGGCCAGCGGCGATTGGCGCCGGGCGTGGAGCCTGCGCCGTCAGTGATCGAATCGCCATAGGCAACGATCGTGCCGGGCGATTCGGACGATTCCACTTCGACCACGCTCAGGAAGGCGCGGTATTGCGCGGTGGAGACCGGATCGAACGGCTTGCCGACATGATTGCCTGGCGGAGAGATGGCCAGCTCGTCCAGCCCCGTCAGATGACAAGTGCACGGGCCGGTGCTGCCGGGCAGATAGAATTCCACTTTCAGGCGCGAAAGATCGGGCACGGCGAGTTCCACTACGTCGCTCAGGAACGGGGCGCCGCGCGGAATGAAGGCGGCAGCCTCTCCGCCGAAAGTCACCTTGCGCGAAGTGCCGGGGATTTCCGCGCCGTCATCGCCGATGCGCACCACGCGCGCTTCGCCCACTTCCAGCGGCGCCTCGCCATAGCGGTTGGAGAGCCGGATACGCAGATGCGTTCCGCCTTCGCTGACGCGCAGGATCTGGCTGAGCGTGACATTCTCGAAAGAGGCGGCGGCCAGGCGGCCTTCGCTGGCGACCGGGGCATGGGGCGG
This sequence comes from Alphaproteobacteria bacterium, assembly GCA_030426245.1. Taxonomy (GTDB): domain Bacteria; phylum Pseudomonadota; class Alphaproteobacteria; order Sphingomonadales; family Sphingomonadaceae; genus Andeanibacterium. The sequence goes on along the minus strand of JAUHYZ010000072.1, from coordinate 4,374 downwards.
GGCGGCCCAGCTGGCGACCCATTTGGCCTGTGCGGGCATGGCGCAGGCGATTGCGGCCATCATCCCGGCAGACGCGATCGCGGCGCGTTTGGAGCTCTTAAGCATGAACCTCTCCCATGAACCTCTCCGGGGCAATTATGGTTTGTCTGGCCAAGCGCAGGCGATGAAGTTACGCCAGGCGCATGCATTTCACCATGTCCGAAATCCCGATGCAGGATCGCTATCGCCTGCTGGTCAACACGATCATGCCGCGCCCGATCGCCTGGCTGGCGACGCGCGATGCGCAGGGGCGCAACAATATCGCCCCGTTCAGCTTCTTCAACGCGATGTGCTCGCGCCCGCCCATCGTCGGGATCGGGATCGGCCCCGACGGCGTGCGCGAAGGCAGCGCGGAGAAGGATAGCCTGGCCGCGATCCGCGAAACCGGGGAATTCACCGTGGCACTGGTGGATGAAGCCAATGCCCAGGCGATGAATCTCAGCGCGATCGATTCCCCGCCGGGGGTCGACGAATTCGAAGTGGCCGGGATCGAAATGGGCGAGGCCAAGCTGGTCGATGCGCCGATCGTGGCCAGCGCGCCGGTCAATTTCGAATGCAAGCTGTGGCAATTGCTGGAGCCTGCACCGCATGCCGCCATCGTGCTGGGCGAAGTTGTGGGCGTGAATATTCAGGACCGCTTGCTGGGCGAAGAAGACGGCAAGATGCGGATCGATGCACCGGCGATGCATCTGATCGGCCGCGCGCATGGCGCGGGCTGGTATATCCGTTCCAGCGACCAGATCGAGATAGCGCGCAAGACCTGGCCGCTCGATCCCGAAACGGATTAATCAGCCCTTCTTGTAGACCCAATATTCAGCGCCCCAGCGTTCTTCCAGATCGGCCAGGCACTCCTTGTGGATCTCGCGCACGCGCTGCGCCGTCATGAATTCGGCGGGATCGATCTCCTCGATCCGCAGCGTGGACTTGTCTTCATAGAGATGCTCGCCCTTCAGCAGAGCATTCTCGTCATAGGGCCAGATAAAGGCCTGCAGCGAATGGACGAGATAGAGCCCGTCATCCTTTTCCACCTTGTGGCCCAGCTTCTTCAGTTCGGCCCCGGTGGACATCTGGTGGAACCACATTTCGTCCGCGATGCCCCAATCGGCCACGGCGACGAGGTCGCCGGAATTCCACAGCACGATCTCGCCGATCGATGAGTAGAAGTCGAACACGCCCTGGCGGCCCTTCACCTGGAACGGGTTCTCCCCCCAGGTGATGTGATAGACGGGGTCTTCCGCCATCATGTCGGGCGCGGTGATCTCCTCGAACATGGCGGCGCCTTCCAGATGCACATGGCGGCAGTAATTCTTCAGGATCGCCCGGTGGAGCGGGTTTTCCGTCCGCTCGAGCAGGTCGAGCGTGGGGTTCATGCAATCGTAGACTTCGCGTTCATATTTGCTGGCCATCGGGCTCTCTCTCCATCATGCCCGGTTTTCGGACATTGTCATCCTGCATGATGCACATTGCGGGCCGCAATGGCTAGAGCGCGCATGCCTTACCTGGCGATTTGCGGCGCCTTCAGCTTCTGCATGCCCAGGCCCAGGATCGTGCCGATGCCGATGGCCAGGGTGAGATCGACCAGCACGGTCAGCGCGGCGGTCAGGATCAGCAGCGCCAGCTCCGCGCGGGGCATCGCCAGCCGCTCTCCCCAACGCCCGGGTTCGGACATCGCCCATGCGGTCAGGATCAGCAGCCCCGCCAAAGCAGGCAGGGCCAGCATGCCCGCCAGCGGTGCCAGCACCGCCATGGCCAGCAGGATGATCAGCGCGTGCATGATCCCCGCCACGGGGGTTCGCCCGCCCGCATCCACATTGGTGGCGGTGCGGGCAATCGCGCCGGTCACCGGCAGCCCGCCGAACAGGGGGGAGGCGATATTGGCCGCGCCCTGCGCCAGCAGCTCCGCCCCCGTGCGGTGCGCGCCGCCGATCAGCCGGTCCGCCACCAGCGCGGACAGCAGCGATTCGATGGCCGCCAGCAGGGCAATGGTCACGGCCGCGGGGAATACTTCCACGGCGAGGTCGATGGAGATCGGCGGCAAAGCGGGCCAGGGCAGACCATTGGGCAGCGCGCCATAGCGGCCCTCCACCGTCGCCACGCCGGGCAGCGCAAACACCGCGATCGCGCTGGCCACAATCACGATGACGGCGCGGCCCCTGAAATGCGGGGCCAGGCGGCGGGTGAGCGCGATGCCTGCAATCGTCGCCAGGCCCAGCGCTAAGGCGGCCCAGTCCAGCGTTTCGCGCGCGGCCCACAGGCCTTGCATCTTGGGGATGAAGTCGGCAGGCAGGCCCGCCGCCTGCAGCCCGGCGAGGTCTTTCAGCTGGCTCAGCGCGATGACGATGGCGATGCCGATGGTGAAGCCTTCCACCACGCTTTCGGGGATCAGGCGGACCAGCCGCCCGGCGCGCAGCAACCCGCCGATCACCAGCATGAAACCGGCCATCAGGGTGGCCAGCAGCAGCCCTTCAAAACCGTGATCGGCGATCACGCCATAGACCACCACGATGAAGGCCCCCGTCGGCCCGCCGATCTGTACCCGGCTGCCGCCTAGGGCGGACACCAGCAAGCCGCCGACCACGGCGGTGATCAGCCCGGTGGCGGGCGGCGCGCCCGATGCGATGGCGATCGCGATGCTCAGCGGCAGGGCCACCAGCGCCACGGTGAAGCCTGCGATCGTATCGTGCAGGAACTGGCCGCGGTTGTAATCCGCCAGCGTGGTCAGAAGCTTGGGTTTCATTTGCGCGGGTCGGTGCCCCCGGGCGCGGCGGGGGCGGGTTTGTCATAGGGGAAGGATGCGTGGCCGGAGGCACCATCCGACATGGTTTCGCGCAGGCGCACCCCGCGCCCGATCCCGCCGCTGGGCGCATGTTCGCCGATGATCTCGATCCCAGCCGTCTCCAGTGCGCCGATCACCTTGACCAGCGTGTCCACTGTGCCGCGCACCTGGCCTTCGGACGCTTCCATGCGCTGGATCGTGGGCAGGGAAACGCCCGCCATTTCGGCCAGCTGCTTCTGGTCGATCCCCAGCAATGCCCGCGCGGCGCGAATCTGTTGTGCAATGATCATGCGTGAACCTTGATGTATGAAACATCAGTATAGGCGTTCAAGGCATGATTATAAAGGGCTGATATGCGCGGGGCGCGCGGCCTGTTTCGAACTGGGCCCTATTGGGAATGGCCCTATTTCGAATGGCGCGCGTGAATATGGCCCTTCACTTCGCGCCGGGCGAAATACCAGCGGCCATTTTTCAGCACCATCTCGTCTCTATATTCGCCGACAATGCCGATCTGCGCGAAGCCGCCTTCGTCATTCGGCACCACGAATAGCGAGTTGGATTGCACCGTCGCCGTATCGGACCCGGTGATGCGGATCGTTTCGTTGAAGAAGATATGGAAATTGGGCTGGCGCCAGCTGGACGGGTTCTTCTCGAAGATGCCGGCCATCAGCGGGCCGACTTCCGCGCCCTTCACTCCGTCGCCCGTGCCCGCGACATAGACGCCGTCTTCCCCGAACAGGGCGGAAAGCCCGTCCCAGTCGCGATTGTCGATCGTGCGGCCATATTCGATCAGCACTTCGTGGATCGCGGCGCGGTCCGCCGCCCGGCCATCTTCGTCGCGGACTGTTCCCGCCGGTGTATCTGTCATTCAAGCTCTCCCGTCTGTCAGGCGGGATTACTCAACATGATAAGCATTTGCCAGCGGGGAGTTGGGATAGGCGCGAGCCTTCTGGCCCGCTTGCCCTTCGACAGGCTCAGGACGAACGATGAGCGATGGAAAGGGTGGTTGACCTAGAGCGGGTTCCCGTCGCGGTCGCGGAAGATCTCGCGGCGGCCGACATGGTTGGCCGGGCCCACTAGTCCTTCGCCTTCCATCCGCTCGATCCATTTGGCCGCGGTGTTGTAGCCCACGCCCATCTGGCGCTGCAGCCACGAACCCGAAGCCTTCTGGTTCTCGATCACGATCTGGCAGGCCTGGCGGTATTTGCGCTCGTCCGGATTGTCCGACGCGGTGAACTCGTCTTCGAAGGACAGGCCGCCATCCTCGCTTTCCTCGGTCACGGCGTCGACATATGCGGGCTTGCCCTGGGCGCGCCAGTGATCGGCCACCTTCTCCACCTCGTCGTCGGAAACGAAGGGCCCGTGCACGCGGGTCAGCGCGCCGGAGGACGGCTTGTAGAGCATGTCGCCCTTGCCCAGCAGCTGCTCCGCCCCCTGCTCGCCCAGAATGGTGCGGGAATCGATCCGGCTGGTGACGTGGAAGGCGATGCGGGTGGGCAGGTTGGCCTTGATCACGCCGGTGATGACGTCGACCGAGGGGCGCTGCGTCGCCATGATCA
>JAUHYZ010000018.1 GCA_030426245.1 Alphaproteobacteria bacterium | reverse complement strand
GTCGATGACATCCGGGCCTACCGAACCTTCGAAAACGGGAAGTTCGTAACTGTTTCCGCCTACTGAGAGCGTCGCGTTCTTGTCACCCAATCTCGGTCTCCTCAAATCTCTGCTGTCTGGTTGCTTGAGATTGCTTGCGCGTCAATGCGCGCAAGGCTTTCGTCTTTCCCAAGCAAGGACAGGACATCGAATATGCCTGGTGAAGTTGTTTGCCCGGTGAGCGCCGCACGGAGCGGCTGAGCAAGCTTGCCGAGGCCAAGCCCCAGCGTTTCCGCCATTTCTTTCAGACTGGCTTCCAGTGCTTCGGTTGTCCAGTCATTTTGCTTTGCCAAGCGGCCCGAAACTTGCGCGAGAAGGCCGCGCGCATCGTTGTCGAGTAGCGCCTGCGCCTTGTCCGTCAGGTCAAGCGGGCGCTGTTTGAACAGGAAAGCCGCGCCATCCGCCAATTCTATCATGTCGCGCGCACGCGTCTTAAGGACGGGCATCGCCGAAGCCAGCAATTCGATATCTGCCGACTGGCCGATGCGATCGGCCACCAATGCGGCCAGGCGCGTATCGTCCGCTTCACGGATATAGTGTCCGTTCAAATTCAGCAGCTTCTTCATATCGAAGCGTGATGGGCTTCTTCCGACGCCGGATATGTCGAAGAGCTCCACGGCTTCGTCCTGCGTGAATTCCTCCCGGTCGCCATATCCCCAACCGAGCCTGAGCAGATAGTTAAACAGAGCCTCGGGCAGGATACCCAGCTCGTCACGATAGGCGCGAACACCCATGGCGCCGTGGCGCTTGGAAAGCTTGGCGCCGTCATTTCCGTGGATGAGCGGAATATGGGCATATTCCGGCACCGGCCAATCCATCGCCTTGATGATGGCCAGCTGCCTGAAGGCATTGTTCAGATGGTCGTCGCCGCGGATGATATGTGTGACACCCATATCGTGATCGTCGACCACCACGGCCAGCATATAGGTCGGCGATCCGTCGGACCGCAGCAGCACGAAATCGTCGATTTCCGAATTTTTCACCGATACGCGGCCCTGGACCAGATCCTCGATCGCCGTTTCGCCGTCACGAGGTGTCTTGATCCGCACGACATAGCTTTGGCCTTCAGGCCAGTCGGAAGGGGAGGCGTCGCGCCATTCGCTGCGGATGTGGAACGGTTTGCGTTCTTCCCGCGCCTTCTCGCGGCGGGCGGCCAGTTCTTCCTGCGTCAGATAGCAGCGATAGGCGGCGCCCTTTTCCAGAAGTTCATGCGCCACCTCTGCATGGCGCGCTTCGAACTGCGATTGGTAGTAGGTGTGGCCATCGAATTCGAGTCCAAGCCAGTCGAGCCCGTCCAGGATAACCTGGATGGCTTCATCCGTTGAACGGGCCTTGTCCGTGTCTTCGATGCGCAAGAGCGCTTTTCCGCCGTGATGACGCGCAAAAAGCCAGGAGAACAGCCCCGTCCGGGCATTGCCGATATGGAGCATGCCGGTGGGCGAGGGGGCAAAGCGCGTGACAACGGGACGCTCTGCATTTGCAGTGCTGCCGCTATCTCTTGCCATGTTCCACCTAATCCTTTCCAACTGCTCTCATGCCGGACAGCCCGTCAGCTTTCGTTCCCCTGGACGACACGCCTCTGGATGCTGCGATGCAGCAGAAGCATTGGCGAAAGGATTGGCGCTTGTCCAGCTTAGCCAGCAGTCTGGACGCATTTTTGGCATCATCCGGATTCGACCGTGGACCGTGGCTGGCGGTGGCTTTCGGTACCGGTATCGCGCTGTGGTTTGCGCTTCCCGGGCCATTCGAATGGCTGATTGCCCTGTTCCTGGCCTTTTTGGCCGCGATCGGTGCCATTGCCCTGTGGCGGGACAATGATTCGCGCGCTCATATTCGTCTCGCTTGCGTAAGCGCTGGATTGCTGGTGGCTGCCGGATTGGCGGGTGTCTGGACCAAATCGGAAATGGTCGGTGCGCAGCCGATTGCCCGGCCGTTGGTGGAGACGATCGATGGCCGCGTTCTGGAGAGAATCGAGCAGCCCGCGGAAGAGAGGGTGCGGCTCGTTCTTGCGACCCGCAGCCCTGAAGACGGCCAGGCGATCAAGGTCAGAGTGAATCTGCCGGTTGCGCGGGATAATCCCGAACTGGGGGAAGGTGCGCTGCTGCGCCTGAAGGCGCGCCTGATGCCGCCTGCCCCGCCCATGTTGCCGGGGGCCTATGATTTTGCACGCACCGCATGGTTTCAGGGCTTCGCCGCCACCGGAAGCGTGCTGGGAGAAGTCACCGTGCTCGAGCCTGCGGCCGAACAAGGCGGAATTGCGCAAATGCAGCGCACGCTGTCGGCCCATGTGCGATCCCAGCTTGGGGGCTCGCCGGGGACGATTGCTTCCGCTCTGGCAAGCGGGGACCGCGGCGCAATCGCGCGCGAAGATGAAGAGGCGATGCGCGATGCGGGGCTGACGCATCTTCTTTCGATCAGCGGGCTTCACGTCAGTGCGGTTATTGCCGCCGCCTATCTGCTTGCCATCAAACTTCTGGCACTCTGGCCCTGGCTTGCCTTGCGGGTGCGCCTGCCGATCGTCGCGGCGGGCATCGCGGCACTGGCGGGGATCGGATACACTCTGCTGACCGGCGCCGAGGTGCCGACGATCCGCAGCTGCATAGGCGCGGTGCTTGTCCTCATCGCTCTGGCGTTGGGCCGGGAGCCGCTCTCACTCCGGATGATCGCCGTCGCGGCATTTGCGGTCCTGCTGATCTGGCCGGAATCCTTGATCGGTCCGAGTTTTCAGATGAGCTTTGCAGCGGTTGTTGCGATTGTTGCCCTGCATAGCAGCGCGCCGGTACGCGACTTTCTGGCACCGCAGGAAGAAGGCTGGACCAGTTGGGCGGCAAAGCGCGGCTTGATGCTCCTCGTCACCGGCATGGTCATCGAAATCGCGCTGATGCCGATTGTGCTGTTCCATTTCCACCGGGCGGGCGTTTACGGGGCCTTCGCCAATGTGATCGCGATACCGCTCACGACATTCGTCTCGATGCCGCTGATCGCGCTGGCGCTGCTGCTGGACGTGGCAGGGATCGGGGCACCGGCATGGTGGCTGGCGGGCAAATCGCTGGATCTCCTGCTTGCGCTGGCCCATTGGACGGCGGACCAGCCAGGTGCAGTCAAACTGGTGCCTCAAATGGGTGGATGGATTTTCGCCCTGTTCGTCGGCGGCGGTCTGTGGCTTGGGCTGTGGCGCGGCAAGGCTCGATTGCTGGCCGCGGTGCCGCTGATCCTGGCCACCATTATGCTGCTGTCCAGCCCTATTCCTGACGTGCTCGTTTCGGGCGACGGTAGGCATGTCGGCATTACCGGCGAAGGCAATCGCCTGCTGATGCTGCGCGATACGCGCAGCGATTTCGCGCGGGACAATCTGCGAGAGCTTGCCGGTGTCAAAGGCGAGCCTGTTCCCCTGGCGCGCTGGCCCGGAGCGCAGTGCAGCCGGGATTTCTGTTCCATCTCACTGAAGCGCGGTGCTGGCGAGTGGCATTTGCTGATGGCACGCAGCGATGAAATGATTGCCGAGCGGGCGCTGGCAGCGGCCTGCGACAGGGCGGATATCGTCGTTGCCGACCGCTATCTGCCGCGAAGCTGCCAACCGCGCTGGCTGAAGGCCGATCGAAGAATGCTGGATCGCACCGGCGGCCTGGCCATAAATCTTGAGCAAAAGCGCTATCGGACCGTGGCGGAAGGACAGGGAAATCATGGCTGGTGGCAGGGAAGGGGGACCCGCTAGCCCCCTTTCCTGCCTGTTGCGATCAATGATATTGGCGCAGCAGCCCGGCAAGCTTGCCCTGTACGATCACTTCGCTGGGATCGTAGAACTGCGGATCATAGGCCGAATTGGCCGGATCGAGCCTGATCTTGCCATTCTCCCGGCGCAGATATTTGAGCGTGGCTTCCTCATTGCGCACCAGCGCAACCACGATTTCACCGTCGCGGGCGCTATCGGTGCGCCGTACCAGCGCGAAATCTCCATCGAGAATTCCGGCATCGACCATCGAATCGCCCGAAACTTCCAGTGCATAGTGATCGCCTGCTCCAAGCAGGGCGGCCGGGACCGGAAGCGTGGCCTGGCCTTCCAGCGCTTCGATCGGCGTACCGGCGGCGATGCGGCCATGCAGCGGTATCTCGATCACATCGTTGGCAGGAGAGGGCTGCGCAGCGGGAGGGGTGGTAACCCGCGCAACGGTATCGTTGGCATTGGCCGCGGCCGCCTGCTTCGAGTTCGAATCTTCAGTCTGTTTCAGCACTTCCAGCGCGCGTGCCCGATTGGGCAGGCGGCGGATGAAGCCGCGTTCCTCCAGAGCCGAGATCAAACGATGCACGCCCGATTTGGACTTGAGGTCGAGCGCTTCCTTCATCTCTTCGAAGCTTGGCGAAATGCCTGATTCTTCGAGCCGGCGCTGGATGAAGAGCAGGAGCTCGTGCTGCTTGGCGGTCAACATGGTCGGCTATCCTCAATGTTCCAATTCGAGAACGAATGCGGAACAACTAGGCAACCTTTTCCTACAAGTCAAGCGCCCTTGGCGGCCTAAAGCAGATAGGTGAGGGCCGCCGTGCCTGCCTTGGCTTCCGGCGCGTTGCTGGGCCGCTCGATCAGTGCATTGGTCCGTGCCAATGCGCGCAGAGCGCTGCTGTCCTGCTCGCTTACAGGCGTGACGCAGCCATTGGCCACGATTGCGCGGAGAAATTCCAGGCGGCTTCCGCCAGGCGGAATATCCGTGCCGAGCGGGATGGAGATCGGCTGCGGGCAAGGCGCGCGGTTTCCGCCCATCACCCGCAGCATGGGTAGAAGGAAGAAGTACGCCGTGACAAAGCTGGAGACCGGATTGCCTGGCAGGCCGATGACGAATTGCGAATCCTTGCGGGCCACAAGCAGCGGCTTTCCGGGTTTCATGGCGACACGCCAGAATGAGATTTCCGCGCCCCACGCCTCCAGGGCAGGGCGGACGAGATCGTGATCGCCGACCGAGGCACCGCCGCTGGTTACGATCACATCCGCAGCGACTGGTCCGTCACCGGCATCGCCGAATGCCGCGGCGAGGGCACCCAGATCGTCGGCAACCGGGCCGATGCGGCGGGTCTCGCTTGTCAGGCCGCGCAGCATTGCGGCCAGCATGGCGCCATTGCTGGCCGGGATCTGGTGCGGCGCGCAATTGGCGGCGTCGCTTGCCAGTTCGTCCCCGCTATCGATGACGGCAACTTTGGGAAGACGATGAACCGGAACTGCTGCGTTGCCCGAGGTGAGTGCCAATGCGATCTGGGCGGGGCCGATATGTGTGCCGGCGGAGAGGATTTCGTCCCCTTGCTTGAAATCGAACCCTGCGCGGCGGATGTGGCGCGGTGTGGGATCGCCTTCGCCATTGAGCGAGAGCTCTTCGTCGCTGCGCAGGGCGTTTTCCTGAAGCAATACCGCATCCGCACCTTGCGGCATCAACGCGCCCGTCGAAATGCGAATGGCTTCACCCTGGCCGACCATACCTTCGAAGGGGTGGCCGGCAGCGCTTTCGCCCACGACTTTCCATGGCCCGTTATCGCCGCTGCGCAGGGCGTAGCCGTCCATCGCCGAAAGATCGGCTGCAGGCTGGGTCCTTTGGGCCAGCAAGGGCGCGCCCAGGCACCGGCCGATTGCGGACTCTACCGGCAGTTCTTCGACCGGCAGAGGCTCGGGCATTGCCAGCAGGCGTAGCTGGGCTTCGGCAAGCGGCAGGGGCGGCGGCGGCTTTCCGTTCACGATGCTATTCCGGCGCTTTCCACTCGCCGGATTTGCCGCCGCTCTTGGACAGCAGGCGAACATCTTCGACAACCATCGCCTTGTCGATCGCCTTGGCCATGTCGTAAATCGTTAGCAGCGCGACGGAAGTGGCCACCATGGCTTCCATCTCGACCCCCGTCTTGCCCGTCAGGTTGGCCGAAGCCGTCGCGCGAACCGCATCCTGTTCGAACCCGAAATCCAGTGTGACGGAATCCAGGCCGAGCGGATGACACAGGGGAATGATGTCGGCGGTCTTCTTCGCTGCCATGATTCCGGCGAGGCGGGCTGCGGCCAGTACGTCACCCTTGGGCACATCGCCATCGCGTATGGCCTTCAAAGCGGCAGCGGACATGCGTATCCGGCCGCTCGCCACGGCCTTGCGAGCGGTTTCAGCCTTTTTGCCGACATCCACCATCCGGGCATGGCCCTGATCATCGAGATGGGTAAGCTTGTTCATCGCGCTCCCATGCCAGATCGCCGAAGTGACGAACAGCGCGGATTGTTCACGCGGAATGTCACCGGCTCATGTCCCGCGCACCGCAAGCTCTTCACTGTTACTCCATTCGCTTCGTTTCAAAGCCGACAGTAATCGCATTTCGGGCAACTGTATTAAATTGGGATTCGCAGTTTAGCCCCGCGATTTTTCGCCGGTAATCCCTAGTCATCGGTCTGAATCTCTTGTTAACAACCTGTGGAAACCGAGTCGCTTCAGCACAGTCAGGGGGCAGAGCGTATGGCGGACTCAGACCAGTTCATGTTCGGCGGTGGAGCGCGGGCCGAAGAGCCGCGCGCACAGTTCGCGTTGCCTGGAGAAGTCCATCCGTCTGTCATCGTTCGCGATGCGTTGTCGCGCGTTCGGCCGAATGGCCATGTCGTCGTATTCGCAAATGAAAAGGGCGGCGTCGGCAAGTCTACCCTCGCTTTCCATTGCGCCGTCGCACTCAGCTATGCCGGTCACAAGGTGCTCGCGGTCGATCTCGATCGCCGGCAGCGGTCTCTCGATTCCGCGTTGGAACACCGCGAAGGGACGGTTCGCTCACTGCGGGTCGATGTTCCGCTGGCGCGTCACATCGTCCTGCAAAAGCAGACCGGTTCCCTGCTGAGCCAGGAAATCGCACGGGCCGGGTCCGATTCCAGCGTCGTGATCATCGATGTGGCTGGTCACGATTCGGCCATCGCCCGCTATGCGATATCCATTGCCGATACGCTGGTGACGCCGGTCAACAGTTCTTCGGTCGATCTGGAACTGCTCGGCGACTTCGATCCTGTAACGGGCCGCCTGCGCGGCGCGGGCCAGTTCGCGAAACTGGTTTGCGAATTGCGCCAGGAAAGAGAACAGCGCGGCGGCGGTGCCTTCGACTGGGTCGTGATGAAGAACCGCGTTCGGACATCAGAACGGCGCCAGCAAATGAGAGTGAATGACGCACTCAGGCAATTGGCACCGCAATTCGATTTCCGGCTCGCCCGGGGCTTCCGCGAACGCGTTGCCTATCGCGAGTTGTTCGCTTTCGGCCTGACCCATCTCGATCTGCGCCATATTCCGGGCCTAGCAAAGATGCAGGCACCCACCGGTGACGAGATCATGGGTCTGGCGGCAGACCTTTCCATTCCCCAGCAGCCAGTGTTCGAAAAATGGGACCATGGTTGCGGCAAGGGGCGGATAAGCGAGAAATCGTCGCGCGCGTTCAGCGAATCCCTGCACGCCCGGATGCAGCCGGTTTCGACCTGATCATTCGAGTTCAGTTGCCGAGCAGAGCCCTGGTTGCCGCTGCGACATCGGGCTGACGCATCAGGCTTTCGCCAACCAGGTAACAACGTACGCCGCCTTTGGCGAGGCGCTCAATATCGGCATGGCCGTTGATCCCGCTTTCGCTCACCAGCAGCGTGCCTTCGGGCGCCAGCGCGGCAAGCCGCTCGGTCACGCCAATGTCGGTGACGAAGGTACGCAAATCGCGATTGTTGACGCCGATCAGGCGGCTCTTCAGCCGCGCGGCCCGCTCCATTTCCACTTCGTCGTGCACCTCGACCAGCACGTCCATTCCGCAATCGATCGCTGCCGCTTCGATCTCGGCCATTTGCGCGTCTTCCAGCGCCGCCACAATAATCAGGATGGCATCTGCGCCGATTGCCCGCGCTTCGGTGACTTGCCACGGATCGACCATGAAATCCTTGCGCAGGACGGGCAGCGAACAGGCCGTACGGGCTTCGATCAGAAAGTCTTCGTGCCCCTGGAAATAGGGTGCGTCGGTCAAGACTGAAAGGCACGCCGCACCGCCAGCTTCATAGGCCATCGCATGCGCCGCGGGTTGGAAATCCTCGCGAATAAGACCTTTGGAGGGGGATGCTTTTTTGATTTCGGCAATCAGGCCGAAGCCGCCATTGGTCCGGACTTCGAGGGCCCTGCGAAAGCCCCGGGGCTCGGTTTGCTCAGCAGCCAGCCTGCGCAAATCGGTCAGGCTCGTAGCGGCCTTGCGGGCGGCAACTTCCTCTCGCTTGTTGGCGCAAATCTCGATGAGTTTGTTGGTCATGGCTTGCAAGTCTCGATCCAGCAATCGAGCAGCGACTTCGCAAGCCCCTTGTCGATCGCTTCGGCGGCCTCTTCCGCGCCTTCCTTCCAATTGCGGGCCTCGCCGGCGACGATTAGCGCGGCAGCGGCATTGAGCAGCACGGCATCGCGATAGGCGCCAGGTTCTCCCTGCAGCAAACGGCGCAGGGCATCCGCATTGAAACCGGCGTCTCCGCCGCGAATGGCGTCAAGGGAATGGCGCGGCAGGCCGGCATCTTCTGGTGTAATGCTTTCGCCGAGATCGGCTATACCGATGGTGGCGATCCGGCTCGGCCCGGCAATGGATAGTTCGTCCAGACCTTCTTCGCCGGAGACGATCATGACCCTTTCCATGCCCAGCATTTTCATCGCGTCGCGATAGATCGGGACATAGTCAGGGGCGGCGATACCGATCAGCTGGCGCGAAACGCTCGCCGGATTGGCGATGGGGCCAAGCAGGTTGAAGATCGTGCGGCGGCCGATTTCCTTGCGGATCGGCATGACATATTTCATCGCCGGGTGGTGTGCCTGCGCGAACAGGAAGGCGATGCCGATTTCAGCCAGGGTCGTTTCCGCCCGCGCCCCCGCATTGTTCAGGTCCAGCCCCAGAGCTTCGAGAGTGTCGGCAGCGCCTGCCTTGCTGGATGCGGCGCGGTTGCCATGTTTGGCGACCGGCACGTCGCAGGCGGCGACGACGATAGCCACGGCAGTCGAGATATTGAGGCTGTGCTGCCCGTCGCCTCCGGTACCGCAAACATCGATGGCATTGTCCGGCGCGGCAACTGGGATCATCCTGTCGCGCATGGCCTTTGCGGCCCCGGCGATCTCGCTGGCAGTTTCTCCGCGGTCGCCCAGTGTCACCAGCGTATCGCGGATTTCCTGATTCGACATCTCGCCATCGAGCATCCGCCCGAAGAGAGCTTCGGCCTCTGTAAAACTCAGGCTCATGCCGGAATGCTGGCGTTGAGCCCGCAAATCTTGAGGAAATTGGCGAGCAGGGCGTGCCCGTATTGCGTAGCGATGCTTTCCGGGTGGAACTGCACGCCGTGGATCGGGAGCTCGCGGTGCCGGAAGCCCATGACATGCGTATCGTCCGATGTGGCGTTGATCACCAGCTCATCGGGAATATTCTCGACCACCAGCGAGTGATAGCGGGTCGCCGTGTATGGCGAGGGGAGCCCTTCGAAAACGCCGGTGCCGTCATGCGTGATGGGTGACGTTTTGCCATGCATGAGCCCGCCGCGCACGACCTTCCCGCCGAAATGCTGGCCGATGGACTGGTGCCCCAGACAGACACCGAGCAGGGGCTTATTCTCAGCAGCGCAAGCTGCCACGAGATCCAGGCTGACGCCCGCTTCGTTCGGCGTGCAGGGCCCCGGAGAGATGAGAAACCCGCGCGCACCGGTCGCCAGCGCTTCCTGAGCAGTGACGGCGTCGTTACGCACAACCTGAACCTCGGTGCCCAGTTCCATCACGTAATGGACCAGGTTCCAGGTGAAGCTGTCATAATTGTCGATAACCAGGATCATGGCGCGTCTTTCTCCACAGGCGCCTTTGCCCGTTTCTCCACCACGATCAAGGGCCCGATAGGAATACCCCGGTCCAGTCTCCCGATTTCCGGCCACCATAGCGAAGAAACCGTCCCGTCGAGGAACAGCGCATTCTTGACCTTGAGCACGTCGCGAAAGAACCGCGCGAGCTGGCCAAAGGAGAGCGGAGCATCGGAAATCACGAACAGCGCGCGTCCTGCTGAGTCGATACCGACAGCGTTGCGGACTCGCAGCGATGTTCCTTCCGGATCGATGTCCGGATGCAGTTCGCCGTCTATGACCAGCATGGGCCCGGATTGCGTGCCGAAGTCCGGACGGGTGGTGACGTTGTCATAGAAATCTTCGCTGGTCCGCACTTCCCACTCGCCGCCGGTCCCGAAAAACACGCCATTGGGCAGCATGTGGAAGTTGCCCGGGCCACGCCGACGGTTGAGGTTGCTGAGCCGCTCCCCGTCTTCGACATAGTAACCGATGGGCTGGCCGTCATCGTCGAACATTCCGCCATTCATGGCGAAGCGAATCCGATCCGCGCCGTCGCCGCGTGCGGCGGCATAGGCGGCAAGGCCGCGATATGGCGGCCCCTGCTCGGGAGCCAGAGCCGTGTGAATGCGGTCCGTCTTCGGGTCGGCAATGCACAGTGTGAGCGGGATGTCTTCGAACACGGCCTTCTCGCAAGGGGCCGTCAGCGGTGCGGCGACCTCCGGAGCCTGTTGTTCCTGAGGGGCGGGCTTTTCCTCCGCGCAGGAAAGAAGCGCCAATGCTCCCAGAGCAGCAATCCACCCGCGAGCCATTCTCATCCTACTGGCCGAATTCCGGTTCACCGGCGATACGCGCAGCCTCGCGCGCTGCCGCGAAAAGGGCTCCTGCCTTGGCTTCGCATTCCCGCTGCTCATAGTCGGGCACGCTGTCGGCAACGATGCCGGCACCTGCCTGAACATGCATGACGCCATCTTTCACGACGGCAGTGCGCAGGACGATGCAACTGTCGATCGAACCGTCCGGCGCAAAATAGCCGACGCCGCCCGCATAGGGCCCGCGCGTTTCCTGCTCTAGTTCGGCGATGATTTCGCAGGCGCGGATCTTCGGTGCGCCTGAGACCGTCCCGGCAGGAAAGCCCGCAAACAATGCGTCGACAGCATCGTGATCTTCGGAAAGCTGCCCGACGACATTGCTGACGATATGCATGACATGGCTGTAGCGTTCGATATTGAAACTGGAGGTCACGCGGACGCTGCCCTTGCTCGCTACGCGCCCCACATCGTTGCGGCCGAGATCGAGCAACATCAGATGTTCTGCCCGCTCCTTTGCGTCGGCCAGCAGGCTGAGCTCGTTCGCCTTGTCTTCTTCCTCGGTCTTGCCGCGCGGACGTGTGCCCGCAATCGGGCGGATAGTTACTTCGCCATCGCGCACTCGTACCAGGATTTCCGGGCTCGATCCGACGACCGCGAAACCGGGCAGATCCAGGAAATAGAGGAAGGGCGAAGGATTTACTCGCCGGAGCGCCCGGTAGAGAGCGAATGGCGGCAATGGGAAGGGGCAGGTGAAGCGCTGCGCGAGGACGACCTGAAAGATGTCTCCGGCCTCGATATACTCCTTGGCCTTCAGCACCATCGCAGCATAGTCTTCCGCCGGGATGGTGGATTGGAGATCCATTTGCGGGAGATTGGCATCCTTCGCGGGCTCAGGACAAGCTTCGGACAATCGGCGTAGAGCGTCGTCGATGCGTTCGCCGGCCCGTTCGATCGCGCGGTCCGGATCGGCAGGTGTACCGTCGGAATTGAGCCATAGGGGCGCGACGCAAAACAACTCGTCGGTCAGCCCGTCGAAGACCAGGATCAACGTCGGCCTGACGACAAGAATGTCGGGCACTTGCAGCTCGCCTTGCGGAGCGCGAGGGAGGTCTTCGACCAGGCCGATCGTTTCATAGGCGAAATAGCCGACCAGGCAGGCGAGGGCAGGCGGCAGGCCCTTGGGGACGTCTATGCGGCACGAAGCAGCCAGAGCGCGCATTTCGGATAGGCTGTCACCCTCAAACGGCGCGAATGCCTCGCGGTCATGCTGCCAGTCGGCGTTGACTTCGCATGTCTTGCCGGTGGCACGAAACACCAGATCGGGATCGATGCCGAGCAGGCTGTAACGTCCGCGTATTTCTCCGCCTTCAACCGATTCCAGCAGGAAATCGCCGCGTCCCGGTTCAATGAGTTTCAGCGCTGCGCCGACGGGAGTTTCCGTATCGGCTACCAGCTTGCGCCAGACGAGCGCGGGCTGCCCTTGCCGAAGGGATGTACGTGCCGTTTCGGCATTCTCTGGAAGCGCACCCGACAGTTCCCGGATCCTTTATCTCTTGAACAATTAATTGGCGCGGCCCGTCAACTGCGCCTCGACCGCGTCGATGGCAGCCTGGTTGCGCTCAATACCGATTTCGTTCTTGATCGCCACGACCATCTGTTCGGCCAGTTCGTTTTGGGCCACCTGGCTGAGCTGTCCGCTCGCTCTCTCGATCAAGGGATCGTCGTCGGCGAGATCGCTGGTTTCGATTTCGTCCAGCTTGACGACGAACCAGCCATTGTCATTCGGAGCCTCGAGCCGCTTGGTCGTGCCTTGTGCCATGCTGAACATCAAGGCGAGCACCGGGGGCACACGGCGGCCCTGCTGCGTCAGCTGCTGGCGGTTCATGTCGATCGTGTCGACCGGAGGCAGCTGGACATCTTCCTTGGCCATGGCTTCTGTGACCGTATCCCCATCCGCGATGCGTTCCATCACGCGGTTCGCCGCTTCCTTGGCCGCTTTCGACCCTTCGGAGCGCTTCCACACGCCGACGAGACCATCCTTGATCTCGGCGAGAGGGGGAGCCGTAGAGGGCGTGATCTCGCTGACGTCGAAGATGAGGAAAGACTCGCCGGGGACGACTTCGGTCAATTGAGGCTCGCCTTCCCGCATATCGAATGCAGTGGAAACAACCGGTTGGATCGCTTCGGGTACGGTTTCACCCTGAGTGCCGAAGATCCGGCCATCGGCAGTCGCTTCCGAAACGGTTTCAATTTCGGCGTCGAGCTTTTGCGCCACTTCCGTGAGGCTCGAACCCCGGCTAATTTCATCATCGATTTCGCTGCTCAAATCGGCGAGCGCGGCTGTACGCTGCTCATTCGCCAGTTCTTCGGAAATCTGGCTGCGCACCATATCGAGCGTTTGTGCTGCTTTGCGGTCGATGCTGTCGATTCGCATGACGTAAAAACCGAGATTGCCGCGAGCGGGCGTGGCAATTGCACCTTGATCGGCGGAGAAGGCGGCCTCCGCCACGGCGGCGGAGGTCTGCTCCGCAAGATCGGACTCAGAGACGGGGCCGATCTGGGCCACGGCGAGCCCCTGATCGCGAGCCGCCTGCGAGAGAGATTTCCCTCCGGCGACTTCGGCAACGACGGCGTCTGCGGCATCTCTCGTCGGCAGGACGAGCTGCGTCAACTGCCTGGTTTCCGAAGCGGCGTATTGCGTCGAATCGCGGCGGAAACGCGCATCTATTTCGGCATCCGTCGGTTCGCGCAGGCCACTCAGCGAAGTTTCGTCGAAGGTTACATAGCGGATAACGCGGCGTTCCGGTTGCAGATAATCGGTGCGGTTTTCGCTGTAGAAGGCCTGCAGTTGCTCGTCGGTAGGATCCTCTTCGGGCGCATAGGCAGTGCTCAGCAGAAGGCCGATCTCACCCTCGCGCCGTTCGCGCAGCAGTGCGGCGTAACGCTTGACCAGGGGACGCGGGAGGGAGCCTTCCAGCGTGGCGGGCAAAAGCACCTGCCGCGCAAGCAGGCCTTGAGCCAGGTCGTCGCGCATGAGCTGGTCGCTCAGGCCCTGCTGGGAGATCACGCTGCGGTAGATATCTTCGTCAAACCGGCCATCCGCGCCCTGGAACGCTGCGAACTGGATCAATTCGCTGTCCACCAGGCGATCGCCTGCGCGGAATCCGTGCTCTCGGGCGAATTCAGCCAGGGCCACACGGTCCAGCATCTGATTCAGCGAGCGCTCCATGCCGCCGCCGGCAATATAGGCTTCCATCGTCGCAGTGGGGTTATCCCGGCGGAACCTCTCAAAATCGCTCGCTACAACCGAAGAAAGGTCCGAAGTCGAAACCTTCTTATCGCCGACGATTGCTACGCGATCGCCGCCGGCAACCCCGCCGAATGTGCCGGTGTTGGCCACATCGCCGACTGCGAAGGCGAAGGCGATGACCGCCAGCACTGCAAGGGTGACGAAGACTCCGACCTTTGAGGTCATGAAACTGCGGAGGGAATGAAGCATCAGAAAGCCGTTTGCCTGTGACAAGGTGGTACCGCGAACGGGCGGCCGGATGGCGCTTTATCCGCCCTGAGGCGGCGCGGCAACAGTGGTGACATGCCTTCGTGAAAAGTCGAAATGCGGTTTTGACAAGCGCCACGCCTGCCTCTAGCGGGCTTCGTCCGAGGAAACGTCCCATGTGGTGTTCGACAGAAATTTAAGGACAATCGATTGGCTCAGCGCCCCTATATTGTCGGTAACTGGAAAATGCACGGCACCCGCGCAATGCTCGCCGAAGCCCGTGCAATCGATCGCGCAGCCGAACGGCTGATCAAGGTCGAGGTGGCGCTCGCGCCGCCTTTCACACTTGTTCACGCAACGCGCAATGAAGCGTCCCTGATCGCGGTTGGCGGGCAGGACTGCCATCCTGCGGATGGCGGTGCCCATACCGGCGACATTTCCGCCGCCATGCTGAAGGATGCAGGCGCGGGATTCGTGATCGTCGGTCATAGCGAAAGGCGGGCCGACCATGGCGAGACCAATGCGGATGTGAAGGCCAAGGCCGAAGCGGCGATCGCCGCAGGCCTGAATGTCATTCTGTGTGTCGGCGAAAACGAGGCAGAGCGCGATGCCGGCAAGGCCGAAATGGTCGTCGGCAAGCAGCTCAAGGAATCGCTGCCGGAAGGCAAGGCTATCGCCGACAAGGTGACCGTTGCCTACGAACCCGTCTGGGCCATCGGCACCGGACGGACGCCGACCATCGAGGAAATCGGCGAAATGCATGTCTCCATCCGCAAACTTCTTGCGGATACGCTGGGAAGCGGCGGGAAAAACGTGCGTATTCTCTATGGCGGGTCGGTAAAGGCAGAAAATGCGGCCGATATATTCGGCGCAAAGGAAGTCGGCGGCGCTTTGGTGGGCGGAGCGAGCCTTTCGGCGGAGAGCTTCCTGGGTATCATTATCGCTGCGGCCGAGAAGTTGGAGAGCTGATCTCGCACTGCAAGATGGCGGGTATCCTTGCAGCGGGCGGCCTGCGTCGCTATCTGCCGCTGCAATCTGCAAATCTAGCGTGAGTTGGCTGTTGCCATGTTCCTGTTTCTGACTGTTGTCCAAGCGATCGTTGCCGCCGCCCTGGTTGGCGTAATTCTGATGCAGCGTTCCGAAGGGGGCGGGCTCGGCATTGGCGGTGGCGGCAGCCCCGGCGGACTGATGTCTGCGCGCGGGGCGGCGGACTTCCTGACAAGGGCGACGGCTATTCTTGCAACGACGTTCGTCATCCTGAGTATCATTTTGGCTGCCATGGCAGTTGGAGAGACCTCCGGGCGCTCCATCGACGATACGCTCGACCGTACGGTCGTGCCCGCGGCGCAGCAGCCTGTCGACGATCCTCTCGGCGCAGCTGCCGGTTCCACTGCTGTGCCTGCCGAAACGGCACAGCCGGCTCCCGCGAATGAGGATCCCCTGTCCGGCGCAGCCGAGTAGGATTTCGCGAATCGAGGCGTATTCGCACCTTAACTTGCAGCAACTGTGGATTGCGTGAGGGCAGGGGAAGCATTTGCTTGCGCCGAATCCGTAATTCGGCTTAACGCCCAACTCCCATGGCGCGGTACATATTTATCACCGGCGGCGTGGTTTCCTCGCTCGGAAAAGGTCTCATGGCAGCCAGCCTGGCTGCCCTCCTTCAGGCACGTGGATACAGGGTCCGCATCAGGAAGTTCGACCCTTACCTGAATGTCGATCCGGGCACGATGAGCCCCTATCAGCATGGCGAAGTTTATGTGACGGACGATGGTGCCGAGACCGACCTCGATCTCGGCCATTATGAGCGTTTTACAGGCGTCTCAGCGCATCAGGGCGATAACATCACGTCCGGGCGCATCTATCAGCAGATCATCGCGAGAGAGCGTCGTGGAGACTATCTGGGCGCCACGGTGCAGGTGATCCCCCATGTCACCGACGCGATCAAACAATTCGCGCTGGCGGACACCGAGGACCTCGATTTCGTCCTATGCGAAATTGGCGGAACGGTCGGCGATATCGAGAGCCTGCCTTTCATCGAAGCGATCCGCCAATTGCGCAACGAGCTTGGCCGAGAGCGCAGCTGCGCAGTGCATGTAACGCTCGTCCCTTATGTCTCTGCCGCCGGCGAGCTCAAGACCAAGCCGACCCAGCACTCGGTTCGCGAATTGACCAGCCTGGGTGTGCAGCCGGACTTGCTGCTATGCCGGTGCGAACATGCATTGCCGGAAAGCGAGCGTTCTAAGATTGCGCTGTTCTGCAATGTCAGACCCGAAGCGGTCATCCAGGCACTCGATGCATCCTCGATCTATGCCGTGCCGCTCCAATACCATGCCGAAGGCCTCGATGACGAAGTGCTGCGTCATTTCGATCTTGAGGCGCCTGCGCCGGACCTAGCGCGTTGGGACGATATACTCGACCGCTATCAGAACCCGGAAGGGCAAGTTACGATCGGGGTCGTCGGCAAATATGTCGGCCTGCCCGATGCCTACAAGTCGCTCAACGAAGCGCTCGTTCATGGCGGTATGGCCAACCGGGTGAAGGTCAATATTCGCTGGATCGATGCGGAAATCTTCGAACAGGACGATTCGGATGTCGTGGCCCAGCTGGAGCCGCTTCACGGAATTCTGGTGCCTGGCGGGTTCGGTACGCGCGGCAGCGAGGGCAAGATCGCAAGCGTTCGCTTCGCGCGCGAACGCAACGTTCCGTTCTTCGGAATTTGTCTCGGTATGCAGATGGCCTGCGTGGAAGCAGCGCGGAACACTGCAGGGATCGAAACGGCTGCTTCGACTGAATTCGGCCCTACGGACGAACCCGTCGTCGGGATCATCACGGAATGGATGACCAAGGAAGGATTGCAGACCCGAGAGGCCGGCGGCGATCTGGGCGGCACGATGCGGCTCGGCGCCTATGACGCAAGGCTTCAGCCCGATAGCCGTGTCGCGGAAATTTACGGTTCGACGGAAATTTCGGAGCGCCATCGGCATAGGTATGAGGTCAATGCCAGCTACGTCCCCGCGCTAGAGCAGGGAGGCCTGGTGTTTTCCGGCATGTCGCCCGACGGCCTCTTGCCTGAAATCGTTGAGCGGCCGGATCATCCCTGGTTCGTGGGGGTGCAGTTCCACCCGGAACTGAAGAGCAAACCGTTCGATCCGCATCCCTTGTTCGCAAGCTTCATCAAGGCGGCAATTCACCAGTCGCGCCTGGTCTGAGGCAGCAAAAGAAAAGGGCGGACCTCATTGGGCCCGCCCTGCGTTTTTCCAAATTTGAACGCTCGGCTTAGGCAGCATCGGCCTGTTTGTCGTCATCCTTGACCACTTCAAGCGTCTTCTGACCGTTCACGGCGATCTTCTTCGGCTTCATCGCGTCGGGCACTTCGCGGACAAGGTCGATTGCCAGCAGGCCATCGGCAAGCTTCGCGTCATCCACGCGGACATAATCGGCGAGTTCGAACCGGCGTTCGAAGCCACGATTGGCAATGCCGACATGGAGGAATTCGCTGTCGCTTTCCTCTTCCTGCTTCTTGCCCTGGACCACAAGAAGGTTCTGTTGTGCGGTGATATCGAGATATTCCGGCTTGAATCCGGCGACTGCCAGCGTGATGCGATAGGCATCCTGTCCGCGGCGTTCGATATTGAAAGGCGGGTAATTATCGCCGGAATTGAGCCGGGCCTGGCCTTCGAGCAGATCGAAAAGCCGGTCAAAGCCAACGGTGGAACGGCGATAGGGGGAAAAATCGAAACGGTTCATGGTACACAAATCCTCATTTGAGCAATTTGACATTACGGAACCCGGCAAATCCGGCGTCCCAATTCGACCCAAGCCCTTTTGGCGCCGGGGTCGCGTTATTAGATATGTTGTCGATTCTCCCGTTCAAGGGTGTAAGAATCTGGTTTGAAAGGATTTGCGCGTGAGTACGCCCAAGATCGAAATCTATACGAAATTCGCCTGCCCCTATTGTGTGCGCGCCCGGATGCTTCTGAAGCGCAAAGGCGTCGAGTTTGAGGAATACGATATCACTTTGGGTGGGCCGAAGCGCGAAGAGATGCTGCAGCGCGCACCGGCAGCTCGTACGGTGCCCCAAATATTCATAGGCGATTATCACGTTGGCGGATCGGATGAGCTTCACGCACTCGAACGTGAGGGCAAGCTCGATGGCTTGCTTCACCCTTAGGCTGAGCCGATGACACGTATTGCGCTTTTGCAGACTACGACGGGCATCGATCCGCAAGAGAATGCTGCCACTTTGGTCGACGCTGCCGGCAAGGCGGCGCAGGACGGCGCGGCAATGCTGTTCACGCCCGAAATGTGCGGCCTGCTCGATCGCGACCGCAAGCGGGCAGCGCCCCATATCGTTCCCGAGCCGGAGAACCCCGTTCTCAATGCGGTACGGGATGCCGCGCATAAGTCGGGAATCTGGGTGGCGCTTGGTTCTCTCGCCCTTGAGCGTGAGGATGGCCGCTGGGCCAATCGGTCTTTGCTAGTCGCTCCCGATGGCGAGATCGCTGCGCGATACGACAAAATCCATATGTTCGACGTCGAGCTTTCGACCGGCGAGAGCTGGAAGGAATCCGCCGCATATGCGCCTGGTGAAGAAGTCGTGGTTGCGCAAACGCCGCTCGGCAAGCTGGGGCTTGCGGTCTGCTATGACATCCGTTTTCCCGCGCTATTCGAAGAATTCGGCCGCCGGCAGTGCGATGCGATTGCCATTCCCGCAGCGTTCACCGTTCCTACAGGGGAAGCGCATTGGCATTTGCTGCAACGCGCACGCGCTATCGAAGCGAGTGCTTATGTGATTGCAGCGGCACAGGTCGGTGAGCATGAAGACGGACGCCGGACATACGGTCACAGCCTGGTTGTCGACCCCTGGGGCGAAGTGTTGCTCGATATGGGAAATAAGGGGCCGGGGCTGGCGTTCGCACAGATCGATTCCGAACGCACGGCGCAGGTTCGGCGGCAGCTCCCCAGCCTTGAAAACAAGCGCCATATTCCCACATTGAGCCGGCAATGATTGTATTCGATCTCTGTTGTCAGGAAGGCCATCGATTCGAAGGATGGTTTTCTTCTTCGCAGGATTTTCAGGACCAGCTGACAAGTGGCATAGTTTCTTGCCCGCAATGCGGTTCGCCTGAAGTGAAGAAGGCTCCGATGGCTCCGGCCGTACCGAAAAAGGGCAATCAGGTTGTTCATCGGCCGCAGAAGGAAGAGGCTGTGCCCGTTGCGGGCGGAGCGCCTCCGCCTGAAGTGGCCGCCGCGCTCAAAAAGGTGGCGGCATTGCAGGCCGAGGCGCTGAAGGATTCCAAATGGGTCGGTGACAATTTTGCCGAACAGTCTCGCGCGATGCATTTTGGCGAACGGGAGGCCGAAACGATTCATGGCAGCGCGACCAGCAAGGAAGCGCAGGAGCTGCTGGAGGAAGGGATTCCGGTTACACCGCTGCTATTCCCGGTGGTCCCCCCCGAAGAACTCAACTGACCCTTTCCTAAGCCAATTGCCAGATAAAGCCGCGTTGCCTAAAGCCTGTCTCGAGTGCGCCCGTAGCTCAGCAGGATAGAGCACCAGATTCCTAATCTGGGGGCCACAGGTTCGAATCCTGTCGGGCGCGCCAAATTTCCTCCTTCAGAAGATTTTAACCAGCTTTGCCAAGCTGGATTAAACTGTGAATGGGGTAAGGCAGCCTTCATGCTGACCATGCTCAAAGTGACTGCGTTCATCGTGATCGCATTTTTCGCCGTCCTTTACGGGACGGGGAATGACATTG
The DNA here is from genome assembly GCA_030426245.1 of Alphaproteobacteria bacterium. Classification (GTDB taxonomy): domain Bacteria; phylum Pseudomonadota; class Alphaproteobacteria; order Sphingomonadales; family Sphingomonadaceae; genus Andeanibacterium. Next base: position 21,336 of record JAUHYZ010000018.1, on the reverse strand, counting down.
GCACATTCAAGCATGCCCTGCTTCATTGGGCAGACGGCAACACTGACGTGACCGGCGGACGCTCCGATTGGGGTGTTTAGGGCAGTCGTTTCGCTTCAGAGCCTGCCGCAATTCCGAGCCTGCTCCGGACGTTTGAGCTTGTCCGAATATATTTCCGGCATGGCCGCCTTGTGATCTCAAATATCGCCGGTTGGAGTGCACCGATGCTTAGGGTATCGCAGAGGTGAACTTCGGCGAATGGGACACATTCTTAGGAACTCTACCAATCAAGACAAATTAGTATTAGTGTCCGCCGGCGTCGCGGCGCCGTGCACGATTATGCGCTGAATAATAGTTGAGGAATATCACATAATATGACGCTCCAAGCTGAGAATTTGCGTGAATACGCGTCGGAATCTGCGGTTCTGCCGCAAGAAAAGAAACAAGCTTGGCGCGCCTTGTTGAGAGACCATGCTGAAAAGCGTTGGCACTCGGTCGTTGACTGTCTCTCGAAAGGCAAGCGCATACATGCACGCGATGATGCGGCCTTGGTTCCGCTGATCTCGGCACTTGGTTCACAGGGTGAAGAGGCCCTTCAAATCGTCGACAGGTTCGCATTGGGATGTGCGGCAGAAGCATTCGCTTCCGCGGAAACTGGGCAAGGCCCCGGCGAGGAGTTCGAATCGCAGCTCGAGATCCTAATGGATGCATTTGGCCAGGCCGGCAAAGAGCTGCAGCCCGGCGGCGCGCAATTGGAAGAGAGCGAAGCAATATCCCGCAGACCGCAGCTTTTCCAAAGCGAGTTATGGCAGCTGCTCTACAAGGTCCGTGAAAGTGCCGAGCTTTACTATACGCGTGAAGTCGATGTGGCCGAACTCGACAGGCGGATCTTGTTTCTTCTCTACAATCAGGGGCCCCAGGTGCCTGCAGCGATTTCTGCCTCAGCTGGCGTGGACAAAGCTCAAGTAAGCCGATCGGTAAAACGCCTGCTAGACCTCGACACGATTGAACGTGACCAGATCAGGAGCCCGGTCGCGTTGACGGCCAAAGGCAAGGATATAGCCGGCAGATTGCTTCGGTTGGCCGCACTGAGGAATAGAGAGCTAGGTTTCGATATCAGCGACCGCGATTTGGCGGATTTTTTCTCTGTCGTCGAAATTCTGCTCGATCGCTCGATCGCCTTGTATGAGCGAGAGCGTGAGATTGCGCGGGCAAGCGGACAGAAGGACAAACCGCTCAAACTCTCCTACGACTTCGAGGAACGCCGAACTGGCGAACCGGTTGTAATCAACCGCCAGCACATTGTGTCTCCGTTGATGACTTTGAGCGCCTACCTTTCGCGGAGCGGTGCGCTTGCGTTCAAGCGATTGATCGGGCTGTCCAATTTCGAAACCTGGGTTCTGTCCGAGATTTCTTATGATCCGCCGACGGATTGGCCGCGCCTGGTGAAGGCGTTGGAGCGCGACCACAGTCAGGCCGGAAGGACGGTCAATCATCTGATCAAGAAAGGCCTGGTCGTGCGCGATGGTGGCCCGGCGCGCCGGCATGGGCGTTTCACGCCTTCCGAAGAGGGGCAGAAGCTTTATGACATTATCGTGCGGACGGGCGAGGAACGCGCGAAATATCTCATGGAACCCGTGCCTGCCGATAAGCTTGGCATCTTCACCGAGGTATTCGACAAGCTTGCCCGTAACGCTTCGGCGCAACTCATGCGCGAACGGGCGCTGGAGGAAATGGAGAGCGGCTAGCTGCCATCAGCGCGACGGCTCCTTGTAACGGGCCTCGTCCATGTTCCTGCGGGCATCCGAATACCGCTTCATTGCCTGATTGCGCCTGTTCTGCCCCTCCAAGTCGCTGTCGGCAGGGGGAAGGGCATCGAGAACCTTGTCGAACGCCGATTCCAACATTGCCCGAGCCTCCGGATATGGGATGATATAGAAGCTGTTTTCAACGATTGCCTGTTTGACATGCTGCGCGAGTTCTTCCGGCTCCATGCCGTGTGAATATATCTCTCGCAGAGCCTTGAGTTCGGCTTCGTCCACTTGATAACCTGAGTGGCCATATTTGGCCGGACGCGTCTGAACGCTTTCGGCGATGTTGGTCTTGATGTTGGCCGGAGCGAGCAGCGAAACTCCGATATCATGCTCTTTGAGGGCGTCGCGCATTGCCAAGGTGATGCCGTGCACCGCAAACTTCGAAGCCGAGTAGATGCCCGCTACGCTGCTAGCGACAAAGCAGCCAACGGAGGCCGTATTGACGATATGGCCGCCAATGCCGTGATCGATCATCCTCGGTACGAATGTCTGCATTAGATTTACGACACCGCCAAAGTTGACACTCATGACCCAGTCGTAATCGTCATAGGTCGCTTTCTCGAGCGGGCCGAAAATGGAAACCCCCGCTGTTCCGAAAAGCATCGATACCGGCCCAAGGGCCTTTTCCACTTCATCTGCCGCTTCGGTAAATGCTTCTCGGTCGGTCACGTCGAGCTCAACGCCGTGCGCCATGATGCCTTCGTCTTTCAGCGCTGCGACAGCAGCTTGAACTGCCGACCCCCGAACATCGGCAATTGCGATCTTGCATCCAAGCCTGCCGAACACCTTCGCCTGGCCGAAGCCCGCGCCGCTGGCACCTCCGGTGATAAATGCGGTGCGTCCCTCGAAATCGAATGCCATATTACTCTCCAAAACTGTTGCCGCCGCTTTGATCAGGCCGCGCAATCATACATTGCTTGCAGACAATATCCTGAACGAGATCTGTAGAGAGTCCCGGATAATGGCTGGCAAATCGGCTTATCGTTGATTATGTCTGTAAATACTTCTCGTCTAGGCTTCCGCCAAAAATTCGTTGTGTGCCGTGCCGTGTGACGGGGCGCACATTGCGAGCGAGCAGAGTTCTTTGAATGCTTGGACGGCGAGAGCGCATGCGTTTAAGGGTTTCATTTGGAAGACGCCATGAAAGTGGGGCCATTCAAGACGCTTATCTTGTCTTGGCAGTTCAGCTCGCTGCCCGGTGGTGCTGAGGAAGTTTCCGCCGAATCTCCTTGAATCGGCAAGCTAACTATGATTCTGTGCCAATTATGACAGCAGGGGATCCCCCATTTCTGACTCGCAGGGAAAAGCTGATTCAGCTTGGCGCGCTCGGCTGCCTGCTTGTATTGGCTGGTCTGACGCTTGCGGGGCCGAGCGGTTTGCTTTCCTGGAGTGAGAATCTCTCGACTTTGAAGCAGCGGCAGGCTGAGATATCTGCCCTGTCGAAAGAGCGGGACGAGTTGAAGAATCGTGTAGCTTTGCTCAATCCCGATCACGTGGACCCGGATCTTGCCGGCGAGCTGATCCGAAAGAATCTCAATGTCGTGCACCCTGACGAAGTGGTGATTGAGGTTAACTAACCAAATTGGCAAATATTTCGTGATCCCTGCACCTTTTTGTGCAGTAAAGATTTGCGTGTCTTGCGTTCTGGCCGTTGCCTAGGCGCGGGGCTTGGGCTTATAGGCCTGATTCAATCACTCCGCGGTTCGCCGCGAAGCGTTAAGCAAAGGAAAGATCAAGTTGGCCAAACCCGCTGCCAGGAGAGGCACTTCCTCAAGCAAGACTAACCGCAAGAGCAAGGCTGCCACGTCGGATAGCTCGGACGAGAACTTCGAGCTTCGCAGTCTTCAGGATGAATATTCGGAAAAGAAGCGGTTTGATGCCAGCGATGATGAGCTGCTCGAACTCTATGAGCGTATGCTTCTCATCAGAAGGTTCGAAGAACGGGCAGGGCAGCTTTACGGTCTGGGCCTGATCGGCGGCTTCTGCCACCTCTATATCGGTCAGGAAGCAGTCGCCGTGGGTATTCAGTCTGCCCTCGAAGGCGGGAAAGACAGCGTCATCACCGGCTATCGCGATCATGGGCACATGCTGGCCTACGGAATCGATCCCAAGATAATCATGGCTGAACTGACCGGGCGCCAAGCAGGTATCAGCCATGGCAAGGGCGGGTCGATGCATATGTTCAGCACGGAGCATGCATTTTATGGCGGACACGGTATCGTCGGCGCGCAGGTGCCGCTCGGCGCCGGTCTGGCTTTCGCCCACAAGTATCGTGAAGATGGCGGCATCTGCGTTGCCTATTTCGGCGATGGTGCCGCGAACCAGGGCCAGGTCTACGAGACGTTCAACATGGCCTCCCTGTGGAACCTCCCGATCGTCTTTGTGATCGAAAACAATCAGTACGCGATGGGAACCTCAGTCAAACGCAGTTCCGCCGAAACGCATTTTTACCGGCGTGGGACGGCGTTCCGCATTCCGGGTATGGATGTGAACGGCATGGACGTCCTCGAGGTGCGCCAGGCTACGGAAATCGCTATCAAGCATGTGCGTGATGGTGGCGGGCCGGTACTGATGGAACTCAACACCTACCGGTATCGCGGACACTCGATGTCCGATCCCGCCAAATACCGTACACGCGAAGAAGTTCAGGATGTGCGTGAAAAACGCGATCCTATCGAACACGCCAAGGCCTTGTTGATCGAGCGTGGCATTTCGGAAGACAAATTGAAGGACATCGACAAGGATATCCGCGCCAAGGTGTCCGAAGCAGCCGACTTTGCGGAAAGTTCCCCTGAACCCGAAGCGAGCGAACTCTATACGGATGTCCTGGTGGGGAATTACTGATGGCGATCGAACTGAAAATGCCCGCGCTTTCCCCGACCATGGAGGAAGGCACACTTTCCAAGTGGCTCGTCAAAGAAGGTGACGAAGTCCAGGCCGGCGATATCCTTGCCGAGATCGAGACGGACAAGGCGACGATGGAATTCGAATCCATCGACGAGGGGCAGGTTGGGAAGATTCTGGTTCCTGAAGGGACCGAGAATGTGAAAGTCGGCACGGTAATCGCCGTAATCGGCGGTGACGGTGAAGATGTCTCCTCATCTGGCGGAGAAGCCGAAGCCAAACCGGAATCCGCTCAGATGGAAAAGTCTGAAAGCCCGGAACCAGCAAAGACGGTTGAGCCTCCCAAGGCAGAGGCGCGCGCATCGGATCCGGACATCCCCGAAGGGACGAACATGGTCCCTGTGACGGTGCGTGAAGCGCTCAGAGACGCGATGGCGGAAGAGATGCGCCGGGACGAGCGCGTGTTCGTCATGGGCGAAGAAGTCGCCGAGTATCAGGGGGCCTACAAGGTTACGCAGGGGCTGCTGGAAGAATTCGGCCCCAGGCGCGTTATCGATACGCCAATCACCGAATATGGCTTTGCCGGAATCGGAACGGGTGCAGCGATGGGCGGCTTGAGGCCGGTCGTCGAGTTCATGACGTTCAACTTCGCGATGCAGGCGATGGATCATCTGATCAATTCTGCGGCCAAGACCAATTACATGTCTGGCGGCCAGATGCGTTGCCCGGTGGTGTTCCGCGGCCCGAACGGTGCCGCCAGCCGCGTGGCTGCGCAGCACAGCCAGAACTACGCTTCCTGGTTTTCGCACGTCCCGGGATTGATCGTGATTGCACCCTACGATTCGTCGGATGCCAAGGGGCTGCTCAAGGCCGCCATTCGCTGCGAAGATCCGGTAATCTTCCTAGAGAACGAATTGGTCTATGGCCGCAGTTTCGAACTCGCGCAGCTTGACGATCATGTCTTGCCGATCGGCAAGGCCCGGATCGTGCGCGAAGGATCCGATGTGACCATCGTTTCCTATTCGATCGGCGTAGGATTTGCGCTGGAAGCGGCCGAAGCACTTGCCGAAGAAGGGATTGAGGCGGAAGTCATCGATCTTCGCACGTTGCGCCCGCTCGACAAGGAAACGGTGCTGGAAAGCCTTGCAAAGACCAATCGCCTGGTGATTGCAGAGGAAGGCTGGCCGCAATGTTCGATCGCTTCCGAAATCCAGGGAATTTGCATGGAGGATGGGTTCGATTACCTCGATGCGCCGGTTCTGCGGGTCTGTAACGAGGATGTTCCGCTTCCCTATGCAGCCAATCTGGAAAAGCTTGCCTTGATCGATTCTCCGCGGATCGTCGAAGCTGCCAAGAAGGTCTGCTACCGCTAATCCCATTTGGGTTCGATGCTTGCCATAGAGTGCGCGTTGCGCGATCCGGCACTTTATGGCTGATAGCCTTATCGACGAACTGCCATTGGCCCAGCGGCTCGCGGTCGCTTACGCGCCGGCGAGCGCAAGGCCGGCGACGCTTGCCCTCTTGGCATTGGATGCCAGGCTGGGTCAGGCCGTTCGCCAGGCGAGCGAGCCGGTTATCGGACAGATGCGGCTTGCCTGGTGGCGCGACCAGTTTGGCCTCGACGATCATAAGCGCGAAAAGAGCGACCTTCTCATGGCATCGCTTGACGTGTTCGCGGGCGAAGCGGATTCCTTGACTGCGCTGGTCGATGGCTGGGAACTCCTGCTCGATGAAGAGCTGGATACCGCGCAGATCCGGGCGTTCGCTTCGGCAAGAGCGCAGGCCTTCCTTGCATTGAAGCGCGTGATTGGGACGCAGGACGATGCCGAAGCAATTCTGAGCGCCGGGCAGCAATGGGCACTGGCCGATCTCGTTACCGGGTTGAGCGAAACGGCAGAGCGCCGCCGCGTTATCGATCTGTGGGAAAAGTCGCATGGAGGGCTCAACAAGCTCTCACGCAATATGCGCCCCCTGGCGGTGCTGGAAGGACTTGCCGGTCGAAGCCTCAGCCGCGGCGGATCGCCGATGCTGCATGGTCCAGGGGCAGCACTTACCGCAATCCGCTTGGGCCTTTTTGGTCGATAGCTTAGAATGGAAATGATTGCTTTGGGGGAGGGCAGCCATGAACCGTATCGTGCTTGGTGCATTCGCAGCACTGGTCCTGGTCGGAGTAGGCATATTCTGGTGGCAGGCTAGAGCCGTGATCGAGGCTGGCGCGCCGCCGCCTTCGCCCGCTGCGCTTGAGACCGAACCGCCTGCGGATCAGTTGCCGGAAGCAGATATTGCCGGTCTGACGGGTCCAGAGCCGCCAGAAGCCAGCGAGCTGACGCGCGAACAGCGCCGTTTTTTCCGCTACGACCGCAACCGCGATTGGCGCATCACGCGCAACGAAATGCTCTCAAGCAGGTCGGATGGTTTCCGCAGGCTCGACGTAGATGGGAACAACCTGCTGACCTTCGAAGAATGGGCCGTGACGACCGCTGAACGTTTCGAAGGCATGGATGCAGATGAAGATGGCGAGTTAACGCCTGCAGAATTCGCAACAAGTCGCCCCAAGCGTTCTCCGAAACCCAAATGCCGTTGCTGAGCGATCAGGCCGGCACGGCATCCATTTGCGACAGCCAGTTGCCGAAGTCGGCCTTTGCCCGCTCGGTATAAGCTTCCTTGCGCTGCTTCTTCTTCACGTCGTGCAGCGGTGGAAAAAGGCCGAAATTGACGTTCATCGGCTGATAGGTCTCCGCATCGGCATCGCCGGTGATGTGTGCCAGCAGCGAGCCCAGGGCACTGGTGCGGGGCGGGCTTTGCCAATCTTGCCCGGAAAGTTCCGCAGCTGCCATCAGACCGGCGACGAGCCCCACAGCGGAGCTTTCGACATAGCCTTCGCAGCCGGTTATCTGGCCCGCGAAGCGGATATGCTGCGCTCCCTTCAGGCGCAATTGCCGGTCCAGCAAAGTGGGTGAATTCAGGAACGTGTTGCGGTGCAATCCACCGAGACGGGCAAATTCCGCCTTTTCCAGCCCCGGAATTGTGCGAAACAGCTCAACCTGGGCGCGATGCTTCAGCTTCGTCTGAAAACCGACCATATTCCAGAGCGTGCCAAGCTTGTTGTCTTGCCTGAGCTGTACGACGGCATAGGGCCAGCGCCCGGTACGCGGATCGTCCAATCCGACCGGCTTCATCGGTCCATAACGCAGAGTATCGACCCCGCGAGACGCCATGACTTCGATCGGCATGCATCCTTCGAAATAAGGCGTTTCCGCTTCCCATTCCTTGAAATCGGTCTTCTCGCCGTCGATCAGGCCCTGATGAAAGGCAAGATACTGCTCCTTCGTCATCGGGCAGTTGATGTAGTCCTTGCCCTCTCCGTCGGGCCCGCTGCCCTTGTCCCAGCGCGACGCCTTCCAGCAGACCTGCATGTCGATACTGTCGAAGTGCACAATTGGCGCGATAGCATCGAAGAAGGCCAGACTGTCTTTACCCGTGGCCGTGCCGATACTCTGCGCAAGCCTGGCCGCAGTTAACGGGCCGGTTGCGACGATCGTCATGCCCGCGCTCGGAAGCTCGTCTATGCGCTCTCGCACAATCTCGACGTTCGGATGCGCTTCAAGCGTTTTCTGGACTTCACCAGAAAAGATATCGCGGTCGACCGCTAGGGCCGATCCCGCAGGTACCTTGGCCATTTCGGCGGCACGCATGATCAGCGAATCCAGTCTGCGCATCTCGTGATGGAGGAGGCCAACCGCATTCTTCGTGTCGTCGTCAGACCGAAAGCTGTTCGAGCAAACGAGTTCTGCAAGCCCGTCCGTCTGGTGGGCGGGGCTTGTCTCTCCGGTGCCGCGCATTTCGGAGAGGCGCACAGTGAAACCTCGCCGCGCTAGCTGCCACGCCGCTTCGCTTCCTGCCAGGCCTCCGCCGATGATGTGGACATCTTGCGTCATGACGGGCGCCCTACCGCTTGCGCTCGGTCCAGTTCAAGGCCAAGCGTGCGACGAAGACGGAGCAGGCCATGCCAAGACGCGCATTGTATGAGAAACGCCCTTTCCTGCTGGCAGCAATCGCAGCGGCAGCGGGGCATTTCTATCTGCGCGGAGCCGAGATACCGGAACTGATACCGATTGCGCTGAAGGGCGGGGCCGTTGCGTTGCTCGCGGTTTACGCGTTCCTGCGCCATTCCAGCCCGGATGCACGGTTGCTGGTTTGGGTCATGGCCGTCGCTGCCTGCGGAGACGTGGCGATCGAGTTCGACCGGGAAATCGGCGGGTGGCTGTTCTTTGCATCGCATGTCTTCGCGCTCGGACTCTATCTGCGCAATCGGCGCAGTTCGCTCACTCCCTCGCAAAAGGGAGTGGCTGCGGCGCTCCTGCTGCTGACCCCCATTATTGCCTTCACCCTTCCTTCCGACAGAGCGATCGCCACGCAAACCGCCATCTATGCTCTGGCGCTCGGGGCCATGGCGGCAACCGCATGGGCCAGTACTTTCCCGCGCTACCGCGTCGGCGCAGGCGCTGTGATCTTCGTAATATCCGATCTCTTGCTGATCGCCGGCATGGGACCTCTTGCACAAAGCGACATCCCCCAAGTCTATGTCTGGCCGCTCTACTTCTTGGCGCAGTTCCTGATCTGCACCGGTGTCATCCAGACATTGCGCAAGCGCGATCCCGAATTGAAGATCGTCAGCAGCCACTGAGCCTTGCGGGTTGACACACAAGCGAGGGTGAAACTTTGTGACTTTCCCATTATTATAACTGTATTTCAGTATGTTGTGTGTCACCTTGTGTGCGAGAGTGTGACCTTTCGCGGATGCCGTTTCAAAGCGCCATTTCCAAGGCACATGGCCGATATTTCCGCCTGACAGGAAGGCGCGTTCCAACATGTCCAAGCCATGGCACAGCTTGGCGCCTGTTGGAAAATGGAACCTGTGTCCTCCCTGCTTTCAGGCAGGGCGGCACAGCTATTCCGTATCGGTGGGCGTCGGGTCGTCGCGGTCTTGCGTTGTGTAGGGCGTCGTTTCCGGAGATCCCCTGCCAACGATCTCTTCCACGATAGCCTCTTCGGAATCGTTTTCGGGGTCGGCTTGCTCATCGAGCCTGACCGTCGCGACGACCTTTTCGTTCTTCGCGACGTCGAACAGCCGAACGCCTGCACTGTTGCGGCCGATTACCCGCAGCGAGTCCAATCCGATCCGGATCAATTTGGCGCTGTCTGTCACCAGAATGAGCTGGTCGGACTTGGTTGCGCTGAAGCTGGCGACCACGGGCCCGTTACGCTCGATATTGTCGATATTGACGATTCCCTGGCCTCCGCGCCCAATGCGGCGATATTCATAGGCCGAAGAAAGCTTGCCATAGCCATTCGCGCAAACGGTCAGGATGAACTGCTCCTTCTCCGCCATTTCCGCGAAGCGTTCGGGCGGGAGAGATGGTTCGCCGTCTCGATCCGCTTTCCACGGAGCAAACCGGAGGTATTCTTCCCGTTCCTCCGCTTCAGTGCCGACACGGTGCAGGATCGAAAGCGAGACGACCTCGTCACCGTCTTTCAAGTTCATGCCCCGAACGCCAGTAGAGGTTCGGCTCGTGAATTCGCGCACATCGTCGGCTGCAAAGCGGATCGCTTTACCGTGGCGAGAAGCGAGCAGCACGTCATCCCCGGAATCGAGCAGACGCACGCCAATCAGGCGGTCGTCCGATCCGTCCTCGAAACGCATGGCCAGCTTCCCGTTCGATGGAATATTGGCGAATGCGTCCATTGAATTTCGGCGCACTCCGCCTTTGGCCGTAGCAAAGACAACGCTGAGGGCTCCCCAGCTTTCTTCGTCTTCCGGCAGCGGGAGTACGGTTGCAATCGTTTCGCCTTCATCCAGCGAAGGCAGCATGTTGATGATCGGCCGGCCACGGGTGGCCGGGCCGCCTTCGGGCAACTTCCAGACCTTAAGGCGATAGACCTTGCCTGCAGTCGAGAAGAACAGCACCGGATTATGCGTGGAGGTGACGAACAGCGAACTGACGGCATCTTCCTCTTTGGTCGACATGCCGGCGCGGCCTTTGCCTCCACGGCCCTGAGCACGGAATGTCGAGAGTGCAGTGCGCTTGATGTAGCCATCCAGCGTCACCGTCACGACCATGTCGTCACGCTCGATCAGGTCCTCGTCTTCCACGCCGTCCCAGGCAGGGGCGATTTCGGAGATGCGCGGAGTGGCGTAGAGGGTCTTAATCTCGGCCAGTTCTTCGCGCATGACTTCGTACAGCTTCGCGCGGTCGGAAAGGATGGCGAGATATTCGGCAATCTTTTCGGACAGTTCCTTCAGCTCATCGCCGATTTCGTCGCGGCCGAGTGCCGTCAGGCGGTGCAGGCGCAGATCCAGGATCGCACGGACCTGAGTGTCGGAAAGCTGATATGACCCGCCTTCCTGTTCCAGGCTGGGCTCGATTGCCTCCACCAGCCGGATATATTGGGCGATCTCGCCGATGGGCCATTCCCGCGCCAGCAATTTGGCGCGTGCTTCGGCCGGATTGGAGGATCCGCGGATTATCGCGACAACTTCGTCGAGATTGCTGACCGCAACGACCAGGCCAAGCAGGATGTGAGCCCGGTCGCGGGCCTTGTTCAGTTCGAATTTCGTGCGCCGCGTGATCACTTCCTCGCGGAAGGAAATGAACTGCTGAATGAAATCCCTGAGCGAAAGGACTTCCGGCCGCCCGCCGCAGATGGCGAGCATGTTTGCGGGGAAGCTCGATTGGGCGGGGGAGTGACGCCAGATCTGGTTCAGCACCACGTCCGGCGTCGCATCCCGTTTCAGCTCGACGACGACACGAACGCCTTGGCGATTGGATTCGTCGCGGATGTCGGCGATGCCTTCGATCCGCTTTTCCTTCGCCGCTTCGGCGATCTTCTCCACCAGATTGGATTTGCCGACCTGGTACGGGATGGAACTGAGAACGATCGAACGGCGATCGCCCCTTCCTTCTTCGATTTCGTGGCGGCAGCGCTGCAGGATCGAACCGCGGCCGGTCGTGTAGGCCGCACGGGCACCGGAGGAACCGAGTATCAGAGGCGCGGTCGGGAAATCGGGCCCCGGAATGATCTCGAACAGCTCCTCATTCGTGATCGCAGGGTTCTCGATATATGCCAGGCAACCGTCGATGACCTCTCCCAGATTGTGGGGCGGAATGTTGGTGGCCATGCCCACGGCGATGCCGCCGGCTCCGTTGACCAGCAAATTCGGGAACCGCGCCGGGAGGACCGAAGGTTCGCTTCTGGAACCGTCGTAGTTTTCGAAGAAATCGACCGTATCCTTGTCGAGATCGTCGAGCAGGGCCGTCGTCACACGTGCCAGCCGCGCTTCGGTATAGCGCATGGCTGCCGGCGGATCGGGATCCATAGAGCCGAAATTGCCCTGACCGTCGATCAGCGGCAAACGCATCGACCAGGGCTGCGTCATCCGGGCGAGGGCATCGTAGATCGCGCTGTCGCCGTGCGGGTGATAGTTGCCCATCACGTCGCCGACGATTTTCGACGATTTCCGGTACGGGCGGTTGTAAACGAAACCGCCTTCCTGGCTGGCGAAGAGAATCCGGCGATGCACGGGCTTTAGGCCATCGCGCACGTCGGGAAGTGCGCGGCTCACGATTACGCTCATCGCGTAATCGAGGTAGCTGGTCTTCATCTCATCGACGATGTCGATGCGCTGAAATTCATCGCCCGGCGGCGGAGGTTCAAGGGTGTCGGTTATATCGTTCAATTACGTTCTTCGTTCTATGTTATTGCCGTAAGCTTCTTATACCCGAACCCTAGGGGAATGGACGAAATTTCGCCAGCTAACGGCTCTCAAGAGGGGAGGCGGAGGCCGCTTTATCCACATTTGGATTAAAGCTGGCCTGCACTTGCGTTCAATCGCTGTTCAGTAGGAAACCAATACGCCATATTTGCATTATTCTCGTGATGTCGGCAGAGGCCAGCACACACTTTTCACGTGAGCCACTTTGGCTCCGCAATTCACTTATGGGAGAGACCCCGATGTTTCCTTTTGTACGTTTCAACGCATCAAACGTTCGACGTGCTTGTTCGCATTTTGCAGTCGCCATCGCTCTGACAGGGGCTGCTGCTGGCGTTTCGCCGATTTTCGAATCACCTGCATATGCTCAAAAGAAGTCTGAATATTCGAAGGGTTTCGTTGCGGCCTACCAACCCATCAATGAAATCTTTGTCGCCGAACAGCCGGATCTCGCGGCTGTAAAGGCGGGCATTCCGGCTATCGTGGCTGCAATCGAGACCGCGGACGACCGGTTTGCCGCTGGCAACCTGATCTACAATTACGGCGCGAAAGCAGAGGATATGGTCACCCAGCGTCAGGGATTGGCTCTGATGCTCGAAAGCGGCAAGGTCGGCGAAGAGCAGGTGAGCCTGTTCAATTTCATCGGCGGACAGCTCTCTTTCAATCTGGAGGACTATGCCGCTGCACGCAATTATCTGCAGGCGGCGATCGATGCGGGCTATTCCAGCGATGACGCGGGAGCGCTCATTGCCGAAACCTATTTCGCCGAGGAACGGGACCAGGAAGGCATAGACTATCTGGCGCAGCATATCGCCAATAAGCGCGCTGCAGGCGAGACGGTCGATAAAGCCTGGCTGGAGCGCGGCTTTGCGAAGGCATATAATGCGGGGCTCGGCACCGCAGCGGCCGATTTCGGGGCTCAGTTGGTCGCGGTCGATCCCAACCCGACCACTTGGGGCAATGCAATCGGCGTCCTGCGCATCTATGGCGAATATGACGATCAGGCCATTCTCGACCTCATGCGGCTTGCCAAACGCGAAGGCAGCCTGAAGACCGAGCGCGACTATGTCGACTATATCGAAGCGGCCGATGCGCGCCGTCTTCCGGCCGAGGTCGACCAGATTGTGGACGAGGGGATCGACGCAGGCCTGTTGAAGGCTGACGATGTCTTCGTTGCCGAGGCGAAGTCCATCGCGGGCGACCGTATCGAGACCGATAAGAGCGATCTTCCGGATCTCGCAAGTGATGCGCGCGCTGCGAGCTCGACGGCCAATACCGCAATGGCCGCCGGCGATGCTTTCCTGAGCTGGGACGATCCGGCAACCGCCGAAGAAATGTACAAGATCGCCTTGTCCAAGGCCGATGTGGATACGCCGCGCGTCACCACGCGCCTTGGCATCGCCCAGGCCGATCAGGGCAAATGGACAGAGGCGGAGGAGACCTTCTCGAAGATTGAGGGCAAGCGAGCCCCGATCGCTCGGCTCTGGACGATCCACGTGGAAAATCACGCCAGTGGCGGAGCCGAAGTGGCGGAAGCCAGCCCGGAAGCCTAAGCGAGGCGCGACGGAATTGAGGAAGGCGGTGGGGCTTCGCTCCGCCGCCTTTTCTTTTGGTCAGCGCAGGCGTTTGACGTAGAGCTGTTTGTCGTCGCGCCGCTCCAGCTTGAAGTTCTCGCTTGCCGCGCGAACCAGCTCGGACAGCCTTTTAAAGCCGTGATTGCGGACGTCGAAGCTTGAACGGTTGCCTGCGATCTGCCCGACTTCCTGGAGAGCGGCAAAACCGTCTTCATCCCGGTTCGCGGCCTTCCACGCTCTGCCAAGCAGCTCGATAAGCTCCGGATCGATCGATTGGCCGCTCTTGCCCTCGTCGGATTCCGACGTCCTGATCAGTTGATCGACGTCGATATATCGCGTGCAGGCAGTCTTGAACGCTTCTGGAGCCTTTGCGCTTCCGAAGCCGTAAACGATCAATCCATCTTGCCGCAGGCGGGTCACCAGCGGCGTGAAGTCGCTGTCGGAACTCATGATCCCGAAGCCGTCCACCTTGCCAGCATAGAGCAAGTCGATCGCATCGATAGACATGGCCATGTCCGTGGCGTTCTTGCCCTTTGTGAGGTCGAATTGCTGCTGGGGTGAGATGCCGTAGCGATGCGTTATCTTGTTCCAGTTGGAAAGTGCAGGCTTCGCCCAATTGCCATAGGCCCGGCGAATATTTACCTGACCCAACTCGGCAAGCACCGTAAGCACGGGATCTATGCCGTGATGGCTGGCATTGTCGGCATCGATCAGCAGCGCGATATTGTTCAGTGAACCTTCTGACATGGAGGCCTTCTTGCAGGGGCAATCGCCGGTTTCAAGCAGTTGGAACCGGTGAGAAATTTCCGTCGTCTTCGTCGAGCAGGTGCAGCACGCCGTCGGAGATGGCGAAAAAGCCGCCCCTCAGCTTCAGTTCGCCGGATTGCTCTTTCTTGTTCACGCAGGGAAATGTTCTGAGATTTTTCAGACTGACCTTCACGCCGGCCTGCTCCATCGCGCGTTCGGCCGTCCGGCCCTTCGTGCCATGTTCCTTGACGATCGCTTCGCGTACTTCGTCTAGCAGACCGATCCAGTCGGCGATGAAGCCGCCTTCGCCCGGAAGAGAGCCGTGCAGGTCCTGTGTCAGCGCGGCCTGGCAGCCGCCGCACATACCGTGCCCCATGACGAAGATTTCCTTTACCTTGAGCACCTGGACCGCGAATTCGAGCGCTGCGGATACACCGTGATGGCCCGGTGTCGTCTCGAAAGGCGGAACCATTGCCGCGACATTGCGGATCACGAAGATTTCGCCGGGATCGACATCGAAAATCTGCGCCGGATCAACTCGGCTGTCCGAGCAGGCGATAATCATGACCTTTGGCGATTGCCCTTCGCGCAAGGTTGCCCATCGGTCACGTTGGGGATGCCAGCGGCCTTCGCGGAAGCGGCGGTAACCGGCGAGAAGGCCGGAAAGTTCGGGGGAAGGGGGCACAGTCATTCAATTCCCATGCCGTGCGCGCTTGCGACAGGCAAGCCTCGCGCCTAGATGGTCCCCATGAATGATCTTTCTTCTGCGCCGCTGCCGGAACGCAAGCGTAAGCCCGACTGGATTCGCGTGAAGGCGCCGGTCAGCGACGGCTATCATCAGACGCGTAAACTGATGCGCGAGCTGAACCTCAATACGGTGTGCGAAGAAGCGGCATGTCCCAATATCGGGGAATGTTGGACCAAGAAGCACGCCACGGTGATGATCTTGGGCGAGGTCTGTACCCGCGCCTGCGCATTCTGCAACGTGAAGACGGGCATGCCGCAGAAGGTCGATCCTCTGGAGCCGGAGCATGTCGCGATAGCTGCGGCGAAGATGGGCCTGGAACACATCGTCATTACGTCGGTCGACCGAGACGATCTGCCGGATGGCGGGGCAGGGCAGTTCGTGAAGGTCATTGAGGCACTGCGCCGCACCGCACCCGATACAACGATCGAGATCCTGACGCCGGATTTCCGCGGAAAGATGCGCGAGGCAGTGGGGGCAATCTGCGCTGCCGGACCGGATGTCTATAACCACAATCTCGAAACCGTGCCGCGGCTCTATCCCACGATCCGGCCGGGAGCGCGCTATTACGCCTCGCTGCGCCTTCTGGAAGAAGTGAAGCGGCATGATCCCCTGATCTTCACCAAGAGTGGAATAATGCTTGGCCTTGGGGAAGAACGCCTGGAAGTCCATCAGGTGATGGATGATATGCGCAGTGCGGATGTGGATTTCATCACGATGGGGCAATATCTCCGGCCCACTCCGAAACATGCGGAAGTCGAGGATTTTATCTCGCCCAAGGCATTTGAGGCTTTCGGTTCGATCGCGCGGGCCAAGGGTTTCCTCCAAGTGGCTTCCACCCCGCTGACACGATCGAGCTACCATGCTGGTGACGATTTCGCCCAGATGCGTGCCGCACGAGAGGCCAAGCTCGCCAAGCAAAGCTGATGGTTGGAATTAGAGAGACCCGGCATCTGCCTTACAGCGCGGAACAGATGTTCGATCTGGTCGCCGATGTCGCGCGCTACGATGAATTTCTACCTTGGGTGGTCGGGGTTCGCGTGCGTTCCGCGGATGAGACTGAAATGATTGCGGACCTGCTGGTCGGCTTCAAGTCGTTGCGTGAGAAGTTCACGTCCCGGGTGATCAAGGATCGTCCCAATTCGATCGAGGTGATCTATCTGGACGGCCCCATGCGCGACCTGGACAATCGCTGGGAGTTCTTCCCGGAGCCGGATGGCGGCTGCAGAATCGAATTTTCCGTAGAATTCACATTCAGAAACCGCATTTTCGAGGCTCTTGCAGGCCAGTATTTTGACCGCGCCTTCAGAAAGATGGTCACCGCCTTTGAAACGCGCGCGGACGAGCTTTACGGCAACAGCAACTCGAGCGCGACCAGCGCCGCGTGACGCCGCACGTCGCCGCGTTCCTTATCTTCAAAAAAACGCTCTTCGGCATTGGGCTCATCTGAATCGCGTACGGCCTTTGCAAAGACAACCGTACCGACCGGTTTCTGATCGGTCCCGCCGTCGGGGCCGGCAATTCCGCTGATCGCCACTGCCACATCGGCCTTGCTTCTTTCCAGCGCACCCTGCGCCATTGCGTAAACGCAAGCGACCGAAACAGCTCCGAAGGCTTCGATGATGTCACCAGCGACACCAAGCATTTCCTGCTTGGCTTCGTTTGAATAGGTTACATACCCCCGGTCCAATACTGCAGAGGAACCGGGAATTTCAGTCAGGGCGGCGGCCACAAGGCCGCCAGTGCAGCTTTCGGCCAGGGCGATCGTGCGCCCTGCCGCCTTGTTGGCTTCCACTACGCGCCGCGCCATGGCGACCAGCTCATCGGGTAAAATCGTATCAGTCATTATTCAGTCGTACAGATTTCCGCTTCTTTTGCACCCACCAGGCCGACAAGGGTTCCAACAAGAGTGGCGGCCGTTTGTGGTTCTATTTCCGCTATTGCTTCGGCAACGCGTTCATATTTGCGGCAGTTCCTGGGTTCGACCTTCTGCGCCACTTTTTCCACGATGAGGGCATCGGCAAGCGGCCTCGCAACGTCGTCAGGCAGAGAGGTGAGTAACTCGTTGAGGTTTAGGTCGCGCATGCCCGTTTGCCCTTGAATGCCGCCTCTCATATTCGCCATGGCCAAGAGTGCTCGCCGTGCAGAAGGCCAGGCATCGCTCTTCAGCTCGGCATATTTGCCAATCAAGCTGTTGCCGCTTCTCGCAAGAAAGCCGTCCCTGGTCAGGACTTGATCGCAGCTGTTGCGGGTCGCTTCGATCACGGTCGGCATGGAATAGACATAGAGGGCCGAGATGTCGTCTTCGCTGACGCAGCTCTGGGCGAAAGCGACTTGGGGTTGGCCGGCTGCGAACAGCGCAACGGGCAAGAGGCAGGCACGCAATTTGAACATGGGATGTTTCCTGTCAGTCGTTCCGCTGCAATGTTGCGACGGCTTGGGCGGCGATGCCTTCAGCTCGGCCGGTAAAGCCAAGCCGCTCTGTGGTGGTGGCCTTCACGCTCACTGCGGCAATCTCGACGCCGATAATCTCGGCAAGCCTTTGGCGCATCGCCTCGCGATGCGGCGCAAGCTTCGGTGCTTCGCAGATGATAGTGATATCAAGGTTTCCCAAGCGATAGCCTGCCTCTCCGGCAAGCTGGACCGCATGAGCAAGGAACTGATCTGACCGTGCTCCCTTCCATGCGGGATCGCTCGGGGGAAAATGCTGCCCGATATCGCCTGCGCCGACTGCCCCGAGTATCGCATCGACAGCCGCGTGGATGGCAACGTCCGCATCGCTGTGCCCCGCCAGACCGCGTGAATGTTCGATCTTCACGCCGCCAAGCCACAATTCCTCGCCTTCGGCCAGGCGATGGACGTCATAGCCCGTTCCGACACGTATGGGCGGGATGTCGGCCTTGAAATCCTCCTCGACGGTCAGCTTACGCATGCGTTCGTCGCCTTGTACCAGGCCAATGGTCATGCCGGCTGCCTGGGCAACCTGCGCGTCGTCGCCTGCATTCAGTTCTCCAGTCCAGGCCCGATGCGCGCCCAGTATCTCAGTGAAGCGAAAGGCCTGTGGTGTCTGCACTCTGCGAAGCTCCTCCCGGGCGGCACTGCTCGCCATTGTTTCGCCGTCTGCGCGCACAAGGCTGTCTATGACCTGAAGGACAGGGATGGCTCCGGGATTTCGTTGCAGGGCATCAATCAGCCTCTCTACCACGCTGCGCGGGAGCACAGGGCGAGCCGCGTCATGGATGAGTACGATTTCCGGTTCGTCCTGGGCAATTTCTTCGAGAGCTAGTTGCACCGATTCCTGGCGCGTGGCTCCGCCCGCAACGAAGCGCACACCTTCGAGCCCCGAAAGCGCGTCTGCCGCAATTTCCTCGGCCCCCGGCGGTATCGCCACGACAATGGGAAAAGCCCCCATCGCGCACAATGCCTCGCAGGAATGGCGCAGTAACGGCTTGCCTCTCCAGATTGCGAACTGCTTGGGCACGCCTTGTCCAGCGCGCAGCCCCTTGCCGGCCGCGACGATAATGGCCGCGAAGCCCGCAATATCTTGCTGATCGCCGGTTGAAACGGGGGAGTTCATGCGAGCGCGCGCCTACCGGCTTGCCGGTCGCGGCGCAATCCACTATGCGCGTGCCTGTTTTTTAGGCACATTTGAACACAATGAGCAGTTTTCCGCACAATTTTGACCTCAAGCCGATTCAAGTCGGGCCGGTAAGGATCGATTGCCCGGTGATCCTGGCGCCTATGACAGGCGTAACGGACCTGCCGTTCCGCACGCTTGTGCGCCGTTTCGGCTCGGGACTCAACGTCACTGAAATGATTGCCAGCGAAGCGGCTATCCGCGAAACGCGCCAGTCAGTTCAAAAGGCAGCATGGGACGCGATCGAAGAACCGGTATCGATGCAGCTGGTGGGCTGCGACCCGGCATCGATGGCGGAAGCCGCAAAGCTCAACGAAGGGCGGGGCGCCGCCATTATCGACATCAACTTTGGGTGCCCGGTGCGCAAGGTTGTGGGCGCCTACGCCGGTTCTGCGCTCATGCGGGAAGTGCCGCTGGCCACAAAGCTGATGGAAGCAACCGTGAAAGCCGTCGACGTGCCGGTGACAGTAAAAATGCGGATGGGCTGGGATCATTCGAGCCTCAATGCTCCTGAGCTTGCACGAATTGCCCAGGATGTCGGTGTGCAGATGATCACGGTGCACGGGCGAACCCGCAATCAAATGTACAAGGGGGAGGCCGACTGGGCTTTCATCAGAAAGGTCAAGGAAGCGGTTTCCATCCCGGTGATCGTGAATGGTGACATTTGCGACGAGGACGATGCAGGCCGGGCAATCGAGCAGAGCGGTGCAGATGGCGTAATGATCGGCCGCGGCGCCTATGGCCGCCCGTGGTTACTTGGCCAGGTCATGCATTGGCTGAAGACGGGAGAGAAAGTCTCCAGCCCGAGTTTCGACGATCAATATGCTTTGGTGGTCGAACATTATCGCGGAATGCTGGATCATTATGGCGCCGACGTTGGCGTCAAGATCGCCCGCAAACATGTGGGGTGGTACACCAAGGGGCTGCATGGATCGGCCGATTTCCGCAACAAGGTCAATTTCATCGACGATCCTCAGCAGGTTCTTGGCGAGATCGAGCGATTTTACTCATCCTTCGTGAGACGGCGCGCAGCGTGACGGTTTCCCCCGATCCGCAGCACCAGCTTGCGAGCCTGTCCATTGCTGTCCTACTGCTCGGTCCAGACTTGACGATCCGCAGCGCCAACCCTGCCGCGGAACAGCTCCTCAGCATGGGGGCAAGGCGCCTCGTCGGGAAGAAATTGGACGATGTCGCCTCCTTCGGTGAGATTCGGTTCGACGAATGGCTTGCCAGGGGGGACGCCCAGCTAGCCGCCCACTCCGTTTCGACGCGCTTTTCCGACCAGCCCGAACGCACGCTGGACCTGATGCTCTCGCCCGTAAGCGGCAGCCCGGGCTGGCAAATGCTTGCCATGCACGACATCGGGGCCATGGAGACCTTGGGTGACGGCGATGAACCGCCGCTCAGGGCGCCAGCTATCCTCGCGCATGAGATCAAGAATCCGCTCTCCGCAATTCGCGGTGCGGCTCAGCTGCTGGGCCGCAAGCTTAGCGATAGCGACAAGAGCCTGACCGGTTTGATCGCAGATGAAGTCGATCGGATCGCTAAACTTGTCGATCGGATGCAATCGCTCGGACGCGAACAGCCGGAGCCAGTCGCGCCCTGCAATCTGCATGAAGTCATCCGGCGGGCCTGCACGGTCATCGAGGCAGGCGAGACGGAGGACCTGCATTTGGTTGAAGAGTTCGATCCCTCGCTGCCTGCAATCATCGGCAATGAAGACGGGCTCGTTCAGGTGCTGATCAACCTGATTTCCAATGCGCGCGATGCCTGCAGGAATGCCGAAGATCCAAAAATCGTGATCAGAACCCGGTTCGTGAGCGGGCTGGTGCTGACAGCCATTCGCCTTGGCCGGCCGGTCAAGTTGCCGATTGAATTGCGGGTAAGCGATAACGGCCCCGGTATCGATCCTGCTTTGCGCGATCACGTGTTCGAGCCGTTCGTTTCCAGCAAGAAGAACGGTCAGGGCCTCGGGCTGGCGCTGGTGAACAAGCTCGTGAGGGACATGAATGGCCGAATAAGCCATGAGCGCGACGATTCCGGTGGATGGACCCACTTCAAGGTCCACCTCCCTGTGGCGCGCTAGGCAAGCAGAGAAGGTAGATAGGCATGAGCAAGCGTGCATTGCTGGTCGAGGACGATACGTCGATCTCGCTCGTCACGACTGCAGCTCTTCAGGATGACGGATTCACGGTCGATGCGTGTGACAGCATTGCCGAGCGCGA
>JAUHYZ010000071.1 GCA_030426245.1 Alphaproteobacteria bacterium | reverse complement strand
GCCATTCAGTTGCATCACTCCATTTTCGTCGCCCGGCATGCCAGGCACTCACCCATCACTTGAGAGAATCACTCTCCCGCGACAGGCAACGATAAAGCTTGTCCACCCTGTCGGCTAGTCCGGTCACGTTCGCTCCCAGCATAGCCATTGTCAGTCCGACATGGGGCTCTTGTTTGTTTCGGCCCCGATTTTGCCGGGTCTTTAGCGGCGATGGTCCGGCGGAGCAATTGGTTTGTCGGTTAACTGCCGATTCAGAACTATCTGCCTTCAATCGGTCTCGCTATGATACGCAAGATTGCGCGTTCCCCTCGCCCAGCCGACCGGATGAGAAAATAATGAAAGCCGTTGAAAGAAAACGAAAATATATTTGCATGGCGGCCTTTGCCGCTATCAGCCTGGCTGCTGTGCCGGTGTCGGCCGGCGCGGCCGGGAGCGATGACGCATCGGCCAGTTTCGATTTTGCTTATGCTGATCTGGCCGACCTCGCGATCGCTGCGGAATTGGTGATCAAGGCCGAGATTCGCAAGCAAGCTACGCTTGCGCCGGAGCGTTCGCCGTCGCTGCGCCCGGGCTGGGCCCGGCTCTATATAGAGGCGCAGACCCAGGCGTTGATCGCGGGGAATGCACCGATCGGCGAATCACTCAAATATCTCGTCGACGTCCCGCTCGATGCGAATGGCAAGGTGCCCAAGCTCAAGAAGCAGAGCGTGCTGCTTTTCGCCATCTCTGTCCCGGGCAGGCCGGGCGAGCTGCAATTGGTGGATGTCGATGCGCAGATCCCGGCAGATCCGCAGACCGAAGCGCGCACCCGTGCAATCCTGACCGAACTGGCCTCGCCCGATGCCCCGCCGCAGATCGAGGGCGTCAACGATGCGATTTCCGTGGCCGGCAATCTTGCCGGTGAATCGGAAACCCAGGTGTTCCTCGATGCTGAGAATGGCGCGTCGGTGGCCCTCAGCGTGATCCGGCGCCCCGGCATGGCACCCGAATGGGGCGTGTCCTGGACCGAGCTCGTCGATCAGTCCGCGCAGGCTCCGCAGCGCGATACGCTCGAATGGTACAGGCTCGCCTGCTTCCTGCCCGATTCACTCCCGCCCGAGGCGATCCTGTCGCGGGACGGCGCATCGCGCGTTCGTGCGGCGCAGGATTATCGCCTGGTCAAGGAAGAGCTCGGCCAGTGCACGCGCAATCGCCCGGCCTATTAGCCTGACTTAATGGCCGGCGGGCAACTCGCCGCTGGCGTTTCTCTTCCGCCTGTCCTACGCGCGCCCCGCTTTCATTGGCGCGCGAAAGGGGAGATCATGGCCGCACCGCTACGTATCGCACTTGCCGGACTGGGAACCGTCGGCGGCGGAGTGATCCGCCTGCTTGAGAGCAATGCCGATCTAATTGCGCGGCGTGCGGGCCGCCCGGTGGAGGTCGTCGCCGTGAGCGCGCGCGACCGGAACAAGGATCGCGGGTTCGATATCGGGCGCTTCGCCTGGGAAGACGACATGAGCGCGCTCGCTGCGCGCAGCGATGTCGATGTCGTGGTCGAACTGGTCGGCGGATCGGACGGCCCGGCTCTTGCGCTGGGCCGCAATGCGCTTGCCGCGGGCAAGGGGCTGGTCACTGCCAACAAGGCGATGATTGCCCATCACGGCATGGAACTGGCGCAGGCGGCCGAGGCATCCGGCGCGGCGCTGAAGTTCGAAGCGGCCGTCGCCGGCGGTATCCCCGTGGTCAAGGGCTTGCGCGAAGGCGCGGCCGCCAACGAGATCGAGCGCATCTATGGCATCTTGAACGGCACCTGCAATTACATCCTCTCCACCATGGAAGAGACCGGCCGGGATTTCGGCGACGTGCTCAAGGATGCGCAGGAACTCGGCTATGCCGAGGCCGATCCGACATTCGACGTCGAAGGCATCGATGCCGCGCACAAGCTTTCGATCCTTGCCGCGATTGCCTTCGGCGCGAAGATTGACTTCGCTTCGGTAGAGACCGAAGGCATCTCCCGCTTGCGTGCGGCGGATATCGAGCAGGCGGATGCGCTGGGCTTCGTCATTCGCCTGATCGGTATTGCCGACACCGAAACCGGCCCCTCGGGCGAAGAAACGCTGTTCCAGCGGGTCTGCCCCTATCTCGTATCGCGGGATCACCCGCTCGCGACAGTCGGCGGTGCGACCAATGCGGTGGTCGCCGAAGGCAATTATTCCGGGCGGCTGCTGTTCGAGGGCGCGGGCGCGGGCGACGGGCCCACGGCGAGCGCAGTTGTGGCAGACCTTGTCGATATTGCGCGCGGGATCACCGGTGCGCCGCTGGGCGTTCCGGCCGATATGTTGCAGTCCATGCCCAAGGCCGATGCGGGCCACCGCGTGGCGCGCGATTATCTGCGCTTCGTCGTTACGGATCGCCCCGGCGTTCTGGCGGAGATCACCGCGGCAATGCGCGATGCAGGCGTTTCGATCGAAAGCCTGATCCAGAAGGGGCGGCCGGAAGAAGGCGGCGAAGTGACGGTCTCGATTGTGACCCATGACGGGCCGGAGGCCAATGTCGACAGGGCCCTGGAACTGCTGGAAGGATCGGACAGCCTGACCGAGGCGCCGCTGGTTCTCCAGCTGCTGGAGAACTAATCGAGCTTCTTTTCGCCCTTGCCGATCAAGTCGGCATCGGATCCTTCGGGGGTTTCGGGCAGCTCGCTCAGGTCGAACATGTAAGCCGGGTCGGGCGTTCCGCCCAGGGATATCCCTTTGCCCTGGAAAATGCCTGCACCGGCAACGTCGGGCGCACGCGGGAGTCCGTCATCCAGTGCTTCGCGCGATTCGGGATCTAGGTCGCTGGTCGATTGCACGCGGAATTCGGCATCGTCCTGCGCTTCCTCTGCGCAGACGACGATCTCTTCCTCGGAGCCTTCTTCGTTGCATTGCGTTCTGGGCGGCGGCGGGCCGTAATATTGCTTCGCCCTGTCGATCGCCCGATCGGCATCCAGCCCATCGGATTGTGCGGCAAGCGGAAAGGCGTTCAGGCAAAGCAGCGCAGCAGCGGTGGCCATGCCGGTGATTGCGGTCTTGTTCAAAATGCCGAGCCGTCCCTTGTGATCTGCCGCCCTTTTCCGCGCGTCATCGGACGCGGCGGCTTGATCGCCGATGAACGCAAGGATCGCAACCGTATTGTAATGCCGTTGCACGATGATCGCCGTCCGGCAGGCAGGCAGCCGGTGTTTCGCAGCTGTCTTGTCATTCCGGATACATCCTTTTGGGCAAGAAGCAGCCGCTCGACAGCGCCGGTGCCAGCTTCTATCGGAAGCTGAAATCAAATGGAGAAATAGATGCCACAGGCAAGCAACGTCCTCGATCGCGTCCTCGTCATGGAAATGGTGCGTGTAACCGAAGCGGCAGCAGTGGCTGCATCCAGGCTGGTCGGGCGCGGTGACGAAAAGGCCGCCGATGCGGCCGCCGTGGAAGCGATGCGCAAGGCGTTCGATGAACTCTATATCGACGGGACTGTGGTCATCGGCGAGGGCGAGCGCGACGAAGCGCCGATGCTCTATATCGGGGAGAAGGTAGGCGGCGCGCCGGGCGAAGGCCCGAAGATCGACATCGCGCTCGATCCGCTGGAAGGCACCACGATCACCGCCAAGGCCGGCCCCAATGCGCTGGCCGTGCTGGCTGCCGCCGAAGAAGGCTGCCTGCTCAACGCGCCGGACGTGTATATGGACAAGCTGGCCGTTGGCCCCGGCTATCCCGCAGACGTTATCAGCCTGGACAAGAGCGTGACGGAGAACGTCACTGCCGTGGCCGAAGCCAAGGGCGTCAAACCGAACGAAATCATCGTTTGCGTGCTGGACCGCCCCCGCCATGCGGAGCTGATCGCCGAACTGCGCGAGCTGGGCTGCGGCATACAATTGATTCCCGATGGCGACGTTGCCGGCGTTATCGCGGTGACCGATCCTGAAACCACGATCGACATCTATATGGGCCAGGGCGGTGCACCCGAAGGCGTGCTGGCCGCCGCCGCATTGCGCTGCGTTGGCGGCCAGTTCAACGGCCGACTCGTTTTCCGCAATGATGACGAGCGCGCCCGCGCCGACAAATGGGGCATCGAGGACCTCAACCGCATCTACAAGCTGGACGATCTGGCGAAGGGCGATTGCATTTTCGCTGCCACCGGCGTTACGGACGGCTCTCTGCTTGACGGCGTGAAGCGCCTGAGAGGCGGCAGAATGACGACGCAGAGCGTTGTGATGCGCGCCAGTTCGGGCACGGTCCGCTGGATCAGCGGCGATCACCGCTCTCACTGAGCGGTCCGCTGACACTTCAGGCTTTCAACAGCGGCGCCCGGCTGCAGGTTGCAATCGTGTGACGCTCGGCTAGAGCCGCAAAATGTTTCCATTTGCGTGCGGATAAAGGGGCTGATCGCGCGATGAAAATCATGGCCGCTAATTCCAATTTGCCGCTTGCACGGGCGATCGCGGCTTATCTCGAACTGCCGCTGACGGATGCTTCGGTCCGCAGATTCGCGGATGAAGAGATCTTCGTCGAGATTCACGAGAATGTCCGGGGAGAAGACGTGTTCCTCGTCCAGTCGACATCCTTCCCGGCGAATGACAATCTCATGGAGCTGCTGATCTGCATCGATGCGCTCAAGCGTGCATCGGCCAACCGGATCACGGCGGTTGTGCCCTATTTCGGTTATGCGCGTCAGGACCGGAAGCCCGGCCCGCGCACGCCGATCTCGGCCAAGCTCGTGGCGAATCTGATCACGGAAGCGGGCGCAGACCGCGTGCTTTCGGTTGATCTGCATGCCGGCCAGATTCAGGGCTTCTTCGATATCCCGACGGACAATCTCTATGCCGCGCCGGTGATGGCTGCCGATATTCAGGCGCGCTATGGCGGGGAAGAACTGATGGTGGTGTCGCCCGACGTCGGCGGCGTCGTGCGCGCCCGCGCGTTGGCCAAGCGGCTGGACAATGCTCCGCTGGCGATCGTCGACAAAAGGCGGGATCGGCCCGGCGAATCCGAGGTGATGAACATCATCGGCGATGTGCAGGGGCGCCACTGTATTCTGATCGACGATATCATCGATTCGGGCGGGACGCTGTGCAACGCCGCGCAGGCATTGCTCGATTCCGGCGCGAAAAGCGTGGCGGCCTATATCACCCATGGCGTGCTTTCGGGCGGAGCCGTTGCCCGCGTGAACAAGTCCGCGCTCAAGGAACTGGTGATTACGGACACGATCCTGGCCACCGATGCCGCGAAGGATTCCTCCAGCATCCGGTCTCTGACCATCGCCCCGTTGCTGGGCGAGGCAATTCGCCGGATCGCCGATGAAAGCTCGGTCTCGAGCCTGTTCGACTGAGTGGTCCGCGATAGCGACATTGCCCTTGCGAACCGCCTTGCCGATGCGGCGGGCGCGGCGATCCGTCCGCATTTCCGCGCTTTGGCGTCGACCGAGAGCAAGGACGACGCATCGCCGGTGACCATTGCCGACCGTGAGGCGGAAGAGGCGATGCGCAAGATCCTGAAGGCCGAGGTGCCGCAGGACGGCGTGATCGGGGAGGAATTCGGGACCGAAGAAGGCAAGTCGGGCCGCCATTGGGTGCTCGATCCGATCGACGGGACGCGCAGCTTCATCGTTGGGCGGCCGATCTTCGGCACGCTGATCGCGCTCATCGATGGCGGGTTCCCGATATTGGGGATCATCGACCAGCCGATCGCGCGAGAGCGCTGGGTGGGCGTGGTCGGACAGCCAACCCTGTTCAACGGGCAGCCCGTGCGCACGCGTGCCTGCCCGCGTCTGGAAGGGGCGCAGATCGCCACCACCAGCCCGCATCTGTTCGACCAGCACCAGGCGGAGCATTACATGGCGCTGATCGAAACCGTGGCCGATGGCCGGCTGAGCCAGGGCCCGGTCTATGGCGGCGATTGCTACAATTACGGCCTGCTTGCATCCGGCCATATCGACATTGTGTGCGAGGCGGGGCTCAAGCTTTACGATTTCGCCGCGCTCGTACCCGTGGTGGAAGGCGCAGGCGGCACGATGGCCGATTGGAACGGGGAACCGCTCCATGCCGGATCTGACGGTCATGTGATCGCATTGGGCGATCCGGCGCGGCTGGAAGACACGGTCGAGGCGCTGGGGGTTCACCCCTGACCCGCTCAGGCGAGCCGGTCGAAACCTGCGATCGTCATTTCGCTTTCCGCCGCGTCCATCACCCGCGCCATCACGTCCTTGGGCAATTGGGCGCCCGCGGCCTTGCGCGATTTTTCGTCCTGCCAGAATTCCAGGAACAGGAAGCTGCCGCTTTCCTTCCGGTCCTGCAACGCCGCCGCGCGCTCGGCCCCGTCCATGGCGGAAACCGCAACGGCGAGCGCCCGCAGCGCATTGCCCAGTTCACTTTCCCGCCCGGCCTTCGCCGTCATTGCATAGCTTTGAACGATTCCCATTCCTTGCTCCCTTGACTGGCCGCTTGCCGCTTCCCACTGCCTTGGCAGACGCAGCAGCAGCGGAAAAGCCATGCGATTCTTCTTCTACGGAACCTTGCTGGACGGCGGCTACAACGCGGTTGCGGCCTGGCTACACGGGCGGATGCAATTGATCGGCCCGGCGAGTGTTGCAGGCGTGCTGGAGGCGGTCCCCGATCCCGAAGGCTGGTATCCCGCGCTGCTTGACGGGGACGGGCAGGTCCATGGCCGCCTCTATGAAACGGCCGCGGATTTCGGCGCGGAGGATCTCGCCCGGCTTGACGCTTATGAGGATTACGATCCCCTGCAGAGCGAGAGCTCGCTTTATCTCCGCCAGACGCTGACGGTGACGCTCGGCTCCGCCGGCATGGGCACTGGCACTGGTTCGGGCGATTCGGCTTGTCAGGCCCAGGCCTATCGGTTCAACCGGCCGCTGCCCGCAGGCGCCCGCCCGATTCCGCATGGCGATTTCGTCCGCTGGCTGGCGGAAGAGGGGCTTGCGCCGTTCGGCGGCTGAAGCGCTTGCTTTTTCTTCGATCTGGCCGTAATGGCGCGCGCTGCACTGACACGCGAAGGATCCCGTCATTGGGATTCTTTTGGGTCGGCCTGGCTGAAAGGGCTGCCAGGGCTGATTCCGCCGTGTCCCCCAAGAGGAGACGAAAATGCCCAAGTTGAAGACCAAGAGCGGTGTGAAGAAGCGTTTCAAGCTCACCGCAACAGGCAAGGTGAAGCACGGCGTTGCCGGCAAGCGTCACCGCCTGATCAGCCACAATGGCAAGTATATCCGCCAGAACCGTGGGACCGACGTGATTTCCGATGCCGATGCAAAGGTGATCAAGAAGTGGGCGCCCTACGGGCTCAACTGAGACAGGAGTACTAGCCAATGTCCCGAATTAAACGCGGCGTCACCACGCGCGCCAAGCACAAGCGGATCCTGGA
>JAUHYZ010000093.1 GCA_030426245.1 Alphaproteobacteria bacterium | reverse complement strand
TCGAAGAGAAGTTCGAAGACCGCCGCGAGAAGCTGGAACGGGGCGACGAACTGGCCCCGGGCGTGCTCAAGATGGTCAAGGTGTTCGTTGCGGTGAAGCGCAAGCTGCAGCCGGGCGACAAGATGGCGGGCCGCCACGGGAACAAGGGTGTCATCAGCCGCATTCTGCCGGCTGAGGACATGCCCTTCCTGGAAGACGGCACTCCCGTCGATGTTGTGCTCAATCCGCTGGGTGTGCCTTCGCGTATGAATGTGGGGCAGATCTTCGAAACGCATCTTGGCTGGGCCGCACGCGGCCTGGGCCAGCAGATCAAGGCGGAGCTAGAGGATTGGCGTGCGAACAACCCCGATCCGGAGGCGGCATCCCCGCCCGAAGCGGTCCGGGAACGGCTCAAGACCATTTATGGCGAGCAGTATCACGATGACATCGATGCGCGGGACAGCGAATCGATCGTCGAACTGGCCGGAAATCTCGTCACCGGTGTTCCGATGGGCACGCCGGTGTTCGACGGCGCGCGCGAGGCGGACGTATCGGCGATGCTCGAAAAGGCAGGCTACGACACTTCGGGCCAGTCGATTCTGTTCGACGGCCGCACGGGCGAGGCGTTCGACCGCAAGGTGACGGTGGGCATTATCTACATGCTCAAGCTGCATCACCTGGTGGACGACAAGATCCACGCCCGTTCGATCGGCCCGTACTCGCTCGTCACCCAGCAGCCGCTGGGCGGTAAGGCGCAGTTCGGCGGACAGCGTTTCGGCGAAATGGAGGTCTGGGCTCTCCAGGCCTACGGCGCCGCCTACACGCTGCAGGAAATGCTCACGGTCAAGTCCGACGACGTGCTCGGCCGGACCAAGGTCTATGACGCGATCGTCAAGGGTGACGATACGTTCGAGGCGGGCATTCCGGAAAGCTTCAACGTGCTGGTGAAGGAAATGCGGAGCCTCGGCCTCAATGTCGAACTTTCCTCGCTCACTGACGAGGAAGACGGCGACGGCGAGCTGGCCGAAGCTGCCGAGTAATTCCGCCGGGGATTACTGGACGCAAGCCGCATAGAGATTGACCCTACTCAAGGGACTGGAAATATGAACGACCTGACGAAATTCACGAACCAGCTGGCCAAGCCGGAGACCTTCGACCAGATCCAGATCGGGATCGCATCCCCGGAACGGATCCGTTCGTGGTCCTTCGGCGAGATCAAGAAGCCGGAAACGATCAACTACCGAACCTTCAAGCCGGAGCGCGACGGGCTTTTCTGCGCGCGCATCTTCGGCCCGGTGAAGGATTACGAGTGCCTGTGCGGCAAGTACAAGCGCATGAAGTACAAGGGCGTCGTCTGCGAAAAGTGCGGCGTCGAAGTCACCGTGACCAAGGTCCGCCGCGAACGGATGGGCCATATCGAACTGGCCGCCCCGGTGGCGCATATCTGGTTCCTGAAGTCGCTGCCTTCGCGCATCGGCCTGCTGCTGGACATGCAGCTCAAGCAGCTCGAGCGGGTGCTCTATTTCGAGAGCTACATCGTGATCGAGCCGGGCCTGACCCCGCTTGAGAAGTATCAGCTGCTGACCGAGGACGAGCTGCTCGACGCGCAGGACGAATATGGCGAAGACGCCTTCTCCGCCG
>JAUHYZ010000017.1 GCA_030426245.1 Alphaproteobacteria bacterium | reverse complement strand
CTGGCCGATTGCTGTAGGTGTTTGAATTTATGCAGATTATGGTTCGCGATAACAATGTCGACCAGGCCCTCCGCGCGCTCAAGAAGAAGCTGCAGCGCGAAGGCGTCTATCGCGAAATGAAGCTGCGCCGTCATTATGAGAAGCCGAGCGAGAAGCGTGCCCGTGAAAAGGCCGCTGCCGTCCGCCGCGCCCGCAAGCTGGAGCGCAAGCGGATGGAGCGCGACGGCATCAAGTAAGACGCCGGTTCTGCGCGAGAGCGCTTGAACACGCAGCATAGTTGAGCCATCAGGGCGCGGCGCAATCCGCGCCCTTTTGCATTTCAGGATCTGTCATGGCCGAAGTTACCCGTGTTCCCCTACAGCCGATCCGCAAGGGATCGCTCACCAAGCTCTGGCTGGGTGTGGTCGCGCTGTTGCTTGTCGGTGCAGCCGTCGCCTGGGCCGCAGCGCCGAATGTACAAAGGCTGGCGGACGGGGTGACTATGGTGACGCTGGAGGAAGGCAAGGGGCTCAATCCGGGCCCGGCCGACTATGTGCTGGTGAACTATATCGGTTCGCTGCCCGACGGCACCGTGTTCGATCAGGGGGAGGCCGCGCCGATGCAGGTCAACCGCGTGGTGCCGGGCTTTTCCACCGCGCTGCAGGCGATGCAGGTAGGTGGATCCTACCGGATCAACATACCGTCCGATCAGGCCTATGGCGAACAGGGCGGCGGGCCAATCCCGCCGAATTCGGATCTCACTTTCGAGGTCGATCTGCTCGAACATCATACCGAAGCGGAAGTGATGCAGATGATGCAGCAACAGCAGATGATGCAGATGCTGCAGCAGCAACAGGGCGGGCAGGTGCCGCCGCCTGCGCAATAGGGCCATCGCACTGCTTGAAGGGCCATCCTCCGGCTGCTAGCGCGCGGCCAATCGTTTTGATTTCTGGAAGGGAACCGGGCCGCCATGTCCGTTGACGCCTATGTCCGTTGATAAGGCCACTGTCGCCAAGATCGCCTCGCTGGCGCGCATCAGGATGAGCGATGAGGAGCTCGACCGGATGGCGCCCGAGCTGAACAATATCCTCACCTGGGTGGAACAGTTGGGCGAAGTCGATGTGACCGGCGTCGAACCCATGACTGCCGTGATCCCCAACACGCTGCGTTTGCGCGATGATGTCGTGGATGCCGATCCGCTGACCGCAGGCGGGAAGCGCGACCAGATTCTCTCCAATGCGCCGGCGGCCGAACACGGCTTCTTCGGTGTGCCGAAGGTGATCGAATAATGGCAAAGGACGCCAACACGCTGACCGAGCTGGGCGTCGCGGCGATCCGCGAAGGCGTCGCGGGCGGCGATTTTTCCGCGCGCGAAGTGGCCGAAGCGTTCAACGCCAATGTCGCGGCTGCCAGCGAACTCAATGCCTTCATCGTCACTACGCCGGAAAAGGCGCTGGAAGCGGCCGATGCCGTCGATGCGGACCGCGCCGCGGGCAAGCCGCTGGGCAAGATGGCGGGCGTGCCGATCGGGATGAAGGATCTGTTCGCTACACGCGGCGTGCAGACCACCGCCGCTTCGCATATTCTGGAAGGGTTCAAGCCCGAATATGAAAGCACGGTTTCCGCCAATCTGTGGAAGGCCGGCGCCGGCATGCTCGGCAAGCTTAATCTCGACCAGTTCGCGATGGGCTCTTCCAACGAGACTTCCCATTTCGGCAATGTGATTTCGCCGTGGCGGCGGAACGATGGCGGCAATGCGGCTCTGGCGCCGGGCGGAAGTTCGGGCGGCTCCAGCGCGGCAGTCGCGGCGCGGCTCGCTCCTGCGGCGACCGGCACGGATACGGGGGGATCGATCCGTCAGCCCGCGGCGTTCACCGGTATCACCGGCATCAAGCCGACTTATGGCCGCTGTTCGCGCTGGGGCGTGGTGGCGTTCGCCAGTTCGCTCGATCAGGCGGGACCGATGGCGCAAGACGTGCGCGACTGTGCAATCATGCTGGAAGCGATGGCCGGGTTCGATCCCAAGGATGCGACCAGCCTGGATATGCCGGTTCCCGAATGGGAAGCGGGGCTGAATGCGGACATGAAGGGCAAGCGCGTGGGCATTCCGCGCGAATATCGCATGGACGGCATGGATCAGGATGTCGTGAAGTGCTGGGAAGACGGCATCGCCTGGATCAAGGATGCCGGGGCGGAAATCGTTGAGATCAGCCTGCCGCACACCAAATATGCGCTGCCTGCCTATTACATCATCGCCCCGGCGGAGGCTTCGTCCAACCTCGCGCGTTATGACGGCGTACGCTACGGCCTGCGCGATCTGCCCGATGGGGCCGGTTTGCAGGACATGTATGCGGCGACGCGCGCAGAAGGCTTCGGGGACGAGGTCAAACGCCGCATCCTGATCGGCACCTATGTGCTTTCCGCCGGCTTCTACGATGCCTATTACACGCAGGCGCAGAAGGTCCGCACGCTGATCAGCCACGATTTCAAGAATGCCTTCACCGAATGCGATGTGATCCTGGCGCCGACCACCCCGACAGCCAGCTTTCCGCTGGGCGACAAGGTGGACGATCCGCTGGCCATGTATCTGAACGACGTGTTCTCGGTCCCGGCGAGCCTGGCCGGGCTGCCTGCCATGTCCGTGCCCGCCGGTCTCAATGGCGATGGGCTCCCCATGGGCCTGCAGCTGATCGGCAACGCGTTTGACGAGCAGGGCGTGCTCAATGCGGGCCTTGCGCTGGAACAGCGCGCCGGTTTCACGGCCAAGCCAGACAAATGGTGGTAAGCTTTCCAAGGCTTTGAATGCTAGTCCAATTTCGGGACAGGCTGGCAACAGCCTGGCTTGAGTAATGCGTCCCCTTCGCTAGTCTCCCCGCAACACCTACGGGCAAACAGCCGAGGCGGGCGCAATATGCAACAGGCTCACAAGGCCGTCGTCGCAAATTCCATGTGGCGGACGGGAAGCACATATCTGGCGAAGCAATTTCATGAATCGCCGCGATACAAGCTCTATTACGAGCCTTGTCATGAGGTGATTCTGAAAGCCTCGACCATCTCGATGACCGGGCAGGAAAGGACGCAGCTTCGCGAGAAGATGCGCCATCCGCAGTTCAAGGACCCGCTTATTTCGGCATTTCAGGACAAAGACGAACTGACCGGGCGCCCGATCAGCGAGTTTTTCGATCCTGCCTCGTCGTTTCACGACGTTTACAACGATGCCAGCGAAGACACGGTCGAATATCTGCTGGCCGCTGCCCGCGTGGCAGAGGCAAATGACCAGATTCCGTTCTTCGGCTTCTGCCGGTCAGGCATCCAGCATAAGTCATGGGACAGTGCGTTCGAAGGACAGCACATCTATCTGTGGCGCGATCCGCGTGAGCAGTTCCGTTCCTATGGCTGGGGGAAAGGCAATTTCTATTTCGTGCCCGCCACGATGGCGCAACTGCTTCTCTCGAAACCCTTGGCGCCGATCGTCGACAGGCTTGCGTCGCCTTGGCGGACGAAGCCTGCCCGGCTGATCTTTCGGCAGGTGCCTGCCAGGTCGAGCATCACTTTCCTGCGTCTGGGCCGTCTCTTCGTTGCACGGCTGCCCTTGGACACGGTCTACGGCCTGTTCTATCTTTCCTGGCTTACGAGCTATCTCAGTAATTCGGGCTCCAAGACGTTTGCTTTCTCGCTGAGCGAACTTGCGAAAGACAAGGCGAAGCTGGAAAGGCTGGAAGAAGATTACGGTATCTCGATTTCGGGGCTGAAAGCCACGCCGAATGAAACCGTGCATGGCGTCGATTACGCCAACACCGAAAAGCGAGTCGAAGCGCTGGTCGATCAATATTTCTCGGCCTCTGGCCGGGCTGCGGCCAAGCAGAAAAAATGGTCGTGGGCTGCGCGGCACTCAGGCTCGATGCAGTCCGCTATCGCAGCCGCCATGGTGTTTGCAGCCTAAGCCGACCGGCAATCGGCGATCGCGAAACTCGCTAGGGCAGCAAGACCTGAAAACAGTTTGACAATAAGCGACCGGCACCTTCAGGGCGGAGCGGAGGC
Organism: Alphaproteobacteria bacterium; assembly: GCA_030426245.1. Lineage (GTDB taxonomy): Bacteria > Pseudomonadota > Alphaproteobacteria > Sphingomonadales > Sphingomonadaceae > Andeanibacterium. The sequence continues at coordinate 43,016 of JAUHYZ010000017.1, read as the reverse complement.
CGCGTCTGGCCTCGACATCAGTAGTGTTTGTCAGAGAATTGTTGACTGGTATGGCTTCCGAACCGATCGAGACACCTCTGCGGCTGAGACCGCTGCCGCTGATCATCTTCAGCTCGCGCTGGCTGCAATTGCCGCTCTATGTCGGACTGATCGTGGCGCAGTGCGTTTATGTGGTGCTGTTCCTGAAGGAGCTGACGCATCTCGTCGTCCATTCCTTCGATTTTACGGAACAACAGATCATGCTGGTCGTGCTCGGCCTGATCGACGTGGTGATGATCTCCAACCTCTTGGTGATGGTGATCGTCGGCGGGTACGAGACCTTCGTTTCGCGGCTGCGGCTGGAGCGGCATCCCGACAATCCCGAATGGCTGAGCCACGTCAATTCGGGCGTGCTGAAGATCAAGCTGGCGATGGCGATCATCGGCATTTCTTCGATCCATCTGCTGCGCACCTTTATCGAGGCGGGCGCACTGGGCACTCCCACGGGAAGGGTTACCAGCGAAGGCGTGATGTGGCAGACGATCATCCATATGGCATTTATCGCGTCGGCCATCGGCATTGCCTGGGTCGACCGCATGGCACAGCAGAAGCATTGATATGAGCGAATATCGTATTCAGGGCGCAACCGGCGAATGGGAGGTCGTGATCGGCCTGGAAGTCCATGCGCAGGTGACAAGCAACGCCAAACTGTTCTCCGGCGCTTCGACCGCGTTCGGGGCGGAACCCAATGCGCAGGTCAGCCTGGTCGATGCGGCCATGCCCGGCATGTTGCCCGTGCCCAACCGGGAATGCATCCGCCAGGCAGTGCGCACCGGTATGGCGATCGACGCGCAGATCAACAAATGGTCCCGCTTCGACCGCAAGAACTACTTCTATGCGGACTTGCCGCAGGGCTACCAGATCAGCCAGCTCTATCATCCGCTGGTCGGCGAAGGGCATCTGGAGATCCAGCTGGACGACAAGGATCCGGACAATACCAAGACGATCGGGATCGAGCGCATCCATGTGGAGCAGGATGCGGGCAAGCTGATGCATGATCAGCATCCGAGCATGTCCTATGTCGATCTCAATCGCTGCGGCGTCGCGCTGATGGAAATCGTCAGCCGGCCCGATATGCGGTCTCCGGCCGAGGCAGGTGCCTATGTGCGCAAGCTGCGCACCATTCTGCGCTATGTCGGTTCGTGTGACGGCAACATGGAAGAAGGCTCCATGCGGGCGGACGTGAATGTCTCTGTGCGCAAGCCGGGCGAGGAATTCGGTACGCGGACCGAAACGAAGAACGTCAATTCCGTGCGCTTCGTGATGCAGACCATCGAATATGAGGCGAACCGCCAGGTCGACCTGATCGAGGCGGGCGAGAAGGTGGTGCAGGAAACCCGGCTGTTCGATCCCGATAGCGGGACGACACGCAGCATGCGCAGCAAAGAAGATGCGCATGACTATCGCTATTTCCCCGATCCGGATCTGCTGCCGCTGGAACTGGACGATGCGTTTCTGGACGATTGCCGCGCCAGCCTGCCGGAACTGCCGGATGCCAAGCGCAACCGCTATGAGAACGCATTGGGCCTCTCCGCCTATAACGCCACGGTTCTGACGGCCGAAGTGGAGATGGCTGCGCGCTTCGAAGCGCTCTTGGCCGAAACGGCCAAGCGCCTCGGCAAGCCCGAAGCCGAGGTCGCAACGCAGGTGGCGAACTGGTCGCTATCCGTGGCCCCCGGCATCATCAACGCACTCGGCGCGGAGGCCGACCTGGCGCATAATACGCCGGCCGCCAATGCCGCGATCCTGGAGATGCAGAGCGCCGGCACGATCAGCGGCGGCCAGGCCAAGGAAATCTATGAGATCGTGCTCAAGACCGGGCGCGCTCCGGATGAAATTGCCGAGACCGAGGGGCTGAAGCAGGAAAGCGATACCGGCGCGATCGAGGAAGCGATCGACGGGGTGCTCGCGGCCAATCAGGACAAGGTCGATGAATATCGCGGCGGCAAGGACAAGCTGTTCGGCTTCTTCGTCGGGCAGACGATGAAGGCGATGCAGGGCAAGGCCAATCCCCAGGTGGTCAACCAGCTTCTGAAAGACAAGCTGGGCTGAGCGGGCCCGAGATGAGCCCACAGGTGAGCAAGGCCAAGGCGTGCAAGCGATGCCGCTGAGCATCGTTCTGGTCCAGCCCGAGATTCCTGGAAACACCGGGGCCGTCGGGCGCACCTGCGTCGCGCTGGGCGCAGAGCTGGTGCTGATCCATCCGCTGGGCTTCGTGATTTCAGACGCGCGGGTGAAGCGCTCCGGCCTCGATTACTGGCCGCATGTGCAGCTGACCGAGTTTGCGAGCTGGGATGCGTTCGTGGCCGAGCGGCAGCCGCGCGCGGACCAGCTGTTCCTGTTCGAGGAATACGGATCAAGCTCGTTCTACGATGCGGAGTATCCGGAGGACGCGATCCTCGTTTTCGGGCAGGAGACCAAGGGCATCCCGGAGGCGATCTGGCGCGCATATCCCGGGCGCCAGTTTCACCTGCCGATGCGTTCGGAAAAGATCCGTTCGCTCAATCTTGCGAATACCGTTGCCGCCGCTGCCTATCAGGCATCGCGGGGGAAGTTCTAGGCCCCGCAGGGGCGGGCTATTGGGCGCGGACGCCTGTCATCGCCATGTCGCCGAAGGCCCCGGCATTGACGGTCCCGGTCAGATTGTCGCCCTCGATCGTGGCGGTGCAATCGAGCGTGAGCGGCATGGGCACGATCATTTCCATTTTCCAGGTCAGCGTATTGCCGTCGATCTTGCCTTCCTTGACGTCCAGCGATCCCATTGGGCCCGTATTGCTGCCGGTGAAAGTGGTTCCGTCGTCGCTGGGTATGACCGTGAAGGTGCTCGTCTGATCGCCCATCGGCGTCTTGGTCAGGCATTCATAGCTTCCGGCAACGGACATCGGAAATCTCCTCTCACGCGCCCGCGGCGCGGGCTCTTCTCATTTCCAACATCGGGGCAGGCGCGCGCATAATCAACCGGCAAGTTTGATAAGCAGAAGATATGAAGGAACCTTTGCAGTTTCCTTCATATCTGCTAGGCGCACAGGATGAACGATCCCGGTGACAATCGGCAAGATGCAGAACTGATCGAGTTGGCCGGGCAATTGCGCAGACTGATCTGGCAGTTGAAAAGAAGGCTGCGCGAACAGGCGGATCTGGGCGACTTCACACCTTCGCAAATGATGGCGATGATCGCGCTGGAGAAAGAGCCGGCCACGGTTACCCAATTGGCGGACCGGCAAGGCGTCCGTCCGCAATCCATGGGCTCCACGATCAGTGCGCTGGAGGCTGCCGGGGTCGTGGTGGGGGAGCCCGACCCGGCGGATGGCCGCAAGACGATCTGGTCGCTGACCGAGGCGGCACGCAACCGCTTCGTCACGGCCCGGCTCGTGCGTTCGGACTGGCTGGCCGGTACGATCAGCCGCGAGCTGGACCGGGAAGAGCAAGCGCGGCTGAAGGATGCAGTGGCTCTGCTTCAGAAACTGGTCGATTCGTGAAGAACTGGGCGGCCAGCACATTCCGCTCGATGGCCGGCCGGAACTTCCGGCTCTGGATGGTCGGATCCACCGTCTCCAATATCGGCAGCTGGATCCAGCGCATTGCGCAAGACTGGCTCGTACTTACCCAACTCACCGATCACAGCGCATCGGCAGTGGGTATCATCACGGCGCTGCAATTCGCGCCGCAGCTCCTGCTGCTGCCCTGGACGGGGACGGCTGTCGATCGCCTGGATCAGCGCAAATTGCTGATCTTCACGCAGGCGGCCGCGGCGGCTCTTGCCATCGCGCTGGCCCTGCTGACGGTGCTGGGCATCGTCGAATTGTGGCACGTCTATATCTTCGGCGGCCTGTTCGGATGCGTCATGGCTTTCGACACGCCGGCGCGGCAAAGCTTCGTCAGCGAGCTGGTCGACCGGCCGACGCTTTCCAACGCCGTCGCGCTCAATTCCATCAGCTTCAACGGCGCGCGCATGATCGGCCCGGCGATTGCCGGCTTCCTGATCGCGGCGGTCGGCACGGGCTGGGCCTTCATGGCGAATGGCCTTTCCTTCCTGGCAGTGCTGATTTCGCTGCTGTTCCTTCGCCCGGGCGAAATGATGAAGTCCGAAAGGGCGGGGCGCGGACACGGCGGCATCGTGAAGGGGCTGCAATATGTCTGGAACCGCCGCGATCTGCGCGTGATGATGATCATGCAGCTCGCGATCGGCACGTTGGGGCTGAATTTCGGGATCTGGATCGCGGCCATGGCGGTGAAGGAATTCGCGACCGATGCGAACGGGTTCGGCCTGCTGACATCGATGATGGCCATCGGGACTGTCATCGGCGGCGTGATCGCAGCTCACCGCGCGGAACCGCGCTTCAAATATCAGCTCACCGGAGCCTGGGGCTTTGCGCTCTCCAGCCTGGCCGCAGCCCTTGCGCCCGGATTCTGGACCTTCGGCATAGCCCTGGGCTTCTTCGGCATCTCGCTGATGACTTTCATGAATACCGGCAACGCCCTGGTACAGTTGACCACCGATCCGATGATGCGTGGACGCGTAATGGCCATCCGCATGGCGGTGACCGTCGGCGGCACGCCGATCGGTGCGCCGATCGTCGGCTGGATCGCCGACGAATTCGGTGCGCGCTGGTCCATCGGCAGCGGCATGCTGGCCGGGCTCATCGCCGGACTGGTCGGCCTGCAATACTACCTTACCCGCAAGAGCCGGATGCCGCGCGGGGCCCATTACGATCTCGATCCGCCGCAGGACAGCCAGGTTATCCGGTAGGCAGGGCGCGCCGAGGGCCGGTTTCGCGCGGAAATCGCCGCGCCGAAAAAAACTCTTTCCTACAACGGATTTCGCATGCCACTTATTGGCCACGTCATAGAGAATCACCTTTTGTTCACGCAAAGGGCCGCCACAATTTGAGCTTGCGCAAGGACATGCGCTCGCAAATCTGGTGCAAGGGCAATGTTGCGTGCCTGCAACGCACCAGTGCAGCAGGTGCCGCGTGAAAAAAGTGATACCGGATACTTGTGTTGCTGAATTGCAACACCATTTTAGTCGGGAAAGGTTGAGGGAAGCCCCATGAATCTCGAAAAATTTACCGACCGTGCCAAAGGTTTTCTGCAAAGTGCGCAGACCGTCGCCATCCGCATGAGCCATCAGCGGATTACGTCCGAACATTTGCTCAAGGCCTTGCTGGAAGACAGCGAAGGCATGGCCTCCGGCCTGATCCAGCGCGCAGGCGGCAATCCGCAGATCGCGCAGGATGAAGTGGACAAGGCGCTGGGCAAGATCGCTGCCGTCTCCGGCGGCGGAGCGCAGCAGCCGCCCAGTCTCGACAACGATGCCGTGCGCGTCCTCGATCAGGCCGAACAGATCGCGACCAAATTGGGCGACAGCTATGTCACGGTCGAACGGTTGCTGGTCGCCCTGGCGCTTGCCAGCACGACGGCGGCGGGCCAGGCGCTGAAGACGGCCAATGTCGATCCCAAGGCGCTGGAAGCTGCAATCACCGAATTGCGGGGCGGGCGCGCGGCCCATACTGCTTCCGCCGAAGAAAGCTATGAAGCGATGAAGAAATATGCCCGCGACCTCACTCAGGCCGCGCGTGACGGCAAGCTCGATCCGGTGATCGGGCGCGACGAGGAAATTCGCCGTACGGTCCAGATTCTTGCCCGCCGGACCAAGAATAATCCGGTACTGATCGGCGATCCGGGCGTCGGCAAGACCGCGATTGCCGAAGGCCTGGCGCTGCGCATCGCCAATGGCGATGTGCCGGACAGCCTGAAGGACCGGCGCCTGATGGCGCTCGATATGGGCTCGCTGATCGCCGGCGCGAAATATCGCGGCGAATTCGAAGAGCGGCTGAAGGCCGTGCTCGACGAAGTGAAGGGCTCGGGAGGCGAGATCATCCTGTTCATCGACGAGATGCACACGCTGATCGGCGCGGGTGCGTCGGAAGGTTCGATGGATGCGGGCAATCTGCTCAAGCCGGCTCTGGCGCGCGGCGAATTGCACTGCATCGGCGCGACGACGCTCGACGAATATCAGAAATATGTCGAGAAGGATGCGGCCTTGCAGCGCCGCTTCCAGCCCGTTTTCGTGGACGAGCCGACTGTGGAGGATACGATTTCGATCCTGCGCGGGCTCAAGGAAAAATACGAGCTGCACCACAAGGTCAACATCACGGACAATGCGATCGTCGCGGCGGCGACGCTTTCCAATCGCTACATCACCAACCGCTTCCTGCCCGACAAGGCGATCGACCTGATGGACGAGGCCGCCAGCCGCATCCGCATGGAAGTGGAGAGCAAACCCGAGGAGATCGAAGGGCTCGACCGGCGGATCATCCAGCTAAAGATCGAGGAAAGCGCGCTGGCGAAGGAGAAGGACGATGCCTCCAAGGATCGTCTGGAGACGCTGCGCGAAGAGCTCGCCAATCTCGAGCAGCAAAGCAGCGAGCTGACCACGCGCTGGCAGAACGAGCGCGACAAGATCGCGAGCGAAGGCAAGATCAAGGAAGAGCTCGACGCCGCACGGCTCGAACTGGAGCAGGCGCAGCGTTCGGGCGATCTCGCCCGCGCGGGTGAGCTTTCCTACGGCGCGATCCCGGAGCTGGAAAAGAAGCTGGAAGAAGCCAGGGGGCAGACATCCAACGCCTTGCTTCGCGAACAAGTGACCGAGGAGGATATCGCCTCGGTCGTCTCGCGCTGGACCGGTGTGCCCGTCGACAAGATGATGGAAGGCGAGCGTGAGAAGTTGCTGCAGATGGAGCAGGTTCTGGGCAAGCGCGTCATCGGGCAGGATCAGGCGGTCCAGGCCGTTTCCAAGGCCGTTCGCCGTGCCCGCGCCGGACTGCAGGACCCCAATCGTCCCTTGGGCAGCTTCCTGTTCCTGGGGCCGACCGGCGTCGGCAAGACGGAGCTGACCAAGGCCCTGGCCGAATTCCTGTTCGACGACGATTCGGCGATGGTCCGCATCGACATGAGCGAATTCATGGAAAAGCATGCTGTGGCCCGCCTGATCGGCGCGCCTCCCGGTTATGTCGGTTATGAAGAAGGCGGCGTGCTGACCGAGGCGGTGCGGCGCCGGCCCTATCAGGTGGTGCTGTTCGACGAGGTGGAGAAAGCCCATGGCGACGTTTTCAACGTGCTGTTGCAGGTCCTCGACGATGGCCGCCTGACCGACGGGCAGGGGCGCGTGGTCGATTTCTCCAACACGCTGATCATCCTGACATCGAACCTCGGCAGCCAGTTCCTCACCGATCTGGGAGAGGATGGTAAGGTGGAGGATGTGGAGCCGCAGGTGATGGAAGTCGTCCGGGCGCATTTCCGCCCCGAATTCCTCAATCGGCTGGACGAAGTGATCCTGTTCCACCGGCTGAGCCAGGCACATATGGCCCCGATCGTGGACCTTCAGGTATCGCGGGTTCAGGGCCTGCTGAAGGACCGCAAGATCACGCTCGATCTCACCGACGCCGCGCGGCGCTGGCTGGGGCGTGTCGGTTACGATCCGGTCTATGGCGCGCGTCCGCTCAAGCGGGCGGTGCAGCGCCACTTGCAGGATCCGTTGGCTGAGAAGCTGCTCGCCGGGGAGATACCCGACGGCGCGACCGTTACGGTGGATGAAGGCGATGGAGAGCTGGATATCGCGGTCAGCTAGGCCTGGCTGTACAGAGAAGCTTGACCCGCGGGCCGGGTGAGCTTAGCCGACCGTTTAAATTCTCGCTTTCAGGATTTTGGGGGGAAAGCGTTTGAAGATCGACAATTCCGTATCTGCCGTAGTCACGGGCGGTGCTTCCGGCTTGGGCGAGGCGACAGCCAGAGCGCTCGCCCAGCGGGGGGCGAAGGTCGCCCTGTTCGACCTTCAGCAGGAAAAGGGCGAAGCGCTTGCCGCAGAGATCGGCGGCGTTTTCTGCCAGGTCGATGTCACTTCGGACGAGTCGGTGGATGCCGGGTTTGCCAGGGCGCGCGAGGCGCATGGGCAGGAGAGGATCCTGGTCAATTGCGCCGGGATCGGCACCATCGGAAAGACGACGCGGCGCGACCGCGAAACGGGCGAAATCTCGCATCTGCCGATCGCGGCTTTCTCCAAGACGCTGGAAGTCAATACGGTGGGCAGCTTTCGCTGCATCGCCAAGTCCGCTGCCGGCATGATGACGCTCGATCCGCTCGAAGACGATGAACGCGGTGCGATCGTCAACACCGCGTCGGTCGCGGCGGAAGACGGCCAGGTGGGGCAGGCGGCCTATGCTGCGTCCAAGGGCGGGATCGTGGGCATGACCTTGCCGATCGCGCGCGATCTGATGGGTGAAGGTATCCGCGTCAACACGATCCTGCCGGGCATTTTCCATACGCCCTTGCTTGCCGGCCTCCCCGAAAAGGCTCGGGAATCGCTGGCTGAGGCAGTTCCGTTTCCCAAGCGGCTGGGCCGGCCCGACGAATTTGCGGCGCTTGTTTTGACGATGATCGAAGTCGGTTATTTCAATGGCGAGCATGTCCGGCTGGACGGCGCCATTCGCATGCAGCCACGGTAAGCGCCTTGGCAGCCCAGCCCGAAGGTTGCAGCGACGCGCGAGAGCAGCTTCTCGTCACCGCTTCGCGCATCATGCGTGAGGCGGACATTGTCGACATCTCGCTGGCGCAGCTCAGCAAGACATCCGGGCTGAATTCCGCGCTCGTCAAATATTACTTCGGCAACAAGCACGGCTTGATGATGGAGCTGCTCGATCGCGATATGCGGTATATCGTCCAGTCGGTGGATGCGCTGCTGGCGAAGGAATTCGATCCGGAGACCAAGCTTCGCCGCCATATCTCCGCCGTCGTCGATACGTTTTACGAAACGCCCTATATTCAGCGCCTTTTGATGCGCCTCATCCGTGAGAGCGAGCCGCCCGTGGCGCAGCGGATCGCCGACACCTATCTGCAGCCCATTTACCGCGCCTATGACAGGTTGATCGGTGAAGGGGTGGAAGCGGGGGTCTTTCGCGAAATCGATCCGCAGATGTTCTTCTTCAGCGTGACGGGGGCAGCGGACAGGTTTTTCTCCGCGCGTCTGTTCCTGCGCTATTGTCTCGGCCAGGATTCCCTGACCGAGGAATTGCGCGACCGGTATCGCGAGCATACGATCAATTTTGTCATGGCGGGATTGTTGAAAGGCTGATGGCTGAAAGCTGGCATATCGGCGTGATCGGGGGCACCGGGCTGTATGATGCCCAGATGCTGGAAGACGCGCAGGAAATTCCTGTTAAGAGCGGCTTTGGCGAACCGTCCGCCTCCGTGACGACCGGCACGATATCGGGCGTGCAGTTCACTTTCCTTCCGAGGCACGGCGCCGGCCACCGGATACCGCCCGAAGGGATCAACTACCGCGCCAATATCGATGTCCTGAAGCGTTGCGGCGTCACGGACGTGCTTTCGGTCTCCGCGATCGGTTCGCTGCGGGAAAACATGCATCCGGGCGACTTTGTGATCGTCGATCAGATGATCGACCGCACACAAGGCAGGGAGCGGAGTTTCTTCGGCGATGGCATGGTCGCGCATGTGTCGCTGGCCGATCCGACATGCGAGCGCCTCTCGGGCATGGTTGGCGATGCCGCGAGGGAAGCGGGTGCCAATGTCCACCGGGGCGGATGCTATGTGGCGATCGAAGGGCCGCAATTTTCCACACGGGCCGAAAGCCGCATGTACCGCGCATGGGGCGCTGACGTGATCGGCATGACGGCGATGCCCGAAGCGCGGCTCGCCCGCGAGGCCGAGCTGCCCTATGCCGTGCTGGCGACCGTCACCGATTATGACAGCTGGCGCGAGAATGAAGAAGATGTCGGCGTGGCCAACATACTGGAAGTCTTGCGGGACAATACCGGCCGCGTGAAGGAGACATTGGCCCTGCTTGCGGCAGCGCTGCCGAAGGAGCGGGAAGCCAGCCCGATCGATCGGGCGCTCGATGGCGCACTCGTGACGGTCAAGGATATGCTCGATCCGATTCTCGCCGCGAAATTGGGGGCAGTGGCAGGGCGAATTCTGGGCCAGAAGGACTGACCGTCGAGCGAGGCGCGGCTCCCAAAAGGTGCATCGCGCAGGAATTCCTGCGCCGTTTCTTTTTAGAAGCGTCCGACGAAAGACGCCCCCTCCCGTGAGGGAAGGGGCGTTTCCCGAAGTCCGCCGTCAGCGCGGGGAGGAGAATGCGTCGGAGATCGAGCAGGCTGCCGGGCCCAGGATCACGATGAACAGGACTGGCAGAATGAACAGGATCAGCGGGACCGTCATGATCGCCGGAAGGCGTGCAGCCTTTTCTTCGGCGCGCATCATGCGTTCGTTACGGAATTCGGCCGACAGAACACGCAGCGCGGATGCGAGCGGCGTACCGTAGCGTTCGGTCTGGATCATGGTGGTGACCACGCCACGCACGGAATCCAGGTTCACGCGGTAGGCGAAATTCTCGAATGCCTGCCGCCGCTCGGTCAGGAATGAAAGTTCGATCGCGGTCAGCGCGAACTCGTCGCCGAGTTCGGGGAACGCACGGCCCAGTTCCTTGGCTACGCGGTTGAAGGCGGCGTCCACCGTCAAACCGGCTTCCGCGCAGATCACCAGCAGGTCGAGCGCGTCGGGAAGGCCGCGGCGGATCGCCTTTGTGCGCTTGGAAATCTGGTTGGCCAGGAAGATGTCCGGCCCCTTATAGCCTGCCAGAACCGCGCCGGCGAAGAACACGAAGCGCTTGAAACTTCCCCACTCGGGAAAGGCCTCGAGCCAATAGACCATGGTGGCCGCCCATAGGCCGAGCGCGACAGGCAGGACCATGCGCGCGAAGATCACGGCGACGGCCCATTCCTTGTTGCGGTAGCCGGCCTGAGCCAGTTTCTGCTGAACTTGTTTGACCTGGCTGTCCTGCAGAACCTGGAGGCTTTGCAGCGTGCCCTTGATCCGGTCGGTAGTGTCGCTCTTACGGACAACGCTTTGCCGTTTCTTGGTCGCGGCTGCGACGATACCGGCCTTCAGCTCCTCACGCCGCGCTGTGAGCGATTTCACGCGCTTCGCCATCGGATCCTTGACGGTCACGGCTGCGTAGATTGCGAGCATCACGGCAAGGGCGGCGATCCCGGCAAGGATCGAGCCGACCAGAATTACGTCGAAGCCGAGAAGCGTTGGGCCGGGAGCAGTATTCAACATTTTCGCTGTCCGTTCCGATCAGATTTCGAAGCTGACCATTTTGGCCATGATGAAGACGCCGATGCCCATCCAGACAAGGCCGCCGAGACCGGCCACGATCAGACGGTCGTCCGTAAAGAAGCCGCCGATATATTCGGGGTTGATCCACATGATCATGCCGAAGACGACGAAGGGCAGGGCGCCGACGATATATGCCGATGCTTTGGATTCAGAGCTCATCGCCCGGATCTTGAGCACCATCTGCGAACGCTTGCGCAACACGTCGGCCAGATTGGAAAGCGTCTCGGCCAGATTGCCGCCGGTTTCCCTCTGGATGGCCAGCGTGATGCAGAAGAACTGGAATTCAGGCGTGCCCAGGCGATCTGCCGTTTCCTGCAGCGATTCGTCCATGGTGCGCCCAACCTTGATGCGGTCGACGATGGCACGGAATTCGACGCCGACGGGACCGGGTATCTCGGATGCGACAACGGCGAGAGTTTCGGTGACAGGCAGGCCGGACCGCAAACCTCGCACAAGCAATTCGATGGCGTCGGGAAACCTGGCGTTGAACTGGTTGGTCCTACGCTTGATGAGCCAGCCAACGACCATGTGCGGGATCCCCGCGCCCACCAGCAAGCCTACGCCCACAGACAGGAACAATGCCCCCGTCTGGAGAAAAATGATGAAAGCGACTGCCAGGGCGAGACCCAGCGACGCATAAATATATTGGGCAACGGTCCACTTCTGGCCCGAACGATGCAGGCGCACTGCCAGAGCTTCGATCCGTGACTGAGATCCGGCGACCTTGTGCATCGAAGGCCTGCGAGCCGCGATTGCCTTCTTGAGCTGGGATTCGACTTTGGCAGTCGTACTGTCCGAGTGGCGGAAACGCACAGCCTGCAGGCGGCGGGCACTTTCCTTTGCGGCCGAAGGGCCGGCAAAGGCGTAGTATAGAAGTACCATCACCGCCATCAGGCCAGCAGCCAACAAAAAGAGCTGTACAATGTTCATCTCGTGGCCTCGCCTTTCGAACTCATTCCACCATCATCCCAGCCGGCAGCCTGGCATTGCGGCGCCAGGCATTCGGCAGGTCTTCTACTCTGCAGTCTCACGCTCGCGTGAGGCGGCGCCCTTTTCCTTCTTGGCGAGCAGCGACTTGATGTCGAACTTGCCCAGAAGGGACTTGCTGCCTGCAGAAGCGACGGCTTCGTCGGAAGCTTCCTCGCTCACACCGATCACGGCCGTGGCGATATCGCGGATCACGGCAGTAGCCTTGCTGGAGCGGTTGGCTTCCACGAATGTCTGGCCAAGTTTGGCGGCATTCACGGCAGCCTTGTAGTCGAAGGGGATCATGAAGTTGATCTTGCTTTCGATCGACGCTTCGAAATCCGCGCGGCTGATTTCTCCGGTGCCGGGCTGAACCCGGTTTGCCACCACTAGCGGCATCGCATGCGGAGCATTGGTCTTGAGCCAGGAGAGAATTCTGATTGCGTCGCGAGCGGAAGCCAGTGTCATTTCCGTCACCAGGATCACGACGTTCACGTCCGAGATCAGATGCGGGAAATTGACCAGCATGTTGCGCGGGAAGTCGATCACCGTCATCTCGAAGGCGTGACGGAATTCTTCTTCCAGCTGCATGAAGGCAGCGCCGTCAGTCATAAGAGGCGAGTTGATCGGCGCCTCTGCCGAAAGGATCGACAGGTTTTCATGTGCGCGGATCATGGCCCGCTCGATGAACAGACCGTCGATACGGCTGGGATTGTCGATTGCATCCGTTAGACCGCGGCCCGGTTCGAGATCCAGCGCAAGCGCGTCGGTTCCAAAATGCAGGTCGAGATCCAGCAATGCAGTCGGCAAGTTCTCCTGAGTGGCGAACTGCCAGCCAAGCGAAGTAGCCAGCGTGGAAGCGCCGACTCCGCCGCGCGTCCCGATGACGGCAGTTGAAATATGCCGCTTGGCGGCCGAGCCATCATTGGCCTTGGGCGCCGAGAACACCGCTTGCGCTTGCACCAGGGCATCGCGCACCTGGCTGGCCGAGAGCGGTTTGAGCAGATAGTCGTGGATCCCGCTCGTCAGCAGATCGCGATACAGGCGAACATCGTTCACCTGTCCGATTGCGATCACGACGGTGCCCGGTTCGCAGACTTCCGCCAGAGCGTTGATGTCGTTCAGCGGATCGCCGCTTTCCGACAGGTCAACCATCAGGATATTGGGGCTCGCGCTGATCGACAGCGACTGGATGGCATTGCGAAGGCCGCCTTTGGCGCACTTTTCCGGCTGCCAGCCCATCTCGATGACGACTGGACGCAGAACATCCAGAGCGCCTTCGTCGCAGATGAATGCGGCAAACGGGTCGCGGCCATTCGAGGTTCCAGCTTTCCAAGGAGCGTTCATGTCTTCATTCCCTCACTTATGAGCCCGCGTCAGACGTGGCGGAGGCAGTCAGTCCGCCTTCGCCAGTCGGCGTTTGTTGACGATAGCTGTCGATGGCCTTGTTCGACGTCATGATGACAGTCTCGCCCGTACCGGTCGCGCCATGAACGAGGTGTTCGGGGTCTGCGACCATCCCCGCGAGGTTGCCGTTTATGGCGCAGCCGAAGCCGCTATTCGTGGCATTGTTGTAATTGAACGAGGCCTGATCGCTCCAATCGGGGCAGCCGGGTACCGAAGCGCGCGAGCGAGTGATCACCACGCGGCTGTTGCCGGCTTCGACGAAGCCTTCCGTGACCGGGGCTCCATCGCTGACAAGCAGGCCGTATCGTGCCGCGATCGCGGCGATATCTTCCCGGGTCGATTGGCTGTCCAGGGGATCGTCGATCGAGATGCGATCGCCATAGCCGACTTCCATCGTCTTGAACCAACTGTCGAGCCGGCGCTGTTCTGCGATCGAGAGCCCGTCGGACCCGGTCGACAGATCGAGCGAATAGTTCGTACGCTCGACCACCGGCTGTTTGACCGATTCAAGCGAGCGGTTGCTGGGCTGACCGGCGCAGGCAGCAAGGGACAGCCCAAGTGTGAGAGCGAGTGCAGCAGTTGCTGGCTTGGTTATGCGGATAAGCATCGTATTCACCTTTCTCACTTGAGGCTGAAGCCGGGAGCGGGCGTGGCATCGGCAACCTGACCGTCCTTGTGGAGGTTCTTGTCGTCTGCCGAAGCCTGTGCCGGATTGCCGGGCTGACCGTTCGCGCCCACCTTGGGGGCCGCGGCGCCTTCGCCGACGGCACTGGGCTTGGGCCTTTCGCCGCCGGTTACGCCGTCATTTTCCTGAACGCCCAGCAGGCGCTGGAATTCGTTCGGAGCTCTGAAGCCGTCGGTCGGCAGCTTGATGTCGTTCGCATCGACCGGGTTCACCAGGTAAGGCGTGACCACAATGACCAGTTCGGTCTGGCCCTTGCGGAACTCGGAGGATTTGAAGAGGTTTCCAAGAATCGGCATGTCACCGAGCCCAGGCGCCTTGTCGATCGTGTTGTTGGCACTGTTGCTGAGCAGGCCGGCAATCATGAAGGACTGGCCCGAACCGAGCTCAACCGTCGTTTCCGCGCGGCGCACGGTAAGCGCCGGTACCTGAAAGCCGGCAATCGTCACGGCTCCCTGGCTCGAAAGTTCGGAGACTTCCGGACGGACGCGTATCGAGATGCGGCCATTTGCCAGAACGGTGGGCGTGTAGGCCAGGCTGACGCCGTATTTCTTATATTCGATCGCCGTAGTGCCGAGGCCCTGGCTCGAAGGAATCGGGAACTCGCCGCCGGCCAGGAAGTCGGCCGTTTCACCCGACAGTGCCGTCAGGTTCGGCTGCGACAATGTCGTGACCAGACCGTCTCGTTCCGCGAGATCGAGCGATCCCAGAAGATCAAGGCCGAGGAACTTGCCCATGCCCGCGATCGTTGTGCCAGGATCGGTCGTTTGAACCCCGGGGCCCACGATCTCGGTACCGTCCGGAAGAATGAATGCCGGTTTTTCAATACCTGGGCCAACGCCCAAAGGTCCATCGGTCCGCCAGGCACCATCGACTGTTGCTCGTCCGGAGCCAACGCCGAAGCGGAAGCCGCCAGTTCCATCGAATGAGGTGAGGTTCATCCCCAGCGCGCGGACCAGAGAGCGGCTGACTTCGGCAAACTTGACCTGCAGGTTGACCTGCAGCGGCGTCGCCGTCTTGAGGCGGCTCACCACATTGGCGTCCCCGCCGACAAATGCCTTCACCAGGCGTTCGGCCTCGGCGGCATCTTCCGGCGCCGCGACGGTGCCGGTCAGCAGGACGGTGTTGGTGCCCATGGTTGCAACGGCAACCTTGGCTTCCGGCATGGCGAGCGCCAGCATCTGATCGATGCTGTCGATATTCGAACCGACCCGGATATTCGCGGCCCAGATCACTTCGCCAGCCGTGTTGCTGGCATAAAGCGTCGTTTCGCCGCCCGAGAGGCCGAAGATGTAAAGCTGACGCTGCGACTTGACCTGCACGTCCGCGATCTGATCGTTCGCGACGAAGATGTCCGCCATGTTGCTCGGAACGGTGACCAGCTGACCGCGGCCGACCGAAAGAACGATGTCAGTCGACGGACGCATGACAGACTGGGCGCTGGCCGGGCCCGCCGGCAGGGTCGCCACCGGAGCGACGGCACAGGCGGCGATCAGCGCTGTAGAGAAAAGGCGGCGTTTCATGGTTTTGCCCCTCGGTTGAAATCCGTGTGCCGTTTCGGCGCAGTTGCGATTTGCGGTGCTGTTCATGGTCTTCCTCAGTAGGCCAGTGTTGCACCGGTAGCCGGTTGCAGGCCGTTGCTGGGCGTGCTGACTGCTCCGGTCGAACGGGTGACAGCCACGGCTTGCGTGTCCTTCCCGCGGGTTACGCGGACGACCGGGCCGCCGCTGGATACGGCTGCGACCGCGCCGGAATCGTCCCCGCCGGTGGCCGGCATCGTACGGCGCTGGAAGCGCGACACGTCGCCGCCGGTCACGTAGGTGGAAGCCCCGTCACGCGGACGGCTGATGGCGTTGCGAAGGAACTGTTCTTCTTCGTCCTTGGTCGCGCCGGCAGGCACGTCGAGTTCGCCGGAAGCGATTGCGGTTTCAAGCTCGGCCTGATTGTCCGCGATCGAGCGCAGCGACAGGCTGAGCGTTCCGATGGTCTGCGCCACGGCGACCTTTTCGGCGATGCGCGGGGTGACTTCGAGAGTTACCGTGCGGAAGGCCTGGACGACAGTCTTGCCGTCGTCATTCGTGGTGCTTTCGGTCCGCTGGTCGGTCGCAAGTACGCGAACGTTGCGCAGGATCGTTTCCGCAGTCTTCAACTCGGGGCCGTCGCCATCGACAGCCTGGGTCAGAACCATGTCCACACGGTCGCCCGGGAAGACGAAGCCGCCCACGCCGGTCTTGGCGGAAACCGGAACGGTGACAGCGCGCATGCCCGGGCCGAGCGCTGCGGCCAGGAAGCCGCGATCGCCAGGCGCAACGAGCGAGCCCTGGGTTACCGGTTCGCCGGCAGTGACCGGATGACGCACAACCGTGCCGAGCAGCCCGTTGACGTCGGATTCGCCGTCAATGAAATAGGCATCCTGCACCATTTCTTCGGGCCATGCCTGATAGGCGATGGCATCGGCCGTGATGATCGTGCCGATGGGCAAGCCGCGCTGCGCCACCAACACTTTCGGTCCGTTCGGTTCCTCAATCGCTGCGGCATCAGCCTGCGGCGCAGAAGCCCCTGCGAACATGCTCCTGGCTGCCAAAGCCGTGCCGATCGCGATGATCAGCGCCCCCAGCAGCAGTACCAGCTTCTTCCTGTCCATGGTGCGTCAAGCCCCCTCAATGGCCGTGTGGAATTTACAGTTCCGTGCTAGGCCGAATTGGTTAAAATCAAGTTCACCCCAAGCTGCCGGCACCAGCCGATGCAGCGGGAAAATAGTTCATTCCGATGATCCAGAGACCGGCCGCCGCGATGGCGATGCCGTATGGCACCGACAGGCGTCCGGGCTGCCGGCGCATGATGTTCCAGGCGCCGATGACGAAGGTCAAAACCCCGCCGACAAGCGCCATGATGATGAGCAATGCCAGGAAATCCGCCGGCGCGATCCACAGGGCCAGCGCGGTCAGCAGTTTCACGTCTCCGCCGCCCATCCAGCGCAAGGCGAACAGGCCTGCGAGGATGACGAAAGTGACGAGTGCGATGCCCACCTGAATGGCGATGTCCGGCCACAGCGACAGTCCGCTGCTCCACCAGAAAAGCGGCGCGCCAAGAGCGATTGCGGCGTTCAGCCGATTGGCAATCTGGCGCGAACGCCAGTCCGTGAACGCTGCCACCAGCAGCGCAATTGCCAAGGCAGCCAGCAATCCGTAGTGAAAATATGTAACCAGCATGTTGCCCCCTGGGGTCCCCTGGAGGCTGTGTTACTCAACAGGGCTTACTAAATAGTAACCAAGGGCAGGAGGCTCGCATTAGCCAAGCAATCGAGAGGGAACGCGGCACTTTCGATCGCCGTGCCATTCCCCCGGATGCGGCGGAAACCCTGTGGTATGCGGGGGACGGGCATCCGATCCGGCGGATCGACTGGCCTGCGCCGGAATCTTCTGCCGGGTCCATTCTGTTCCTTCCGGGGCGCGGCGATTATTACGAAAAATATCTCGAAACGCTGGATCACTGGGCCCGGATGGGCTGGAAGGTCACGGCATCGGACTGGCGCGGGCAGGGCGGTTCCGGCCGCCTCGGCATGGACAAGGTGACGGGCCATGTCGACGATTTCGAAACCTGGATTGCCGATCTGGCATTGCTGTGGCGCCAATGGACGGTGCAGACGCCCGGGCCGCATGTCCTGATCGGCCATTCGATGGGCGGCCATCTGGTGCTGAGGGCGCTGGCGGAAGAAGCGGTGTCGCCCGATGCCGCCGTGCTTTCTGCGCCGATGCTGGGTTTCGGATCCAAAGGCATTCCATCCGCCGTGCTGCATCTGCTGGCCCGTTTGATGGCCGCGCTGGGGGATCGCCGGCGCCCGGCCTGGAAATGGAGTGAAAAGCCGGGCGAAATCCCCGAAGGGCGGGAACGTCTGCTGACTCATGACGACGACCGCTATTCCGATGAATTGTGGTGGCGCGCATATCGGCCGGAGCTTTCGATGGGGCCGGGCAGCTGGGGCTGGGTGGAACGGGCCTATGCATCGATGCGCCTGCTGGAGAAGCCGGGCGTTCTCGAAGCCGTCCAGACGCCTGTCCTTGTAATCGCCACCGACCATGACAAGCTTGTCGATTTCGGCGCCATCGAACGGGCGGTTAGACGCCTTCCGCGCGGCGAGCTGTTCATCTTCGGCGAGGAGGCACACCATGAAATATTGCGCGAGGTGGATGCCGTTCGCGATCTCGCGCTCGAAGCGATCGACGGGTTTCTAAGCATGATCGCATGCCGGGATACTGCAGAGACGCCGTGAGCGAGAAATACGATATTGCCATTGTCGGTGCCGGAATGGCCGGCACCAGCCTTGCCGCGGAGCTGGGCCGCCATGCGCGCACCATCGTGCTGGAGGGGGAAGATCAGCCCGGGCGCCACGCCACGGGGCGCTCTGCCGCCTTCTGGGTGCAGACCTATGGCGGTCCGCTGGTCCAGCCGCTCACAACCGCTTCCGGCCCGTGGCTGGCCGAGCAAGGCTTCCTGGGGCCCAGAGGCGGCCTCACGCTGGCGCGTGAAGAGCAACAGGCGGATGTCGAGCGTTTTCTGGAAGAGTTCGCCGACAGCGCAGTGACGGTGGAACGCCTCGATCGCATTGCCCTGGCGGAAATCGTCCCCGGCCTGCGCAGCCAATGGGTCACCGGGATCCTGGAGCCGGAGTGCAAGGATATCGACGTGGCCGCGCTGCATGGCTGGTATCTCAAGGAAACCCGGCGATCCGGTGCCGAGATCAGATGCAGGGCCCAACTGGCCGAGGCAGAATGGGACGGCGTCTGGCGGCTGACCACTGCCGCGGGAGGCCGCATCGAGAGCGACCTGCTCGTCAACGCAGCCGGGGCCTGGGCCGATCCGGTGGCCGAAATTGCCGGTGTGAAGCCGGTGGGCATAACGCCGTTCCGCCGCACGATCGCCCAGCTGCGCACTGCGCCCGGGCCGCCGGCCAGCCTCCCGCTCGTGCTGGATATTGGCGGGCAGTTCTATTTCAAGCCCGAAGGTGGCAGGCTGTGGCTCAGCCCGCATGACGAAACGCCGAGCGTTCCGTGCGACGCCGCGCCGGAAGAACTGGATATCGCCCTGGCCATCGACCGGTTCGAAGACGTGGTCGATTGGGAGGTTCAGCGGGTCGAGCATAAATGGGCCGGCCTGCGCAGCTTCGCGCCGGACCGCTTGCCCGTTTACGGCTTCGACAGCGGAAATCCGGCCTTCTTCTGGTTCGCGGGGCAGGGCGGATACGGGATACAGACGGCGCCTGCCGCCGCCCGGCTTGCCGCGCAAATCCTGCTGGACCAGCCGGTTGACGCGATGACGCAAGGCCTGGACCGGGATTTGTACGCCGCCGCGCGTTTCGCCTGATCCCGGGCGGGCAACCGCCGGCATGCGCGTGTTTTTCGGGCCTCGCAATTGCGCCGATCGTTCCTGAATGCCCATCGCCATACTGCCTTTCGATTGCCGTTCGCGATTCGAACAAACATAGAACAGCAAGCAAAAACCTACATTGCAAGCGGCAATCCATGCCGAATTTCGACAAGGGCTTTGCGGCCTTGAACAACCGGCCCGTTCGGGGCAGAAACGCCCTGCAACAAGGAGAAATGCACGATGGCGCATACATTCGAGATTTATAAGGACAAGGCTGGCGAGTTCCGGGTTCGCTTCAAGTACAATTCGGAAATCATGTTCTCGACCGAAGGCTACGCCAGCAAGGCGAGCGCCGAAAACGCCATCGAATCGATCAAGAAGAACGGCCCGGGCGCTGCTGTCGAAGACAATAGCTGACGCCTGACGCGCGCCCGCATTGGGCGCGTATCCCGCAATATGGCTTAGCCGGCCGCTGCCTCTTCGGCGGCCGAGCTGGCCAGGCGGTCCACCCGCTCGTTTTCCGTGTGGCCGTTATGGCCCTTCACCCAGTGCCACTCGATTTTGTGCGGGGCGGCCGCCTCTATCAGCTCGTGCCACAGATCGGCATTGCGGACGGGCTTCTTGCTGGCATTGACCCAGCCTTTCTTCTGCCATCCGGCGACCCATTTGGTGATCCCGTCGATCACATATTTGCTGTCCGAATAAAGATCGATCTCGCAGGGCCGGGTCAGGGCGTTGAGCGCGCGGATCACCGCCGTCATTTCCATGCGGTTATTGGTCGTGTTGGGCTCCGAGCCCGACATTTCCTTCTCGTTACTGCCTTTGCGAAGAAGCGCACCCCAGCCCCCCGGGCCGGGATTTCCCTTGCAGGCTCCATCGGTGAAAATCTCGACATGAGTCATCGGTTCGCCACCTGTCACATGTTCACTTCAGGGCGAAACACTTTTCGCCATCTGCCGCGTAGCAGGCCAGCCGCCGCGCGAAATCCATCGGGTCCTTGCGCGTGACCAGCGCATCGCCGGGCGTGTGGAGCCAGTCTTCGGCGCGGGTCAGCAGGAAGCGCAGGCTCGCCCCCCGGGCAAGAATGGGCAGGGCTTTGCGCTCCGCCTCCGACAGCGGGCGAACGCCGGTATAGCCTTCCAGCAATGCCGCGCCGATTTCCGGCTTGTATTCGCGCCCGTCGGGCGAAAAACACCATGCCGCATGCGTCACTGCAAGGTCATAGGCGGTGATGTCCGTGCAGGCGAAATAGAAATCTATGAGGCCGCTGACTTCGTTGTCCAGCATCAGCACATTGTCGGGGAAGAGATCGGCATGGATGACCGATCGCGGCAGTTCGTGCGGCCATTGAGAGGCCAGGAAGTCCAGTTCGCTTGTCACGATTTCCGGAAGAAGCGGATCGATTTCCATCAGGCCTTCCTCGCCGCAATCTTCGGCCAGGGCGCGCCAGTCCTCCAGCCCCAGATCGTTGCGCCGCTGCATTTCGAAATCGGCCGAAGCGACGTGGATGCCCGCCAGGGCCTGGCCCACCGAATGCGCCTGCGCCGGTTCGGGATGTTCGATCGAAACACCCGGAAGGAATTCGAACAGCGCCACCGCCTTGTTCTCCAGCATGCGGAAGGCGGCGCCGGTGCGGTCGTGAATCGTGCGCGGAACCGGGCACCCCTTGGCCGCCAGGTGGTCCAGCAGGCCAAGGAAGAAGGGCAGGTCGCGCAGCTCGATCCGCCGTTCATACATGGTCAGGATGAAGCGGTCCGTTGTGGTCGTGACCATCCAGTTGCTGTTGGACACGCCTTCGGCAATGCCCTTCACGGATTCGAGCGTGCCGATGTCGAACTGCTCGATCAGGGACGTAAGTGTCCTGTCGTCAAGATGCGTATAGACGGCCATCTGCTTAGTCGGCGAGTTCGCGCGGCAGTTTGAAAACCATTTTTTCCTCTGCAGTCACGCGGGTGTGCTCCTCGACTTCGCGCCATTGGGCAAGCTGGTCGACGACTTCGCGGACCAGCTTTTCAGGCGCCGAGGCGCCCGCGGTGATGCCGATCGTGCCGACGCCGTCCAGCCAGGCCGGATCGATTTCATCGGCGCGCTGGATCAATCGGGCGCTGGCGCCGCATCGTTCGGCGACTTCCACCAGCCGCAACGAGTTGGAGCTGTTGGGTGCGCCGATCACCAGCACCAGATCGCAGCTGGGTGCGATCGCCTTCACTGCCGATTGCCGGTTCGACGTGGCATAGCAGATGTCTTCCGCCTTCGGCCCGGCAATCGCGGGATAGCGCTGTTTGAGCGCGGCCACGATTTCCGCCGTGTCGTCCACCGAAAGGGTGGTCTGCGTGAGGTAGGCCAGCGGATCGTCCTGCGTGAAGGGCAGCTTCGCGACGTCTTCCACTGTCTCGACCAGGGTGATGTCGGTGACGGGGACTTGCCCGAATGTCCCGATCACCTCGGGATGGCCCTTATGTCCGATGAACAGGATGTGCCGCCCGGCTTCGATCTGGCGTTCCGCCTGGCGGTGGACCTTGCTGACCAGCGGGCAGGTGGCGTCGAAATATTCCAGGCCGCGTTCTTCCGCATTGGCGGGCACCGATTTGGGCACGCCATGGGCGCTGAACACGACCGGCGCGCCGTCGGGCACTTCGTCCAGTTCCTCCACGAAGATCGCGCCCTTTTTCTTGAGCCCGTCCACCACATAGCGGTTATGCACGATTTCGTGCCTGACATAGACAGGCGGCTCGTAACGTTCGAGGGCGCGCTCCACGATTTCTATCGCCCGGTCCACCCCCGCGCAGAAGCCGCGCGGCGCGGCGATCAGGACGGTGAGCGGCAGGCGGCCTGCATTATCGTTGGAGGCGGATGCCTGTTTCGGAAATGGCGCGTTCATATGGGTCGCTCTAGCGGTTGTCGCTGCGCGGCGAAAGAGCTAGGGCTGCGCACACTTCGATGCCGAACCCAGATTCAGGACCTTGCATGACCGCTCGCTTTCGCCTTGCCATCATGACCGCCGCTTTCGCCGCACTTGCCGGCTGTAAATCAAGCGGCGACATCGTGATAGACCAATCGGTGGGAATCACCGCTCTGCGCACGGTGTGCCCTGCAGTCGGCATTCCGGACTATACCGGGGATATGACCCTGTTCCGCAGCGAGGCGCGCACGGCCGATGCGATCGACGTCGTCGGCGTGATGACCAATGTGCGCTCGCAATGCGACGATAGCGGCGAAAAGGTCTATTCCACCGCCACATTCGACGTCGTGGCCCGCCGCACCGATACGCGCGGATCGCGCACGGTCGAATTTCCCTATTTCTCCACTGTGATGCGCGGCGGCAGCGCCGTCGTCGCCAAGCGCGTCGGCACGGTGACCGTCACTTTCGCCGACGGCGAGGAACGCGCAGTGGGGACAGGGACGGCAGGGGCCTATATCGACCGCGCAGAGGCCACGCTTCCGCCGGACATCGTCGAGCGGATCAATCGCCGACGACGCGCGGGGGACGAGGATGCGGCCATCGATCCGCTGACGCTGCCCGAAGTGCGCGCTGCGCTATCACGGGCGAATTTCGAGCTGCTGGTGGGCTTCCAGCTCAGCGAAGCGCAGCTCGCCTACAACGCCACGCGCTGACCCATAGCGGAACGCGCAGCAGCCGCTGCGCGGGAGGCGCTTTCACAGGCGGCGCAAACCGGCTAACGGCCCTGCTATGTCTCAGACCCAGACGATCCATGCCGCCTTTGCGGCCCATGTTCACGATGCGCTTCGCTCGCTGGAGGCCGAAGGCGTGCTGCCTTCCGGCCTGTCCTTTGCCAATGTGACGGTGGAACCGCCGCGCGATCCGGCGCATGGCGACCTCGCCACCAATGCCGCCATGGTGCTGGCCAAGCCGGCCAAGACCAATCCGCGCCAGCTGGCAGAGGCGATCGCCGCGAAGCTGGGCCAGTTGCCCGAAATATCCAGCACCGAGATCGCCGGCCCCGGTTTCATCAACCTGCGGGTCGCGGATGGGGCCTGGCGCGCGGAACTGGGCGCAATTGCGGAACTGGGCGCGGATTACGGCCGCTCCGCCATGGGCGGCGGCCAGGCAGTGAATATCGAATATGTTTCCGCCAATCCCACCGGCCCGATGCATATGGGCCATTGCCGCGGCGCCGTCGTTGGCGATGCGCTGGCCAGCCTGCTGGAATATGCGGGCTATGCAGTCATCCGCGAATATTACGTCAACGATGCGGGCGGCCAGGTCGATGTGCTCGCGCGGTCTGCCTATCTTCGGTACCGCGAGGCGCTGGGCGAGGATATCGGCGCAATACCCGAAGGGCTCTATCCCGGCGACTATCTGAAGCCCGTTGGCGAAGCGCTGGCCAAAGAGCTGGGCAACCGCTTCCTGGAGGAAGACGAAGCGGAATGGCTGCCCATTTTCCGCGCACAGTCCGTGGCGGCGATGATGGACATGATCCGCGCCGATCTGGCTTTGCTGGGCATCCGGCACGACGTGTTCTCGTCAGAGGCGGCGCTGCAGGCGGCAGGCAAGCCCGAAGAAGCCGAAGCATGGCTGCGGAGCCACGACCTGGTCTATGACGGGGTGCTGGAAGCGCCCAAGGGCAAGCAGATCGAAGATTGGGAACCGGTCGAGCTGCCGCTGTTCCGCTCGACCAGGTTCGGCGACGACCAGGACCGCCCGATCAAGAAGTCGGACGGTAAGTGGACCTATTTCGGCGCCGATCTGGCCTATCACATGCAGAAGGCGGAAAATGCCGACGCGCTGATCGATATTTGGGGCGCGGACCATGCCGGCACGGTGAAGCGGATCAAGGCGGCGGTTTCCGCGCTTTCCGAAGGGCAGGGCAAGCCGATCCCCTTCGATGTGAAGCTGGTGCAGATGGTGCAGCTGCTGCGCGATGGCCAGCCGGCCAAGATGTCGAAGCGGTCGGGCAATTTCGTCACCATTGCCGACATGGTGGAGGAAGTGGGCAAGGATGTGGTGCGTTTCACCATGCTTACCCGCAAGCCCGAAGCGCAGATGGACTTCGATTTCGCGAAAGTCGTCGAAGCGTCGAAGGACAATCCGGTTTTCTACGTGCAATATGCGCATGCGCGCATCCGATCGATCCTGCGCAAGTCCGAAGCCGAAGGGCTGACGCCTTCACCGGACACGCTCGATCTGCTGGGGGCCGAAGAGCTTGCCCTGGTCAAGCAGGCGGCACAGTTCCCGCGGTTGGTGGAAGCGGCGGCGCAGGCGCGCGAACCGCACCGCATTGCCTTCTTCCTCTACGATCTGGCGGCGGAATTCCACGCATTCTGGAACCTGGGGAACGACAACGCGCAGATGCGCATGCTGGTCTCCACTAATCCGGAATTGACACGCGCAAGGCTTTTCCTGGCGGAACAAATCGGGCAAGTAATTCGCAACGGCCTGGCTCTATTGGGAGTAGATGCGGTCGAGGAGCTTTGACGATGAGCACCGGTATGTATGGCAGCGGGGAGCAACAGGGCGATGCCCTGGAGCACGGCGGCACGGAGCAATCCGTGGAGCTGGCATTCGACAATGGGGACGATCAGCTGCCATGGCTGGAATCAGACGACGATTATGAAGATCAGGGCGTCGATACCGCCCGTGTCGTGATTTTCGGCATCATCGGCCTGCTGGTGATCGCAGTGGTTGCCGGCGGGATCTGGTGGGCCACGCGTGACACGCATAATGCCGAGCTGACTGCGGTGGGCGATACGATCGAAGCGCCGGAAGGGCCGTACAAGACGAAACCCGAAGATCCGGGCGGCAAGACGTTCGAGGGGACCGGAGATACCAGCTTTGCCGTTGCAGAAGGGCAGACCAGCGAAGGGACGATCGCCGCCGAACCGCCGCGCCCGAGCATCGATCTGGAAGGAACGGCAGAGCCCGAAGCGCCTGCCTCTCCGGCACCGCAGCTGCAGGGCGTCGGGGTGCAGGTCGGCGCCTATTTCGACCGCGCGAGCGCGGAACGCGGCTGGAGTGCTCTTGTCCGGCAGTTCGAAGCTCTGGAGGGTGTGCAGCACCGCGTGGTGGAGGGGCAGGCCGATATCGGCCGGGTCTTCCGCCTGCAGGCCGTCACCGGCGATCTGGATGCCGCCACGAACCTGTGCGAGACGCTGAAGGCCAATGGCGGGGCTTGTCAGGTCAAGCCCTGAGGGCGCGGGTTCGAATTCCGGCGATTATCCGCCGGACGCATAGTATCCTTGGTTAGTATCCACATTTGCGGGAAAGCGAATCCTTGCGAAACCGCCGCTTTGCTGCGAGCTTTCCTGCATGATTCCAGCCATTTTCGGCATGACGGGCCTTGAACTGACCGGCGAAGAACGGGCGTTCTTTCGCGAGTGCGATCCGGCGGGATATATCCTGTTCGGCCGCAATATCGAAAACCGCGAGCAGTTGCGGGCACTTACCGATGATTTGCGCAGCATTCACGGGCGCAAGAATCTGTTTATCTGCATCGATCAGGAAGGCGGCAGGGTGGTGCGGATGAAGCCGCCCGAATGGCTCGCTTTCCCTCCGGGTGAGAAGTTTGATCGATTGTATGACACGGCGCCGGCCAGCGCGATCGAGGCGGCGCGCAGCAATGCCGAAGCGCTGGGCATCGATCTGGCGGAAGCCGGAATCAGCGTCGATTGCCATCCGGTGCTCGACGTGCGTCAGAGCGGCGCTCACGATGTGATCGGGGACCGTGCGCTGGGCTCCGATCCGGTGCGGGTGGCCGCGCTGGGCCGGGCGATCCTGGCCGGTCTGGCACGCGCGGGCGTGGCAGGCTGCATCAAGCATATGCCGGGGCATGGGCGGGCCATGGCGGACAGCCACAAGGATTTGCCGGTGGTTGAAGCAAGCGCGGAAGAGCTGGAGACCGATCTGGCGCCCTTCACCGCGCTTTCGGATACGCCGATCGGGATGACGGCACATATCCGCTATACCGCATGGGACAAGGATCGACCGGCAACGCTGTCTCCCATCGTGATCGGGGATATCATTCGGCGGCGGATCGGCTTTGCCGGGCTGTTGCTGACCGATGATCTGGATATGGAGGCGCTATCGGGCAGTGTGCCGGAACGGGCCGCGGCGGCGATCGAGGCGGGCTGCGACATCGCGCTCAATTGCTGGGCCAAGATGGACGACATGCAGGGAATCGCCAATTCCCTGCCATCGATGTCGGATCAGACCGCTCTGCGGCTGGAACGGGCGCTCACTTCCGCAGGCGACAGCGGAACTGCCGGCAATCAGAGCGAGCTTATTGCCAAGCGCGACAGCTTGCTGGCTCTGGCGGGTTCGGCATGATGGAAGAAGGCATGATCCTGGGCGACGCGTCTACGGATAGCGATGAATGGAGCGGCCCGGCCGCCGCGCCCGGCGAGGACACGGCGCTCTATGTCGAGCTCGATGGCTGGGAAGGGCCGCTGGACCTGCTGCTCGACCTTGCGCGGCGGCAGAAGGTCGATCTCAAGCGGATTTCGATCCTGGCGCTGGTCGATCAGTATCTCGTCTATATCGAGCGTGCAGAGGCCCTGAAACTGGAGCTGGCGGCCGATTATCTGGTGATGGCGGCATGGTTGGCCTACCTCAAATCGGCGCTGCTGCTGCCCAAGGAAGAGCAGGAGGATCCGAGCCCGGAAGAACTGGCCCTGCGGCTGCAATTGCGGCTCCAGCGGCTCGGCGCGATGCGCGAGGCGGCGGCGCGCCTGATGGCGCGCGACCGGATCGGGCGCGACGTTTTCCTGCGGGGTTCGCCGGAAGGGCTGCGGGTCGACCGGGTGAATGCCTGGCAGTGCGACTGGTTTTCGCTGGTCCATGCCTATGGCCAGGTCAAGGCGCGGACGCAGCCTGCCGTCCATATGGTCCGCGACAGGATGGTGATGACGCTGGAATCGGCGCTGGACCGCGTGTCCGCCATGCTGGGCGTCACATTGGACTGGATGCAGCTGGAAGAGTTTCTGCCGCCCAATGCGGACAGCCGGCTGCGGCGGTCCGCGCTTGCTTCCAGCTTCGTGGCCGCGCTGGAACTGGCGCGGCTCGGCAAGGCGGAAATCCGCCAGGAAGAGATTTTCGGTCCGATGCATTTGCGGCGGACAAAATCGTGAGGCTTGAAGCATGAGCGAGGGCGAAAGCACGGATGCGGCGGGTGCCCCAGAACTGACGGAGCGCGATGCGGACGAGCTTGTCCGCGCGGTGGAAGCCACTCTGTTTGCCGCCGAAGAACCGATGACGGCCGAAGCGATTTCGGGGCATCTGGGCGGGGCGGATGTCCGCGGCGCCTTGGCCGAGCTGGAGGCGCATTATTCGAAGCGCGGGGTCCATCTGGTGGAACGCGGGCGGCGCTGGCAATTCCAGACCGCGCCCGATCTGGCGCATCTTTTGCGCAGAGAGCGCGAACAAGTGCGCAAGCTTTCCCGTGCTGCCACCGAAGTGCTGGCGATCGTCGCCTATCATGAGCCTGTCAGCCGCGCGGAGATAGAGGCCATTCGTGGCGTCCAGACCAGTGGGGGCACGCTCGACGTCTTGATGGAAGCGGGCTGGGTCCGCGTTGCCGGCCGCCGCGAAGTGCCCGGCAGGCCGGTGATCTATGCCACGACTCCCGAGTTTCTGAATCATTTCGGGCTCAAATCCCGACGCGATCTGCCCGGAATCGACGAATTGCGCGCGGCAGGCTTGCTCGATCCGGTCGATGATGCCTATGAATCTTTGACGGCGCAGAAGCCGGACGAATCCCCGCAAGAGCCCGATTCGCGTGCGGCAACGGATGACATTGCCGACTTGCCCGATGTTGCAACGCTGGATAAGCCCGAAGAAACCGGTTAATATGCTTCACTGAACCTTCGGAGTTACATGACGTGAACATTGGACCGTTCCAGATTATTATTATCGCGCTAGTCGTCCTGGTGCTGTTCGGTCGCGGCCGGATTTCCGAGATGATGGGCGATTTTGGCAAGGGAGTTAAGAGCTTCCGCAAAGGGCTGAACGATGATGAAGAGGCACCGGCAAAATCCGCTGCCCAGATCGAGAGCAAGCCAGCCGCCGAACCTGCCGAGGCGAAGACGCCCGACAGTTCGAAGTCTTCCAGCTGAACAAATGGCGCCGTGACCGATGCTTGATCTCGGCGCGTCCGAACTGCTGCTCATCGTGGTCGTGGCGATAGTCGTCATCGGCCCGAAGGATATTCCGCTTGCCATGCGCACCGCCGGGCGCTGGATCGGCAAGGTGCGCCGCGTTTCCAATCATTTTCGTGCCGGGCTTGAGACCATGGTCCGCGAAGCGGAAATGGAGGAGATGGAGAAGAAATGGGCTGCGCAGAACAAAAAGATCATGGAAGAGCATCCCGCAGAGGAGGTCTCTGCCATGATCGCGGAAGGCGGAACGCCGCCCGGGGCGGAGAAGGCCGCCGGTTCGGCCGAAGCGGGCGCCGAAGCAGCCGGCAAGAAGGCTGCAGGCGATTCTGCCGGAAAGAGCAGCAAGAGCGATGCCGGCCAGCCGCAGACCGCTTCCGATCAGGAGCCGCAACTGCCGTTAGACGGCACGCCGACCAAAAAGTGATCCGAGCCTGACCATGGTCTTCAACGTCAAGGATATCGACGAAACGCAGGCGCCCCTGCTCGATCATCTGATCGAGCTTCGCAACCGGTTGATGCGCTGCGTGATCACCTTGGCGATTGCCTTTGCGATCTGTCTCTACTTCGCCGACGATATCTTCGGAGTTCTGGTGCGGCCGCTGACCGCGGCATTTCCAGCCGGCGAAGGCAGGCTGATCTATACCAAGCTTTACGAAGCGTTCTTCGTGGAGATCAAGGTGGCTCTGTTTGCAGCCTTCTTCTTCAGTTTTCCGATCATCGCCAATCAGCTCTGGGCATTCATTGCCCCGGGGCTTTACCAGCGCGAAAAGAAGGCATTCCTGCCGTTTCTGTTTGCGACGCCGATCCTGTTCACGCTGGGGGCATCGCTTGCCTATTTCATCGTGATGCCCACAGCTTTCGAATGGTTCCTGGGCTTCGAAGGGGAGACAGGCGGCCTCAAGCAGGAAGCGCTGCCCGCGATGGGCGATTATCTCAGCCTGGTGATGCAGTTCATTCTGGCCTTCGGGATCAGTTTCCTGCTGCCGGTGCTGCTGATGCTGCTCAACCGAGCGGGCATCGTCACGCGGAGCCAGCTCGCGGGTGCGCGCCGTTATCTGATCGTGGGGATCTTCGCGGTTGCTGCGCTCATCACGCCGCCGGACGTCGTTTCGCAATTATTGCTGGCCTCCCCGCTCATCCTGCTGTTCGAAGGCTCCCTGCTGCTGATGTGGTTCAGCGAGAAGAAGGAAGCCGAACAGAAGGCTACGGAAGAAGAGGCGGAAGGCAGCGCAGCCGGCGGCGAGGGCGCCTAGGCTGGGCCTTCGCCCTTACTTACGGCTAGCTTGCCGGGAACTGCGCTCTCGTCCGGTTGGCGATGGCGACAAGCGACAGCATTACCGGCACTTCCACCAGAACGCCGACCACCGTTGCCAGGGCAGCGCCGCTGCCCAGGCCGAACAGCCCGATAGCCACGGCGACCGCCAGCTCGAAGAAATTGGATGTGCCGATCAGCGCGCATGGAGCGGCGACGGCATGCGGCACTTTCCATGCTTTCGCGGCGCTGTAGGCAATGAAGAAGATGCCGTAGCTTTGCACGATGATCGGCGCTGCGATCAGAGCAATCAGAAGCGGGCGGGAGACGATCGTTTCCGCCTGAAAGCCGAACAGCAGCAGAACCGTCATCAGAAGGCCGATGATCGACAAGGGCTTCATCCTGGCGGTGAACGCGCTAACCGCGCCCTCATTTCCGTCATGGGAAGCGAGTAGGCGGTTCCTGACATAGGCGCCTGCCGCCAGCGGCACCACGACATAGAGCGCGACCGACAGCAGCAGGGTTTCCCAGGGGACGGCAATATCCGTGACGCCCAGTAGCAGGGCCACGATGGGCGCGAAGGCGACGATCATGATCAGATCGTTCGCCGCCACTTGCACCAGCGTATAAGCGGGATCGCCCTTGGTCAGCTGCGACCAGACGAACACCATCGCGGTGCAGGGCGCTGCGCCCAGCAGGATCAGGCCGGCAATATATTGCTGTGCGTCAGCCGGATCGATGAGGTCCGCGAACAGGACTTCGAAGAACAGCAGGCCCAGCGCGGCCATGGTGAACGGCTTGATCAGCCAGTTGACCACCAGCGTGATGATCAGCCCTTTTGGCTTGTCCCCCACATGCCGCACGGCCGAGAAATCGACCGAGACCATCATCGGGAAGATCATCGCCCAGATCAGCACGGCAACGATGAGGTTGACCGAGGCATATTCGACAGTGGCGAGTGCGGAGAAGAGGCCCGGCGCCATATTGCCCAGCGCGATGCCGCCCAGAATGGCGGCGCCTACCCATAGGGAAAGCCATTTTTCGAACAGACCGAGCCCGGCTTTGCGTTCGTCGATTTGCACAGCAGTAGTGGTCATCATGAATCGGCCTCCCGTCCAATCTGGCGAAGTTTTTCAGGCAGGGACATGCTTTTTAGGCTGGCGGGAGGGAGCGCCAGCAATAGGTCGATCCGTCGCTTGAGCATGCGGAACGTATCGAGGAACGCGGCCGCCTTTACAGTGTCGCTTCCTTCTATCGACGCCGGGTCGGGCAGCCCCCAATGGGCAGTGATCGGCTTGCCGGGCCAGATCGGGCAGCTTTCCGCCGCGGCATTGTCGCAAACCGTGAAGATCAGATCGAATTCGGGACCTGCAGCGAACTCGTCCCAGCTTTTCGAACGACAGCCGTCCGCCGGGTAACCCAGTGTCTTGAGCGTGTGGATCGCCCAGGAATTCACTGTTCCGGTTGGATTGCTGCCAGCGCTGTAGGCGCGGAAGCGGCCTTGGCCGTCATGGTTCAGGATAGCCTCGCCCAGGATCGAGCGCGCGGAGTTGCCGGTGCACAGGAAGAGCACGTTCAAGGGTTTGTCGGACATTGGAGCCTCAGCAGCAGGAGGGTTTGACCGGCGCCACTCGCGGTGCACAGCAGGCATCGGACACTGCGTTGGCGGAGGCGAGCTGTGCTAGTTCTGGGTTGCCGCCATAAGTCGTGCTTTCGCCCTCGGTCAGGAATGCTTCCCACACCACGCCATCGGGATCGGCAATCCAGCTTTTCTCCGACTGCGCGTAGCAGCAAGTGGTTGCGCCTTCCTCCAGCACGGGCCGGTCGGCGGCCTTCATCCGGCCATAGACCTCGGTCAGTTCCGCCTTGTCTTCGGCCTGCAGGCCGACATGTTCTATGCCTTTGGCCGCCTGTTCGCGCATGGAAATCGCAAAATTTACACGCGGATCGTCCAGCATCCATTTGGCATAGTCGGGTTTCACCACGGTGGGTTCGCTGCCGAACAGACTGGAATAGAAAGCAATCGACTTTTCGATGTCGGTCACGCCGACATGCACATGGAAACGTTTCATCAGGCACTCTTTCTCTGGGGATCGGGGAGGCAGACGGAATCGTCTGTGCACGGCACGCCGCCGCAGCAATTCTCCGTGAGGTAACCCATCAGCTCGTTCATGGCCGTATAGTCGGCCGAATAGATGATCGAGCGGCTTTCGCGCCGCTGAGTAACAAGCCCTGCATTGG
The DNA here is from genome assembly GCA_030426245.1 of Alphaproteobacteria bacterium. Classification (GTDB taxonomy): domain Bacteria; phylum Pseudomonadota; class Alphaproteobacteria; order Sphingomonadales; family Sphingomonadaceae; genus Andeanibacterium. The sequence goes on along the minus strand of JAUHYZ010000017.1, from coordinate 10,755 downwards.
CAAGCTGCGCGAGATGAAAGCTCATGGAGGAGGGCGGAACATCCAGCTTTTCCGCCAGAGTGCCGGCGGCGATGCCTTCTTCTCCTGCCTGCACAAGCAGACGGAAGGCGGCGAGGCGATGTTCCTGCGCCAGCGCGGACAATGCACGAATGATCCGGTTCGCTTGCATCCGATATTCCAATATTTCGATAAATGTCGAATTATTGGATGCATACGCTTCCGTCAAGCTGCCTGCGGGGCAATTTCAGGCGGATGGCGACCGGTGTCCTCATCAAAGGACGAGCCGGTCGCTCGATAATGCCGGTTTTGTGTGGTGTTGGAGCGCCCCTACCTGAAGAGTCTGGCCAGGAAGCTGGGTTCTTCCATTGGCTGAATTGGGCCATTCACATGGCGCCGCTGCCAGTCGGGCTGCGTCTGACGGGGCAATGTCCAGCTATCGGGTCGGCTGGAGCGGTATGAATGTTTGCTCATGATCTAACTCCCTTTGTGAGGGGCATCATGGCCGGACTCCCCGGCAAACAAAGCCGCCGTTATCAACAGTCCAATTCCGAGAAATTCCGCCGCAAGAATGTTAACGCGCCGGGCGCAACAATTGGAAATCCGGGCAGGATTTGCCGTAGGATTGTTTCGTCCGGTGGCATCGCGCGGGGCGATTCCGCCTGGCCCGGAATGCGGGAACTCTCCGCAATCCGTGTCAAAAACGGCTGAAATGCGTTATTTGCGCCTCTTCGCGAGGTTCACTTCCCATGCGGATCGATGGGCGCGCCTGCTATTAACCTAAAGCGTGTAGTCAGGACGCGGATCGTATGTCTCGTCCATCATGTCCGGAAGGCCGGAATCGGCCGTAACGACGCGCTTGCTGATCCGCCATTTGCCATTCTGCCTGACCAGTGCATTGACTTCCCAGCCCTGTTCGATGAAGCGCGGCGGCCCCTTGATCGTGTCGTTGAGCGTCTGGGTCCACATCATGCGGGCAATCGCCTTATCGCCATCCACGTCGATCAGCAGATTGCTTAAGATCATGCGAAACGTGCCTGTCAGGTTCGGCTTGTCTTCGGCGACATCGCGATAGAGCTTTCCGATCCCGTCTCTGCCGTGAACGACAATGCCGTTCACATCCAGTTCCGCACCTTCGACGAAGAATTGGCCGAACCAGTCCGGATCGTCGCCGCCAAGCCCCAGATAATAGCGAACGAACAGATCCTCTATTTCTTTCTGGTCCAGCAATGCAGTCAGCGCTGCTTCCTGATCGGAACCGATTGTCGTCGCCATGGTCGTCCTTTCCCTTAACACGTTTAGTTCCTAGTGTAGTTCGATTCGATGCGCTGACAAGGCTGCAAGCAAGGGGTGTGCTCGCCCATGGTCGCGCGCTAGGGGAATCCCGAGAGAGGAAGGCAGGAAAGTCGCGAATTATGAAAAAACTGATCAACGATCCCGTGCGAGTGGTGGACGAAGTGGTGGAGGGCCTGGCCCTCGCGGATGACAGGCTGATGCTTCTGCCCGACGAAACCGTCGTCATTCGCGCAGACCATCAGGAGCTGAAGGACGCGGGCAAGGTCGCCATTATTTCCGGCGGAGGCTCCGGCCATGAACCGGCCCATGCCGGCTATGTCGGCTCCGGAATGCTCACTGCGGCGATTGCCGGCGCCGTGTTTACCTCGCCCAGTGTTGACGCCGTACTCAAGACCATCCTGACCGTTGGTGGGCCGGCGGGCGTATTGCTGATCATCAAGAACTACACGGGCGACAAGCTCAATTTCGGTCTCGCAGCCGAGTTCGCTCGCACACACGGCATTCCGGTAGAGATTGTCGTCGTGGGGGACGATGTCGCCCTGGGGGACGGCAATGTGGATGTCGGCCGCCGCGGGATTGCCGGCACCGTGTTCGTGCACAAGATCGCGGGGGCAGCTGCGGAAGCGGGCCTTTCGCTTTCCGACGTCCGCGCAGAGGCGCAGGCCGCGGCTGACAATCTGGCCAGCATGGGAATCGGCCTTTCGCCCTGTACGGTCCCGGCTGCGGGCAAGCCCGGTTTCGAACTGGGCGAAGACGAAGTGGAATTCGGGCTGGGCATTCACGGTGAAAGCGGGGTGCGGCGCGGCAAGATCGCCCCTGCGGACGAAATGTTCGCCGAAGTGCTGGACCAGATCGTCAATTACGGGGGTTTTAAGCGCGGGGATTCGGCCGCGCTGCTGGTCAACGGTTTGGGCGGCACGTCTGCGCTGGAACTGGCGATCGTGACGCGCTTTGCCCTGCGACGCCTGGCGGAACTCGGCATCGAAGTGCGCGCCACGATCAGCGGAACCTTGCTTAGCGCGCTGGAAATGGCGGGCTGCTCGCTTTCGCTCATGCGGCTCGACGATGCGCGGGCGGAGCGTCTGCTGTCACCCAGCGACGCATCGGCCTGGGTCAAACCGACCTTGCCTGCTGCTGAAGTGAAGACGCCCAAGCCTATCGATCTGGCCGCGGACGATCCCATTCTTGGGCCGTCCTGGGCAAGCGAAGGGGCGCGCGATGCTTTTGCCGGAGCAATCAAGTCCGTGATCGCGGCGCTGCGCGAAGCCGAACCGGAACTGACCAAGCTCGACAGTGCCGTGGGCGACGGGGATCTGGGGATCAGCATGTCGCGCGGCGCGGACAGCATAGAGAGCGCTTTCGATACGCTGGATCTGGATCATCCCGCGCGCGCTCTGGAGCAGGTGTCTGCCCTGTTGCGCCGCTGGCTGGCGGGTACCTCCGGCCCGCTTTACGCCATGTTCGTGCTGCGGATCGCTTCGTCGCTGGGGCAGGAAGACAGCGCGGAAGATCCTGCCGCTTGGGCGCGCGCGCTCAAGGCCGGCTGCAAGGGTATGATGGAACTGGGCGGGGCATCGCCGGGCGACCGGACGATGCTGGACGCGCTGGTGCCTGCTGCGGACGCTTTCGCTGCCACCCAGGGCGATGCCGCTGCGCGCATCGCTGCCATGCATGAGGATGCACTGGCCGGTGCCGAAGCCACCAAGACGATGCAGCCGCGCCGGGGGCGCTCCACCTATATGGGGGACCGCACGGCCGGCCATCCCGATCCGGGTGCAGTTGCCGTGACGATCTGGATGGGCGCAATTAAAGGCTAAGCTATCGGCCTAGCGCCCGACGATGTCCCCGCCCGCGCTCTCATCGGCGTCGGCGGGGACATTGGAATAGGCCAGGCGCCCGTTGATCCAGACTTGCAGCAGTTTGGTGTCGCGCAGATCCTGCATGCTTGAAAGCAGCGCATCCCGGTCGATCATCAGAAAGTCGGCCCGTTCGCCTACTGCCAGCCGCCCGAAGCGCCCTTCGCCGAACCCGGCATAGGCGCCGCCAGCCGTATAGGCCGCCAGCGCCTGTTCGCGCCGGAGCGTTTCCTGCGGATGCCACCCGCCGAAGAGCTGCCCGCTTTCGTCTTCGCGCGTCGCGGCCGCCGCGATGCCGGCGATAGGGTCTGGCAGCCTTTCGGGCGCACCCGATCCGAAGCTGAGCGCTGCGCCGGCATCGTGGATGGAGCGCCACGCATAGGCGCCGGTCAGCCGGGCCGCGCCCAGCCGCGTCTCGGCCAGATCCCTGTTCGCTGTTTGCTGCAGCGGCTGCATGGATGCAACGATGCCGTGATTGCCGAAGCGCGTGAAGTCCAGCGGATCGGCAAGCTGCGCCGCTTCGATCCGCCAGCGTCTTTCGCCCCGATAGGCTTCGGCGATCTCTTCGATCGCGGCCAGGGCTTCGTCTACGGCGCCGTCGCCGCTGGCCTGCACGGCGACCTGGAAACCATCCATCGCGGCCCGGCTCATCAAGTTGCGCAGTTGCGCGTGATCGAGCAGGGTGAGCCCGCTTTCTTGCGGATCGTCCGTATAAGGCGTCTTGAGCCATGCGCTGCGCGTGTCCAGCGATCCGTCGAGCACCAGCCGCAAGCCGATCATGCGCAGACGGTCTTCATAGAGCCAGGGCGTCGGCTGCGGCCCGGCAATCAGCATCATGTCCTCCACGCTGCCGGAATAGGCCATGATGCGCAGGCGCAGATTCCCGGCGTCTCCCGCACGGCGATAGCTTTGCCAGTCCTCGATCGTGGTGCCCATATCGGCGACCGCCGTAATACCGCGTCTGATAAGCAGATCCTGCGCCGCCAGGAATGCGCGGTCGCGGTCTTCGGGGCGCGGCCTCGGCAGCTCCTCCGACACGGCCTGCATGGCATTGCCGATGAGTACCCCAGCAGGCGCTTTCGATCCGCCCTGCCTGACGATGCGTCCGCCTTCCGGATCGGCGCTGTCCGCATCTATTCCGGCGAGTTCCAGCGCACGGCTGTTCGCCCAGCCCGCCGTGCCGTCCCTATGCGTCAGCCAAACCGGTCGGTCCGCTACGGCGGCATCAAGCTCGGCGGCAGTGGGCAAGCGGCCCGGCGCCCAGTTCGCCTGGTCCCAGCCGGTGCCCACGATCCAGGGGCGGTCGGGATAGCGCGCGCCATAGTCCGCGATCTTGGCCTGGGCTTCCGCCAGCGATGCCGTGGCCGAAAGGTCCAGCCCGATTGCGGCAAAGCCGGTATCCATCAGGCGGACATGCGAATCCACCAGGCCGGGGATCACGGTCTTTCCGTCTCCGTCGATCCGGTAATCCACCTTGGAAGGCGGTTTTTCGCCGCGTTCGAAGATCTGCAGGATGATCCCGTCATCGCGGATCGTCATGGCGTCGAACCGCGTGACCGCTCCGTCGCGGGCGATGGATATCCCGTTTACATTGTCGAGCAGCGTATCTGCGGCGGCTGGCGAGGCGGCAAGCAGAGCCGCGGCCAGTGCCGCGCAGAGGCGCGCCGCCTGCAAGTGTTCAGCCCTTGGAATTGCCCTTGGGGAGTCTGCGCATCAGCGCGCTGGTATCCTGCCTGCCGCCGCCCATCGATTGCACTTCCTTATAGAACTGATCGACCAGCGCCGTGACGGGCATGGAAACGCCCAGCGCTTCGGCTTCGCCCAGCGCGATGGCCAGATCCTTGCGCATCCAGTCGATCGCGAAGCCGAAATCGAATTCGTCCTTCGCCATGGTGTTCCAGCGGTTTTCCATCTGCCAGCTTTGCGCCGCGCCGCCGGAGACGGCCTCCAGCACCTTGGCCATGTCGAGATCGGCCGCGTCGGAGAAACGCACCGCTTCCGAAAGACCCGCCAGCACGCCCGCGATGCAGATCTGGTTGACCATCTTGGTGGTCTGCCCGGCGCCCGCGCCGCCGACATGCACGATCCGCGCCGCATAGGCTTCCATGGCCGGGGTCGCCGCCGCCATGGCTTCGTCCGAGCCGCCGCACATGATCGAGAGCGCACCGTTTTCCGCACCTGCCTGGCCGCCCGATACCGGCGCGTCCACTGCCTGCAGCCCCAGCGAATCCGCCTGAGCGGCGATTTCACGTGCGATCTTGGCCGAAACGGTGGTGTGATCGATGAACAGCGCGCCGCGCTTCATCGCCGCCAGCACGCCTTCTTCGCCCAGCACGACTTGCGCCAGATCGGCATCGTTGCCGACACAGGTTATCACCACATCCTGCCCCGCCGCGGCCTCGGCCGGGGTCGTGGCGACCTTCACGCTCAGCCCTTCATCGGCGAGCAGTTTGCTGCGCTCTTCGGCGCGCGAAACCGTGCGGTTATATATGGTAACGTCATGGCCCGCGCGTGCGAGATGTCCGGCCATCGGTCCGCCCATGACGCCCATGCCGAGAAATGCGATCTTCCTTGAATCAGTCATGTCACGCCCTCTGCCGCCTCCGGTCCGGAAATGCAAATGCGGTGCAGGCAATGCGGGCGCCGGGGCGCAGCCTTGCGCGGTAAAGCGATTGCCTGTTTCCCTTATGCGACAAATTCCGTTACGGGCCGCTGACTATGAGCGAGACATCTGCCCTTCAAACGGAAGCGAGCGAGAATACGCCGCACCTGACGCTTGACGATGTGCGGGCCGCGGCCCAGCGCATCGCGGGCTCTGTCGTGCATACGCCGACCCATCACAGCAAGACGCTGTCGGAAATTACGGGCGCCAATGTCTGGCTGAAATTCGAGAACCTGCAGTTCACGGCCGCCTATAAGGAGCGCGGCGCGCTGAACAAATTGCTGCTGCTGACCGAAGAGCAGCGCAAGCGCGGCGTGATTGCGGCTTCCGCCGGCAATCACAGCCAGGGCCTTTCCTATCACGGCACGCGGCTGGGCGTGCCGGTTACCATCGTGATGCCGCGCACCACGCCGATGGTGAAGGTGATGCAGACCGAGCAGGTCGGCGGCAAGGTCGTGCTGGAAGGGGAAAGCTTCGACGAAGCCTATGAACATGCCCTCAGCATGGAAAAGCAGCTGGGCCTGACATTCGTTCATCCCTTCGACGATCCCGATGTGGCCGCGGGGCAGGGCACTGTCGCGCTGGAGATGCTGGAAGATGCACCGGAGATCGACATGCTGGCGATCCCGATCGGCGGCGGCGGCCTGCTTTCCGGCATGGGCACGGCGGCCCGCGCGCTCAAGCCCGATATCGGGCTGATCGGCGTGCAGGCGCAGCTATATCCGTCGATGTATTCCAAGCTCAGCGGCGAGGATTTGCCGAGCGGCGGCGACACGCTGGCCGAAGGCATCGCCGTGAAACAGCCGGGCGAGTTCACTTCGAAAGTGATCAAGGATCTGGTCGACGAGATTGTGCTGGTCGACGAGGAAACGCTGGAGCGCGCGCTGGCGCTGCTGCTGCAGATCGAAAAGACGGTGGTCGAAGGGGCGGGGGCCGCAGGCCTTGCAGCCGTGCTCGCCCATCCGGAGAAATTCGCCGGACGCAATGTCGGGCTGGTGCTGTGCGGCGGCAATATCGATACGCGGCTGCTGGCCAATGTGCTGCTGCGCGATCTGGCGCGTTCGGGCCGGCTCGCACGCCTGCGCATCCATTTGCAGGATCGCCCGGGTTCGCTGTTCAAGGTGATGCACGAATTCGATGCGCATCACGTCAATATCCTGGAAATCTATCACCAGCGGATCTTCACCAATCTGCCGGCGAAGGGCCTTGTCACCGATATCGAATGCGAAGCCAGAGACCGCGAACAGCTTGAATCGCTGATCGATGCGCTCCGGACTCAGGGATATTCGGTCAGCCAGGTGGAGCTGAACTGACCTGAAACGGGTCACTCGGGGCTTTACGTCTCTCTTCTGTGCAAAATAAGACTCCGTTAACCAAGATTCTTGGTTAAGGTTGTTTCAACAGGCGAGTCCTGTCTGCATAGAAGGGGCACGCCATTAGGACGGACACCTGGAGAAGGAAGGCGCGCTAGCCCTGTGACGGCACCCATTCGATTCCCCCGCTTTTATGTGACGAGTCCGGCGCCATGCCCCTACCTTCCCGGGCGGATGGAGCGGAAGGTCTTCACGGAGCTCAAAGGGCCGCATGCGGACTCTCTGAACGATGCGCTCGGCCGGATCGGATTTCGCCGCAGTCAGACTGTCGCCTACCGCCCCAGCTGCGCCAATTGCCGGGCCTGCATTTCGGTCCGCGTTGCGGCCAAGGATTTCCGTCCCTCCTCGACGCAGCGGCGCAATGCCAGGCGCAACGGCGATCTGATCGCGACCGAGTGCCGCCCCTGGGCGACCAACGAACAATACGATTTGCTGCGCCGCTATCTGGGCGTGCGCCATCCCGGTGGCGGCATGGCATCGATGGACGAAGGCGATTTCGCGGACATGGTGGAACATACGCCGGTCAGCAGCTTCCTTGTCGAATATCGCGAACCGACCGAGAGCGGCGAACCCGGCCGGCTGGTCGGCGCCTGCCTGACCGATCGGCAGAGCGACGGCTTTTCGATGATCTACAGCTTCTACGATCCCGAACATGCCAGCCGCTCCGGCATCGGCAATTTCATCATTCTGGACCATATCCGCCGCGCCGTGGAAGAAGATCTGCCATTCGTCTATCTCGGCTATTGGGTCGAAGGCTCCGCGCGGATGCAATACAAGATCCGTTACCGCCCGCTCGAACGGCTTGGCCCGGACGGCTGGGAACGGCTTTCCGCCGAAGAGCAGGACGGCATGATCGCCGCTGCCGTGGCGGCCGAGAAGCTCGGCACGCCGGTGCCCGATGGAAGCGGCAAGGACGGTACTCCGGGCGGGCAGCATCAATATTGCGTCTCCGAAGCGGTTGACGAATCCGAAGAGACGGAAGAGCCGGCTTCGGCCGAACAATAGAGCGCTTTTTCGGCTGCGCGCCGGCGCACCAGCCCGCGCAGCACTCGTCCGCCTGCCCTTACCCATCGTTCGAACTCCGCCGCAGCGCCCGCGAAGTCGCCGGCCCTGTGCTTGCGCGTCAGTGTGGCGCGGGCGATGGCTCCGGTGTTGTAATGGAAGCTGGTGAGGGCATCGAATTGCGCCTGGCTGGCCGGGGCATCCTGCAGGGCCTCATCGACTTGTGCGGCATAGCGAACCAGGTCGGCTTCCAGCCGGGCATCGCATTGCTGGCGCGTCCAGACAGTCCCGGGGCCGATATCGCGGCCCGTGGCGCCCCAGCCGATCGTCCATGGCGCGCCGCCCGTGCCGGGATCGGGATAGGCGCCATAGCGCCCGTCGGCGCGTTTTCGCCCGCATCCTTCGAAACGTTTGATCAGTGCAATGCCCCTGGGGCCGATCGCGCGCGGGCGAGGGCGCTCTATGCTGGGAAATGCGCAGAAATCTGCGGGTTTGGGCTGGTGAGTCATGGGAAGTTGCCTCGAGTCGTTTCAACGGAGGCGAATCAACTAGGCCACGATTTCCTGTGTAGGAAAGCAGTTTTTTGTAACAATTTGCCCAAAGCGGTTGGGGCGTCGGCAGCGGGCACGAAAAAGGGCGGAGCCATCGGCCCCGCCCTTTCCGTTTCGTCACCCGGGTGAATCAGGCCGAGTAGTACATGTCGAATTCGACAGGGCTCGGCGCCATTTCCCAGCGATATACTTCTTCCCATTTCAGCTCGATATAGGCGTCGATCTGGTCCTTGGTGAACACATCGCCCTGCAGCAGGAATTCGTGATCCGCGGCCAGCGATTCCAGCGCTTCGCGCAGCGATCCGCAAACGGTCGGAACCTCGGCGAGCTCTGCCGGCGGCAGGTCGTAAAGGTTCTTGTCCATGGCTTCGCCCGGATGGATCTTGTTCTGGATCCCGTCGATGCCCGCCATGAGCAGCGCGGAGCAGGACAGATACGGGTTGCACAGCGGATCCGGGAAGCGGAATTCCACGCGGCGCGACTTCTCGCCCGAGCCGTAGGGAATACGGCAGGAAGCGGAGCGGTTGCGGGCCGAATAGGCCAGCAGCACAGGCGCTTCGAAGCCCGGCACCAGACGCTTGTAGCTGTTGGTGGTCGGGTTGGAGAAGGCGTTGATCGCCTTGGCATGCTTGATCACGCCGCCGATGTAATACAGGCAGGTGTCGGACAGGCCGGCATAGCCGTTGCCCGAGAAGGTGTTCTTGTTGCCGTCCCAGATCGACATGTGGGTGTGCATGCCGGAACCGTTATCGTCCTTGATCGGCTTGGGCATGAACGTTGCCGTCTTGCCGTAGGCCGCGGCGACCTGATGCACGACATATTTGTAAACCTGCACGCGGTCGCAGGTTTCCAGCAGCTTGCCGAAGGTCAGGCCAAGCTCGTGCTGGGCAGCGGCCACTTCGTGGTGCTGCTTGTCCATGGGCAGGCCCATTTCCATCATGGTCGTGACCATTTCGGCACGGATGTCCATCACCGGATCGACCGGCGGGACGGGGAAGTAACCGCCCTTGGCACGCGGGCGGTGGCCCAGATTGCCGCCTTCATAGACCTTGCCGGTATTGGTCGGCAGTTCCACGTCGTCGATGAAATAGGCCGAACGGTCATAGCCGGTTTCGAAACGCACATCGTCGAACATGAAGAATTCGGGTTCCGGGCCGACATAGACCGTGTCGCCCAGGCCCACCGTCTTCACGTAGGCTTCGGCGCGCTTCGCGGTCGAACGCGGGTCACGGCCATAGAGCGAACCGTCGCTCGGCTCCACGATGTCGCAGATCACGATCAGCATCGGCGTGGCGCTGAAGGGATCGACATAAACGGCGTCGAGGTCCGGCTTCAGGATCATGTCGGATTCGTTGATCGCCTTCCAGCCTTCGATGGAGGAGCCGTCGAACATCAGGCCCTCTTCCAGCGCGTCTTCGTCGATCACGTCGGCGCACATCGAAAGATGCTGCCACTTGCCCTTCGGATCGGTGAAGCGAACGTCAACCCATTCGATCTCCTCATCCTTGATCCGTTTTACGATATCTTTTGCACTGGCCATTATCTTAATTCCTCCAATAGCCTGGACTGTTGTCGCTTGATTTTGCCGGCCGATCCCCGCCCGGCGAAATGCCCCTGATTATCCTCGCCGCTTCAAATCGCCGCGTCGTCGCGCTCGCCGGTGCGGATCCGCAAAACGGTGTCCACCGGCGTCACGAATATCTTGCCGTCGCCAATCCGCCCGGTCTGCGCAGCAGACGCGATGGCTTCCACCACGCGCTCCGCCAGGTCGTCGCTCACGACGACATCGAGTTTGACCTTGGGCAGGAAGTCGACGACATATTCTGCGCCGCGATAGAGTTCTGTGTGACCCTTCTGACGGCCGAAACCTTTGGCTTCGGTCACGGTAATTCCGGAAACGCCGACATCGTGCAGCGCCTCCTTCACCTCGTCGAGCTTGAAGGGCTTAATGATCGCTTCGATCTTTTTCACTTAGTAACGTATCCTCAGTATCTCAGCAGTCCCGCACCTGTGGCGGG
>JAUHYZ010000016.1 GCA_030426245.1 Alphaproteobacteria bacterium | reverse complement strand
AGCCGCGGCAAAGGCAGCTTCTCGTCCATCCATTTCATCACGGGATTGGTGGGGGTATACTGGTTCGCCCAGGGAAAGCTCATTTTCTCTCTCTTTCGCCTTAGCCGACCGTCACGGTAGTGTCGGAGGTGAATTCATATTCCGGAACCAGGAGGTTCGTCGGAGCAGGGCCTTTGCGGATACGGCCAGCCGTATCGTAGTGCGAACCGTGGCAGGGGCAGAAATAACCGCCGAATTCGCCGCGCGGCTCACCTTCGGCAGCACCCAGCGGCACGCAGCCCAGATGGGTGCAGACGCCCATGGTGATCAGCCAGTTCTGATGGCCTTCCTTGGTCCGGTCGGCCAGACTTTCCGCATCCCGCAGATCGGAAAGAGGCGTCTCGTCAGCCGCCGTCATTTCCCGCTCTGTAAGGTTGCGCACGAAGAGCGGCTGCTTGCGGAAGATCGCCTTGATCGCCTGCCCGGGTTCGATCGCACTGAGATCGACCTCGGTCGTGCTTTCGGCCAGCACGTCCTTGGAGGGAGCCATCTGGCTGATGAGTGGAAGAAGCGTGACGATCCCGCCAACGCCAGCGGCGCTCACTGCCGCGATATTGATGAAGTCTCGGCGGCGAACCCCGTCTTCGCCCGTCCCGGCGAGCGCATCCGGATCCGCGGTGCCAGTCGTATCAGCCATCAATCCTGCCTTGCCTGTCGGCGCCGCATGCGGACCTGTCCGCCCACGGAACCGGTAAAACCATTGCCAGTCGCGCGTTCAGGAATCCCCCCAAAGCATGCATCGGACACAGGTCTTTAGCCTGCTCCCGACGCCGACTTGGGCGGGCTGATAGACGAGAGGACCAGCGATGCCAACAGGCATTTTGGCGCTTTTGCGAGCAGCTTGCACCTAAGCGGCCAATGGCAGGCCGATCAGAGAGAACTGGCGCCCGTAATTGGGCTCCCCCCGGTGGGTTGCGCGGCGGTAGGAAAAAAAGCGCTTCTCATTCGCATAGGTATCGAGACCAAGCGGCTCGACCGCGGCAATCCCCGCCTTTGCCAGGCGCGCGGCAATATAGGCTTCCAGATCGAACTGGTGATGTCCCGACCGCCCGGGCGCGAAGAATCGCGCATCGGCGGAAGAGAAGTTTCGCCGGAAATCATCCCCAACTTCATAGCTCACTTGCGCGATTGCCGGGCCGATCGCGGCCACTATCCGTTCCCGGTCCGCGCCCAGCGCTTCCATTGCGGCAATCGCCGATTCGGCCACACCGCCATGCGCGCCGCGCCAGCCGGCATGCGCCGCGGCCACCACTCCGGCCTGTTTGTCGGCCAGCAGGATCGGCGCACAATCCGCCGTGACGATGCCGAGCACAAGGCCCGGACGGTCGCTCGCCAGCGCATCGGCTTCGGGCCGGGCGCCCTCGTCCCACGGATCGTGCACGGTGACGCAGCGGCTCGAATGAATCTGGTGCACGCTCACCAGCCGGCCGCCGTGAAGCACCGCTTCGCAAGCGAGCCTGCGATTCTCTTTCACGGCAGCCAGATCGTCATCCGCGCCGAAGCCGACATTGAGCCCAGCCACGATACCGGTGGAGACGCCGCCCTGGCGCCCCAGGAAGCCGTGCGGAATGCCTTCCAGCGCGTCAGCACGGATGACTTCGACGGCGCCGGGTGCGTCCGTGGAGAAGGCCGCGGCTTTACCCAAGGCTCTTCGTCACCTGTTCGAAGGTGTCACGCGAAAGCTTGGGCGCGGCGGCAATCCGTTCCAGCTGCGCCCGCATGAGATCGGACCGCCCCTTCTCTATCCGGCGCCAGCGCCCGAGAGGCGGGACGAATCGCGCCGCTGTCTGCGCGTTGATCGGATCGAGCTGAAGAATCAGATCCGCGATCATCCGGTACCCTTCGCCGTCGGCGGCGTGGAAGGCATGCGGGTTCACCGCGAACGCCATGTAGAGGGAGCGCACCCGGTTGGGGTTCTTGAGCGTGAAATCCGGATGGTTCGCCAGTTCCTGCACATGGCGGAGCGTATCGGGATGGAGCGAGCTCGCCTGGAGCGAAAACCACTTGTCCGTCACCAGCGCATTGCCGGCATAGCGGTCATGGAAATCGTCCAGCATTTCCTGGCGGAGCGGCGAATCGAGCCCGGCCAGCACCATCAAGGCGCCTTGGCGGTCCGTCATATTGTCGGCAGAGCGATATTGATCGGTGGCAAGGTCCACTGCCAGATCGGCATCGGCAGCAGCCAGATAGACCAGCGACTGGGTCTTGAGCTTGCGGGCGCCGCGTGCATCCGCCTCCAGACTATAGGGAATGGCAAGAGCCCGCCTGTGCAACTCGATCAAGGGCTGTTTGAGCTCTTCGCCGAGCCACGCCTTCAGCCCTTCGCGCTCGGCATGGATCGCTGACGGATCGGAAACATCCAGTTGTTCGGCCAGATAGGTCTGGCTGGGCAAGACCATCAATTCGCCGCGCATGAGATCGTCGAGCGCGGTATCGCCAAGCACGGCGCCGAGCGCGCGGGCCAGCGCGGCTCGCCCTTCCTGCCGCTCGGCCGAGGAAAGCTCGCCCTGCACGGCGGAAGTCAGATGGGTGACGGTGAGTTCCTGCATCGCTTCGTAGCGGGCGAAGGGATCGTCATCCTTGGCGGCCAGGAACACCAGATCCTCGCTCGCAACCGGTGACTCGACCGATATGGGCGCCGAAAAGCCGCGATTGATCGACAGCACGGGCGGATCGGCAAAGCCTTCGAAACTGACGCTCATTTCTTCCCGGTCCAGGACCACGAATTCCTCTCCGCGATGGCGGCCGGTCTGGCGGTCGAACAGGGCAAGGCGCAGCGGGATGACCATCGGCTGCTTGGTATTCTGGCCGGGAGTTGGCGGAACAGTCTGCTTGAAATGCAGGGTGACATTGCCGCCCGAATGCTCGCAGCGCACCTCCACCTTCGGCGTGCCGGCCTGCGAATACCACAGACGGAATTGCTTTAGGTCAAGCCCGGCCCCGTCCTCGATCGCACGCACGAAATCCTCGCAAGTCGCAGCTTCGCCATCATGGCGCTCGAAATAGAGATCGCAGCCCTTGCGGAACGCGCCCGGCTCTTTCCCGAATTCCGCCAGCGTGCGCATCATGCGGATCACTTCCGCGCCCTTGTTGTAGACGGTGGCGGTGTAGAAGTTGGAGATTTCCTGATAGCTGTCCGGCCGGATCGGATGAGCGAGCGGCCCTGAATCCTCCGGGAATTGCGCGGCGCGCAGCACGCGGACATCCTCGATCCGCTTGACTGCCTCACTGCCCATGTCCTGGCTGAACAGCTGATCGCGCAGGACCGTGAAGCCTTCCTTCAGCGATAGCTGGAACCAGTCGCGGCAAGTCACGCGGTTGCCCGACCAGTTGTGGAAATACTCATGCGCGATCACGCTTTCGATGCCGTCATAATCGGCATCGGTCGCGGTTTCCGGATCGGCCAGCACATAGCGCGTGTTGAAGACGTTGAGCCCCTTATTCTCCATCGCGCCCATGTTGAAATCGGATACGGCCACGATGTTGAAGACGCTGAGATCGTATTCGCGCCCGAACGTCTCCTCATCCCATTCCATGCTCTTCTTCAGGGAACGCATGGCGTGGTCGGTCCGCTCCAGATCGCCTTCGCGCACCCATATCGCCAGATCCACCTTGCGGCCGCTTCCGGTAGTGAAGCTGTCCGTATTGGCCACCAGATCGCCGGCGACCAGCGCGAAAAGATAGCTGGGCTTGGGCCAGGGATCGAACCATTCGGCCCAATGGGTGCCGTCCGCATTCTCCCCGCTGCCTTCCGGATTGCCGTTGCACAGCAGGACAGGAAAGCGCGCCTTCTCCCCCGTCATCCGCACGCGATAGGTGCTCAGCACATCGGGCCGGTCGGGAAAGAAGGTGATCCGGCGGAAGCCCTGCGCTTCGCACTGGGTGCACAGCATTCCGCCCGAGGCATAAAGGCCCATCAACTGGCTGTTGGCCGACGGGTCGATCTCGGTGACGATCTCGATCGAATGGGAATCGCCCCTCAGCGGCACGATCAGATCGCCGCCATCCATGGACCAGCTATTGCTGGCTTCGCCATCCACCAGCACTTCTGCGGGCACGATCCCGTCTCCGTTCAGACGAATCGTTTCGGCACCTGCGGCATCGGCATGATCCGCCCGCGCATTGCGCTGCACCGTTAGGCGCGAAGCGACGCGGGTCTTTTCCAGGCCCAGCGTGAAATCGAGCTCCACTTCGGGCACCAGCCAGGCGAAAGGCCGGTAGTCTTCCCGGCGGATCACGATCGGTGCGTTGGGGGTTTCGGCCGCGTCGGCCATCTCTGGGTTGCTGACGATATCCATAGCGCAAGACATAAGAGCTTTGCTCTGCGAATCCAAAGGGTAGAAGGCGCGTGTGACGCAGATTCTGATCTTCGGCCTTGGGTACAGCGCCCAGCGGATTGCAGGACAGCTGAAACAGCGCGGCTGGCACGTGGATGCCACAGGCAGCGCGGGCAATATTGCATTCGATGATCAAGAGGCCGTGATGGCGGCGATCGAATGCGCCGGCCATGTGCTTTCCTCCACCCCGCCTGACCGCGAGAGCGACAGCGATCCGGTGCTCACGCGCTATGGCAGGGCGCTGGCGCGCAGCGGAAAATGGCTGGGCTATCTTTCCTCGAGCGGCGTCTATGGCGACACCGGCGGAGCCTGGGCGGACGAACATGCCCCCACTGGCGGCGGAAGGCGCAGTGCGCGGTCCGCGGCCGACGGCGCCTGGCTGGCGCTGGGTGCGCGGGTGTTCCGCCTGCCCGGCATATACGGGCCGGGCCGCAGCGCACTGGACCGGGTGCGAGAAGGCAAGGCACGCAGAATCGACGTTCCGGGCCAGTTGTTCAGCCGGGTCCATGTCGAGGATATCGCGGCAGGCGTGATTTCCGCGCTGATCAAGGGAAAAGATGCACCGCCCGGCGCGTACAATCTTGCCGACGACCTGCCCTGTCCGCAAAATGAGGTAATAGAAGAGGCGTGCCGCCTGCTCGGCCATGATTTGCCGCCGCTGCAAAGCCTGGACGAAGCCGGCCTGAGCCCGCAGGCCCGCGCCTTCTATTCGGAGAATCGTCGAATCGCCAATGGCAAGGCGAAACGAGTCTTGGGCTGGCGGCCTGCCTTCGCCACCTACCGGCAAGGGCTGCGCGCGCTGATCGAATCAGGAGACTAGGATTGGACAAGCTGACCATCACCCGCATCGATCATGGCGATCATGGCGAGTATCGCGCCCATCCGTCCGACAGCGATCATATCGGCCGGCTGACCTGGGTGTTGAAGAAGGACATGGAAGGCGGCGACGTGCGCGTTGCCGAACATACGATCGTTCCGCCGGAAATCGGCGGCCGCGGCATCGCGGGCGAATTGGTGGAGGCGCTGCTGGCGGATGCCCGCGAACTCGGCTTCAAGATCGACCCGGAATGTTCCTATGTCGCGGCGAAGTTCGAACAGAATCCGGATTGGGCCAATTTGCGCGCGCAATAAAATCTGCCGCGGTGGATGACGGTTTTCCGGCCCTTGGCGGTACCGGGCGCATAATGCGGTGAACCGAGCCGGAAAATCGGAACGAACCGGCCATCTTCCCCGTTGGTTGAATGTAAGACGATGGCGCCTGAAGACGCAGGCTTGCCGGGACCGCCCAAAGGGCCCCGGTGCCTTTTTTATCCGCCCATGAGGGGCGCGTCCGCCATCGTTCGCAAACCGACGAGGAAGCTGAAAATGAACCAGATGACTCAGGACACTGCCGCCGACCGCAGCCGGCCCCTGGAAAGGGACGAGACAACGAACCTTATTTCTTCGGACAAGGTGGACGGCACGACTGTTTACGCCACCGATGGCGAGAAGATCGGCCATGTCGACCATCTGATGATCGGCAAGCGCAGTGGACGCGTGGAATATGCGGTGATGAGCTTCGGCGGCTTTCTTGGCCTTGGCGAAAGCTATCACCCGATCCCGTGGGACGCGCTGGATTATGACGAAGACAAGGACGGCTATGTCGTTGCGATCGACAAGTCGAAACTAGAGGATGCGCCTTATTACATGAAAGGTGCCGCCCCTCCATTCGATGCGCAATATGGTAGCCAGGTCTTCGGCTATTACGGCGTGATCTACTGATTACCGAAATCTCGGAGGACTGAACAAGAAGTCCAAGAGGGGCCCTGGCGAAAGCCGGGGCCTTTCTTTTTGCGTGCCCGCCAGAAAAAGGCGGCGGAAATGGTGCTGCTGGAGAGAATTGAACTCTCGACCTCAGCCTTACCAAGGATGCGCTCTACCACTGAGCTACAGCAGCCTACCATTCCGGGCTGCGAGACAGGCCATTGGCCGCCTGTCCGGCAGGCGCGCGCTATTGGCTGTGCATGCCGGGCTTGTCAAGCATTGCCCCCATGCGGCAAGGGCCGGAAGCGATGGACGAAAAGCAATCCGATGGCGCGCCCGGGGCTGCCGGGAAGCAAACCCGCGAAGAACGGCTGGCTGCAAAGCTGCGCGAGAATCTGCGCCGCCGCAAAGCGCAGGCTCGCGCGATGGAGGCAGGTGGGGAAGCTGGCAGGGACGCAGGCAGCGATGCGGGCGAAAACGCCGCCCTTCCCAAAGACGCTCCGAAAAGCTAGGGCGACGTGCTCCCGATAGACCGCAGGAGCATATACCCTTGCCAACGCTAATCCTTGTCCGCCACGGCCAGAGCCAGTGGAACCTGGAAAACCGTTTCACCGGCTGGTGGGACGTCGACATCACGGAAACAGGCGAGGCCGAAGCGCGCAATGCGGGCAAGCTGCTGGCCAAGACGGGGCTGCTGCCTACGCTCGCCTTCACATCCGTGCAGCTGCGCGCGATCCGCACGCTGCATATCGCGCTGGAAAATTGCGGCCGCGTATGGATTCCGGAGACCAAGAACTGGCATCTGAACGAGCGGCATTATGGCGGGCTGACCGGCCTCAACAAGGCCGAGACCGCGGAAAAGCATGGCGATGAACAGGTCAAGATCTGGCGCCGCAGCTTCGATACGCCGCCCCCGCCCATGGAAGCGGGCGGGCCTTACGACCTGGCAGGCGATGCGCGCTATGCCGGGATCGAGATCCCCGCGACCGAAAGCCTGAAGGACACGATCGCACGCGTCCTGCCCTATTACGAGATCGCCATAGAACCGGCTCTGAAGGCAGGTGAAACGGTGATCGTTTCGGCCCATGGCAATTCGCTGCGCGCGCTGGTGAAGCACCTTTCCGGCATTTCCGATGCGGACATTACCGGGCTGGAAATTCCCACCGGCGAACCGATCGTCTATGAGTTCGACGACAATATGACGCCCGGAGAGCGGCATTACCTGAAGGATCGCTGAAATGGGGGAAGGAACAGCGCCAGTTGCCATCATCATGGGCAGCCAGTCCGACTGGCCGACCATGGAATGCGCTGCCAAGGTGCTGGATGAGCTGGGCGTTGCCTACGATGCGCGAATCGTATCGGCGCACCGCACGCCGGAGCGGATGGTGGATTTCGCCAAGGGCGCCGCGGACGAAGGATTCCAGGTGATCATCGCCGGCGCGGGCGGCGCGGCACATCTGCCAGGCATGGTCGCGTCCCTCACCCATCTGCCCGTGCTGGGCGTGCCGGTGAAGTCCCGCGCGCTTTCGGGCAAGGACAGCCTGCTTTCCATCGTCCAGATGCCGGCCGGCGTTCCCGTCGGCACGCTGGCGATCGGCGAAGCGGGCGCAAGCAATGCGGGCATTCTGGCTGCGTCGATATTGGCGCTGGCCGATCCCGCTTTGGCAGAGAGGCTGCAGGCCTGGCGCGCGGCGAAGACCGCCGCCGTGGCCGAAAAGCCATCCGGCAACTGAGGGCCCGCGCATGATCGCCCCGGGGGCCACCATTGGAATTTTGGGCGGCGGCCAATTGGGCCGGATGATGGCCATTGCGGCTGCCCAGATGGGCTATCGCTGCCATATCTTCGCGCCGGAACAGGAAAGCGTTGCCGCCGATGTGAGCGCCAGCTTCACTTGCGCCGAATGGACCGACACGGCCGCAATGGCGCGCTTTGCCGAAGATTGCGACGTCATCACCTGGGAATTCGAGAATGTGCCAGTCGCCGCGCTATCGGCGATTCCCGAAGACATGCTGCGCCCGCATCCCCGCGCGCTGGAAGTGGCGCAGGATCGGCTGGCGGAAAAACAGTTCGTCGAAAGCCTGGGCGGACAGCCCGCCCCCTATGCCGAAGTGGACACGCGCGAGGATCTTGACCGCGCGGTCGACCGGATCGGCGCGCCCGGCATCCTGAAAACGCGGCGCGACGGCTATGACGGCAAGGGCCAGTGGCGCATTGCCTCCCAGCGCGAAGCGGAGGCGCTGAATCTGCAGCAGGGCGGCTTCGTCTATGAAGGCATGGTCAGCTTCGATGCCGAATTCTCCGTGATCCTGGTGCGCGCCATGGACGGAGAGATCCGCTTTTGGGACAGCGCGGAGAATGTCCACGACCACGGCATTCTGGCCAGCTCCACCCTGCCGGCGCGCGCGCGGGTGGAAGACGAAGTGCTGGCTGCCCGGGCGCTGGCCGCCAAGGTGGCCGAGGCGCTCAACTATGTCGGCGTGCTGACGCTGGAATTCTTCGCAACGCCCGGCGGCCCGGTGTTCAACGAAATGGCCCCGCGGGTGCACAATTCGGGCCACTGGTCGATCGAAGGCGCCGCGACCAGCCAGTTCGAAAACCATATCCGCGCTATCTGCGTCATGCCGCTGGGCGACACGGCCACCACCGGTTCTGAGATCACTATGACCAATGTGATCGGGGCCGACGCGTTGACCGCGCATCAATACCTGACCGATCCTGCGGCCCATCTCCATCTCTACGGCAAGTCAGAGCCGCGCGAAGGGCGCAAGATGGGGCATGTCACGAAGGTCGTAAGGTGAGCGAGGTTAACCAGAGGGATATTACCTTCGTCGTCGCGCGAGCGGATAACGGCATCATTGCGCGCGACGGCCAGGTGCCGTGGCGGATCAAGGAAGATCTGCGGCGCTTCGTGAGCCACACGATGGGCACCCCGATGATCATGGGGCGCAAGACGTTCGATAGCTTCCCCAAGCCGCTGAAAAACCGGCGCCATATCGTGCTGACGCGTGATCGGCACTGGCAGGCCGAAGGCGCCGAACCGGTTCATTCGCTGGAAGAGGCGCTGGCGATTGCAGGGGACGGCGACATCTCCGTGATCGGCGGGGCGGAAATCTTCGAAATGTTCATGCCTTACGCCACGCGGATCGAGCTGACCGAAGTGCACGAGGATACGCAAGGCGACGTGGCCATGCCCTATCCTTCCGAAGGCTGGATGGAAGTTGCGCGCGAGGAGCACCCGGCGAGTGACGGATGGCCGGCCTGTTCCTTCGTCACGCTGCGGAGGCCTGGCTGATGCCAGCGCCAACCCGCCTGGACCACCGGGCCGAAATTCCGGAACATCTGCGCGGGGCGATCTTCGCGCTGGGCAATTTCGACGGGGTCCATGCCGGCCACCAGGCCGTGGTACGCGAAGCGGTGGAATGGGCGCGGCGCGAAAACCGGCCCGCCATCGTCGCCACTTTCGATCCGCATCCGGTGCGCCATCTGGCGCCGCATGTGCCGCCATTCCGGCTGACCACGCTGGACCAGCGGGAAGAGCTGTTTCTGGCCGCGGGCGCCGATGCGATGCTGGTGTTCCATTTCGACGACGAGCTGGCCGCCACCAGCGCGCGCGATTTCGTGGAGCAATTGCTGTGCAAACGGCTGGGCGCAGCCGGCGTGGTGACGGGCGAGGATTTCACTTTCGGCAAGGCGCGCGAGGGGGACCGGCAGGCGCTGTCCGCCATCGGCGGGCAGGCAGGCATCGAAACGCGCGCGGTCGGCCCGGTGATGGATGGCGGGCTGGCGATATCCTCCAGCCGCATTCGCGACGCGCTGAAGGCCGGAGAATGCGAAGAGGCCGCCCGGCTGCTGACCCGCCCCTTCGCGGTGCGCGGTGAAGTCCAGCATGGCGACAAGCGCGGGCGGGAAATCGGCTTCCCTACTGCGAATATGGAAATGGGCAGCTATCTGCGGCCGCGTTACGGCATCTATGCCGTGACGGCGCGCGTGCTGGGCGAAGCGGGCGAGCTGAAAGGCGCCGCCAATATGGGGGTCCGCCCCCATTTCGATCCGCCCATCGAATTGCTGGAGCCGCACTTCTTCGATTTTTCCGGCTATCTCTATGGCCGGGAGGTGGAAGTGGAATTCCGCCACTTCCTGCGCGGAGAGGCGAAGTTCGAATCGCTGGATGCGCTGATGGAGCAGATCGGCAAGGATTGCGACAAAGCGCGCGAGCTGCTGGCATGAGCGACGTCCCCGTTTTGGAGACGCAGCGGCTGATCCTGCGCGGCCATCGCCCCGCCGATACGGGCCGCTTCCTGCAAGCCATGGCGGTTGACGAATTCGCCCGCCACATCACGCGCGAAGGGCGCGGCCTGGCCCCGCATGAAGCCTGGCGCTCGATTGCCATGATCGCGGGCTGCTGGCCGCTGTTCGGCTTCGGCAATTGGGTGGTCGAATTGAAGGAGACCGGCGAGCCGATCGGCCGGATCGGCCCGTTCGAGCCGCCGGGCTGGCCCGCCTTCGAAGTGGGCTGGGCGATCTTCCCCGAATATCAGCGGCAAGGCTATGCCAGGGAAGGCGCCGCTGCGGCGATGATCTGGTGCCATGACGTGCTGCGCCGGGACCCGATCTATCACTGCATCCATCAGGGCAATCTGGGCAGCGAAGGCGTGGCCAGGTCGCTGGGCGCGGAGCCGGTGCGCGATCTGGAACCTTCCGCAATCGGCCCCGTTCGGCTGTGGGAAACGCCGTGGGAGCGCTTCACCCAAAGCGATCCCTATCAGCGGCATGTTGCCGCCATGGGCGAAAAGCCCTAAGCGCCGCCCAAAATCGAACAGGTGCGATGAGCGAAGAACGCGATTATAGACCCACGGTCTTCCTGCCGAAGACCGATTTCCCCATGAAAGCCGGCCTTCCGCAGAAGGAGCCGGGCATTCTTGCGCGCTGGGAAGATGAAGGGCTCTATCGCCGGATTCGCGAGGCGCGCGCCGGGCGCGAGAAATTCATCCTGCATGACGGCCCGCCCTATGCGAATGGCGACATGCATATCGGCCATGCGCTGAACCACATCCTGAAGGACATGGTGGTGCGCACGCAGAGCCTGCTGGGCAAGGATGCGCCTTACGTGCCCGGCTGGGACTGCCACGGCCTGCCGATCGAATGGAAGGTGGAGGAAAACTACCGCAAGAAGAAGCTCAACAAGGATGAGGTTCCGGCGAAGGAATTCCGCGCCGAATGCCGCGCCTATGCGCAGCACTGGGTGGATGTGCAGCGCGAGCAGCTGAAACGCCTGGGTGTGAGTGGCGATTGGGACAATCCCTATCTCACCATGGATTTCGAAGCCGAGGCGACGATCGTTTCGGAGCTGCTGAAATTCGCCGAAGCGGGCCAGATCTATCGCGGGGCCAAACCGGTGATGTGGAGCCCGGTGGAAAAGACCGCGCTGGCAGAAGCCGAAGTGGAATATGAAGATATCACTTCGACTCAGATCGACGTGGCCTTCCGGATTACGGAATCGCCGATCCCCGAGCTGATCGGCGCGCATGCAGTGATCTGGACCACCACGCCCTGGACGATCCCGATGAACCAGGCTTTGGCTTATGGGCCAAATATCGATTACGTACTGGTTACGCTCGACGTGAATGGCCATGGCTCTCGCGAAGCGATCGACGCATTTATTGAGGCGAATCCGTCATTCAATCTTGCCGCCGATCCAAAGGTGCTGATCGCAAAGCCGTTGCTGGAAGAGTTCGGAAGGCGTCTGAACGCTTCACTCAAGCAGCTTTCCGGCGAAGCTGACTACAAACTCGATGATTTCGAGGATGAGAAGATTTTAAAGGGCTCCGACCTCGCCGGAACCGTCGCCCAGCATCCGATGCACGATCTGGGCGGCTTCTATGCCGAGCCCCGCCCCTTCCTGCCGGGCGACTTCGTCACCACCGAAAGCGGCACCGGCCTGGTCCATATGGCGCCCGATCACGGCGAGGACGATTTCGACCTGTGTAAGGAACACGGGATCGGACCCAAATTCGTGGTGGAAGGCGATGGCCGCTACCGCGAGGACTGGCTGTGGCTGCCGCGCACGGACGAGCGCAGCGGCAGCGTGATCAATCCCAAGTTCAACGCGCCGGACGGCCCGATTTGCAGCGACCTCAAGGAGGCTGGAGCTTTGCTCAGCGCATCCACCGATTATCAACACAGCTATCCACATAGCTGGCGCAGCAAGGCCAAGGTGATCTTCCGCTGCACGCCGCAATGGTTCGTGCCGATGGACAAGCCGCTGACGACGATGGAATACCCCGTCGCCGCCGGAAACGGCGTGGGCGGCGCCGTCGCGATGGCGGTTTCGGGCCAGACGGGCACCTTGCGGGAGCTGGCGACGCAAGCGATCGCCGATACGCGCTTCGTGCCCGAGAAAGGCTGCCGCCGGATCGGCAGCATGGTGGAAGGGCGGCCCGACTGGGTGCTTTCGCGCCAGCGCGCCTGGGGCGTGCCGATCACTTTGTTCGTCCACCGCGAGAGCGGCGAATATCTGCGCGACCCGCAAGTGAATGCGCGGATCATTGCCGCCGTGCGCGATGGCGGGGTGGACGCCTGGGACGAGGAAAACGCACAGGCCCTGCTGGGCAACGATTACAGCGCCGCCGATTATGAGCGGGTGACGGACATTCTGGACGTGTGGTTCGATTCGGGCTGCACCCATGCCTTCGTGCTGGAAAGCGGGCGCTGGCCGGAGCTGACCCGGCCCGAAAACTATGAAGGCCCGCCGGCCGACCTCTATCTGGAAGGCAGCGACCAGCATCGCGGCTGGTTCCAATCCTCTCTGCTGGAAAGCTGCGCCACGCGCGGCCATGCGCCCTACAAGGCCGTGCTGACCCATGGTTTCACCATGGATGCCAAGGGCGAGAAGATGGCCAAGTCCAAGGGCAATACGGTAAGCCCGCTGAAAGTGATGGAGCAATACGGCGCGGATATCGTGCGGCTGTGGGCGCTCTCGGTCGATTACACCGAAGATCACCGCATCGGGGACGAGATCCTGAAAGGCTCTTCCGACCAGTACCGCAAATTGCGCAACACCTTCCGCTATCTGCTGGGCGCGCTGAGCGATTACGACGAAGCGGCCGAACGGATCGAGGCCGTGCACGAGATGCCGGAGCTGGAGCGCTATATGCTCGCGCTGCTGCGCGATCTGGACAATGCGCTGCGCGCCGCGATCGAGGCATACGACTTCAACGCCTATATTCGCGCGCTGACGGATTTCTGCAATGAAGACCTGTCCGCCTTCTATTTCGATATCCGCAAGGACTGCCTCTATTGCGATGCGCCAGGTAGCCTGAAGCGGCGCGCCTATCGCACGGTGCTGGATACGCTGTTCCACGCGCTGATCCGCTATTCCGCGCCGGTACTGGTGTTCACGGCCGAAGAAGTGTGGAGCACGCGCTATCCTGCCAATGAAACTGAGGGCGGCGGCAGTGTCCATCTGCTGGAATGGCCCGAACTGCCCGAAGCCCATGCGGAAATGGTCACCTGGCAGCATCTGCGCGATCTGCGCGAAGACGTGAACGAAGCGATCGAGCCGCTGCGCCGCGAAAAGACGATCCGTTCCAGCCTGGAAGCCGTGGCATCGATCCCGGCGATCGGTCCCGAACTGGCCGCCTATAGCGATCCGGCATTCCTGGCCGAGCTGTTCATTGTTTCGACAGTCAAGACCGGCCAAGTGGACGAAGTGAGCGTGATGCGTACCACGGAAGACAAATGCGGCCGCTGCTGGCGGCATCTGCCCGAAGTGGCGGAAGACGGCGCGCTGTGCGGGCGCTGCGAAGAGGTGGTGCGCGCTGTGGACGCCGCCGCATGACCGCCGTTTCGCGCAACCGCCTGATCGGCCTGGCGCTGGCTGCGGCGATCTTCGCGGTCGACCGCTGGGTGAAATGGCTGATGCTGGTGCCGTTCGACCTGCGCAACCGGCCGGGCGGCAAGATCGACCTGCTGCCTTTCTTCGACCTGACCTGGACGCAGAATTACGGCGTCTCTCTGGGCATGCTGACAGCCACTTCGGCGGAAATGCGCTGGATCCTGGTGGGTGTGACCGGGCTGATCGCGCTGGTCGTGCTGATCTGGATGATGCGCGAGAAAAAGCTGATCGACATTGCCGCGCTGGCATTGATCCTGGGCGGTGCGGCCGGCAATATCCGCGATCGCAGCGTCTATGGCTATGTGATCGATTATGCGGATTTCCACATCGGGACCTTTCGCCCGTTCCTGATCTTCAATATCGCGGATGCGGCGATCACGATCGGCGTCCTGATTATCCTTGCCCGCTCGCTTTTCCTGCGCGACAAGCACGGCGAAGAGAGCGGCGATGCAAAAGACGAGAACGCCGCCAAGACTGGCGATGCGGCCACGGAGACACATTGATGCGTAAATCCACCACCACGATCCTGCTTGCCGCCGGGGCGGCCATGCTTGCCGGTTGCGGCGGCGGCGGAATCTTCAACCGCGACCGTCCGGACGAATTCGCCGTGCAGCGTCAGGCGCCGCTGGTGGTTCCGCCCGATTTCAATCTCGTCCCGCCGCAGCCCGGCGCGCCGCGCCCGGCCGACGACAGTGCCGGCCAGCAGGCCCTGGATGCGATGTTCGGCGGGCCTTCCGCGCGCAGCGGCAGCGAAACCAGCCTGCTCGAGCGGGCGGGAACAGCCGATCCGGGCATCCGCTCCGCCATCGGCGATCTGGACACGCACACCGTGGACAAGGGTTCCATCACCCGCACGATCGTGGCCGCGCCGGAAGGCGACGGGCGCGAAGCCCAGGCGATCGTCACGCCGGGCTGACGCGGGAACTCATCGCCGGAATTTGAGAATTCTTGCGGGCGGCGGTGTCAGTCCGCCAGATCCGTTTGCTCTTCGTCCTGCGCCGGATCGTCCATCCGGCTGACCAGCAGCTTGTCGATCCGCCGGCCATCCATATCGACGACCTCGACATGCCAGCCCTGCGTTTCGAAGGTTTCGCCGACTAACGGCAGCCGCTTGAGCACCGACAGCGCGAAGCCTGCCGCCGTCGCGAATTCGCGATTGTCCGGCAGGTCGATGTCCAGCCTGGCAGCCAGCTGATCTGCCGGCATGGAGCCTGAAATCAGCAGCGAACCGTCGGTTCTTTCGACCACGTCCGGCTCTTCGCCCTCGTCCAGATGGCTGGCGAAAGTGCCGACCAGCGCCTCCAGCACGTCCGCCGGCGTGACGATGCCTTCCAGATGGCCATATTCGTCATGCACCATGGCCATGCCGACGCCCGATTGCTGCAGGATCCGCAAGGCATCCATGGCATCGATCTGATCGGGGATGACTTCGGCCTTGTGCAAAATCGGCGCCAGCGAATGGCAATTGCCTTCATGCAGCAGGGTCTGGACTTCGCGCACTTTCACCACGCCCACCACCTTGTCGGGCGAACCGTCGGCCACCGGCAGAAGCGAATGGGCGGAAGCGGCGACGACTTCGGCGATCCTTTCGGGCCCGGAAGATTCGTCGATCCAGTCCAGTTCCGTGCGCGGCGTCATCAGCTCTCGCACAGGGCGGCTGGCGAGCTTCATGATGCCGGACATGATGGCGCGTTCATCCTCCTCGATCGCGCCGGAGCGCGTCGCATCGGCGAAGATCATATGCAGCTCTTCGGCGGTCAGGCCGTGTTCGCCGCGATGGCGAATTCCGGCGACCCGCATGACGAAGGCCGACGATTTGTCGAGCACCCAGACGAAGGGCGCGGCAACTTTGGACAGCAGCGCCATCGGCGGCGCCATGATCAGGGCGATCGGCACCGCCGCGCGCAGGGCCAGCTGTTTGGGCACCAGTTCGCCGATTACCAGGCTGAAATAGGTGGTGAGGATAATCACCACGGCAAAGCCGAGTTCCGGCGCATATTGCTCGGGTATGCCCAGCATCGCCAGCCGTTCGCCCACCGGGCCGCCCAGGCTGGCGCCGGAATAGGCGCCGGCGATGATCCCGATCAGCGTGATGCCGATCTGCACGGTGGAAAGGAATTTGCCCGGTTCGGCGGCGAGCCGCAACGCGACCTGCGCCGACGTGCTGCCGCGTTCGGCGGCGACGTGCAGCCGCGCCGTCCGCGCCGACACGATCGCGAGTTCGGACATTGCGAAGATCCCGTTGAGGAGGATCAGCCCCGCGATGATCACGAGGTCGGGCCATGGAAAGGGTGTCACGTGCCAGTCGCTAGCAGATTCATTGCGCCACGGGAAAGAGGAAGAGTGATCGGTTGTTCGGAACCCATAGCGCGTGAAACCGTTCAGAGCGCAGTAATCACACTGCGGGCAGGTCCGGGCACGCCGGGCATCCATGCCTGGCAGAGCCAAGCAATGAGGATGGCCACAACATGAAGAAATCCCGCCTGTTTATCGGAAGTTTCGCCGCGCTGGCGCTGGCAACCACTTCCGCCTGCGTCACCGATCCCAATACCGGCGAACAGAAGGCTTCCCGCACCGTAATCGGCGCGGGCGGCGGCGCGCTGGCCGGCTATCTGCTGGGCGGGCTGATCGGCGGCAAGACCGGGCGTATCGTGGGCGCCGGCATCGGCGGTGTGGCCGGCGGTGTCGTGGGCTACAAGATGGATCAGCAGATCAAGGAACTGAAGGAACAGACCGCCGGATCCGGCGTGGATGTGACCGAAACCCCCGATGGCGAGGCGATTCTGGTGAATCTGCCCGACGGCGTGACCTTTGCCGTCGATTCCAGCACGATCAGCCCCACCTTCCAGGGCACGCTGGATCAGATCGCCAATTCGCTGACGCAGTATCCCGACAGCCTGATCGACGTGATGGGCCACACCGATTCGACCGGGTCCGACCAGTACAATCTGGAGCTTTCCAAGCGCCGGGCCGATGCCGTGGGCAATTATCTGATCATGCGGGGCGTCTCCAACGCCCGGGTCGAGACGATCGGCTATGGCGAACAATATCCGGTGGCCGACAATTCCACGCCCGAAGGGCGCGCACGCAACCGCCGCGTGGAAATCAAGATCACCCCGATCAGCCAGGAAGAAGTGCAGGAAGCACAGGGATACTGATCCCGGCCTGCAGCGGGCGAAACCGGCCAGCCTTCCCCTTCCCGGTGCGGAACGGGTGGGCTGGCATCGCCCCGCTTGATAACCTATTTGGAATTTTATTCTTGACATCGTAACGCTAATTGGTTAGCAATACCAAAGATCGCGATGATGCGATTCCCCCGCGGCCATCCCCAAAGCGTGGATGCCCGCCCCCCTTTTTCGAAAGCGCGAACGATGATCCAGCTCCACCAAATGGCGGGCATGCCTGCCCGTGCCCCATCGCCAGGCAAAAAGTCCCCAAGCAAACGGGCCACACGCAAACGGGCCACACGCAAACTGGCCACAGCCAAGCCGGCAGCCCTGTCAGGCGCCTCTTCGCGGCCCGGCAAGCGCCTCGGCCCGCTCTGCCAGCCGCTCCACCGCCGCGCGGTGAATGGCCGGCGCGCTGACCAGCAGGCCGAAAGCGCGCGGATCGCGCTTATTGTAGACGAGCGGCCCTCCGAACGCGTCGGACACGCCCGCCCCGGCTTCGCGCGCAATCAGCGTGGCGGCGGCAATGTCCCACTCGAAGCCCCAGCGCAAAGTGGCGACCAGATCGGCCTCTCCGGCGGCGACCATCGCGATCCTCAGCGCAATCGAGTTCGGCTTGTCCACCGTCACCAGATCGCTGTCTTCCCGCGGAAGCGAATCCGCCGGCACGCGGGCGCCGGAAAATTCCTGGCGCTGGCTGGCCTGCAGCCGCTTGCCATTGCGCCATGATCCCTGCCCGGCAATGCCGAACCATTCTTCGCCCCGGGCAGGAGCGGCCAGCATCCCGATCAGCGGACGGGCGGCACTGACCAAAGCGACCGAGATGGACCAGCCGGTGCGCCCGCGGATAAAATCGCGCGTGCCGTCGATCGGATCGACCAGCCAGCACAGGCCCCGACCCAGCCGTTCGGGATGATCCACGGTCTCTTCCGAAAGCCATCCGGCCGAAGGCAGCAGATCGCACAGCTCCCGCCGCAGAAAATTGTCCACTTCGATATCCGCCGCGGAAACCGGGCTTCCCGGTTCCTTGTCCCAGCTTTCCAGAACGTGCCCGCCGCCCGGCCATCTGCCCATAGCCATCCGCCCGCCTTCGCGGACGATCTCTTCAAGGCGCTGGCGGTCGATCATCGGTTTCGAGCAGTTGGCCCGGGAACCGGCACTTTTCAAGCCAAGTCTATTGTGCTTATGCGAACACGCGTCCGCAGCCCCATTTCCCGAAAGGTTTTGCCCGACATGAACATCCACGAATATCAGGCCAAGGAACTGCTCGCGAAATACGGTATCGGCATTCCCGCCGGCCATTCCGCGCTCTCTGTGGAGGAAGCCGTGAACGGCGCCAAGCAGTTGCCCGGGCCGCTTTATGTCGTGAAGGCGCAGATCCATGCCGGGGGACGCGGCAAGGGCAAGTTCAAGGAACTGGGCAGCGATGCCGGCGGCGGCGTGCGGCTGGCCAAGAGCATCGAGGAAGTCGAAGCGAGCGCCAAGGAAATGCTCGGCAATACGCTGGTCACGGTGCAGACCGGCGAAGCGGGCAAGCAGGTCAATCGCCTCTATGTCACCGACGGCGTCGATATCGCTTCGGAATATTACCTTTCCATGCTGGTGGACCGGGGCAGCGGCCGGGTTTCCATGATCGTTTCCACCGAAGGCGGCATGGATATCGAGGCGGTTGCGCATGATACGCCGGAAAAGATCACCACGATCGCGATCGATCCGGCGACGGGCTTCATGCCGCATCACGGACGCGCAGTGGCCTTCGCCCTGAAGCTGACGGGCGACACCAACAAACAGGCGCAGAAGCTCGCCAAGCAGCTCTATACCGCGTTTATGAGCCTGGATTGCGCGATGCTGGAGATCAATCCGCTGGTCGAAACCAAGGATGGCGATCTGCTGGTGCTGGACACCAAGATGAGCTTCGATTCGAACGCGCTCTATCGCCACCCGGATGTGGAGGCGATGCGCGACGAGACCGAAGAAGATCCGATGGAAGTCGAAGCCAGCAAATACGATCTGGCCTATATCAAGCTGGACGGGAATATCGGCTGCATGGTCAACGGCGCGGGCCTGGCCATGGCGACAATGGATATCATCAAGCTCAACGGCGCCTTCCCGGCGAACTTCCTGGATGTGGGCGGCGGCGCCAGCACGGAAAAGGTCACGGCGGCATTCAAGATCATCCTGTCCGATCCGGCCGTGAAGGGCATTCTGGTCAACATCTTCGGCGGGATCATGCGCTGTGACACGATTGCCGAGGGCATCGTGGCCGCGGCCAAGGAAGTCGATCTCTCGGTCCCGCTGGTCGTCCGGCTGGAAGGCACCAATGTGCAGAAGGGCAAGGATATTCTGGACAATTCGGGTCTGCCGATCGTTTCCGCCGACGATCTGGGCGATGCCGCCAAGAAAATCGTCGCCGAAGTGAAGCAGGCCGCCTAGGCCGCGCCGGAACCGCCCAGCAGCATAGAGGCGGCAAGCGCGGCTGCGGCCCCGCTTCCGCCCAGGGCCGCCAGCATAAGCAGCCCGTCCTTCACCAGCAGAGCGATGCCGAAACCGGCCACAACCGCCATCGGCACCGCCACGGCGAGCGGCACGATCTCCAGCGGCGGGATCAGGCAGCATAGCGCCAGAATGACCGCGGCGGCGATGCGCGGCACCG
Source organism: Alphaproteobacteria bacterium (assembly GCA_030426245.1). GTDB lineage: Bacteria > Pseudomonadota > Alphaproteobacteria > Sphingomonadales > Sphingomonadaceae > Andeanibacterium. The sequence goes on along the minus strand of JAUHYZ010000016.1, from coordinate 28,907 downwards.
GCTCGCCCGTCAGCCAGGCCAGGCGGCCATAGAACAGCCTGTCCAGAAACCTGCCGATGCCGGACAGTTTGCCGACCGCATTGGCGAGCTTGCGGCCCGGCAGCGAGCGCTCCCGGATCAGCGCGGGCAGCCACAGATTTCGCCTGCCGATGAGGATCTGCGCAGCGAACAGCGCAACCACCAGCGCCAGAAAGGTGGGCACGCCCGGAATTCCGCCCACCGGGGACATCCCCACCAGGGCGGGAACCAGCAGGAACGGCCCATAGCCGCGCTGGCCGAACTGGCCGACGACATCGCCGATCGTGACGCTGTCCTTGTTTTGGCCAAGCCGTACCAGCGCGGAAAGAATGTCGCAGATATTGCCGGGGCCGTCGCTCATGGATGCGAAAGGCCGAAGCATGGATTTGTTGCAGCAGCGGGACAGGCCGCCCCGTTGGGTCTTATTCGGCCGATTCGGGTTCGGGCAGCAGCGGCGGCGTGCCGTCTGTATGGATCGGCAGGCTTTGATTTCTCCTTCGCGGCCGATCAGGGCATGTCGGCATAGCATGCCACATAACGCAGTTTATATTGTTCAATCTCCGCGGCGCCCATACATGCCGTGGCGGGGCTTGACCTCATCTGTACGGACCGCGATTGCTGGTACCGATACTACTGAAGCAGAGGCCGGGTCTGCCCGGCCAGGCGAAGGATGCTTAAGCGATGAAGATACTCGTCCCGGTGAAGCGGGTGCTCGATTACAACGTGAAGCCCCGGGTAAAGGCGGATGGATCGGGCGTCGATCTCGCCAATGTGAAGATGAGCATGAACCCGTTCGACGAGATCGCCGTGGAAGAGGCGATGCGGCTAAAGGAAGCGGGCAAGGCCGAAGAAGTGGTCGCTGTGTCGATCGGTCCGGCCAAGGCGAGCGAAACGCTGCGCACCGCTCTGGCCATGGGCGCGGACAGCGCGATCCTGGTGGAAACGGATGAAGCGGTGGAGCCGCTGGCCGTCGCCAAGATCCTGAAAGCCATCGCCGATGAAGAGCAGCCCGGCCTGATCGTGATGGGCAAGCAGGCGATCGACGACGATTGCAACCAGACTGGGCAGATGCTCGCGGCATTGCTCGGCTGGGCGCAGGGCACCTTTGCCAGCAAGGTCGAACTGGAAGAGAGCAGCGTCAGCGTGACGCGCGAAGTCGATGGTGGGCTGGAAACGGTGAAGCTGACCTTGCCGGCCGTGGTGACGACCGACCTGCGCCTCAACGAGCCGCGCTATGCCTCCCTGCCCAATATCATGAAGGCGAAGAGCAAGCCGCTCACCACCAAGAGCCCGGCCGATTACGGTGTGGATCCGGCGCCGCGGCTGACCACCACCCATGTGGGTGAGCCGCCGGTCCGCCAGGCCGGGATCAAGGTCGATTCGGTCGACGAGCTGGCAGCCAAGATCAAGGAATTGGGAGTCACGGCATGAGCGTTCTCGTCTGGGCCGAACACGACAATAACGAACTGAAGGACGCCACGCTGGCGGCCGTCACTGCAGCCAAGGAACTGGGCGAAGTCACCGTGCTGGTGGCAGGCAGCGATTGCGGCGCCGTGGCTGATGCGGCCGCGCAGGTGGAAGGCGTTGCCAAGGTGCTCAAGGCCGACGATGCGGCCTATGCGCACGGCCTGGCGGAGAATGTCGCCCCGCTGATCGCCGATCTGATGGAAGGTTTCGATGCCTTCGTGGCGCCGGCCACTACCACGGGCAAGAATATCGCCCCGCGCGCCGCCGCGCTGCTGGATGTGATGCAGATTTCAGACATTCTCTCAGTCGAAGGGCCCAAGAGCTTCACCCGGCCGATCTATGCCGGCAATGCGATCGCCACAGTGGAAAGCAGCGATGCCAAGCTGGTCATCACGGTGCGCGGCACGGCCTTCGAAAAGGCTGCTGCCACCGGCGGTTCCGCCGCAGTCGAGGATGTATCGGGCCCAGGCGATGCCGGCCTCTCCAGCTTTGCCGGGGCCGAAGTGGCCGAAAGCGACAGGCCCGAACTGACCAGCGCGAAAGTCGTCGTTTCGGGCGGACGGGCGCTGAAGGACGGCGAAACCTTCGAAAAGCTGATCACGCCGCTGGCCGACAAGCTGGGCGCCGCGATCGGCGCGAGCCGCGCGGCCGTGGATGCCGGCTTCGTGCCCAACGATTATCAGGTCGGGCAGACGGGCAAGATCGTTGCGCCGGAGCTGTATATCGCAATCGGCATCTCGGGCGCGATCCAGCATCTGGCCGGAATGAAGGATTCCAAGACGATCGTGGCCATCAACAAGGATGAGGACGCACCGATCTTCGGCGTTGCCGATCTCGGCATTGTCGGCGACCTGTTCGAAATCGTGCCGGAGCTGACCGAAAAGCTCTGATCGCCGGCCCGGCAGGCTATGCCGCCTGCGGGCTGAACCTGGTGGTTAGAACCGGGTGACGATGAAATGGATCGCCACCCCGACCAGCCCGCCCACCAAAGTGCCGTTGACGCGGATGAATTGCAGATCGCGGCCCACGGCATTCTCGATCCGGTCGGTCACAGTGCGTGCGTCCCAGCGCTTGACCGTTTCGGAGACCAGCTGGACGATCTGCCCGCCATAGCGTGTGGCGATGCCCACCGCTGTACGCCGGGCGAAGCTGTTGATCTGCCGTTGCAGCATCGCATCCTCGCGCAGCGCCTTGCCCAGTTCCGATAGCGCACTGCCCAGCTGACCGGCCAGTGCGGCATCGGGGCTGCGGGCATGATCGATCAGCGCCTGGCGAAGCCGTTCCCACACACCTTCCCACCACTGCCCCAGGGCAGGATTGTCGAGCAGTTCCTGCTTCATGCTTTCGACCTTGGCCTGCATCGCGGGATCGTGGGCCAGATCATGCGCAAGCTGTTCCAGCCCTTCCTCGACCTTCTTGCGCAGGGGATGGTCTGGATCGACGATGCATTCGGCAATGAGCTTGTAGAGGCCGTCGAGCACCGAATTGGCGAGCCTTTCATCCAGCCCCGTGAGGCGCAGCAGCGCATTGGCCCGGCGGTGCACCATGTCGCGCACCAGATCCTCATTCGCTTCGAGTGTCAGCCCCGCCCAGCGCAGCAGGTTTTCGAGCAAGGGGATATGCCGCTTGTCGGCAATGGCGGCCTGCAGCATCTGGCCCAGCAAGGGCGCGACCTGGAGCTTGCCGAGCTGGCCCTTCAGGCCGGCCTTCACCTGGCCGCCCAGCCGTTCCGGATCGAGCGATTCTAGGATCTGGGCGAATAGTTCGGCCGCGCCGGCACGGATGCGCGATTCACTGCCGCCCACCGGCTCGGAGAGGAAATTGCCCGCGGCCTGCGCCAAATTCATGCCGCGCATGCGCCGCGCGACCACGGCCGGGGTCAGGAAATTGCTGCGCAGGAAGCCTGCCATTGTATCGGCGATACGGTCCTTGTTTTCCGGAATGATCGCCGTGTGCGGGATCGGCAGGCCCAGCGGGCGGCGAAAGAGCGCGGTGACTGCGAACCAGTCCGCCAGCCCGCCCACCATCGCGGCTTCGGAAAATGCGAGCGCATAGCCCCATGCCGGATGCACGTCTTCGAATTGGAGTGCCGTGATGAACAAGGCCGCCATTGCCACCAACAGCCCGGTGGCCATCAGCCGCATGGTCCGCGCGCGATCTGTGGTCGCAGGGCCGATCCCGGAAGACGCGGGTCTGGTCCCGGTCATGCCGCCAGGCCCTTCATTCGGCTGGATGGGCCTCCGGCCTCCCCGATCGGTTGTGTTCGTCGCCCGGTCTGTAGGTCAGCAACCGGTCACGCAACCACGGCCCCACGCGTTTTTCCACCCCGTCGGCAAGGCTGAAGCCCGCCGGCACGATCAGCAGGGTCAGCATGGTGGATAGGATCAGGCCGCCGATCACGACGGTGCCCATCGGCGCACGCCAGGCCGAATCGCCCGCCAGGGAAAGCGCCGTCGGCACCATCCCTGCCGTCATCGCGAATGTCGTCATGACGATCGGCTGCGCACGCTTGTGGCCGGCTTCGATGATTGCTTCGAACTTGCTCTTGCCCAGCGCCATCTCTTCCAGGGCGAAATCCACCAGCAAAATCGAATTTTTCGCAACGATACCGAAGAGCATCAAGACGCCGATAAACACAGGCAAGGAAAGCGGCTGGCCCAGGATGAACAGCGCAATGAAGCCGCCCAGAGGCGCCAGGAACAGCGAACTCATATTGACGAGCGGCGAGACCAGACGGCGATAGAGCAGCACCAGCACGGAGAAGACCAGCAATACGCCGGTAATCAGCGCAACCTGGAAATTGCTCATCAGTTCGGCCTGCCACAGGTCTTCGCCAACCGGCGCGTTGGAAACGCCGCGCGGAAGATCCTGCATGATCGGCAATGCCTGGATGCTCTGCATTACGTCGCCCTTGGCCGCACCGGGCGCGAGATCGGCACTGACAAATACCCGGCGCTGCTGATTGTACCGCTCGATCGTCGTGGGGCCGGAACCGAAGGATATGTCCGCCACACGCGACAGTGGCACCGAACCGCCGGAAGCAGTCGGAACAGGCATGTTGCTTATCACCGACATATCGCGGCGGTCTTCTTCCGAGAGCCGCACCCTGATCGGCACCTGCCGGTCGGCAAGCGAGAATTTGGCCGCATTCTGATCGATATCGCCCAGCGTCGCGATGCGGATTGCCTGGCTCAGAGCTGCAGTAGAAACACCAAGGCTCTGTGCGAGATCCAGACGCGGCTCGACGAGGATTTCCGGGCGCCGCATATCTGCTTCGATTCGAGGACCGACCGCGCCGCGCACGCCCTTCATCTGCTCGACCAGCTGAGTGGCCGCGTCAGATAGGCGCTCCGGGTCGGAGCCCGACAACATGACCGAGATAGGCCGGCCGGATCCACCAGGTCCGCCACCTTGAGCCAGGAAGTTCATTCGGGCATCGGGAATCTGCTGCAGAATGGGAGTCATATCCCGCTCGAATTCGATGCTGGAGCGCTCCCGATCGGGCTTGAGCGTAATGAGTATGAACGCACTGCCTTCGAATACACGCTCTAGCACAAGCTCCACTTCAGGCTGCTCCCGCAGAACCGACGCGATCCGGCTTGTCACATCCTCGGTTTGATGAATCGTGGTGCCCGGGACCATGTTGACGCGCATGCGGCTGAAGTCGCTGTCAACATTGGGGAAGAATTGTGCAGGAATGGAAAGCGCAATGCCCATCGTCGCGAACAGTGCGAGGACGCCGATTCCCATCATCCAGATGCGATGATCGTACCCGCGGGCACGCAGCCGACCGAGGAAATAGTCGTGATACTGCGCGCAGTGGCGGCCCAGCGCGCGGATCAGCATGGATGCAAATCGGCCCACAAAATAGGTGATCAGACATGCAGCCGCAATGACGCCCAATGCGAGGAGGGGAACGAGGAAGAACGCCACGAATCTCGGCAAATCGAGAGCCGAAACGGCCGGCGAAAGCTGCTGTGCGGCAAACACCAAGGCATAGAGAAATGCCCCCGCCGTCACGATCACGAAGAGAAGCGACAACAGGAGCGACAGGGGACTGGCCTGCACGGATTGAAGGCGCGAGCGGATTGCATGCGCCTTAGTCTCATCGATCGACCAGTGCAGAACCTTCAGATATCGGTCCATCCAGGGGCCCGAACCGTGCTCTGCATGCCCCTTCGCCTTGAGAAAATAGGCCGCGATCATGGGCGTGATAAGGCGGGCCACTGCGAGACTCATCAAGACGGATGCGACAACCGTGAGGCCGAAATTCTTGAAGAATTGGCCAGGTACGCCAGGCATCAGCGCAACCGGGAAGAACACCGCGACAATCGAGAAGGTTGTCGCGACGACGGCCAGACCAATCTCGTCGGCGGCATCGATGGATGCCTGATAGGCGCTCTTGCCCATCCTCATATGTCTGACGATATTCTCGATCTCCACGATCGCGTCATCCACGAGGACACCGGCCACCAGGCCAAGCGCCAGCAGCGACATCTGGTTGAGCGTGAAGCCGAGCAAATCCATGAACCAGAAAGTCGGAATGGCGGATAGCGGAATGGCCAGGGCCGCAATGATCGTTGCACGCCAATCGCGCAGGAAAAAGAACACCACGATAACCGCCAGCACGGCACCTTCCACCATGGCCGCGATCGAGCTTTCATATTGGGCCTTGGTATAGTCGACCGAGGTGAACAGCCGGGTGAATCTGATCCCGGTATTTTCCTTCTCAATCTGTTTCAGGACCTCGACGGCGCTGTCATAGACGCTGACGTCCGAGGCGCCGCGCGCACGCGTGATGGAAAAGACGACGATCTGTTTGCCGTCGATCTTCGCTATGCTGCGCAATTCGCCATAGGCGTCCGTAACCTTGGCAAAGTCGGAGAGCTTGACGGTGCGGCCGCCCCCAAGCGAAACCTGCGTCTGCGAAAGCTCGTATGCACTCTTGGCGTTGCCAAGAACGCGGACCGATTGGCGCGATCCGGCTATTTCTGCCTGACCGCCTGCGGCATTGACGTTGAGCGCGCGAAGCGTCTGATTGACCTGACTGGCGGTGACGCCCAACGACTGCATTTTTGCCGGATCCAGGATGACCAGAATTTCCCGGTCAACCCCGCCGCCGCGTTCCACTTCCGCAAGACCGGGAACAGTGAGAAGCCGTTTGGCCACTGTATCGTCAACGAACCACGAGAGTTCTTCAAGCGTCATGTCGTCGGCAGCGACGCCGAAATAGACGAGCGCGTCGGAACTGGTTTCCAGTTTGAATATTTGCGGCTCGAGAATGCCTTCAGGCAATTCGCTGCGAACCTGATCGACCTGATTTTTGACTTCGTTGACGGCTTGATTGATTTCCGTGCCGATTTCGAACTCGATCTGAGTCTGGCTGCGGCCTTCTTGGGCAGTCGAACTGATCGTCCGCACGCCATTGACGGTGTTGACTGCAGCCTCGACGCGCTGCGTAATCTGGTTTTCGATTTCGGTCGGTGCAGCGCCAGGCTGGGTGATCGTCACCACCACCAGCGGGAATTCGATGTCCGGATCGTTCTGAACTTCCATCTGCGCAAAGCTGAGCAGGCCGGCCAGTACGAGGCCCGCAAAAGCGATGATGGGGACGATCGGATTGCGGATCGACCAGGCAGAGATGTTGCGAAGACTCATGCGCGATCTTGCTCAACTATCCTGCGCGGCTGCAGGCTGCTGCGGCTCTGCGCCTTCAATGACCGGATTGATCGTTTCACCCTCGGTCAAGAAGCCGCCGGCACGCATGACAACGCGTTCGCTACCGCTTAGGCCACTGACGATCGCAATACCCCCGTCGGTTACCAGACCAGTTTCAACGTTCTGGCGGAGGGCCTTGCTGTCTTCGCCGACGACATAGACGTAACTGCCGTTATCGTCCGAAAGAATTGCCGATTCGGGCAGCATCGGTGCAACCACGGTTCCGCTGACGATTGTGGCAGTGGCGAATCCGCCCGGCCTCAGGTCAGGTGCGTAGGATAACGCAATTCGCGCTATGCCCTGCCGATTCTGTTCAGAGATAACGGGCGCAACCTGCCAAACCTCGCCCGTGAACGACTTGTCGGTACCGGCCGGCACGACTTGAGCGGTCACACCTGGCGAAATCGCCGCAAGATCTGTTTCGCCCAATTCGGCCAGCATTTCCATTTCACCGCCCTTGGCGATGCTGAACAAGGTTCCCGATCCAGGGCTGACAACCTGACCCGGCTCGACATTACGTTCGAGCAGCAATCCCGCCTCCGGCGCAACGATATTCAGCCGGGCATTGCGGGCGAGCAATTCGCGATATTGCGCTTCCGCCACTTTCACCCGCGCCACGGCCGCGTCCCGCGTGGCAGTCAGCCGTTCGACGTCCGCAGTCGAAATGAAACCGCGATCGACAAGCTTCAGAGCGCGCGCCAGATTGGCCTCGGCCAGTTTGGCATCGGCCCTCGCCACTTCGACTTGCGCCTCACTGCTGACAGCCTGCTGGGATTGGACGGAACGGTCTATGACAGCAAGAACCTGGCCCTTGCGGACCCACTGTCCCGCCTCGACCGGGACGGAAACGACTCGTCCGCCTTCTCCGACGACTCCGACAGGCATTTCACGCCGTGCTGCAAGAGTGCCCGTCGTCTGAATCTCACGCTGCACGGTGGTTGTCCCGGGCGAACTGACCGTGACTGAAGGCGCCTGGCCGCTCCCTGATGCGAACTCAGCATCCTCGCCGCCCTTGGCCATCATCGCCACGACGATCAGCACGAGCAGCGCCACAGCCGCGATCGCCAACAGGCGCCGTTTGCGCTGTTTCGCACGCACCTCATCGGGATCACCCAGCGGATCATCGCCGTCTAGATACGGCTCTTGGCCGGTGTCGACGGTCGTCTCGTAATTCATTCTGACACAAAGCCCCGACAAGCCGGCCCGCTGACCGGTGTGTTGTTACACAAAACCAGCCGGCGCATGCCCGGCGGCATTTCACGCAGTCCATAGGCGCACAGCGCCATAGTGACAATGCACGCTCTGCCGAAGATAGACCAAAGTCCCGAGGCCTGCGTGCCAAGCTATAGATCGGACCCGAAACAGATTTCTCAAGATACGCGCAAATGAATGCAGCGGCAAAACACAATCGAATTGTGTCTTGTCCGCTGCCTCAAAAGTCGTTCAGCGCATGCGCCCACGCTGGATCAGATTGACGATCGCCAGCAGCACTACCGCACCCACGAAGGCGACGATCAAGCCCGTGAGCGAGAAGGCCTGGACGGTCGATTGAATGCCCAGAAGCGGCCCAGCCAAGGCGTTCCCGACAATGGAACCGACACAGCCGACCACGATATTCCAAAAAATCCCCATCGACGCATCGCGATTCATCACCATGCTTGCCAGCCATCCGGCCACGCCACCTACGATCAGCGCAATAATCCAACCCATGCTTCGTCTCCTCTCTAATTTCTCGGCCCAGGGCCGCTGCGGCCCGCCAACACTGTTAAAACGCTCTTTCGGCGGATCAGTGCCCATCGTTTTGCGGCAGAGCGCATTCTGGCGGTAACCCGCCTATCCGACAAGGATGTGGCTGCCGCATGCATGCAAAAACAAAAACTGCTTGGCACAACGAAAAAGGGCCGGAAATTCCGGCCCTTGGTTTCGCACGATCTGTTCGGTCAGTATTTCAGCTGACGTTCGTAGAGATCGCGGTAATGCTGAATGCGCGTGACGCGCAGCCCCTGCATTCCCGAACGGTCGACCGCCCGCTGCCAGGATGCGAACTCCTCCAGCGTCAGCCCATAGCGATCGAGTACTTCATCGATGGTAAGCAGGCCGCCATTGACGGCTGCCACGACTTCCGCCTTGCGGCGTACCACCCACCGCTTCGTGTCGGGGGGCGGCAAGTCATCGATCGTCAGAGGTTCGCCAAGCGGACCGATCACCTGCGCTGGCCGGATATTCTGGTTTTCGATCATTGTCTTCCTCGGTCGCAGGCATTCGTATCGCTCATGACGGTTAAGCTTATGCTTTCCGTCGTTTTTCGATTGGTTAAAGCAAATGGGTTAATTCCAGGTTTTCCGCCGCCCAAGGCCGCTATGTGGCAGGCAGAGGCATAATCGAAGCTTCCCCGATACATATGATCGCCAACGATTATCCGGCGGAAATCGCGAGCGGCGCCAAGCCGAGCGACCAATTCGCCCCAGCTGAGCACATGCAGTCCCTCAGCGCCCGAAAACGGATCGCGTGCCGGCGCAATTGAGCCCAGATTGAGGATATTCCCTTCGTACATGCTGGCTCTATTAGACGCAGCTTGGTCAACATCCGGTAAAGCCGCGATTCACTATGCGTTAGGGTTGCAAACCGTCACTTTGCGGTCTGGCGCGCTGCAGTGTAAGGGCCGGCCCATGTCCCTTGCGAACAATCTCGATATGCCCGCACTCGATGCGGCCGCCTTGTTCGACCTGCCGCGAGAGCCGCGCGAATGCCGGATCGTCGTTGCCATGTCGGGCGGCGTCGATTCTTCAGTCGTGGCTGCGCTTGCCGCTTCGACCGGCGCGGAAGTAATTGGGATTACCTTGCAGCTTTACGATTATGGTGCAGCCACCGGGCGCAAGGGGGCCTGCTGCGCCGGGGACGACATTCGCGATGCGCGCAATGTCGCCGACCGGTTGGGCATCGCGCACTATGTTTTCGACCACGAAACGGCATTCCGGGAGGAAGTGGTCGATCGATTTGCCGACGATTATCTGGCGGGGCGTACACCCATTCCCTGCATCCGCTGCAATATGGGGCCGAAATTCACTGACCTGCTAGCCATGGCCAAAGAGCTCGGCGCCGATTGTCTTGCGACCGGGCATTATGTCCGGCGGATCATGGGCCCGGCCGGCCCCGAACTTCACCGCGCGCTCGATCCGGCGCGCGACCAGAGCTATTTCCTGTACGCGACCACCGAAGAACAGCTCGCTTTCCTTCGCTTCCCATTGGGCGGCCTGCCGAAACAGGATGTCCGCGCGCTGGCCGATCAGGCCGAGCTGAGCGTTGCCGCGAAGCCCGACAGCCAGGACATCTGTTTCGTACCGGATGGCGATTATGCGAAGATCGTGCGCTCAATGCGGCCTGAAGGTGTGGTGCCCGGTGAAATCGTGCATGCCGAAAGCGGCGCGGTGCTGGGCCACCATGCCGGCGTCATCCATTTCACTGTGGGCCAGCGCCGCGGGCTCGATATTGGCGGCCAAAGCGAACCACTCTACGTCATTGCGCTCGATGCCGAAAATGCGCGCGTGATGGCCGGGCCCAAGCGCATGCTCGGCGTTGCGGCCGCGCATGTCGATGAAACGAACCGCATCGGCCCGCTGCCCTCTGGCAATCAGGCGCCGCCGCTGACTGCCAAGGTCCGCTCGCTTGCCAAGCCCGTTCCCGTGTCATTGGACGGTCCACTGGGCGATGGCGCGCGCACCACGATCCGTTTCTCTTCGGAGGAATATGGCGTTGCCCCCGGGCAGGCCGCGGTAATCTATGCCGGAGAGCGCGTTATTGGCGGAGGATGGATTGCCGACACCGTTGGTGCGGCCTGAAATCGCAGTTGAGGCCGCGCTTCAGCGGTCCCACGGCTGAAGCAGACATCCCGGGCCCTGGCGATAGGTAGCCGTCTGGCTGGCCAGAAGAGGGAAACTGGCGGTAATGCTTTGCGCATCGCGGTCTTCGCTCAGCCGGATCATCGCCATGCCAGGCACGAAGTCCTTTCGGCAATCGTTCAGATCGCGGCCCCCGATATAGCGGCAGGAACACGCCATACGGGCCCCGAACGCAGCCCCTGCAACGGCCTGGTCCATCAAGGTTTCTCGCAGATACCATGCAAGGCCTGCCGCCAGGAGAGCTGCGAGCAGCAGGATTCCCGGCCAACGGGCGGTACGCCTGGACGAGCGTTTTCTTCTCTGTTGCTTTGCGGTTGCCATAGCCACCTACTTGTCCGAGAGATGCGCCGGCATGATGCGGCCAGGCCTCTCTATCTTCTCGCATAGCTTGCTGCCAGCCCTCTCGCTGGGGCTTTGCGCATGCAGCGGCAATGCGCCCGAGCAAACTGTGGACCTGGCTGCAAGCGCCCGGGCGATGGAAGCAGTCACCGAAAACCCGGGCGCACCGAGGAAAGAACTGGCGCGCAAGATCGACGCGCTCTTCAGCGGTGAGGAAATTGGGGAAACGCGTGCCTTCATCCTGATGCATGAAGGCGACATCGTGGCCGAACGCTACGCCGCGCCCTATGGCGAGGAAACCCGCTTCGTCGGCTGGTCCATGTCAAAGACGATCACCGGCGTGATGATCGGGATGCTGGTGGCAGACGGCAAATTGCGGCTGGACGAGACACCGCCAATACCGAACTGGCAGCGCCCTGGCGATCCGCGTGGGGAAATCACCTTGCGCCAGCTACTGCAGATGCGTTCCGGCCTGCGCCACACGGAAGAAGGCGAACCCGCCTACGATTCCGACACGGTGCGCATGCTGTTTCTGCAAGGCCGCGACGACATGGCGAGCTGGGCGGAGGCCCAACCTTTGGAAGCTTTGCCTGGCCGAAAGTTCGAGTATTCCACCAATAGCAGCGTGATCCTTGCGGATATTGCGGCACGCGTATTGACGGGCGACACTGCACCGGACGCGCGCCGATCGGCAGTGGACGATTTTCTGAAAGCTCGGCTGTTCGTCCCGCTGGGCATGCATTCGACAATTGCCGAATATGACGCAGCCGGAACGATGATCGGCGGCAGCATGATTCACGCGACGGCGCGCGATTGGGCGCGATTCGGAGAATTTCTGCGCAGTCGGGGCGCAGCGAGAGGCGGGCAGCTGGTCCCGAGGAGCTGGATTGCCTTCATGTCCGCACCCAGCCCACGTGCGCCCGATTACGGCGCGCAAATCTGGCTCAACCGGCCTTCTGGTACCGACCGCGATGTGCTGTTCGCGGATCAGGGGCCTTCCGGCCTGATCGCCATGCTGGGCCATCAAGGCCAGTATGTGCTTGTGTCGCCTGGCCAGAGCCTGGTGCTCGTACGCCTGGGAAATACCGATGACGCACAGCGCGATCGGCTCAACGACGCGCTGGCCGACATCGTGGCGCTGTTCCCGGCGGATTAGTCCGTCTTTATTGGCTTTCGTCCGATCCGGCGCCCGGGAGCAATTCTTCGCTGGCGACACCTTCTTCGTCGATCAGCCCTTCAGGATCCGGATGGATCAGCACTTCTACGCCGGGAAAGGCCCGTTCGATTCTGGCTTCGATTTCGTCCATCACGCGGTGTGCGTCCGAAACCGTCATGTCCGGATCGACGGCCGCGTGAAACTGCACGAAGTCGAGCGAACCGCTGGTTCGTGTGCGAAGGTCGTGCACGCCGCGCAGTTCCGGCTGTTTGGCTACGACGGCGAGAAATTCCTGCCGCCTTTCTTCAGGCCATTCTCGATCCATAATCTCGTCGATCACGTCCGATGAAGCACGCCAGGCACCCCAGGCAAGCCATAGCGCAATGACCAGGCCGAAAAATGGATCCGATCCGACAAGTCCAACAAAGTGATCGAATACAAGCGCGGCAATGACTGCAAGGTTGAGCAGCAAATCGGACTTGTAGTGAAGGTGATCGGTCGCAATCGCGACGCTTTGCGTGCGGCGGATGACAAAGCGCTGCCAGGCCAGCAGCCCGAAAGTCGCCGCAATGGCGATAAGCGAAACGGCGATCCCTTCCTCAGCCGCTTCCGTTCGGGCGCCGGCGATCCATTGACCGACGGCGCGGATGGCAATGCCGAATGCCGAAAGCGCGATCAGCAGGATCTGGAACATGGCGGCGAGCGCTTCCGCCTTGCCATGACCGAAGCGATGATCCCGGTCGGCCGGCATTGCCGCAATCCACACTCCGGCAAGAGTCGCAATGCTGGCAATGAGATCCAGCGCGGTATCGGCAAGGCTGCCCAGCATTGCTGTCGAGCCGGTTCGCCAGGTCGCCCATAATTTGAGTACCGCAAGCAGCAACGCCACCAAGATCGAAGCGAGGGCCGCGCTCCGGGTCAGTTGCGCTCTGTCTTGCTCTGCCGTCGTCATGGATACAGCAAGGCGCTTTCCCAGCCGCCCTTTACAGTACGAGTGAAGCGCCGCCGCTCATGCAGGCGATTGGGCCGATCGATCCAGAATTCGATTGCGCGCGGCGTGAGCAGGAAGCCCGTCCAATGCGGGGGACGCGGAATGTCATCCCCTTCATAATGGCGCGAAAGCTCGTCCACCCGGGCAAGATATGTCGCACGCTCGTCAAGCGGACGCGATTGATCCGATGCAGCCGAACCAAGCTGCGACACCCGGGGGCGGCTTTGGAAGTAATCGTCAGCCATGGCGGACGATACCTCGCTCAGCGGGCCTTCGATGCGCACTTGCCGGCGCAGGGATTTCCAGTGGAACAGCAGCGCAGCCTGCGGATTGGCAATGATCTCCTCGCCTTTGCGGCTCTGCGCATTGGTATAAAAGACGAACCCGCCCGAATCTCCGAGATCCTGGCCGTATCCCTTGAGCAGCACCATGCGCACCGAAGGAGCGCCGTCCGCATTGGCAGTGGCCAGCGCCATTGCATTGGAATCGTTCGGCTCGCTGCTCTGAGCCTCCGCAAACCAGGCCGCAAAGAGCTCGAAGGGATCCGTCTGGGGAATAGCGTTTTGTTCAGCGTCCATCACATCTTCCCGAAATCGAATGACAGATAGTGGCAACCCATGAAGAAATAGGCCCTTGCTCCAAATGCAGCCTCCCGCAAACGAAGAACGCGTGGGGCCCTGCATCGATTATGGCTGCCCTAGTCGCCCAAAGAGCCTTGGGAAAGACCCATAGCGTGCGCTGAAGCTTGCGCGAAGCCACTGTCCTCCCTAGCTAACTTGCCATGAGCAATCCTTATGCAACATTGGGCGTTGCGCGCGGCGCGAGCGAGAAGGAGATCAAGTCCGCCTATCGCAAGCTCGCCAAGGAACTTCATCCCGATCGCAACAAGGATAATCCCCAAGCCGCTGAGCGCTTTTCCGACGTAACCAAGGCTTATGACCTGTTATCGGACAAGGATAAGAGGGCGCAGTTCGACCGGGGCGAGATCGATGCGGACGGCAATCCCACCCATCCCTTCGGCGGCGGCGGCGGGTTCCGCGGCGGCGGGGGCCAACGCAGCTACCGCACGGAAGATTTCCAGGGCTTCGGCGGCGATAATGCGGACCTGGGCGATATATTCGAAGGACTGTTTGGAGGCCGAAGCGCCAGATCGCCCTTCGGCAACGGCCGATCCGCCGGGTTCGGAGGCGCAAGGCGCCCGCCCGCCAAGGGCGCCAATATTCAGTATCGGCTGAAAGTCCCCTTCGTCGATGCCGCGGCGGGCAAGGATCAGCGCATTACGCTGGCCGATGGGAAGACAATCGACCTGAAGCTGCCAGCCGGAGTCGAAAACGGCACGCAGATGCGCCTCAAGGGCAAAGGAGAGCAAGGGCCAGGCGGAGCTGGGGACGCATTGGTTACCATCGAGATCGAGAATCACGCCTTTTTCCGGCGGGACGGCAGCGATGTGCGGATCGATCTTCCGATCACGCTGGACGAGGCCGTGAATGGAGCGAAGGTAAAGGTGCCCACCGTTGACGGGGCAGTAATGCTGACAGTCGCGCCCGGCAGCGGATCGGGCAAGGTGCTGCGCCTAAAAGGCAGGGGGTTCGCCAAGAAGGGGGGCGATAGGGGTGACCAGCTGGTGACCCTGGAAATCGATTTGCCGCCCGGCGACAGCGACCTTGCCAAGCGCCTGGAAGGATGGCGCGATACGCGCGACCTTCGCGCCAAGTTTGCTGGCTGATGGCGCTTCTGCCCGATAAAGAAAGCCCGCCGGCCGCCGGCCCGCCAGTTCCCGACCTCACACCGGAAGGCAGACGGCGCCATGCGCTTCTGCATCAGGGCGAGCCGCAGGCAACCGAGCGAGAGAAGTCAAAGGGACTGGCCCATTGTTTCGACGTCGCCAAGCGCGCGGCATTGGGCACCTGGCACGATGGCTTCATTCATGCCGGAAACCTTGCCTACATCACGCTGTTTGCCGTTTTCCCCTTCTTCATTTTCGGGGCAGCCGTTTTTTCTGCACTGGGTGAAGAAGCAGACCGCGCAATAGCGATCGACGCGGTTCTAAGGGCCCTTCCGCCAAGCGTAAGCCGTGTTCTCGGGCCTGCCGCGCGGGACGTGATCGATGCCCGCAGCGGCTGGCTGCTCTGGGCCGGTGCGGCGGTTGCCCTATGGACAGTGGGCAGCCTGGTCGAAACGATCCGCGACATTCTTCGCAGAGCCTACGGAACCAAGCACACCAAGGGCTTCTGGTTTCATCGCCTCACCTCGACCGGGATAATCGTGGGTTCGGTGCTGCTTCTGCTGCTATCGCTGGTTGCGCAGGTCATCATCGGGGCCGCAGAAGAAGTGATTGGAACCTGGTTCCCCGGCTTGGTAACTGTGCTCAACAGTTTGACATTTTCCCGGATTGTACCGGGTGCGGCGATCTACTTTTCCATCTACCTGCTGTTTCTTTCGCTCACCCCTGCCGCCTACCGCGCCAAGCGCTATCCCAAATGGCCGGGCGCATTGCTCGTCGCAATCTGGTGGGTTTTGATAACGGCGCTGTTCCCGCCGCTGCTCAGCGCGATGTTCTCGTACAGCCTGACCTATGGCAGCCTTGCCGGGATCATGATCACGCTTTTCTTTTTCTGGCTCATAGGCTTAGGAATAGTGGCAGGGGCCGAACTCAATGCCGCGCTGGCTAGGACGCCGGAAGAGGAAGGCACACGAGGCAATGTGGCGAACAGCGAGGAGGAAGCAGCGCAATGAGTGGTCTGATGGAAGGGAAGCGGGGACTGATCATGGGGCTGGCCAATGACAAGTCGCTGGCCTGGGGGATCGCCAAGAAGCTTGCCGAACAAGGTGCCGAGTTGGCCTTTTCCTATCAGGGCGAAGCATTGGAAAGGCGCGTCAGGCCGCTTGCCGAAAGTCTGGGTTCGAACTTCCTGATCGATTGCGACGTGTCGAATATGGACGCGCTCGATACTGCATTCGAGACGTTGAAATCCCGCTGGGAAACCATCGACTTCATGCTGCATGCCATCGGATACTCGGACAAGAGCGAATTGCGCGGCAAGTTCGTGGATACGAGCCTCGATAATTTCCTCACGACGATGAATATTTCGGCCTATTCCTTCGTCGCTGCAACGCAGCGCGCCGCCGCAATGATGCCCCAAGGCGGCTCCATCGTTACGCTGACCTATTACGGCGCGGAAAAGGTGGTTCCGCACTATAATGTGATGGGCGTTGCAAAAGCTGCGCTGGAAACCAGCGTGGCCTATCTCGCGAACGATCTGGGTGCGGACGGCATTCGCGTGAACGCCATTTCGGCAGGGCCGATCAAAACGCTGGCAGCCAGCGGCATCGGCGATTTCCGCTATATTCTGAAGTGGAACGAACTGAATTCGCCGCTGCGCCGCAATGTCACGATCGAAGATGTTGGCGGCGCAGGCCTGTATCTTTTTTCCGACCTTGCATCCGGCGTTACGGGCGAGATTCACCATGTGGATGCGGGCTACAACGTCGTGGGCATGAAGCAGGTGGATGCGCCCGATATTTCCCTAGTGTAAGCGCCTGCCCGGAATTCCAGAAAACAGGGGTTGCGGCCCCATGTGTTCGCTGTATGTTCTCACCTGTTCGGCAGGGAGACAAAGCATGCGAAACGGTGGATGCCAATGCGGCAGCGTTCGTTACAAGGTCGGCAACGAACCGGAATATAGCGCACTATGCCATTGCGCTGATTGCCGCGCCTCGTCCGGCGCACCGGCTGTGGCATGGATGGCATTCAAGCAGGAATGTCTGGACGTCGAATCCGGCGATCTTTCGACCTATAAGGGGAAGAACGACTCTTTCCGGCAGTTTTATCCGAAATGCGGGACCGGATTGTTCTTCCGCAACGAGAATACATTGCCCGGCCTCGTCGACATCCAGTCCGCAACACTCGACAATCCGGAAGACAATCCGCCTACGCTGCAAATCCAGTGTGCCGAGAGGCTGCCCTGGGTGAGAGAGCTTGGCGCTCTGCCCGAAGTGGACCGCTATCCGGGCGCGGGGTAGTTCAGCCCTGCCAAGAGTTCCACGATCCGCCCAGCACTCTCGCCATCGCCATAGGGATTGTGTGCCCGTGCCATGGCGGCATAGGCTTGGCTATCGTCCAGCAGTCGACAGGCTTCCTCCAGAATTCTGGTCGTGTCGGTCCCGACAAGCCTGGCCGTGCCAGCTTCCACACCTTCGGGCCGTTCTGTCGTTTCACGCATGACCAGTACGGGCTTGCCGAAAGCCGGGCCCTCTTCCTGCACTCCCCCACTGTCAGTGAGGACGAAGTCCGCAATGTCGAGGAGATGTACGAAGTTCGGGTAGTCGAGCGGCTCGATCAGGGCGACATTCTCCAATCCGCCCAACTCTGCTTCCATTACCTTTCGCACATTGGGGTTGAGATGGATGGGGAAGATCACGGCCACATCCGGCCGCTGCGCAAGCATGCGGACCGCATGGGCAATTCCCAAAATTCCGTCTCCGAAATTCTCTCGACGATGGCAGGTAACCCCGACAATCCGCTTGCCCGCAAAACGCCGTTCGAGGTCCGCCAGGCCGTCGACAAGCGCAGGATCCTGCGCGATGCGGCCTCTTACCGCATGAAGCGCATCGATCACCGTATTGCCGGTGACATGGATCGAGTCAGGATCGACATTCTCCTGTCTGAGCGCTTCTGCGGCAGTGGCCGTCGGCGCAAAATGCAGTGCCGCGATCGCGGCAATAACCTTGCGATTTACTTCTTCGGGCCAGGGGTGATGGATATTGCCGCTTCTTAGGCCGGCTTCCACATGCGCAACCGGTATCTTGCGGTAATAGGCCGACAGAGCGGAACACATTGCTGTGGCCGTATCGCCCTGCACCACCACGCAATCGGGATTCTCCGTGTCGAGAATCTCGCCGATGCCGCTGACCAGCGCGGCCGTCAGTTCGCCGAGCGAGTGATCGGGGCGCATCAGATCCAGATCGTGATCCGGTACAAGGCCTGTAACCGCCAGCACCTGATCCAGCAGGCCGCGATGCTGGCCTGTCACGCAAATACGCGAATTGAAACGCGAATCCGCAGCCAATTTGCGAATCAGAGGGAAAAGCTTGATCGCTTCCGGGCGAGTCCCGAAAATGGTGAGGATCCGCCGCTTTGCGCCAGGCATGGGCCCTTCCTCTTGCAGGTCCGGCTAAACGAATAAACCCTGCGGGCCTATCGGCAGATCAGTCTTCGGAATCGGCAGCAGCTTCTTCGTCCGATGCCGGTGCAGAAGGCGTTTCATCGGGCAGCGCGGCTTCGCGTTCTGCGGCGAGGCGCGCCTCATATTCCTTTTCCAGCATTTCGACCCGTTCCTGCTCGGCGGCAGCTTCTTCATCGATAGTCGAAAGCCGCTTTTCGCGTTCCTGCTGAATCAATTCGCTGAAACGGATATCGGAGCTGCCTTCCTTTTCCGCATAGGCGGCGTCGATCAGCTTTTGAGTGCAGCCGGTCCAGCCGCCGCTGCCCGATGGCGAGCAGGACATTGTGCCGAATTCGCCAACAGTTTCGTAAGACTCAACACGCTGGGTCCAGGATTCGTTGGCGGGATCGCTGCTTTCGCGCAGAATCTCCGGGATTCGATAGCGTTCGCTTTCTTCCTTGCGCGCACAGACCGTAATTTCGTCGTCCGTCGAAGGAGGGCAGGGATCGTCCCCATAGACGATCACCTGGTTGACCTTTTCATCCCCGGCATCGCCGACAATCTCGGCGGCATCATCCTGCGCAAATGCAAGCGTGGCGCCTGCAAACAGAATGGCAGCAGCAGCGAGGGTCAGGCGTTTCATCGTCTTCTCTCCAAAGCGGCGCAATCGGCCGCAAATGTCTCTTCGGCGCTCCCTATAGAGCAATTGCAGCGCTGAACATGGTCTGAAGCAAATTAGGTGCGATTCTCAATCAAATGCCCGTCAGACGCGTTCGGAAAGGCGGATGGCGAGCCGGCATCCCATGCGTATCGCCCCGGACAGCAGGGGATAGGCCGGCGCCTGTTCCGCCCCGGCAGCCAGCGCGGTATCGCGATGTTCGCGCTCTTCTTCGCGGAACTTGTCGATCATGCCGGCAAGCTGCGGATCGTCGCCGGAACTTTCCAGCTCATCGAGTTGACGGGAATAGTGCCGATCGATCTCTTCTTCGACGGCTGCAGTGCAGGCCATTGCGGCCTCCGGCCCGATCAGAGCAGTCGCAGCGCCCAGCGCATAGCCTGCCACGGACCAGACGGGCTGCAGCGCGGTGGGCCTCACGCCGCGTTCGGCAATCAACTGATCGAAGCGGGCAAGGTGTTCGTCTTCCTGCGCAGCCATGCTGCGGATTTCCGTGGCATGCGGCCCCCGCTCACCCAGGACTGCAAGCTGGCCGGCATAGATCCGCGTTGCGCCATATTCGCCTGCCTGGTCGACCCGAATCATCCGCTCGGTATCCGGCCTTGCAGTGTGCCTGCCTGAACCGCTCATCACGTGTCCTTTCTGCGCAACAACGCCCAAATCGCCGCTGCTACACCGGTTGAAATCAGGAAATTGAATCCGGCGAGCGATATGCCCATCAATGTCCAGGGCGCAACGTCGCAGCGAACCAGCGGTGCGTTCATGATCGCCTCGAGCGGGTCGCCATCGCCCAGATCGAGCGTGGAGCAGGTCGTTATGCCTTCCCACCATCCATACTCAACGCCGGCATGATAGGCCCCGATCAGGCCGGAAATGAGGATCGCGAGAGCGGCCAGTGCAATCCACATGCGGCGTCTGCGTCCGGTGACCAGCGCAATGAAAGCAAAGGCGAGCGCCGCGAAATGGGGATAGCGCTGCCACATGCACATCTCGCACGGATAGAGGCCGAAGACATATTGGGAGACATATGCCCCGCCCAGCAGCACCGCCGGCGCAATCAAGGCCAGCCATAGCGCCGCTGAAGGCTGTTTGGCACTGTCCATCTTCAAGGCCGGGCTATTTGCTGGCAACGGCAGTACCATGGGCGCGGCGCAAGGTTTCCAGCGCATAATGAAGCTGGAAATCGTCGATGCCCTGCTCCTCCAGCTCTTCCGCCGTGAGCTGGAAACGCGGATCGTCCTGCTTGTCCGTCTCCAATTCCTTATCGTCGAGCCCGACCTCGTTGATCAGGTGACGGCGAAGATCGGATTCGCGCAGCGACAGCTTCGAACGCTTGGCGGCATCGGGATCGGACAATTGCGGCACACGGATATCCGGGTCGATACCGCCTTCCTGCACGGAGCGGCCCGAGGGCGTATAATAGCGCGCAGTGGTCAATTTGAGCGCGCTGTCGCGGGTCAGGGGCATTAAGGTCTGCACGCTGCCCTTGCCGAAGCTACGCTGCCCCATGACGAGCGCGCGATGCTGGTCCTGCAATGCGCCGGCGACGATTTCCGAAGCCGAAGCCGAACCGGCATCGATAAGAACGATCAGCGGGATACCTTGCGCCGCGTCGCCCCGATACACCGTTTCGGCCTTGTAGACGATGTTCTCCGCCTGGATACGGCCGCGCTGGGAAACGATCGATCCCTTGGAGAGGAAAAGATCCGAAAGCGCCACGGCTTCATCCAGCGATCCGCCCGGATTCGAGCGCAGATCGAGAACCAGCCCGCTCAACCGGCCTGACGCCTCTTCGCGCATGGCCTTCATCGCCCCGAGCACATCGCGCCCGACATCGCGCGAGAATTCGTTCACCGTGATGACGCCGATCGCGCCGGGCTGCAGCTCGTAAGTCACGGGCTCAAGCTCGATCACGCCGCGCGTCACTGTGACATCCAGCGGTTCCTCGCGCCCGGGACGGAAGATCGAGAGACGCAGAGGCGTGCCGGAAGGCCCGCGCATTTGCGCCACCGCTTCGTCCAGCGAGAGCCCGTAAATCAGCTCGCCATCGAGATGCGTGATGTAATCGCCAGCCTTGACCCCCGCCTTTTCGGCAGGGCTTCCGCGCATCGGCGAGATGACTTTGACGGCGCCGTCTTCCATCGTGACGGAAATGCCCAGTCCTTCGTAATTCCCGTCAATAAGCGTTTCGAGCCGCTCCAACGCTTCTCCGTCGAGATAGGTCGAATGCGGGTCCAGCGCGGCGAGCATGCCGTCAAGGGCTCCCTTGATAAGCACCTCGTCATCGACTTCCTCGACATAGCTGGCCTTGATCCGCTGATACGTCGCGAAAACCTTGCCGAATTGCGGCCCAGCGCGGCCTTCCACCTGCGCCAGGCCGGCAGTGGTGGCCGGCAACAGCGCAACGGCTGTGACGAGAGCCGCGGATTTGAGGAGAGGTGCAAACTTCATCTACAGGGCCTTATTCGCGAATTACCGCCCTTGTATCGCGCGCAGCAGCTTAACGCCAGCTTATGGCTCGATCGCAAACAATTGCCGGAACGGCGGCGTTGTTCCTGCAAGAACGGGATGCAAACAGCCTCAACCGACCACATCCAGCGGATTGACAGGCTCTCCGTCACGCCGGACCTCCAGCGTGATGGCAGGATCGCGCGGAGCCGCGATGCCCAGCGGTGCCCCGCTCAGCAGCTGTTCGCCCACCCCGACATCGACCCGCGCCATGCCCGTCACCAGGCTGGTCCAGCCGCCTTCATGCTCGAGAATGACGATCCGGCCATATCCGCGATAGGGCCCGGCGAAAGCCACCCGCCCGGCTGCAGGCGCGACGACCAATGCGCCTTCGCGCGGCTGGAGAGTGAGGCCCTGCGAAACTGTACCCCCTTCCGTCCGCGCCCCGAAGCCCATGATCGTCCTGCCGGCGACCGGCAATTGATAGGCTGAAGGCGGGCGGCTTTGGCCTTCTGCCGCATTCTGGGAATCGACGAGAACTTCGGATTCGGAAGGGCGCGGCGGCCGGATGAGCGGCCCCGGCAAACGGGCAAGCTGCGCGCGCAAAGTGCCCGCATCGTTGATACGCACCACCAGCGCATTGAGATCGCGTGCTTCTTCCGCAAGAGAGAGGGCGCGCTCGGCCTCGCGATTGGCTTCCCCGCTGACCCGGCGCGAAGCCAGCCGCTGGCGCGTTTCCAGGGCCGCAAGCTGGGCATGCTGCTGCTCCAGCCTCTGTTCCTGCGCCTGCAGCCCTGACAAGGCGTTCTCAGCCTCCTCACGGAGCGCCTTGCCCCGTTCCACCTCGCTTCTGAGCGCAGCGGTCCGGCGGCGCACTTCCGGCACCGTGGAGGAGAGCATGGCGCTCAGATAAACCGCTTCCTTCACCGATCCGGGCCGCATGGCCGACAGGGCCAGAGGCCTGCGCGAAAAACGCTGAAGGGCCGCGGTCAGCCGCAAGACTGGCTGGCGTTTCTCCGCGAGCTGCGAGGCGAGGGTCTGATATTGCTGCCGGGCGATGGAAAGGCGCGCCTGGGCCGCGCCGATGCCAGCCTCCGTCTCCTGAATGCGGGCAGCCAGCGCCGTGGCCTGTCGCGCCGTCTTTTCCGCCGCTTCGCTTGCCTTTGCAGCTGCCTCCTCAAGCCGGTTCGCCCGCGTTTCGGCGGCCAGCTTTTCCTGCAAGGCGCTCTCCATCTCCCTCCGTGCGTCGGTGACACTGGAAAAGCCCGCAGAATTCTGGGCCGCAGCGCTTCCGGTCAGCAAGGCTGCCAGGCAGAAAATCGAGAGAAACGGGCGTAGACATGTCGTCATGACGTCAACCTGCCCGATGATAGGGATGGCCCGCAAGGATCGAGGTGGCGCGGAAAAGCTGCTCCATCACCATGGCCCTCGCCAGGAGATGAGGCCAGGTCGCCGCACCGAACGCCAATAGCAGATCGGCCTGGTCGCGCTCATCGTCGGCATGGCCATCCGCTGCGCCGATCACAAAACGCGTTTCGCGAATTCCATCGTCGCGCCAGCGGCCAAGCAAAGCCGCCAATTCTTCGGAGGAAAGCTGTTCGCCTCGTTCGTCCAGCAGGACGGTGCGGTGCGGCGTCAGCGGATCGGAGACCTTTCCGCCACTTTCTGGAAGTTCCGTCAATTTGAAAGGCCAGGTAATGCGCTTTTCATAGCGGGCGACGAGTTCCGCTTCGGGCGAACGGCCGATCTTACCCCTGGCGATGAGATGCAGTTTCATGTGTCCATTTCCAGCGGCCTAGGCTCCTCATATCTAAGGAGGAGCCCTGTCCACTGGTGCCGCCGCCGGCTTAGCGCAAGCCGAAACCGGCCTATGCCGGCCTTACGCCTGACCCGCCGCGACAGGCGGAGCGTCGCCAAACGCCCACATCCGCTCAAGATTGTAGAAGCTTCGCACTTCCGGGCGGAACAGGTGCACGACAACGTCGCCTGCATCGATCAGCACCCAATCGGCTGCTGGCAATCCTTCGATACGGGCAGTTCCGAAGCCTTCCTGTTTGATCCGCTCCGCAAGCTTCTGCGCAATTGCAGCCACTTGCCGTGTCGAACGGCCCGATGCGATCACCATGTGATCGGCAATGCTGGATTTGCCATCGAGTTCGATCGAAACGACGTCCTGCGCCTGATCGTCCTCCAGCGAGCGGAGGACAAGCGCATGCAGCTTGTCGTTGTCGGAAGTGGCGGCCTGATCAGAGATCGGACGTCCTTTGGGCATGCCGGCGGAAACCGGCGAAGTCTGCGCATGATTCATCGCAGTACATACAACTCCATTTTCGAGGGAAAGGATGCGAAAGAGGCATGCGCCTCATGCGCGCATCCCCTTTTCCTGGTCATGAATGAGGCAATGCGTCACATCATCCCGTGGCGGCCCGCCCGAAAATTGGCGGGCCCATTCAGGATCGGCGCGGCGTAAAGATGTTGCCGAGCGCGGATCAGGATCGAAACGCAATTCAAACAGCGCAGGTGCGCTCCATTCACCCCGGTTTCGTAAACTGGCGGCAGGCACCCGGAAGCGGCTGAGCCAGGCCATCGCGGGGCTCGCGAGGGCGCTTCTATCATAGCCCGGACGCGCGATGACCGCAATCGGCATTTCGCGGGCTATTGAACGCCAGCTTTTCCATCGGTGGAATTGCGCGAGATTGTCGGCGCCCATCAGCCAGACGAAGCGCCGTTTGGGGAAGCGCCGCTTGAGCGCACGCAGCGTATCGATCGTGAAACGCGTGCCCAATTGCCGTTCGATGGCGGAAACCCGGATCGACGCCCGCCGTGCAGCGGCCTGGGCGGATTTCACGCGCGCCGAAAGTGGCGCCATGCCTTCATCCGGCTTGAGCGGGTTTCCGGGCGAAACCAGCCACCACACTTCGTCAAGGCCCAGCGCGCCCTGGGCAAAGATGGAGATGCGGCGATGCCCGCCATGGGCAGGATTGAAACTGCCCCCGAGCAGACCGGTAAGCGTGCCGCTGTCTCTTACGCTGGTCTTCACTGCACCTCCCTGCGGGGGGAAGCGCCGCCGCGGCGTTCCCATTGGCCGGGGAACATCCAGCCCGGATACTCAGGCGACAGCTCGCTCACTTCATTAAGCTGCGCAATCTCCGCTGCCGTCAGCTCGATTTCGGACGCAGCCAGGTTTTCCGCAAGCTGTTCCGGACGCTTGGCGCCGAGAATGACCGAACTCACAAAGGGCCTGTGGAGCAGCCAGGCAAGCGCGATACTGGCAATCGCGACACCTCGGCTTTCGGCAATGGGGCGCATGGCATCGATAATATCGAAGGTTTTGTCGAGATCGAGCGAATCCCGCACTCCGCCAGAAGCTATCCGGCCTTCGCCCTTTATCCCTGAGCCCTCTCTTTCGTATTTTCCCGAAAGCAGTCCACCGGCCAGCGGGCTCCAGACCATCAGCCCCACGCCTTCGCTTTCCATCATCGGCACGATCTCGCGTTCCAGATCGCGGCCGGCCAGGGAATAGAATGACTGGATGCTGGCAATCCGTTCCCAGCCCTTTGCTGCCGCAAGGCCCAGCCCCTTGGCGACATGCCAGGCCGCCCAGTTGGAAACGCCGATATAGCGCGCGCGGCCTGTGCGCACGATATCGTCGAGCGTGCGCAGCGTCTCTTCGATCGGCGTCTGGGTATCCCAGCCGTGAACCTGGTAGAGATCGACATAGTCCATTTGCAGCCGGTCCAGGCTGGCATCGATCTCTTCCAGCAGATGTTTACGCGAATTGCCGGCGCGGTTAGGTCCTTCCCCCATGCGGGCATAGCCCTTGGTCGCAACGATGATGTCCTGGCGCGCAATGCCCAGCGACTTGATGGCCTCGCCCGTCGCCATCTCGGACTTGCCTTCGCTATAGGTATTGGCCGTATCGATGAAGTTCACGCCTGCATCGAAAGCCTGCCGTACCAGCGCCGTCGCGCTTTTCTGATCGAGCCCCGCCACATGGGAAAATCTGCCCGCGGTCTCCCCAAAGGTCATTGCGCCCAAGCATAGTTCGGAAACGATAAGGCCTGTATTGCCGAGCCGGTTGTAACGCATGAACTGATCCTCTCGCTTTTCGTTTGCGAATTGATGCGGGGGAAACCCTTCACACGTCAAGTATTCCGGCCGATGCACAGCCGGTAAATTCCTGGTCAGGGGCGCGTCTGGCCCTTGCCTCGCGCCTGCCACTTGTAAGTCGTCAGGCCTTCAAGCGCGACCGGGCCGCGCGCATGCAGGCGCCCGGTGGCGATCCCGATTTCGGCGCCAAGGCCGAATTCGCCGCCATCGGCGAATTGCGTGGACGCATTGTGCATCACGATCGCACTGTCGACTTCGGCCAGAAACCGTTCCGCGGCGGCATCGTCGGCGGTGACGATGGCATCCGTATGACCGGAAGAATGCAGCGCGATGTGATCGAGAGCCGCGTCAAGCCCGTCGACAACCGCCACCGACAGGACTGCATCGAGATATTCGGTGTCCCAATCATTGGCGCCGGCCATACCGATACGCGGATCGAGGGTGCGCGCCCGTGCGTCGCCGCGCAGTTCGCAGCCCGCATCGATCAGAGCGCCGACAACTGCCCCGCCTGCGGGAAAATCCGCATCGATCAGCAGCGTTTCCATCGCACCGCAAATGCCTGTGCGGCGCATCTTGGCGTTGAGCGCTATTTCGCGCGCCATATCCGGATCGGCGGCCGAATGGATGTAGGTGTGGCAAATCCCATCGAGATGCGCGAGCACGGGAACGCGCGCCTCCGCCTGAACGCGTTCGACCAGGCTCTTGCCGCCGCGCGGCACAACCATGTCGATCAGCCCTGCCGCACGCAGCATCGCGCCAACGGCAGAGCGGTCCTGCGTCGGCATCAGCTGCACGGCATCAGCCGGGATACCGCCTTGCACCAGCCCTTTCGTCAGGGCGGCAAGGATTGCGCGGTTGGAATGGACCGCTTCGCTGCCTCCGCGCAGGAGCACCGCGTTGCCGGCGCGGATGCACAGCGAAGCGGCATCGGCCGTCACATTGGGCCGGCTTTCATAGATGATGCCGATCAGGCCGATCGGGATCCGCACGCGCGACAGCTCCAAACCGTTGGCAGGCGTAGCCCGGTCGATCACCTGGCCGACCGGATCGGGCAGATCTGCGACAGCATCCACAGCCGAAGCGATACCCTCCAGCCTGCCAGGATCGAGCCGCAGGCGATCGATCAGCGCCGCACTCAAACCATTCGCTTCACCGGCCGCAACGTCCCTTGCATTGGCGGCCAGCACCTCATCTGCGCTGTCGCGCAGCGCCTTGGCTGCAAGATGCAACGCCGCCGATTTTTCCGCATCGCTCAACTTTGCAAGAATGCGCTGCGCATTGCGGCCGGCACGCGCAAGGCGGCCAACCAGCTCAACCGTATTCTCGACATCATCGCGCAAAGTAGCCATGGAGGGGCCGCATATCACCGCCCTCCCATTCTGTCACCGATTTGCGTCGTCCCGCGCCGGGAACAGGCAAACCTGTCGAATCGCGGCCATTGCGGCGGTTAAATTGCGGTTGTCCGAAATGGTGAATTGGCGGTTTCCAGGTATTTTCCTCAATTCACGGCGCGGCGGAACGATTCATCGCGTCGTTGCACCGCCTCGCCCGTTCGCACCTCCCCCGTGGATAGACCTTAGGGACTTCACCTGTAAGCCACCCCTCGGGATTGAAGACATACGGGGTCGTGATTTTGCGAAAGTTGGATGGGGTCAAGCTGCGCCAGCGGCTATCGGAGTGGTTCCCCGACCGCGAATTTTTCATGCGGTCACAAGGCCAAGTTCGATTCATCAAAGTTTCTTCTAAAATTCAAATGGTTGGTGCAGGCGTCGTCGGTGCGGCGCTGCTCGCATGGGCCGGCACCATGACGTCAGCCGCGGTGAGCCAGTATATCGCCCAGCGCGACCGCCTGGCCCTGCTGGAGCGTGAAACCAAGGTCGAATCGGCGGAAAGCAGAGTCGCGGCCTATCGCAACGATCTGGATGCCGTGGCCGACGAGCTCAAACTGCGCCAGAACGTGATCGAGGAACTCACCGACACGCTCAACCTGCCGCAAAAGGCAGCTTCTGCGGACGATACCGTTTCGGATTCGTCAAGCGAAGCGGCGAAGACCGTCGCCAAAGTCAGCGCCGCGATCCCGGAAGCCGGCGCGCTCGCGGAAATCGAAGCGCGTCAGCTAGCCTATGTCGAACGGCTGACCCGCTTTGCGGATCAGCGCTCTTCCCGCGCAGAAGCGGCGATCCGCAAGCTGGGCCTGGATCCCGAACGGATGCTGGCCTCGGCCCGGCGCGCACAGGGTGGTCCACTGGAAGTGATCAGCACCGGCCGCGACGGCTCGCTCGATCCGCGTTTCGAACGCCTGGGGCTCAGCCTCGCGCGGATGGAAGCCCTGCAGCGCAGCCTGGACGGCATTCCGCAGGTGCTGCCTGCCGATCTGAGCGGCATTTCCTCCGGCTTCGGCTTGCGGCGCGATCCCTTCACGGGCCGCGCGGCCATGCATTCGGGCCTGGACTTCCGCGGCCGGACAGGGGCACCCATCCATGCCGCCGCCAAGGGGACCGTTTCTTTCGTCGGGCGGAAGTCCGGATACGGTAAAGTGGTCGAAATCAGGCATGGCAATGGCCTGATGACGCGCTATGCTCACATGTCGGGCTATCGCGCGAAAGTGGGGCAAAAGGTCGCAGCCGGTGACGTGATCGGCGCCATCGGCAGTACCGGCCGATCGACCGGACCGCACCTTCATTTCGAGGTGCGTATCAATGACCGCGCGGTCAATCCGCGCCCCTTCCTGGAGTCAGCTCCTCATGTTCTCGAAGAAGCCCGTGCAACCGCCAATGCAACCGCCGCGGCCACCAGCCGATAAACAGCAAGACAGGACAACCGTGATGTCAGGCAACAATTCCACATTTTCCGTCATCGGTTCCGATGTCACCATCAAGGGCGACGTCAGTGCCACCGTGGACCTTCATGTCGACGGCAA
>JAUHYZ010000015.1 GCA_030426245.1 Alphaproteobacteria bacterium | reverse complement strand
ATCAGGGAGGACACAGGAACGTGTTCAAAGCCGAACTGATCGAACGGGCAGCGCAATTCCGCAAGGCGGAAGACGATCCCACACGCAGGCTTGAGAGCTGCCCCGCATTGGTGCTCAATGCCGACTACACCCCGCTTTCCTATTACCCGCTCAGCCTTTGGCCATGGCAGACCGCAATCAAGGCGGTGTTCCTGGAACGCGTGGACATCGTGGCAAGTTATGACCGGAAAGTGCATTCGCCTTCGCTCGACATGCGGATCCCTTCGGTTATCGCGCTGCGGCAATATGTGAAGCCCAGCGAGTTCCCGGCATTCACCCGCTTCAACCTGTTTCTGCGCGACCGCTTCTCCTGCCAATATTGCGGTAGCCCCAGCAGCCTGACTTTCGACCATGTCATTCCGCGCCGGCTGGGCGGAAAGACGACCTGGGAAAATATTCTGACGGCCTGCGCGCCGTGCAACATGAAGAAAGGCGGGCGCACGCCGGACCAGGCGCGCATGCTGCCGCTCGTCCCGCCGATCCGCCCGACCAGCTGGCAATTGCAGCAGCAGGGAAAGAGCTTTCCGCCCAATTACTTGCACGAGACCTGGCGCGACTGGCTCTATTGGGACATCGAACTGGAAGCCTGACGCACGGCACTTCCAGCCCGTCGGCCATCGATAGAATCCGGCGTTTCGATTCCGGACAATTACTTCGGACCCGCCCGAAAAGGCGGCTTCTTTTCGTGCCGATTCTAGGTTAACAAAACTTACTCAG
The DNA here is from genome assembly GCA_030426245.1 of Alphaproteobacteria bacterium. Classification (GTDB taxonomy): domain Bacteria; phylum Pseudomonadota; class Alphaproteobacteria; order Sphingomonadales; family Sphingomonadaceae; genus Andeanibacterium. The sequence goes on along the minus strand of JAUHYZ010000015.1, from coordinate 48,456 downwards.
GGGCAAATCCTTCACTCAAGCACTCGGAGTTGATGCGTGATCATCGACGCGAGACAGATTGACCAGAATGCCAACATCCCGGCGGATGTCTGCATCGTCGGGGCGGGTGCGGCCGGCATAACGCTGGCTCTCGAACTCGCCGGCACTCTGGACGTCGTTCTGCTCGAAGGCGGCGGGCTCCAGTCCGATCCGCTGACGCAGCAGCTCTATCGCGGCGTCAATCTGGGCCTCGCGCACGATCCGCCGGAGGAATCGCGCAGCCGCTTCCTGGGCGGCAGCACCAATTGCTGGGGCGGCTGGTGCCACCCGCTCGACGAGCTGGATTTCCAGGAGAGGCCGTGGGTGCCCCATAGCGGCTGGCCCTTCGGCAAGGACGATCTCGAGCCGTTCTACCGGCGCAGCCAGGCCTGGCTCGGACTGCCCGACGCCCCCTATGTTGCCGAAGCCTGGGCCGAAGCGATTGCCGCGCGCGGCTGCAAATTGCTGGATCTCGATGGCAGTGCGCTCGCTAACATGCTCGACCAGATCAGCCCGCCCGTTCGCTTCGGGGCCGAGTATCGCTCGCGGCTGGAAGCCGCTTCGGGGCCGCGAGTCCTGCTCTATGCCAACGCTGCCGAGATCCTTGCCGCGCCGGATGCGCGTCAGGTGGAAGGCATCGCGGTACGCACCTTGAACGGCAAGGCATTCAGCATTTCCGCAAAGGCGGTGGTACTTTCCGCCGGCGGCATAGAGAACCCGCGGCTGCTGCTTGCCTCCAACAGCGTCCAGCCGGAAGGGCTCGGCAATGGGACTGGCCTGGTCGGCCGTTATTTCATGGACCATCCCAGAGTGTGCTCTGCGCGCCTGACGCTGAGGGATGCCAACAAGTATCGCCCGCTTTACGACGCATCGCTGCACCGGCTCCACCGCAGGCGCAGCGAGCATAATATCGAGGTTCACCTGGCCCCCTCGCCCGCCACGCAGGAGCGGCTGGGCCTGCCCAATTCGCGGACCTATTTCGTCGCCCGCAATGCCAATGACATGTCCAAATCCTTCTTTGCGCTGAAGGCGATCCAACGGGCAATCAGAGGGCGCAGGATCTTCGGATATCCCATGCGGCGGGCGGCACAGGACGTCTTGCGGCAAGTGCCGGCACTGGTGGGGAATGCCTGGAACACGGCGGAAACGGTGGCGGAGCTGACACTGAATTCGCTGAAGACGACCAGCGAAGTTTCGCTGGAATCCGTCATCGAGCCGGTCCCCAATCCCGATAGCCGGGTCACTCTTTCGCAGGAGCGGGACGCCCTGGGCATACCGATCGTGGAGATCGACTGGCAGTTGACGGCGCAGGACCGGGCGCATCTGGCCGCGCTTCGGGAATTGATGACGGACGAGCTCGTGCGGCTCGGCGTGGCGGCCAAGGTCGAAGACCCGCCTGGAGACGAAGATCAGCCCGAAAATATCATGGGATGCTGGCACCATATGGGCACCACCCGCATGCATGCCGATCCCGCCCATGGGGTCGTAGACGCGGACTGCCGGGTGCACGGCATCAGCAACCTCTATGTCGCCGGCAGCTCCGTGTTTCCCACTGCAGGCAGCGACAGCCCGACGATTACGCTGGTCGCGCTGGCGATCCGCCTGGCCGAACATATCGAAGCCGGGCTCCGGCAACCGGTCACTGCCAGAATGCCAACCGCTCCCTCGCCCGTGGCCGCCCATCAAGGCCCCATCTAGGCAGCATATAGGCTGCCTTTCGGCGCGCAGCCTTGGCTATCCTTCGATCACCTGGCTGGCGGGATGATGCTTGTCGAGATGGCGCTTGACGATGCGCAGATTGCGCGTGTTCGAGCGGAAAACGAAGTCGAACAGATCGCCGGCAAGAGGGATCGCGCCGAGCGCCGTATCGAAGGCGATATTGCCGCCCATGCGCCACAGCTTCCACTTCGGCATGCCCAGATTGCGGGCTTCCCACAGCAGATAGCTGCCCATCGCGGCGCCCACGATGTCGCCCAGTACCGGAATGAGGCCGATGATCGCATCGAGGCCGACTGCGCGATTGATGCCGGGAATCACGAAGCTGCGCTCCAGCACCATTTCCATCGCTTCCAGGCGCTGACGAACCGAGGCGGGATCGGTGCCTGCCGGTATCGAAACACCCATCGGACGGGGCCGCCGGGACTGGGTCATTCGTGAACTCCCATTTGCGAGCATTCGCAGCGCTCCTTTCGTGGAGCGTTTCCCTGCCGCAACAAACTATCTGGGGATCACCGCCAGATCGGGCAAGGGATGGAACGCCCATTGATTGGCCGCATAGCCGGTGACCCGCCCACGCACGAGCGAGAAACGCACCGGCTGGCCGAAGGGAATAAAGACGTTGAGCCCGGTCAGTTCGGCTTCCGCCTCGGCCAGCAAGGCGGCCCGTTCGGCCGGATCGGGCGAGGCGACGACGTCATCCACCAGGCGATCGGCAGCGGTCGAACACAGCCCGCGCCGCAAGGAGCAATGAAACTGGTTGAGGTACCAGCGCGCACTGGCGAAGCGCGCCACGCGGTCAAGCAGGACCAGTTGCGCCCGTTCGTCCTCCTCCGCACGGCGCAGCGTGATCCCGATTTCCTGCATATCGGCGGCCAGTCCTTCGAACAGCAGATCGCTCCCCGGCCCGGCCGGCAGATCGACCGTGATGACGGCTTCTTCTTCTCCGCTCGTTTCCTGCCAGGCCGCGACCCGGGCACTGGCTGCCGCGCGCCGATCCTCGATCGAGAGGCCTTCCCAGCGCTCGCCTATCGTGCCGAGATCGCTCGCCAGATCGGGGCCCACGATGCGTGTCGTGGGATTCCATCCGCCAACATTGAACCTCTCGAGCAGCGCTTCGCGGTCCACGGCCATGGAGACCGCCTCTCGGCCGGATTCGTCGGCCAGGAAACCGGTCGGCCGCGCGACCATCAGGCCGAACAGGCCGATCGCGGGATCCAGCCGCACGGTGCCGCGCGAAAGCGGCCCCGTATCGGCGAGCGGCAGATCCTGGATCCGCCCGCCCAGTACCAGATCGATCATACCGTCATCGAAAAGTTCCACTGCCTGGGCCGCGGGCAATGCCTGAATGCGCAGTTCGCGGACATTCTCTTCCCAGCCTTCGACGACCGGCAGGCCCCGCCGCTCCGGGGACATCATCGAAAGGACTGCAATATCCTCGACCCGCCGCACCGTCATCGGGCCCAGCCCTTCGCCGCTGCGGATCAGCCCGAGCTCCGGCTGCGCCAGGAGCTGCAGGAAATCGGGCATCGGGCCCTTCAGCCGGATTTCGACGACTCTTCCCGCCATCGCGCGAATCTCGTCGATCTGGGACAGGTCGCGCCCCAATGAAGTTCCGCGAAGCTGGCGGACAAGGCGCCGCAGGAGATCGCGCACCTGTTCCGCGGTCAGCTCGCTGCCGTCCTGCCAGGTCCCGTCGCGCAGGCGGAAAATATAGCTGCGCCCGTCGTCGGTGACGATCCAGCGATCGGCAATTGCGGGGATCACCTGCCCTTCGGCATTCAGGGTGACGAGTCCTTCGGCCGTGGCGGCGCGCACAAGCTGCCCGCCATCGGACAGGCGCAGGCCGGTTTCGAACATACCGTCGGCGGATTCTATGATGGCGGCTTCAAGCGCCCCGTCGCTGCCGCGTCCACATGCGGCCGCAAGAAACAGCAGCGGCACGGCAAGCCCGCGCAAGAGCGGAAGACGCGATGAATGACCCATCGAAGCCTGCCGTAGGCTGAGCTGCGGCAAGCATCAATGGCGCTATTGCGCTCTCGCAAGTTGATGATCGACGTCGCTGGCAAAGGCGATGCCGAAACGGTTGTCCTGCTTCCAGGCAACCAGGCCTTCGACCCAGCCAATATCCTGCAATTCGACGGAAACCAGCGATCCCGGCTCAACAGGGGCATCCCCTTCGGCCATGACGCCGGCAGCAGACAGATTGCGGACTTTTACCGGATGCTCGATGGCCGGTGAGTCCCCTTCCACTTTCAGCGTGGCCGGAAGCGTCATGTCCTTGCGGGGAAGTTTGCGTGCGTCAGTTCGACTCATGCGAATCTCGTCCAGTCCATAGGGCGCAGAAACCCGCGCCGCATTGCTAGTCACGCGCATCGCGCGCCTTTGCGCGAAAGTCTAACGCAAAACTGGCGAATAAAGCATTAATCGCGATGCACCGTGGAATTCAGCCATCCCGGGCACCGCGAAGCGGCGCGTCAATCGTCGCGAGAGACCTTTTCGCGCCGCTCATGCGCTTCCTGCGCTTCGACCGTCATGGTTGCGATCGGACGCGCGATCAGGCGCTTCAGGCCGATGGGATCGCCGGTGACCTCGCAATAGCCATATTCGCCGTGATCGATCCGCCGCAAAGCGGATTCGATCTTCGCGATCAGCTTGCGCTGGCGATCCCTGGTCCTCAGCTCTATGCCCCAATCGGTCTCGCTCGAAGCCCGGTCATTCAGATCGGGCTCGCGGATCGGTCCATCCTGCAGCGATTGCAGGGTCCCTTCCGAAGCGGACAGAATTGATCTTTTCCATTCCACAAGCAGCAGCCGAAAGTAATCGAGCTGCTTGTCGCTCATATATTCTTCGTCCTCCGAGGGCGTATACTCGCTGTCCAGCGAGCGCCGCGCCTTGGCCAGAATATCGATATCGTTACCGGCAACCGAAGCCATTCACGGATTCTCCGTTTGTGTTCCTCTCACCTGGAAACCGGGACTTGTTCCCGCTCGCCCCGAATATTTTCAGTGGCGCCGTCCGGTCTGGTTGGGCGCGCCTATACGGGCAGGCCAAGGCACGCACAAGCATCAATGATACTTAATCGGCTATTGGCACAATGTGACAATCGTATGTCCATCCTGCCGAAGCCCTGACTGCAAACGGATGACAAAATCGCCGGGCCGTTAACCATTTGTTGACCATGACAGGGGAAAGTCCGCTTCAACGGCGACGGGGGGTTGCCGATCATGAGGGGTAAAGATCATGGGGCTCAACCTGGTTCAGGAATCCGGCGGCGCCGTAGCGGCAAATACCGCCAACGTACACGCAGCCGACATGCTGGTTGCGACCTGCCTGGCCGCAGCGGCAGCAGGAGAGATCAGCGCCTTGTTCGATCTGGGCGTCGCCTATTCAACCGGCAGCCACGGCGTGAATTGCGATCTGATCGAAGCGCATAAGTGGTTCAACCTTGCCGCCGCGCAAGGGCATGAAGAAGCCGCCTTCTGCCGGGCCGACATTTCGGACGAAATGACTGCCCGGGAAATCGCCGAAGCGCAGCGCCGCGCACGTCAATGGCTTGCTGCCGGAGCCAGCAAGGCCGCCTGAAGCCAGGCCCTGAAACCAACCGAAGAAACCGGTCCGGCCTATCCTTTCCTGAAGGGCGTTCTGCCGTCCAGAAAGAGCTGGTCGGCCGCAATCCCGGCGCGTTCGCGCTCTAGAAAATCGGCCACCGCCGCCCGGAAGCCCGGATCGGCAATCCAGTGCGCCGACCATGTCTGTACCGGCTCATATCCGCGGGCAAGCTTGTGCCCGCCCTGGGCGCCCGCCTCCACCCGCGACAATCCGCGTTCGATCGCCGCATCGATCGCCTGATAGTAACACAGCTCGAAATGGAGGAAGGGCTTGTCCACGCTGCAGCCCCAATAGCGCCCGTAAAGCGCGCTTTCGCCAATGAAGTTGAGCGCGCCTGCAATGGGCTGCCCATCCATATAGGCCAGCACGAGCAGGACCTGGTCCCCCATCCGCTCTCCGAACAGGTCGAAAGCCTTGCGCGTCAGATAGGGCGTGCCCCATTTGCGCGCACCGGTATCCTGGTAGAAGAACCAGAACGCGTCCCAGTGTTCGGCGCGGATCTGATCGCCGGTGAGCTTGCGGATCTCCACGCCCTCCTGCGCCGCCCTGCGTTCCTTGCGGATGGCCTTGCGCTTGCGCGAAGCGAGCGCGCCCAGAAAATCCTCGAAGCTTTCGTAGTTCTTGTTTTCCCAGTGGAACTGGATGTCGCTGCGCAGCAGCCAGCCCGCCTCTTCGAACAGCGGCAGCTGCACCGGTTCGACGAAGGTCGCATGGGCGGAGGAGAACTCCTCGCGAATACACAGCGTTTCGGCAGCCCGCAGGATCGGTGTGGCCAGCGTGATGTCCCGCAGCAGCAGGCGCGGCCCGGTGGCCGGCGTGAACGGCGCGGCAATCTGCAGCTTGGGATAATAGGCATGGCCCGCCCGCTGCCAGGCATCGGCCCAGGCATAGTCGAACACATATTCGCCCTGGCTGTGCCCCTTGGCATAGGAAGGCAGCGCAGCGGCCAGCCGCCCGTCGGCCCCTTCGATCACGATCGGAACCGGGGCCCAGCCGGTTCCTTCCCCGACACTGCCCGAATCCTCCAGCGCGGAAAGGAAAGCGTGAGACATGAAAGGATTGTCGCTGCCGGCAAGCGCATCCCACTCATCCTGCGGGAGATCACCGACCGCAGGGGCGATTCGGGCGGTGAGTGTCGGCTGTTCGCTCATGCAGCGAGTGTAGCGATGGCCAGGGGTATCTGTCGATGTTGCTTGGCCGCGCGCTATTGCACGCCGCCGCCTTCCGCGATCGGGGCATCGGCATGGCGCGAAGCGCGCAGGCGCAGTTCGGGCGTGCGGACCGTCCAGCTGAGCAGCGGCATTCCGCGCGCGCGCCAGGCGGTGGCGAAGGGGCTGGGCAAGTCGCGCACGTCATAGGCCAGGAAATCGGGGCGCGAAATGCGCAGCCATAACCAGCGGCGGAAACGGCCCGTCGGCCCCCAATCGTTCTCTTCGGTCACCACCAGCCCGCGCGGAGTCCCCGGCGAATGGCGCGCGAACCAGCGCCCGACGCGCGGATCGAAGCTCATCACTCCATGCGGCCCGGAATAGCCCGCCAGATCCCGCGCCACGGCGGCGCAGCTTTTGCTCACGTCATAGCCGCGCTTCGACTTGATCTCGATCAGCAGCGGAACCTGCCCGGCGATCTGCGCCAGCACCTCGGCCAGGCGGGGAATGCAATCGTCGCTGCCAGAAAGCGCGATCCGGGAAAGCTCCGCCGCATCGCGTGCCGCCACCGGCCCGCGTTCCGCAGTCAGCCGGTCCAGCTCCCAATCGTGGAACACCATCGCCTGGCCGTCGCGGCTGCGCTGGATATCGCATTCGATCCCCATGCCGCGCAGGATCGCGGCGGCAAAGGCGGATGGGGAATTTTCCGGCAGCACGCGTCCGCCGATATCGCCCCCATGGAGACCGCGATGCGCATAATCCTGCTGCGTCAGCCAGGCTGGCGGCGGGCGATTACCCGGCCTTGACGGCAATGATCGCATCCACTTCCACCGCTGCGCCCAGCGGGAGCACCGGCACGCCCACGGCGCTGCGGGCGTGGCGCCCGGCTTCGCCCAGCACTTCGAACATCAGTTCCGAGGCGCCATTGGCCACCTTGGCCTGATCGGTGAAATCGGCGGCGGAATTGACGAAGGCCCCCAGCTTCACGATCCGCTCCACCTGGTCGAGCGAGCCGAGCGCTGCCTTGGCCTGGGCCAGAATCATCAATGCGCAGGCCCGCGCGGCGGCCACACCGCGTTCCAGGCCAACATCCTCGCCCAGCCGGCCGGTCACCAGCGCGCCATCGATGAAGGGCAGCTGGCCGGAGACATGCATCAGCCCGCCCGACACCACGGCCGGGACATAGCTGGCCACCGGGGCGGCCGGTTCGGGCAAGGCGATCCCCAATTCCTCGAGGCGGGCCTGGACGCTCATCACTTCTCCTCTTCTATCCGTTCGATCAGCCAGGGCAGAGCCGCGGACCATTCGTCGATCCTGGCATGGGCATGCCCGGCTTCGAAAGCACAATCGACATGCGGCGAAAGCAGCGGTTCGCCCACGAAATGCAGCCGGGTAACATGGCCTGCGTCCTCCGCCACGGAGGCGTGATGCTGGGCGATATCGTCGATGAAGAAGGCCCGGCTGGGCCGGTATTCTTCCATAATCGCCTTCAGCGCCGGCCCCTTCGGCCCCTGATTGGTGAACACACGCGTATCGATCCCCAGCCGCGCGAGCTGCTGAGTGCGGCTTTCCATCCTGTAATCCTTCAGATTGGTCAGGATCACCACATCGGCGTGTTCGGCCAGTTCGCCCATCGCTTCCACCGCGCCTGGGATCGGGGTCTGCCGATCCATCTGAGTGTCGAAGAACAGGTCGAGCATGCGCCACATCTCGGTTTCCGGCACCACCTCCCCGCCATCGCGAAAGCGCATCGCCTTGGCAAAGCTGCCGCCTTCCCAGCGGAAATCGACCGCATGCTCCTCGCCCAGATAATCCCGGAAATGGGCAATCATGTGCAGCAGCACTTCGTCGCAATCGGAAACGATCAGCGGCCGGCTCATCTATTCAGCCTCCGCGCGGCTTCGGCCAGCGCCGCAGGCTCCACGCCCAGCGCATCGGCGGCGGCCAGCATGTCGGGCTCGTGATTGGCCAGGAATTCCAGCACCGCGCCCAGAACGCCCGGATCGCCCAGCCCTTCGCGCAGCCTTTCGGGCGTGAGGCCGGTCAGCGAGAGCAGCCGCGAGGCCCGGTCTTCTTCCGCCAGCACCCAGCCCAGCGCATTGAGCGCCAGGGTCTGCGCATCCTGTTGGCCGGGGGATTGGGGCTTGCCGGGAATTGTCAGCACCTCTGCGAAATCCTAGATCATGGGCCCAAGGCGTTTCGGCCCAGGGGAACAAGGCCAGTGGCAAAGAGAATCCTCGTTGTCGAGGACAACGATCTTAACCGGAAACTGTTCTGCGACGTGCTGACCGCCGGCGGCTTTGCCGTCGCGCCCGTGGCGGACGGGCTGGAAGCGATCGACAAGGCGCGCGAATTCGTGCCCAATCTGGTGATCATGGATATCCAGCTGCCCAATGTTTCCGGGCTGGACCTGATTGCCCAGCTGAAGGCCGATGCCGCACTGCGCGCCATCCCGGTGCTGGCCGTTACCGCCTATGCCGGCAAGGGCGACGAAGAGAGGATTCGCGATGCCGGGGCGGAAGGCTATCTGGCCAAGCCGGTATCGATCGGGCCGTTCATGCGCGCGGTAAGCGCGTTACTGTAATGGGCATGGCTGCGCGGCGAGGCTTGACATTGCCCCTGCCCCGCCCCTTTTGCGCCGCAATCGCCCCCTAGGAGCATAATCATCATGGATCGCACAGAAGTCGAAACCCGCATCCGCTCGCTGATCGAGCCGTTCAACAAGAAGAACGTGGCGATCACCGATGCCAGCACCTTTGCCGGCGACCTGGAGTTCGACAGCCTCACGGTGATGGATTTCGTCGCCGCGATCGAAGACGAGTTCGACATCATCATCAGCATGAACCAGCAGGCGGAGATCGAGAATTTCGGCCAGTTGGTGGATGCCGTGTGCAAGCTGCAGGACGATTGAGCTTTCGATGACCGACATGGCTGGCGAAAACGGGGCCGGGGACCAAGCGATGAGCCAGGGCGACCTGTTCAGCAAGTTCGACGGGATCATCCAGCAGCGCGAAACGCTGCTGTCCAGCGGCGTGGCCGACCCGTTCAGCCTGGTGATGGAGAAAGTGCTCTCCCCCACCCGGGCGATCTGCAACGGGCGCGAGACGATCCTGCTGGGCACCTATAATTACATGGGCATGACCTTCGATCCAGACGTGATCGCGGCCGGCAAATCCGCGCTCGACAATTTCGGATCGGGCACCACCGGCAGCCGCGTTCTCAATGGGACGTATCAGGGCCACAAGGAATGCGAGGAGGCGTTGAAGGAATTCTACGCCATGGATCACGCCATGGTGTTTTCCACCGGCTACCAGGCCAATCTGGGGATCATTTCCACCATCGCCGGCAAGGAGGACTACATCGTCCTCGACATCGACAGCCATGCCAGCATCTGGGACGGCTGCGCGCTGGGCAATGCGCAGATCGTGCCCTTCAAGCACAACGATATCGAAGCGATGGAAAAGCGCCTGCGGCGCATCCCGGAAGGCGCGGGCAAGCTGGTGGTGCTGGAAGGCGTCTATTCCATGCTGGGCGATATCGCCCCGCTGAAGGAGATGATCGCCGTCGCGAAGAAATACGACGCGATGGTGCTGGTGGACGAAGCGCATTCGATGGGCTTCATCGGCCCCAATGGGCGCGGCGTGGCCGAGGAACAGGGCGTGCTGGACGATGTCGATTTCGTGATCGGCACCTTTTCCAAGAGCGTGGGCACGGTGGGCGGCTTCTGCGTTTCCAACCACCCCAAATTCGAAGTGATGCGGCTGGTTTGCCGGCCTTACGTCTTCACCGCCAGCCTGCCGCCATCCGTGGTCGCCACGGCCGCGACCAGCATCCGCAAGCTGATGCATGGCGGGGCCAAGCGCGCCCACCTGTGGGAGAATTCGCGCACGCTGCACGGCGGGCTGAAGGATTTGGGCTTCCAGATCGGCACCGAGACCCCGCAAAGCGCGATCATTGCCGTGATCATGCCGGATCTGGAGCGGGGCGCGGCCATGTGGGAAGCGCTGCTGCATGAAGGGCTGTATGTGAACCTGGCCCGGCCGCCGGCGACCCCTGCCAATATGACGCTGCTGAGATGCTCACTCTGCGCCGAGCATTCGGTGGAGCAGGTGCAGACGATCCTGGGCATGTTCGAACGCGCCGGGAAGGCCGTGGGGATCATTTAGGCGCCACTGCCCGGCAGCCTTTCAGGAACGCTCCCGCGCCTCGCTCGCTTCTCCTGGTGAAGGAGAATGCAAATGACCACCCGCACAGGCAGCGCACGCTATGAAGGGCTCGGCAAGGCCGGCAAAGGCTCCGTCTCGACCCAGTCCGGTGTGCTTTCCAGCCAGCCTTACGGCTTCAACACCCGCTTCGAGGACGAGCCCGGAACCAATCCCGAAGAACTGGTGGCCGCAGCGCATGCCAGCTGCTTCACCATGGCGCTGGCTTTCGCGCTGGAGCGGGAAGGCTTTTCGGACGGCACGCTGGAAACCGAAGCCAAGGTGACGCTGGAACAGGACGATGGCGGCTTTACCATCACCCGCTCCGACCTGGTGCTGAGCGCCAATGTGCCCGGCATCGATGAAGACAAGTTCCAGGAAGTGGCCAATGGCGCGAAGGAAGCCTGCCCGCTTTCCAAGCTGATGAATGCCGAGATCACGCTGAAGGCGACACTGGAAGGCTGAAAGACTTTTTGACTTGCCAATTGGCATATATTGTCATATAATTTGCCAATTGGAGAAACATCTATGCTGGTGGAGATTCCCCGCACCGTAGCGGAACCGCATAATCCGGAGATTACGCCTGTCGAAGCGCAGGCCGCCGCGCGTGCCGTGATTAATCTGTTCGCCCGCTGGGAATTGACCGATGAGGAAAGCCGCCAGCTGCTGGGCGGAATCTCTCCGCGGACGCTGGCGCGCTGGAAGAAGGGTGACATCGGCCGGATCGACCGGGATCTTGCCACGCGCCTTTCCCTGCTGCTGGGGATCCACAAAGCCTTGCGTTACCTCTTCGCAGATCCGGGCAACGCCTATGCCTGGGTAAAAAAACCCAATGCCGATCTGGGCGGAAAGCGGGCGCTGGACGTGCTGCTTGACGGATCGATCTTCGCGCTGGAGCGAGTGCGCGCCTATCTGGATGCGGAGCGCGGCGGCTGGTGAGCGCCAGTGCCGACGAATTGCCGGAAATCCAGATCCAATGGGTTAGTGCCTTTCGCCTAATCCGCTCTATCCATCCCCCCATCGACCTGTTCGAAGATATTGCCGATCCACGCGATTGGGATGCGCTGGCTTCCACCGAAGGCAAGACCAATCCGCGCCTGGTGGAAAGCATGGGCCGGCTCGATCTGATCCCGCCCGAACGGCGGGTTTCCGGGCCGGGCGCCAGCTATGTCATGGCGCCCTTCACCCATATCAGCAAAGACAGGCCCGGCCGCTTCACCGATGGCAGTTACGGTGTCTACAGCGCCGGCGACAGCGAGGAAGTGGCGCTGCGCGAAGTGGCCTTTCACCACGCCCGGACAATGCGCGCCACGGGCGAAGCGGCAGGATGGCATTCGCAGTTCCGCATGCTGGTTGGGCCGATCGATCGCATTTTCCTGGACCTTCGTGCCCGCCCAGAGTGCCACGATCCCGACGATTGGAGCGCCCCGCAGGCCGTGGCCGCCGATTTGCGGCAAAGCGGGGCTGACGGCGTTCACTACCGTTCGGTTCGCAGCCCGGGCGGATTGTGCATCGGCGCCTTCTGGCCCGACGCCGTGGGCATCCCCAAACAGACCGATCATTATCAGTTGCATTGGGACGGCACGCAGGTCGATCGCGTATTGAATCTGCGCACAGCGCAGGAGTTTGCGTTGGGTTGAGGAGAAAGGGGGCTGAAGCGTAAGACGCCGGCCGGACCTTCAGTTGATTGTGATCACCCCGTCTACCGCGCGCCATTCGGCCGGGCCGATCAGATGCTGATGCGCGACCTGCACCGAATGCAGCACCGCCTCTATGTCGCGGCGCCAGAAATCCAGGAAGCGGCCAAGCTCCGGAAAGCGCGGGGCGATGTCATATTGCTGCATCACGAAAAGCTGGAGCAGGCTGGGATGGTCCGGCATGTAATAATGAACCTGCACGGTCGTGAGACCGTATCCGTCGAGCTGCCGTGCCAGGTCCGCGTGTGCCGCCAAATCCCAACCTCGCGATCCGTCTTTGAACAGTCACATGATTTGCCAAAGGCAGCGCTCCGTCAAGATTTTTGTGCGGCGCAGCATGGGCTTTTGCACAATGATTCTGCGCGGTGTCGCGCTTCCATGATAGAGTGGGCGCCATGTGGCAGGCAGGAGCGGTCCGATGAAGCGCATTGTCGTAATAGACGCACATCCGCACAGCGATCCCGGGCACTTCGTACATGCGCTGGCCACTGCCTATGTGAACGGCGCAGATGGCAGGCACGAGGTGCGGCGGATCAATGTCGCGGATATCGATTTTCCCATCCTGCGCGATCCGCAGGATTGGCTGCACGGCGAATTGCCCCCCAGCCTTCAGCGGGCCAAGGAAGCGATCGACTGGGCCGAACATCTCGTAATCCTCTATCCGCTATGGCTCGGCGATATACCCGCCCTGCTGAAGGCATTCCTGGAACAGGTGGCCCGGCCTGGCTTTGCGATCGAGCAAGGCGATCACGGGCTTTTCCGCAAGCTGCTGAAAGGCAGATCGGCTCGCATCGTGGTGACGATGGGCATGCCCGCCGGCATCTACCGCCTGTTCTTCCGCGCCCACAGCCTGAAAAGCCTGAAGCGCAACATTCTCCACTTCGTGGGCATCTCGCCGGTCAGGACGACAGTAATCGGCGGCGTTGCGGGCGACCGCAAATACACCGAAAAATGGATCGGCCGGCTCGAGCGAATGGGGCGAGCCGGAAATTGAACGCGATAGTGCTGCAATCGCCCAATCTTGATCGGACCCTGCTTGAATCTATCTTAGTGCTAAGATAGATTCGCTTCGCAACAGCAAGCGGCCTGTCCACGGGCAGGCACGCAGGAGAGGTGATGGCCGAGCAACTCATATCTCGCGGCGAAGCGGCGGACCGGCGCCCCGCGGGCCCGCAGCGCATTCCCGGTGGCGGGGCCTTCCGCGAAAGCAATGGCGGCGAAACGGTCTGGCGGCCGGGGCATCCTTTCCTGTTCGATGCCTGGTATCTGGCGGGTTATGAAAGCGAATTCGCCAGCGGCATGATCGCGCGCACAATTCTGGACCAGCCGATCCTGTTCTTCCGCGATGCAGACGGCAAGGTCGCGGCGCTGGAAGACCGCTGCCCGCATGTGGGCGCGCCGCTATCGCTGGGAACGCTGGAGGATGGCGCAGTGCGCTGCGGATATCACGGCATGGTCTTCGAGGGGAGCGGACGCTGCACCCATATTCCCGGCCAGGACAAGATACCGCCGGAAGCCTGCGTCTATCGCTATCCGATCCGCCAGCGCGCCGAGCATGTGTGGATCTGGATGGGTGATGCCGCGAAGGCCGCCGATCACCCGCTGCCCGATTTTGCCGAAGACGATACGTTCTTTTCCTGGCCCCGCTATCAGGGGCTGCTGGAAATGGAATGCAATTACAGCCTGATGCTGCAGAACCTGATGGATCTGACCCATCTGGCCTATGTCCATGCCGATTCCATCGGCGGCAATCCGGCCGACCATGCCGTGGACAAGGTGACGCCGCGCAAGACTGAGAACGGCGTGGCCTTCCTGCGCGAGCTGCGCGAAGTCGATGCGCCGGGCCGCTATACGGAGCGCTTCGGACGCGCCGAAAAACTCGATCGCTGGTCCGAATTCGAATTCGTGGCCCCGGCTGTCATCCGGCAAAACAGCGGCTGGGGGCCGGCAGGCACGCGCGTGATCGAAGAGCGCGGAGGCATCCTGCTGGACAAGATGCTGCACGCCATCACACCGGCCACGGCATCGCGCAGCTATTATTTCTTCCATGCGGCGGACGGGGCGGACCCGGATCATGACCGGGCGCGCGAGAGGCTTTCGAAACTGCCCAAGATCATCCTGGAGGATATCGCGGTGACCGAGGCGCAGCAGCGCCGCCTGGAAGGGGTCGATCCGCGCAGCCTGGTGGCGATCCGCAGCGACCGCCCCAGGCTGATGATGATCGAGGATCTCGACCGGCGCATTCGCCAGGAGCAGGCCGCCCGGGCGCAGTGACGCCGGCCCGCGAAAGGCCGGCGCCCGGTGCATGGATGGCGATTATTGTCCCAGCCGCAGATCCGCCACTTGCGAGGCGATGAAGCGGAAGGTGTTGCGCAGCTGTTCGGTATTGCTGGAATAGTATGACCGGCCGCCGCTGGCGCAGTTCTGCAGCTCCGTGGTCATGGTGGTGCCGAAGGCGATCACCCAGATCGTGGTGCCTTGCGCCTTGATCGCCTCGCACGCGGCGGAGAAGCGCTTGGTATGGCGCGCCGTCACAGTGGAGAGGGAAGCGTTCTCGGGCGCGATCCGGCTGTCATATTCTTCCATCCCGTAGGCGGAATAGGCGGAGAGCGAAGGTTCCATCTTGCCGTCGGTCATGAAGATGATGTGCCGGCTGACGGACCGCAGATCGCCTTCATTCACATTGTCGGCAAAGATGCCGCTGGGGCTGGAAAGGCGCCCGCCCCAGATCATCCCCACATCGTGATAGGTGTTGCCGGTGGCCACCAGATTGTCGAGATAGGTATCGAGCCATTCGGGTATATCCGCCGGATTGTCCGAAAGCTCCACGTCGCGAAACAGCATCATCGGAGCCGGGCAGATGCCGTTGGGCCGCAAACGGTTGCTGGTGGTTATCTCTTCCTCATAGGTATTGCGCCGATATTCCAGCTGCCACCATTGCGGCTTCCAGCGTGTGGCGTTGTCGCTCGGCTCCAGAGTGAGATTGAGGTCGTAAGCGCTTTCGGGCACCGGATCGAAGCTGGCTTCCGCCACGGTATCCCGTTCTTCCAGGCAGCCGTTCCAGGAATAGTTGCTGGTACCGATATTCTGCGCGGTCGTGCCGTTCATCGCCGCCAGCTCGACCAGATCGTAATCGTCGGCCACATCGACATAGGCCGACGAGCCGATCGACGTCGCCACCGGGACCGACGCAAAGCCGCGAAAGGCCGAAGTGTCGATCGGATGCTTTTTATAGATCCAGTTGGTGAAGGCGTATTTGGTTTCGTAGGTCGTGACGGCGGTCGTCACCCTGCGAAAGCAGGTGCCGTGCCATTTGCCCTTGATTTTCCGTGTCCGCTCCCAGGAATGGAAGGAATAGGCCGTGTTGGTGGTGGGGCTGGGCGCAGTACCCGTGGTGACCGGGTTCGGCCCGTTGCTGGGCCAATCGTTCCGGCCGAACTTGTTACACTCGCCGCTTTCCAGTTCCTGCCCCCACTCCTCGTAGGTAACCACGGGATCATCGGTGGTCCCGATATAGGTCGGCGTCTGGAAATCGGCGACGCGTGTCTGGTAAGGGGTGCTGTCGGTGAAATAGCCGGTCGGCATGTCACCGTCATTCACCAGGCCGCGCGCATTCACGGTCAGCGAATAGGGCACGAAGCCATAGCGGATGCGCGTATCGTCATCCTTCACCGCTTCGTTGATCGTCATGTGGAAATCGCGCACGGCATCGCGCAGCCCGTCCATCTCACCGGACATGGAGCCGGTATTGTCGAGCACGAACATCACGTCGGCATTGCTGATCTGCAATTCGGCCATGCAGGTGACACTCAGATCGAAACTTTCGAATTTGAAGATTTTCATCACCAGCGTGGGCAAGGTGCCGCTGGCCGTCCCGATCACCTGGCCTTCGTCATTGTCGTCCGAGGTGAAGCTCGTGTCCGAAATGCCCAGCGCATCGCCGCCGAAGTTGAAATTGAACATCTTGTCGGCCTGGCTGCGTTCGCTGCTGCCATAGGCGCCGCTCTTGCTCATCGCATGGCGGCCGGCCAGCACGCCCGCGTCGCAGGCGGCCTGCATCTGCGTCTTGGCCATATAGGCGCGGCTCATATCCACGCCCCCGCCGATCATTCCGGCTATGGGAAGGATTGCGCCGGCAACAATCATCATGGTGTTGCCGGACAGGTCGGTCCGCAAATCGCGAAGCAGGCGGTTCACGCCTACGAAGCCAGTGTTCATTCAAAAGACTCCGAAATATGGCATGCGCCGCGCTTTTTTTAGCTTGCCTGGGTTAAGAAAAGCTTAGCGCCGCGTACGGCTTTCTTCGGAGTGTGAAATATTCGCGTCAGCCGGTTCTTCGATTGGACTTCGAATGGCTGCGATTTTGGCGAAGATGGATGGATCAGTTCGAATGCATCTCCACCCAGCGCAGATAGGCCTTCATCCAGCCATCCAGAAAATCGCGGCTGGCCTCCCCGATTTCGCCGTCATCGGTGACGAGTTCGTCGCTCCATTGCAGGAACACGTCGGGCTGATGCAGCGTGGGCATGCCGAGCGCGGAGAGCACATTGCGCAGATGCTGCTGCGCCAGCGCCGTTCCCGCCTTGCCGGGGGAAACGCCCAGCACGCCCGCCGGCTTGCCCAGCCAGGCGCTTTCGCCATAGGGGCGCGATCCGTGATCGAGCGCGTTCTTGAGCACGCCGGGCATGGAGCGGTTATATTCGGGCGTCACGAAGATCACCCCGGCTGCCGCCTTCACCTGATCCTTCAATTCCACGACCGGCGCGGCCTGGTCCTTGTCGTCATCCTGATCGTAAAGCGGCAGCGCACCGATATCGGGAAAGACGAAATCGTGCCCCTTGGCCGACGGCAAGCGCGTGAGCGCATGGCCCACCTGCCTGTTGTAGGATCCTTCGCGCAAGCTCCCCACGATGACTGCGATTGTGCTCATTGCATTCTCCTTCCTCTTGCCAATGTGCAGGACCTTGCGCGGTTCCCCCCGCCGCCCACGCGCTTACAGGCTTTGAGCCATCGCGCATTTGTCCTGCACATCCTGCGTCGTGCCGCGGTCGATCTGGGTCAGAGCCAGGAAGCCGCCGACCAGCAGCACCAGGAAGGCCGTGGTGACGAGGCCGAAATATTTGTCGATGATCGCCTTGATCGGCGCACCGAACAGACGGAACAGCACGCCCACCACCATGAAGATGAAGCCGCGCCCGGCAATGCTGGCCAGCACGAAAGGCAGCAGCGCCATTTCGATGAAACCGGCGGTGATCGTCAGCAGCTTGAAGGGCACCGGCGTGGTGCCCGCGATCACGATCACTTCCACATCGTATTCGCGCAGATAGCAGGCGGCCTTGGGGAATTCCTCCGCCAGGCCGAGCGCGGAAATCAGCGCGGCGCCGACCGATTCATACAGGAAATAGCCGATCGCATAGCCGAACAACCCGCCCAGCACGGAGGCCACCGTGGTGATCAGCGCGAAGCGGATCGCCTTGTTCGGCTCCGCCAGGCACATCAGCCCCAGCAGCGGGTGGGGCGGGATGGGAAAGAAGCTGGATTCCGCAAAGGAAAACAGCGCCAGCCAGCGTTCGGCATGCGGATGGCTGGCTTTATCCAGCGTCCAGTCGTAAAGGCGTCTGAGCATGAGTCGGGGAGGATTCCTGCCGTCGGAAATATGGCACGCTTAGGCGAGCCGATTCCGCGGGGCAAGCGCCGGGATCCGCGATTACACGCCAATTGCGGAACATTTCATCGCATTCGCGGTTGTGCAGTGCGGGAAACTAACGGCTGCATTCGTAGTTAAGCGTTGGTTACCGATTTCAACAACTGAGAAAGTCCCCGTTTTGGTGTTACCTGTTCGTGCAGACATCGATCCCTGGCTGATCTTCTTTGCCGTCATGGCATTGGTCGTTTCCCTCTGGGCCGCCCATGCGGTCGATCCCGAAGAACGCATCAGGCGAACCCCGCGTCAGGCGGTGATGGAATTCGCGCTGCTGATGCCGTTCGGCGTCGCCCTGGCGGCACTCCTGGCCGGAGACGTCTGGGCCGTCATTCCCCCGCTGCTGGCCTTTCTTGGCATAGCCTGCGTGATCCGCCATTTCGCCCGGCGGCTGAGCCTGCCCGGCGTCGCCTGGCTGACCGTGGAATTCGGCGGCTTCTCCGTGGCCTGGGTATGGGCCTGTGTGTTCATGGCAGAGCTTGCCATGCCCGGCCCGCTGGGCATCTTCATGATCGTGGGCATGACGCTGTCGCTGGGCGCGGCGCTGCTCGGCTGTATCGAGCGGATCGCGCGCGAGGCGGTGCTGACGCATGAACGCTGGCAGCTGCCGCGCCATGCCCCGGCGCCGATCCGGCCCGGGCGCGAGGCGCGCGTGTCGATCCATCTGGCCTGCTATGCCGAGCCGCCCGAAGTGGTGAAGGAAACGATGAACCGCCTGGCCGCGCTGGATTACCGCAATTTCGAAGTGCTGGTGTGCGACAACAACACCAGGGACGAGGCGCTGTGGCGCCCTCTGGAGGCGCATTGCGCCGCGCTGAATGCCCGGCTGGGCGAAGAGCGCTTCCGCTTCTTCCATGTCGCCCCGCTGGCCGGGGCCAAGGCCGGCGCGCTCAATTTCTGCCTGGAGGTGATGGACCCTGCGGCAGAGATCGTGGCGGTGATCGATGCGGACTATTTCAGCCGCAAGGATTTCCTCTCCCGCCTGGTGCCCTTCTTCGACAATCCCCAGGTCGGCTATGTCCAGACGCCGCACGATTACCGTGACTATCAGGACAATGCCTATCTCACCGGCAGCTATTGGGAATACATGCCCAACAACAAGGTCGATATGCCGGGGGTCAGCGAATATGGCGGCGCCTTCACCATCGGCACGATGTGCCTGCTGCGCGCGCAGGTGCTGCGCGATGTCGGCGGCTGGGCCGAATGGTGCCTGACGGAGGATTCCGAAGTTTCCGTGCGCCTGCGCCAGGCCGGCTATCGCGGGATATATCTGCGCGAGACCTTCGGCCGCGGGCTGATCCCCGACACGTTCGAGGATTACAAGAAACAGCGCTTCCGCTGGACGGCGGGGCCGGTGCAGCAATTGCGCCGCCACTGGCGCCTGTTCCTGCCCGCGCCCTTCGCCGCGCCGATGCCCGGCTGGACCAAGCTGCTGGAGGTGCTGCGCTGCATCGCCCCGCTGCAGAATCTGGTGGCGCTGACCTTCAGCCTGCTGATGCTGGGCGGGATCGTGACCGCCACGGCGCTGGGCGCGATGCCGCCGGTCGATCTGCCTTCCACCGTCTGGGTGCTGCTGGGCTTTGCCACGCTGACCTGGCTGGTGCGCACCTGGCACCGTTACCGCCTGAGCGACTGCCGCCGTGTGGGCGACATGGTGTGGGGTGAAGTGGCGCGCGCTTCGCTGAGCTATGTCGTGCTGATGGCAGGCGTGGCCGGGCTTTCGAAAAAGCCGCTCGCCTGGCGGCGGACGCCCAAATTTGGCACGGCCGCTTCGGGCACCATGGGCGAACTGCGCAGCGCGATCGAGGCGGCCCTGCCCGAAACCGTGTTCGGCCTGCTGGCCTTCGCCCTGGCGCTGGGCACGATGCTGGCCATGGCCGATCTGGGCTTCGACATCGCCCTGCTTTCCACGCTCGGCCTGATCGCGCTGGGCGCGCGCTTCCTGGCCGCTCCCTTCATGGCCATGCTGGCGGTGCTGGAGGCGCGCAAGACACCCGAACCGGTGATGCTGAGCGCGCTGATGGGGGAGGAAAATCAGCGGCAAGCCGCCTGATACACCTTCCCCGCAGCTTCCACCTGTTAACCTATACGGTACTTTTTGCTTGACAGCGTAACGCTATCTGGTTAGAGAAGAGGAACATCGCGATAGTGCGATTCGGCGCCGCCGGAGATCTTCCTCCCCTTCGAGGGGAGGGGGACCGCTGCCAGGCGGTGGAGGGGTATCCGCGCTGATGGATACACCCCTCCGCCGGCCCTGACGGGCCGCCACCTCCCCTTTCAAGGGGAGGATTTCGCAACTTCGCACCTCTTCCCTTTCCCGATGGAGCCTTCACGATGAGCAAGCCGATATCCTCGGCGGGCGTGCCTGCGCGCGCTCCCGCCAGCACACCCAAAAACCGCGCCTGGATGGCGCCCTTCCTTTCCGCCCTGGCCGAAACCTCCAATGTCGCGCGCGCCGCCAGGCATGCGGGCATTGCCCCCGGCACCGCCTATGACGCGCGCCGCAAGCAGCGCGAATTCGCCCGCAAATGGGCCGATGCCTTGTGCGAGGGGTATGACAATCTGGAGATGGAGCTGCTCGGCCGGCTGCGGCAGGGCGAAGTCAAACCCGCCGCCGGGGCCAAGAAGGGCGTGCGCAGTTTCGACAATGCCGTGGCGATCCGCCTGCTGATGGCCCACCGCGAGGCGGCCGATCAGGAAAAGGCGATGCGCGCCAATGTCTCGGCGGCGGAAATCCGCGCCTCGATCAACCGCAAGATCGCCGATCTGCGCAGCCAGGTGGAAGCCGACAGCCAGGCCGAAGTGCAGGGTGCGTCCCATGCAAATTGAAACCGGCGACTGGCTGAAAAAGGCCAGCCCCCAGCGGATCGCCGCCTTCAGCCGCAGATTGAAGCCCGACGAGCGGAACGAATATGCCGAGCATTTCGATTTCCACGCCCATGAAGGCCAGCTCCCGCCCACAGGCGATTGGCGCGTCTGGCTGGTGATGGCCGGGCGCGGTTTCGGCAAGACGCGCGCGGGCGCCGAATGGGTCCGCGCGGTGACGGAGGCGGACGGGCAGGCGCGCGTGGCGCTGGTCGCCGCCTCGCTGGCCGAAGCGCGCGCCGTGATGGTGGAAGGCGAAAGCGGGCTGCTGGCCTGTTGCACGCCGCGCCACCGCCCCCGCTATGAGCCCAGCCTGCAGCGCCTGACATTCCCCAACGGGGCGCAGGCCTTCCTCTATTCGGCTGCGGAACCCGAAAGCCTGCGCGGCCCGCAACATAGCCACGCCTGGTGTGACGAGATCGGCAAATGGCCGCATACGCAGGAACGCGCCACGCGGGCATGGGACAATTTGCTGCTCGGCCTCAGGCTCGGAAGCGATCAACGCATCTGCGCCACCACCACGCCGCGTGCCGTACCGCTGGTGCAGCGCCTGCTGGACGGCGAGGAGGATGGCACGGCCGCAGTTACGCGCGGCACGACCGAGCACAACCGCGCCCATCTCGCCCCCGGTTTCGTGGAGGCGATGCGCCGCGAATTCGGCGCCACTGCCCTCGCCCGGCAGGAGCTGGACGGCGAAATGCTCGCCGAACGCGAAGGCGCTTTGTGGAGCCGCGCAGTGCTGGAAGCCTGTAGAGAACAAGATCCGTTCGTCCTGAGCGGGTCGAAGGATGAACGGTTCGCCCGGATCGTCATCGGCGTCGATCCGCCCGCCACCGCGCATGGCAGCGAATGCGGCATCGTGGTCTGCGCGCTCGATGCAGGCGGCGCGGAAAGCGGCAGAGCGCATGTTCTGGCCGATTGCTCGGTTTCGGGCGCCAGCCCGGAACGCTGGGCGCGCGCCGTGGCCCAGGCCGCGCGGAGCTGGGGCGCGGACCGCGTGATTGCCGAGCGCAACCAGGGCGGCGCGATGGTGGAAAGCGTGCTGCGCGCCGCGGACATGGCGCTGCCCGTGCGGCTGGTCCATGCGAGCAAGGGCAAGTCCGCGAGAGCCGAACCGGTCGCCGCGCTCTACGAAGCGGGACGCGTGCGCCATGCCGGAATGTTCGCCGCGCTGGAGGATCAGCTTTGCGGCATGATGAGCGGCGGCAGCTACGAAGGCCCCGGCCGCTCGCCTGACCGCGCCGACGCGCTCGTCTGGGCCATCACCGAACTGATGCTGGGAAGGCGGAGAATGCCGAAGGTCTGGAGGTTTTGATGATTCAACTTTCGTCATTCCCGTGAAAACGGGAACCCAGTCCGGCCCTTAGAGATGGATCCCCGCCTGCGCGGGGATGACGAGATAGAGGAGTTGCCTTTGTCATCCCGGACTTGTTCCGGGATCCCGCTATTCTTAAGCCAGCGGTGGAAAGCCGAGGTCGACCGCCAGATCGAGCCAATCGGGATTGAACGCTTCAACAGTGTTGAACTTCCATTGCCGCGGCCAGCGCTTGATTGTCTCTTCACGGCGGATGGCAAACTCGATATCGTCATGGCTTTCGAACCAGACCAGCCGCCTGATACCATAGCGTGAAGTAAAGCCTTCGAATGTGCCCGTGCGGTGCTGGTGCAGCCGGGCCATCAGATCGGACGTCACGCCAGTATAGATCGTGCCGCGGTACCGGTCGGCGAGGAGGTACACCGTAGGCTCGAACACATGCATTTGCTCGCAATGCGTAAAGCGGGACCCCGGAACAAGTCCGGGGTGACACGGATTGCACCGGATCAGGCAGGTCCAACGAACAAGACAAACAAGACCACCCCCTAACCCCTCCCGCAAGCGGGAGGGGGACTAACCGTCACCCCCAAGCCCCTTCCGCATTCCGGGAGGGGTTTTTCTTTTAAGCCAAGGAAATCCCCCATGTCTTTCTTCGATACGATTGCTTCCGCCTTCAAGGGCGGGGGCCGCGCCCGTGCGCCTTTGGCGCGCAGCTTCACTTCGCCCTGGCAGCTGGCGATCGCGCCCACGGGGCCGCGCCTGCCCTTCGATTATACCAGCGCGGTGCGGCGCGCCTTCCTGGAGAACCCGGTGGCGCAGCGCGCGGTGCGGCTGGTTGCCGAAGGGGTGGGCCGGGCGCCGCTGCTCGCCAGCGGGGAGGAGGGCCCGGTGAAGCTGGTGCAGGCGACCAGCGCGGGGCAATCGCTGCTGGAAACGCTGGCCGCGCATCTGCTGCTCCATGGCAATGCCTACGTACAATTACTTAGCGACGGCGCCGGAAAGCCGGTGGAGCTGTTCGCCCTGCGGCCCGAGCGTGTGGCGATCGTGCCGGGCGCGGATGGCTGGCCCGAAGCCTATCAATACAAGGTCGGCGGCAAGGTGCTGACCATTCCGGTGGAGGACGATGCCGGCTGGCCCGGCATAATCCATATCAAGGCGTTCCACCCGGCGGACGATCATTACGGCGCGGGCGGGCTCGCGGCGGCGGAGCAGGCCGTGGCGATCCACAATGCCGCCGCAGCCTGGAACCGCTCTCTGCTGGAAAATGCCGCGCGGCCCAGCGGGGCGCTGGTGCTGGAAGGCGGGCAGGCCGACACGCTGACCGCCGAGCAGTTCGAACGGCTGAAGCAGGAGCTGGTGCAGGGCTTTTCCGGCCAGGCCCATGCCGGGCGGCCCATGGTGCTGGACGGCGCGATCCGCTGGCAGGCGATGTCGCTCACCCCGGCGGACATGGATTTCGCCGAGTTGAAAGCGGCGTCCGCGCGGGACATTGCGCTGGCCTTCGGCGTGCCGCCCATGCTGCTCGGCCTGCCAGGGGACAATACTTACGCGAATTACCGGGAGGCGAACCGCGCACTCTGGCGGCTCACTTTGCTGCCGCTGGCGGGCAAGATCCTCTCCGCGATCGAGGAAGGGCTCATCCCGTGGTTCCCCTCCGCCCGGCTGGCGGTCGATCCCGACCGCATCCCAGAACTCGCCGAAGACCGCGAACGATTGTGGGAGCAGGTCTCCGCCGCCGGTTTCCTGTCGGACACGGAAAAGCGCGCGCTGCTCGGCCTGGAAAACAAGGAGGCATCCGATGACCAATGACGACATGCTGGCCAGCCTGATGGTGCAGGCGGCCAAGGAAGGCAGCACCCTGACCACTTTGCGCGCGATCGTGGAGGAAGCGAGCGATCTGGGCGCGGAGCGCGTGCTCCACCGCCTGGGCCTGGCCGATGAGCGCGCCCATCACGATATCGGCGAATTGCGCGAACTGCTGCGCGCCTGGCGCGATGCCAAGACCAGTGCCAGCCGCGCGGTCGTGGAATGGATCGTGCGCGGCGTGCTCGCCCTGCTGCTGATCGGCATTGCCGTGCGGCTGGGCGCGGCGGAGCTGCTGCGATGACGGCCCCGCACCCCTCACCCATTCGCATCGCGGGCTATGCCGCGCTGTTCGATGTGGCGGACGGCGCGGGCGACGTGATCCGCAAGGGCGCCTTCGCCCGGGCGATTGCCGCCGGTGCGGACCTCCCGCTGTTCTGGCAGCACGATCCCGCGCGCCGGATCGGGGCCGTCGAATGGCTGGCGGAAGACAGGCGCGGATTGCGGGTCATCGCCCGAATTGCGGATGGCGCCAGCCGCGCGGCGGCGGAACTGGCCCGGCGTGCCGTCAGCGGGCTGAGCTTCGGCTACCGCGCCCGCAAGTACCGCAAGTTGCCAGCAGGCCGCCTGCTGGAAGATATCGAACTGCTGGAAGTCAGCCTGGTCACCCACCCCCTGCAGCACGGAGCACGCGTGCATTTTGTAACCTGATTCCCCCTCCTCTTCAGAGGAGGGGCAGCGAGACTTGGGCCTGCGCAGCAGGTTCTAGTCGCAGCGGGGTGGTGCCCTGCCAACGGACCCACTGTTCCTTCTTTTCACCACCCCCAACGCCGCCCAACCGGGCGGTTTTTTGTGCCTAACCAAAAGGAAATCCCAATGGAAAATCTCAATCCCCAAACCGCTCCGGCCTCCAAACCGATGGACGTCGAAACCGAAGCGCTGGCCGCCTCCTTCGACATCGTCGCAAGGCAGGACGCTGCCGAACAGGCGATCGGCGTGCTGCGATCCGATGTGGACGAAGTGAAGGCCCGGCTCGACCGGGTGAGCCGCGCGGCAGCCCGCCCCGCACTGAGCGAGGTGCGGGAAAGCGCTGAAGTCAAAGGCTTTGTCGATGCCTATCTGCGGCGCGGCAGCGAGGCCGAAGTCAAGGCGGTGAGCGGCGCGACGCCCGGCGAAGGCGGCTATGCCGTGCCGCAGGAACTGGACGCGATGATCGCCAGCGAGCTGAAGGAAATCTCGCCGCTGCGCCGGCTGGCGCAAGTGGTGCAGGTGGGCAGCAGCGGATACCGCAAGCTGGTGGCCACCGGCGGGACGGCCTCCGGCTGGGTCAGCGAAACGGCCGAGCGGGAGGAAACGGACACGCCGCAATTCGCCGAGATCGCCCCGCCTTCGGGTGAGCTCTATGCCAATCCGGCGGCGAGCCAGGCGATGCTGGACGATGCGGCCTTCGATGTCGAAAGCTGGCTGGCGAGCGAGATCGCGATGGAATTCGCCCGCGCGGAAGGGGCGGCCTTCGTGGGCGGCAATGGCACCAACCAGCCGCTGGGCTTCCTCTCCTCCCCCACCTCCGCCGCGGCGGACGCATCGCGCCCCTTCGGCACGCTGCAATTCCTGGCCAATGGCCATGCGAGCGGATTGGGCGAGATGATGGAAGTGGCGCTGATCGATCTGGTCCACACGATGAAGGCGGGCCACCGCCAGGGCGCGAGTTGGCTGATGAACAGCGCGACCCTGGCCGAAGTGCGCAAGCTGAAGACGGCGGACGGCGCCTTCCTGTGGCAGCCCGGCCTGGTGGAAGGCCAGCCGGACCGGCTGCTGGGCTATCCGGTGGTCGAGGCCGAAGACATGCCCGATGTCGGCGCAGGCAATTTCCCGATCGCCTTCGGCAACTTCAAGGCCGGCTATCTGATCGCGGAACGCAGCGCGACCACGATCCTGCGCGATCCCTTCACCAACAAGCCCTTCGTCCATTTCTACGCGACCAAGCGCGTGGGCGGGCAGGTGCTGGATAGCGCGGCGATCAAGCTGCTGAAGATCGCGGAGTAAAAGCCCCACCCCTTCCTTCGTCATTCTGATTTTTGAATGACCCTCAAACGCCGGGCGCGGGACGCATTCTTTGTGTTCCGCACCCGCATCCGCGGGCGCGATTTCCTCGCGGCTCCGGGTCATGCCCGGAGCCGCTGCGGACGGCCATTCGGCCTTGCGGTCGGCTGTTCGCCGACCGGGCGTTCGCCTCCGTCAGGTCCCTCTGATCCGGACGCCGCCGGCGCCTGAGGCCAACAAAAGGCACATCAAATGACTCGAACAATCCTCACTCCCGCTGCCTTTCCGGCGGCAGCCTTAACAGACGTGAAGCAATGGCTGGCGATCACCGGCAGCGGCGAAGACGATGCGCTGACTTCGCTGGTCAAAGCCGCCATCGAACTTTGCGAAAGCTTCACCGGGCAGATGCTGCTTGAAAGCGAATGCGAAGAGCCGCTGCCCGCATGCCGGGGCATCTGGCAGGTGCTGGCGACGCGGCCCGTGCAGGCGATCACGCAGCTGGAAGGCGTTCCGGCGGAAGGTGCGCGCTTCACGCTCACCGCCGATGCCTATGCCATCGATCTGGAAGCCGATGGCGGCGCGAAGATCCGCCTGCTGCGGCAAGGCAGCGCGGGGCGCATCGCAGTGCGCTTCACGGCCGGCATGGCGGGTGACTGGGCCGACCTGCCCGAGAGCCTGCGCCACGGCGTGATCCGCCTGGCCGCACATCTTTTCCGCCAGCGGGTGGAGGAGAACACCGCCGGTGCACCGCCCGCTGCCGTCACGGCTCTATGGCGCCCCTGGCGGCGCTATCACCTGGCATGACGATGCTCCGCGCTTCCATCGCGCCGGCCCGCAATGCCTTTACGCGCCGCCTGGCTCAAAAGGCCGGAGCGATCGCCGCAGCCCATGCGGAAAGCCGCTGGCGCGCTGCCCGCAAAGACCCGCTGAGCTGGCGCCTGGCGCGCCTGCTCTGGCCCCAATTCAACAAGGACTTCTGAGCCATGGAAACTCTGCTGCGCAGCGCGCTGCTGGACTGGCTGCGCGCCGATCCCGCATTGGCCGCGCTCAATTCCGTCACCGAGGAAGCGCCGCTTTCCGCCACTTCCCCCTGGCTGGGGATCGCCGCCAGTGCGAGCGCGGACTGGAGCGTGAAGACGAGGCTGGGGCGCGAGATCCGTATCGCGCTGGAGCTGCATTGCCGCAGCGACGATCCCGCCGCCGCCGGAGCATTGGCCCGCTCGGTGGACGCACGGGTGGATGCCCTGCCGCGCGCGCAATCGGGCTTCGAAATTGCCTCCTGCCTGTTCCTGCGCGCCCGCGCCGAACGGCGGGCGAACAATATCCGCGCGCTGCTGAGCGAATACCGCTTCCGCGTGCTGGAGGCGCCGTAATTCCCCTCCTCTTCAGAGGAGGGGCAGCGAGACTTGGGCCTGCGCAGCAGGCTCTAGTCGCAGCGGGGTGGTGCCCCGCCCTGTCCCACTTCTTCCCACCACCCCCAACCCCCTCCTCTGAAGAGGAGGGGGCCTTTTTAAGGAGAACCCAACATGACTGCACAAAAAGGCTCCGCCTTCCTTCTCAAGATCGGCGATGGCGGCAGCCCGCCTGCCTATGACACCGTCGCCGGCCTCAGAACCACGCAGATGTCCATCAATGGCGAAAGCGTGGTGGTCACCAGCAAGGATTCGGGCGGCTGGCGCGATTTGCTCTCCGGCGCGGGCACCCGCTCCGTCTCGGTCAGTGCCGCCGGGATTTTCCTGGGCAGCGCGGCGGAAAGCGCGATCCGCGCCCATGCCCTGGCCGGAACGCTGGAGGATTACGAACTCTCCTTCGAAGACGGCGAGAAGCTGCAGGGCCGCTTTCTGATCCAGCGGCTGGACTATGCCGGGGATTTCAACGGAGAACGCAATTACACGCTGCAGCTGGAAAGCTCCGGAGCGGTGCTGCCGGTGGGAGGCGGAGCATGATCCGCGCTCAAGTGGCCCAAGGCGATCGCGCGCAAAAAATCGCCAACGTCATGCGCGGCGAAGCGACGATTGCCATTGGCGGATTGCCATTCCTGCTGCGCCCCAGCTTCACCGCGCTGGTCGCCGCCGAAGAGGAACTCGGCCCGCTTTTCGCGCTGGTCGAGCGGGCGGGCAAAGGCGAGCTGCGCCTGGCCGAAATCGCCTGCCTGTTCTGGCATTGCCTGGCCGACCGGACCGGCATTGCGCGCGAGGATGTTGGCGATGCCGTGATGGCGATCGGCCTGGCCGAAGCGGCGAAACCGCTGCGCGTGCTGCTGGGCGAAATCCTGAAAGGCAGCCCGGCGGAACCAGCGCGATGAGCGGGAGCTTCGCAAAGGGCGCGGCGCGGCTGGCCGGCCTGGTGCCGCGCCTGCTGGGCTGGACGCCTGCCGCATTCTGGCAAGCGACCCCTTCCGAACTCGCCGCCGTGCTTTCGCCCGAAGGCCCAGGCGAGGCCGCGCCGCTCGCCCGCAGCGAGCTTGAACGCATGATGGAGCAAGACGGACATGGATGACGAAATAGAAAGCCTGCTGGTGGATGTGCGGGCCAATACGCGGGGCTTCGCCGAGGATGTGGAGACCATGCGCAGCAGCTTCGATGCCAGCCTGGTCGGCGGGTTCGAACGGGCAGGCAGCGTGCTGGAACGGGGCCTGCTTTCCGCTGTCCGGCGTGGATCGCTGGGCTTCGGCGATCTGAAACGCGTGGCGCTTTCCGCCATCGACGACATTGCCGCCCAGGCAGTGACAATCGGCTTCGGCCCGCTGGCAGGCGGCGGAGGCGGCTTGCTGGGCAATGTGATCGGCGGTGCCTTGGGCGGTCTGCTCGGCCTGCCGGGGCGCGCGACCGGCGGCCCGGTATCGCCGGGCAGCGCCTATCTGGTGGGCGAACGAGGCCCCGAATATTTCGTGCCGACCAGTGCCGGGCGAGTGGAAGCGCCCGCCATCGCCCAGCCGCGCGAGGTGCGCGTGGCGATCCAGCTTGCCGCACCGCGCGGCACCTCTGCGCCGACTGCACTCAAGCGTTCGGCCCGGCAGGTCGCGAGCTCTGTGCGGCGGGCGCTGATCTGAACCTCAATCGCCGGCGCAAACCCACCCCCAGCCCCTCCCGCAAGCGGGAGGGGAGCGAGACTTGCCAAACCGCAGGTGAGGCTAGTCGCAGCGGGGTGGGCGCATTGGCGAAACTCGAAATGATTGGAAATGAACATGGCATTCTGGCTTGCGAAAGAGCGCCGGGGGCAAGCCTCCGACTGGATTCAGCGCTTCGATCCGCGTTTCTGGACCGTCGATTTCCCGCGCCCGATGATGGCAAGCGTCGTAACGACGGGTGCGGGATCGCTGCGCGTCGACGCGGAATTTCACCATACGGACGAGCTGGCCGGGCTGATCTGGGAAAGCGAGGACCGGCTCGATCACCCGCTGCTCTCCTATGCGACCAACCGCGACTATGCGCGCACCACGCTGCGCTTCCATTGGCGCTCCGGCGGGATCCTGCCGCTCGACGCCGTGCACGGCCCGACACTGACGATCGAAGGACGCGATGCAGGCGGCACGCCGCGCAGCTGGTTCGTGCGGCTATGGAATTATGCCGAGGGTTCTCCCGAAGATGCCGAGATCGTGCTGCCCTTCTCGGCGCTTTCGGGCGGGTGGGATGTTTCCGGCGGCGAGCCCCAGCCGGTGCATCCGTCCGACATCGATAGGATGTTCATCTCGCTCGCCCCGCCAGGCTACGACCCCGCGCCGGGTCCGGCGGCAATGTTGGCCGCCCGCGTCGATGGCTGGCTTGAGCTGAGCGATATCGTCTGCGAAGGGCACCGCCCGATGCTGGAGATCGGCGACGTTCTGGTGCCGCCGCACGATGTGCAGATCGCCACCGCCTATGACGACGGATACAACCAGACGCCGGCGCGCATCCTGCGTTCGCTGCGCGGCCTCGGCTATCGCGGGCGGATCGTCCACTATCTTGGGATGAGCCATTTCTTCGGGCTCGTGCCCGACGGCGACGATCTGCTGGCGGATGCGTCAGGCACGATCTGCAATCCGGCGCAGCAATGGCACGCCGATTTCTTCGCGCGCGCGGCGGCGCAGGGATACGAGATCATCGCCTCGCTTTCCTACGAACTGTTTGCCACGCATTGCCCGCTGGCCTGGCAACAGCGCACCCATGACGGAGAGCCCGCCCGCACCGGCTGGGTTCCGCCCTCGGCCCTGCTCTCCCCCGCCAATGATCAGGCGATGGGTTGGCTGCAGGCGGTGGCGGCGCAGTTCGTGGCGCTGCAGAAAGCCGCCGGTTTGCCGGTGCTGTTCCAGATCGGCGAACCCTGGTGGTGGACGACGGCGGACGGGCGCATCTGCCTCTATGACGACGCAGCGAAGGCAGCGTTCGGCGGCGGGCCGCCCAACATTCCCGACATGCGCCTGCCGCTGGGCGCCGCGCAGAAGGCCCTGCTGGACCAAGCGGGCGCGCTGCTGGCGCAGTCGACGGCCGCTCTCACTTCCGCGATCCGCAGCGCGGCAGGCAGCGCAGACGCCGAAGTGCTGCTGCTGGCCTTCACGCCGACGGTGCTGGATCCAGCAATGCCCGAGCTCGCCCGTGCCAACATGCCGGAAGCCTGGGCCTGGCCCGCTTTCGACCGGCTGCAGCTGGAAGATTACGACTGGCTGACTTCCGGCGCGGAGGCGAAGCGCAAGGCGGCCTACCGCCAGGTGCAGGATAGGCTGGGCTACCCAATTGATAAGCAGGACTATTTTTCCGGCTTCGTGTTTTTGGCCGAGGATGCGGACGCCTTCTGGCGGCGCATCGATCACGGCCTGGCCGAAGCCCAGGCGCGCGGCATTTCGCAGCTCTTCATCTGGGCGCTGCCGCAGGTTTCGCGCGACGGATACACGCGCCTCCCCCCAACTCAAGGTGACGACATGCAAGCTTTCGACGATGTACTCTATCCGCTCGCGCTGGGCCGCGATGCAGGGGTGAGCCCCGAATTTTCTACCTCGGTTTCGGTTACGGCATCGGGGCATGAACGCCGCGCCAGCCAATGGAGCGATGCGCGCCTGCATTTCGATGCCGGCCCGGGCATCCGCAGCGATGCGGAGCTGGGCGTGCTGATCGATTTCTTCCGCGCCCGCAGAGGCGCCGCACGCGGTTTCCGCATCGCCGACCCCTACGATTTCAGCTCCCGCGCGATGAACGCCGCGCCGACCATGTTGGACCAGCTGATCGGCGAAGGCGACGGGCTGACGGCAAGCTTCCGTCTGGTCAAGAATTACGGCGGCATCGACGATCCGCAGATCCGCCCGATCACCCGTCCGCGCGCAGGGAGTGTGGTCGTCAGCGTGGACGGCGTTCTGGAAAGCGGCTGGACGCTGGGCCCGGGCGGCACGATCACTTTCGGCGAGGCACCTGATGAAGGCGCGATCATCCGCGCAGGCTTCCTGTTCGACGTGCCGGTGCGTTTTGCCGAGGATCGGCTGGACATTACCGGCGCCGCCTTTGCCGCGGGCGAGGCGCCGAGCGTGCCGCTGATCGAAATCAGGGAGGCGGCGTGATGGGACATGTTTTCCGCGCGCGGGAGCTGGAGGGCATCGCAGCCTTCTGGCGGATCGAACGCCGCGACGGTGTGACCCTGGGTTTTACCAGCCATGACCGGGATCTGTGGTTCGATGGGCTGCTCCACCATGCCGCGCCCGGGATGCTGCCTTCCGCCATCCGCCGCCATGCTAGGTTGGAGGCGGACAGCGTGGAAATGGAAGGGGCGCTGACACATGACGCGATTTCCGTGGCCGATCTTGCCGCCGGGCGCTTCGACGGAGCGAAGATCGCCGTCGGAACCGTCGATTGGGAAAGTCTGGACTTCGCCGTGCTCTATCGGGGCGAGTTGGGCGGCACGTCGCAGGAAGGCGCCGGTTTCTCAGCCGAATTGCGCTCCGCAAAGGCTGCGTTGGAGGCCGATCCGGTGCCGCGCACCAGCCCCACCTGCCGCGCCCGTTTCTGCGGCCCCGGCTGCACGCTCAGCGCGGCCTATTTCACGCATGAAGTGCAACTGGCGTCTGCCGACCTGGAGGAAAACCGCGTGCTGTTCTCCGGAGGTCCCGCGCCCGAGGCCATGCTGAGCGGCAGCTTGCGCTGGATCGACGGGCCGCATGCGGGAATCACAATGGAAGTGGTGGATGCCGATGCGTCGGGCCTGCTGCTGGACATCGCATTGGAGGCTTCGCTGGAAACCGGCACGCGCGCTTTGCTGCGCGAAGGCTGCGACCAAACATTGGCGAGCTGCGCCGCGCGCTTCGGCAATGCGGCGAATTTTCAGGGCGAGCCTTATCTGCCGGGCAATGACGTGCTGGCCCGTTATCCGACGTCAAGCTCATGAGCGAGACGGGAGAAGCAGCCGGAGAAGCACTGGCCTATGCCGCCCGGAGCCTGATCGGCACGCGCTTTCGCCTGCATGGCCGCGATCCGGCCGGCGGGCTGGACTGCGTCGGGCTGGTGGCCGCTGCCCTCGCCGCCATTGGCCGCAATGGAGCAGCACCGCTCGCCTATGGCCTGCGCAACAGCAGCATCGCGGATGCGCTGGACTATGCCCGGCGGGCCGGCCTCGAGGAAACCGAAGGACCGATCCGGCCCGGTGACGTCCTGCTAATGCAAAGCGGCCCGGCGCAGCAGCATCTGCTGGTCGCCGCGGCCGCAAACCGTTTCATTCATGCGCATGCGGGCCTTCGCCGCGTGGTCGAGACGCCCTGCCTGCCGGTCTGGCCGCTCCTGCGCCATTGGCGGCTTCGCCCATAAGGAAACTGACATCATGGCAACCTTGTTACTCACAGCCGTCGGCACACTTGTCGGCGGACCGATCGGCGGCGCCATCGGCGCGCTGGCAGGCCAGCAGATCGACCAGGCCATTATCGGTTCGCCGCAGCGCGAAGGGCCGCGGCTCAAGGAACTGCAAGTCACGACCTCCAGTTACGGCACAGCCATCCCGCGCCATCACGGGCGCATGCGCGCCGGCGGCACGCTGATCTGGGCGACACCGCTCAGCGAGAGTAGCGAGACCACCGGCGGCAAGGGGCAGCCCAGCGTCACCACCTTCAGCTATGCCGCGTCTTTCGCCGTCGCCCTTTCCAGCCGCCCAATCCTGGGCGTCGGGCGAATCTGGGCCGACGGCAATCTGCTGCGCGGCGAGGCAGGCGACCTGAAAGTGGGCGGCACGCTGCGCATCCATGACGGGCATGGCGATCAAGCCGTGGACCCGTTGATCGCTTCGGACAAAGGCCTGGATTGCCCCGCCTTCCGCCACACGGCCTATGTCGTTTTTGAGGATCTTCAGCTGGCCGATTTCGGCAACCGGATCCCGGCGCTGACCTTCGAAGTGCAGGCGGATGACGGCGAAGTGACACTGGCTAAGCTGCTCGCCCCTCTTGAAGAGCCCTTGACGGCCGATCGCCCGCTCACCGGGCTCCAGGGCTTCAGCATGGAAGGCGGGCCGGTATCGGGCGCGCTGACGGCGCTGGACGCCGTCTGGCCGCTCGCAATGGATGCAGGCGGCGATGGACTGTCCATCCTGCCTGCCGATACGCTGCCCGGCGAAGTGCCGCTTCTTCCCGCAGCGGCCACAGCCCCCGCAGATGACGGCTTCGGCGCGCTCACCGGCCAGCGGCGCAGCCGCAACGCAGCGCCAGGAAGAATCCCGATCGCCCTTCGCTATTACGATGCAGCGCGCGATTTTCAGGCGGGCACCCAGCGCGCGGATGGCCGTGCGCAGCCGGGGCAGCAGCATATTCTGGAATTGCCGGGACTGCTTGCCGCCAGCGATGCCCGCAGCCTGATCAATGTCGCCGCCGAACGCGCCGGCTGGGAACGCGAAACCCTTTCCTGGCGTATGGCCGAACTCGATCCGGCGCTGGCGCCCGGCAGTATCGTACGCGCGCCGGGCCATGCAGGATTGTGGCGGATCGTTGGGTGGGAATGGCGTGAGCACGGCATCGAGCTGGAACTGCTGCGTCTGCCCAGAGGGCCCGCGCGGCAGCCGGCCGCCGATCCGGGCAGCGTTCTGACACCGCGTGACCTTCCTGCAGCGCCAACTCTGCTAAAGGCCTTCGAGCTGCCGTGGGATGGCGTGGGCGCAGGCGATACGGCCGCAGTCTTTGCCGCGCCGAGCTCTGCCGGCCTGGGATGGAGCGGTGCCGCGCTCTATGCCGATCGCGGCGGGCCATTGCTTCCGCTCGGCGGCAGCGGATCGCGCCGTTCCATCATCGGCTACGCGGTGTCGGCCATCGGCGCGTCTCCTGCCATCCGGCTGGAAGAAGGCTCCGCTATAGAGGTGGAGCTGGTCTCCCCGGACTTCGCCCTTGCTGGCACAACACCTGCCGGGATCGCCAATGGTGCAAACCGCGCATTGCTGGGCAATGAAGTGATCCAGTTCACCGTCGCCGTCCCTCTGGGCAGCGAGCGCTGGCGCCTCTCCGGCCTGCTACGCGGCAGAGGCGGCACCGAACATGCGGCGCAGAACGGCCACATTGCCGGGACGCCCTTCATCCTGCTGGATGGCAGGCCCATCGCACTCGATCCGGCGATAGCCGCGCCTGCGCAGGGAACGGCGATCGTGGCCATCGGCCTGGGCGATGCAGGGCCGGTCAGTGCGGACATAGCCAATCCCGGCCTGACGCTGCGCCCGCTCACACCCGTCCATCCCAGCGCACGCCTGCTCGCCGACGACAGTCTGGCGCTCGGCTGGGCAAGGCGCGCAAGAGGTTCCTGGAACTGGCTCGACGAAGTTGACGTGCCGCTTGCCGAGCAATCCGAAAGTTACCGCGTCGGAGTGGGCCCGGTAAACGCGCCGCATCTGTTCTGGGAAACCGCAGAGCCGAACCATGCGATCGGCGCTTCCGAACTGGCCGCTCTGCGCAGCGCCTATCCGGCCGCGCCAATCTGGGTCCGCCAGATCGGCAGTTTTGCCCAGTCCGGCGCCCTTTTGCTGACCACCCTATCCTGAATTAACGGAGACACAGATTATGCCCGATCCCATTACCTATAGTTCCGCCAGCCCACGCTATGGCTTGCCCCTGTTGTTCTCGGGTCAGGCCCAGAAGGAATTTTACGTCAACCAGGCGCATTGCCTTGTCGATGCCCTGCTTCACGCCGCTATCGAAGGCGAGGCAAACGATCCGCCCGCTGCACCTGCCGAAGGCGAATGCTGGTTGATTGGCGATGCGCCGAGCGATGCGTGGGCGGGCCGCGCAGGACAGCTGGCTTGCCGGTCATCCGGCGATTGGCTGTTTGCAGCGCCGCGCAGCGGTATGCGTTTGCTGGATCTCTCCACAGGACAGTTGCGCCTTTATCGCGGCGGCGCCTGGTCCCTTGCGGCCGCAATAGAGGCCCCCGCCGGGGGCGCAACTGTCGATACACAGGCCCGGGCAGCCATTGCCGAATTGATCGCAGCACTGGCCGATTCAGGAATTATTCCCGGTTAAGGGAGAAATCGGCGCCGAAATGCGTTATGGGGAGAATTGAAAAGTAAGGAGAATATCCTGTGATCCGTTTTAGTCTACTCACCGCCACGATGCTCTCGGTCGCGCTGACGGCATGTCAATCGCCGAGCGAACCGCCCGCAGAAGAGCAGACACCCGAACCCGCACAGCCCGAACTACTGGGTGCGACGAACCTCAATCTTGCCGATGGCGGAGATGCCGGAAGCGCCGAATTGACGGCCACCGACGATGTCGTGACGGTTTCGGTTAGGCTTGCGAACCTCTCCGAAGGCGTTCACGCCGTACATCTTCACACCGCGGGCATGTGCGAAGGCCCCGACTTCAGCTCGGCCGGGGGCCATCTCAATCCCGGCGACAACGAACACGGCACCGAGAATCCAAATGGTGCGCATCTGGGCGATCTTCCCAATGCGACAGTCGATGCGAACGGTACCGGCACGCTCAGTGTGGAACTGCGCGGAACGCGCGAAGAGGTCCTCGCAGCCATCTTCGACGAAGATGGTACAGCCATCGTCGTGCATGAAGGCGAGGACGACTACATGACCGATCCGGCTGGCGATGCCGGCGGACGCGTGGCTTGCGGCGTTCTGGCAGACGCGGCTTCCTAAATCCTTTCACCTGCAGCGCGAGCGCGGTCGACCAGACTCGCGCTCGCTGCAGGGGCCAGGCGCATGGCCAGCAGCAATGCGGCGACGCCAAGTGGTGCAGCGATCAGCGTGGATTTCACGCCGGTCGCCAGATCGCCTGTGGCTTCGGAAACGTAACCAGCCATGAAGGGGCCAAGCGCCAGGCCGATCAGTGTCGCTCCCAGGAAAAGGATCGCCGTGGCGGTGCCGCGCATGCGTGGCAGCACCAGCGCCTGACTTGCTGCGGCCGATGCGCCAAGCGCGGAAGATGTCGCAAACTGCACGGCAAAGCTCAGAACATAGAAAAGCGCAGCGCTGGGCGTACTGTAAGCTGTGAGCATGATCGGGACCGGTGCGAGAAGACCGAAGCCGATCACAGCCACGCGGCCCGCGGCAAATCGGGCATGGAGAATGTCGGCTATCCGTCCACCCGCAATCACACCGGCGAAGCCCCCGATCGCTGCCGGCGCCCCAAGCAACCATCCGAGGTCCGCCTTGTCGGCACCGAAAACGCGCTCTGCATACGGCGCCGCCCAATATGTGACCGAATAGCCGGCAAAGCTCACTGCGGCATAAGCGAGGACAATGCCCAGAAATGCCGGTGAGCCCCAAGTCAGCAGAAAGGCCGGCCTGTCGCGATCTCGCTGTGCGCATGCCCAGTTGAACACTGCATAATAGCCGATGCCCAGGAACAGGAACTGCGCGTGATTGCCGGTCCAGCGCGCCAGCAACCAGGCCGCCAGAGCAATCGCGAATGCTCCGGCGATGTTGCGCCCAAGGGCATGTGGGCCGCGCCGTAGCGCGCCAACCAGTGTCAGTGGAGGAATGAGATCGACAAGCTCGGCCGCAAAACCGTGCCAGGGCCGCGCGGCATCCGGGCTGGTCAACCCATCGATGGCACCGCGCACGGGTTCTCGCAGCGACAGGACCCAGAGCGCGAGCAACAGGCCTGGAATACTGACGGCCAGAAACGCGGCCTGCCACCCGGCCATACCCAGCGGACCGCCTCCTGGAAATGCGGCGTTCCAGCGCTCCACGATCATTCCCCCGATCAGCAGCGAGAGGCCGCTGCCGATGAAGAGCCCGGAAGAATAGATGGCAAGCGCCGTGGCCCGCAGGCGCGCGGGGAACCAGTCGGCAATCAGCGAATAGGCGCAGGGACTGGCCGTTGCCTCGCCCACTCCGACGCCGATGCGCGCGAGCCCCAGAGTGGTGAAATTGCGGGCAAAGCCGGAAAGAGCCGTCATCGCCGACCACAAGGCCACGCCAATCGAGAGGAGGCGCACGCGATGCCAGCCATCGGCCAGCCGGCCCAGCGGGATGCCGAACAACGCATAGAAGATTGCGAACGCAGTGCCGTAGAGAAAGCCGAGATCGGCATCGGTCAGACCTAGATCGGCCTTGATGTCATTCGCCAGAATAGAAAGGATTTGCCGGTCGATGAAATTGATCATGTAGACCAGCAGCAAAACGCCAAGTGCATACCAGCTATAGGCCGGCACTTCGGCCGGTGTGCCGGCGTTTTCGTTGTGCCCAGCTTGGCTCACCAATCAGTCCGAAGCCGCGCCAGGCGTATATTGCGTTCCATCCACCAGTCCGGCTTCGGCAAACCCCTTCTTTCGCAGGCGGCAGGAATCGCATTCTCCGCAAGCAAGCCCCTCTGGCGTCGGGTCGTAGCAGGACCAGCTCATCCCGGGATCGAGGCCGAGACGGTCGGCCTCCTGCGCGATTTGGGCCTTCCCCATATATTGTAGCGGAGTGTGCACGGTGAAAGGCTTGCCTTCGATGCCCGCCTTGGTGCCAAGCCGGGCTGTTTCGGCGAAGCTTTCGATGAATTCGGGCCGGCAATCGGGATAGCCCGAGTAGTCGAGCGCATTGACCCCGATAAAGATATCATGCGCTCCGCTCGCTTCGGCAAAGGCTGTGGTCAGAGAAAGGAACACGAGATTGCGCGCCGGAACGTATGTTATCGGAATATCGCTGCCCACGCCTTGCTTTGGAACCGGAATGTCGTCGGTCAGGGCCGAGCCGCCGAACTGCCTGAGATCGAGCGGAAGGATCACATGACGCACTGCCCCCAATCTGTCGGCGATGAGCTTTGAAGCCTCGATCTCCCGGCGATGGCGCTGGCCATAATCGACCGTCAGCGCGTGGACTTCGAAGCCCTGCTCCTTTGCGATCGCCGCGGAAACCATGGAATCGAGCCCGCCGGAAAGCAGGACGATGGCCTTGGCTAGGCCGGGCTTGGCATTCTTTGGAGGCATTGGTGCGGGCTAGCCCGCACATGTCAGGCTGGCAAGCGGCGGTTAAAGGTTGGCTGAAGGAAGGAAAACGCCGGTCTCAGCAGCTGCCAACCCGGCGCGCCTCTGCATTGAAGTAGAAAGGCAGCCCGCCCTGAATTCCCTGACTATTGATTTGCACCAATTGGGCGCTCTCTCGGCGAATAGTGGTTCGACCATATCCGCTGCCGCCACAGCTATATTCTACGGTGACCCGATTGGGACGGTCCTCCACGACCGCGCGGCTGCAATTTGCGTTTCCATGCCGGATTTGGATCAATTCCCGTCCGGTCCGCACGCAGAGCTTGCTATGCGTCTCTTCGCCGCGAATGCGAATATCCCACATTCCTGCAGAGAGGCCATTGAGCATGTCGAGCTCCGGCGCTTGCGCCGAAGCAGGCACAAAAAGAAGAGCAACCATGATCCCAAGCAGAGCTGCGGAAAACCGCCGCCCGGCCTTACTCCAATTCCGCATTCAAAATCTCCGCCTCCACGACGATAGATTTAATCCATAGCATGGGGAAGCTTAACGGCAAATTGCCCTGTAGCAGAGACGAACCGTTACATATCGATCGC
This sequence comes from Alphaproteobacteria bacterium, assembly GCA_030426245.1. Classification (GTDB taxonomy): domain Bacteria; phylum Pseudomonadota; class Alphaproteobacteria; order Sphingomonadales; family Sphingomonadaceae; genus Andeanibacterium. Next base: position 9,395 of record JAUHYZ010000015.1, on the reverse strand, counting down.
GAAAAGCCGCGAACAGAAGGCGCAATCCACCACGATTTGTCCCTTATCATCGCGCATTTCGGCCCGCTCCGCCTCGGGAAAGCGTGCGAGGACCTTGCGGTAATGCTGTTCGGTACAGCGGCATCCGCGCGAAATGGACAGTCCATTTTGCACGAGAATTTCGGGCTCTTCATGGAACAAGCGCCAGATCAGCGCATCAAGCGACAGTTCGGGATCCACCAGCTCGTCATACCGGGTGCTTCCCGCCAGAATCGCGACATGTTCCCATTCCGGATGATCCATCTGGACATGCAAACGCTCGCGACCTTCCTCGCCATCTGCGAGATGCTGCACGAGCAGGCCGCCCGCAATGCAATGGGCTCCGTCCGAATGGATGCCCAGCCGGATCAGAGTCGGAACTTGCTCCGACTGACTGAAATAGGATTGGCACGCTTCCCCAAGCGACGCGCCTTCCAACGGCACAATCCCCTGATATCGCTGGCCAGATGGCGTCGGTTCGAAGGTGATCGCAAGATAGCCTTCTCCGAAAAGCGATTCCATCGCCGGGTTGGCCCCCAACTGGGCCAACCGCTCCTCATCGAACTCGACATAGCCGCGCAGCTCGCCCGCACGAAAGTCGCATACAAGCAGCGAGACGGCACCGCCCTGCGCCTGCGCCTGCATGGTCAGCTGGCTGCCCTCATCCTTGAGCAGTCCGCCGATCAACGCAGTGAGTACGAGCGCTTCTGCGAGCAGTCCTTTGGCCGCCGGAGGGTAGGAATGAGCCGAGAGTATTTCATCGAGCACCGGCCCGAGCCGTACGGAACGGCCGCGCGCATTGCGCGCCGGTATGGTGAAGCGCAACAGCCGGTCGAAGCCGGTTTCATCGGCTGGAATTGCAGCAGCGTCGTTCACAATTGCCGATGGGCCCAGCGCAAGATGGATTTCTGCGCATGAATGCGGTTTTCTGCCTCATCGAAAACGACCGACTGCGCGCTTTCGAACACGCCTTCGGTTACCTCGTCGCCAATATGCGCCGGCAGGCAGTGCAGGAATAATGCATCGGGTTTCGCATGTGCCATCAGTGCCTCGTTCACTTGGAATGGGGCCATCGCGGCGAGCTTACCAACGGCATGCTCCTGCCCCATTGAAACCCAGGTATCCGTGACAATGATGTCCGCATCGCGCACAGCTTCGACTGCGTCTGCAGTCAAGGTAACTGTCGAGCCCCCGGCGCGGGCCAGTTCGATAAACTCCGGCTCGGGCTCGTAACCCTCTGGCGTTCCGGCGCGAACATTGAATTTCAGCAGACCGGCGGCTTCGAGTATCGAGCTCAGCACATTGTTGCCATCGCCGACCCATGCGACTTCCAGGCCGGGCAGCGCTTTGCCATGTTCGACCACTGTGAGGAGATCGGCGACGATCTGGCAGGGATGCGAGCGATCGGTGAGGCCATTGATCACAGGAACGGTCGCGTGGCGCGCCATCTCTTCCGCCTTGGAGTGATCGTCCGTTCTGATCATGATCGCATCGGCCATCCGGCTGAGGACGCGCGCCGTATCGGCGAGCGATTCCCCCCTTCCAAGCTGGGTGCTTGCAGCATCCAGCACGAGAGCCGATCCGCCAAGCTGACGCATCGCCATGTCGAAACTCACCCTTGTGCGGGTTGAGTTCTTTTCGAAGATCATCGCCAGAACGTGACCCGCCAGCGGAGCATCTGCATCGGGCTGCGCCTTTGGCATACCGGCACGTGCCGCCTTCCGGTCGATCGCATCGTTGATCATCGCGGAGATTGCGTCACCGCCAGCATCGGACAAATCGAGAAAATTTCTAGCCATCATGCCGCCTCGGTATTTTCATAGTCGGCAGCCCCTGCCGAGAGTTTCTCGAAAAATTCCTCGATCTCTGCATCGCCGATCACCAGCGGCGGCAACAGCCGCAGCGTATTGTCGCCTGCAGACACGGTCAGGAGTTGATGATTTTCCCGCAGATGGATCATGAAAGGCCGGCTTTCGGACTTCATCTTGATCCCGATCATCAGCCCCTTGCCGCGCACGAGCTCGAACATATCGGGGTAATTGCCGATAAATTGTTCCAGCCTGGTGCGTATCCGCTCGCCCTTGTCCCTGACGTCGGCGAGAAACTCATCGTTTGCGACGACATCGAGAACGGCATTGCTGGCTGCCATGGCTAGCGGATTGCCGCCATAAGTCGAACCATGCGTGCCCGCCACCATGCCGCGCGCAGCCTTCTCCGTCGCCAGGCATGCCCCCATCGGAAAACCGCCACCGATCCCTTTGGCAGTTGCCAAAATGTCCGGCTCGATACCGTACTGTTCGTATGCGTAGAAAGTGCCGGTCCGCGCGACGCCGGTCTGAACTTCGTCCAGCACCAGCATCAGGTCATTCTCATCGGCCAGCGATCTCAGCCCCTTGATGAACGCGTCGGAGCCCGTCCTGATACCGCCTTCACCCTGAATCGGCTCGACCAGGAAACCGGCCGTATTCGGGCCGATGAGCGACTTCACCATCTCCAGATTGTCGAACTCGCAATACTTGAAGCCGGGCAAGAGAGGCAGAAACCCCTTATGCATCTTCTCCTGATTCGATGCGCTGATCGTGGCCATCGTGCGCCCGTGAAACGCATTGTTGAACGTGATGAGCTCGAACCGTTCGTCATTGCCGGCCGACTGATGATAGACGCGCGCCGTCTTGATCGCACATTCCACCGCTTCCGCACCGGAATTGGTGAAGAACACGGTATCGGCAAAGGTGAGATCGACCAGCCGCTGCGCCAATGCTTCGCCTTGCGGGCTGCCATAGAGGTTGGAGACATGCATGAGCGTTGCCGCCTGCCGCTGAATTGCTCCAATCAGGCCCGGATGCGAATGACCGAGCGAGTTGACCGCGATACCCGCTGCGAAATCGAGATAGCGCGTGCCGTCTTCATCGATGAGGTGGCAATGCTCGCCGCGTATGGGCCGCACGCCGCACCGAGGATAAACGGGCATCAGCGGAGTGATCGACATGTCGTGGTTCCTTCGAAGAAACAGAATAAATCGGATACAACTGGAACGACAAATGGCGGCCCTAGGGCCGCCATTTGCGTCCGTTTATGACTTTGTGGGTGTCCGGTCAAACAACCGGACAAAGCGCCAGGCAGATCAGCCCTGAACGGGCACAAGGTTGACCGCCGAGTACTTGCCTCGTCGGTCTACTTCGAGTTCGAACTCCAGCTTGTCGCCTTCATTGAGTTCGGAAAGGCCGGACCGCTCGACTGCGCTGATATGGACGAAAGCGTCCGCTTCCCCATCATCGCGTGTAATGAAGCCGAAGCCCTTCATCGTGTTGAAGAACTTGACAGTTCCGGTGGCCTTTTCGCCGGTGTTCTGGCGCTGAGGAGCTGAAGAGCGCTGCTCGACAGGCAGCACGTCGCCGACGATCTGAATATCGGCAGCAGAAATCTTTCCGCCGCGATCCACCAGATTGAAGGCAAGTTCCTGCCCTTCGGCGAGACCTTCAAGGCCAGCACGTTCGACCTGACTGATATGCACGAAGACATCGTCGCCGCCTTCGTCACGCTGAATGAAGCCGAAGCCTTTCTGCGCATTGAAGAACTTGACCTTGCCCTGGCCGGTACCAACAACCTGCGCCGGCATGCCGCCACGCGGACCACCCTGGCCACCGCCGAAACCGCCACCTGCGCCGCCGCCGCGCGGACCTCCGCCAAAGCGGTCTCCGCCACCGAAGCGATCGCCGCCGCCAAATCTATCCGAATCGCCACCACGGTCCGGTCCGCCAAACCGCGGGCCACCATCCATAAACGGATCAAAACCGTCTTCGCCGAAACTATCCCGTTTGTCGCGTCCCCTGCCGCGACGCCCTCTATCAAAACCCATGAACCCTAACGTACCTTCGCTTCGCCCTCTCGCTACACCCGGCGGGACGGACGAATTCGCGCCGGGCAAGAGGGCAGAAGGTAAATTCTGCCCAGAATCATGTTGCCTTTATAACGAAAAATGCGCGCATAGGCGAACAAATTAACGCGACCAATATTTGAAGCTCAATTCCCACGGCCGCAGCTTGCCTATGGCGGCGCAGTTGGGCACAAGGCAAAGCGCATGGATATACTAGCGCTTCTGACCGATCCGGCCGCATGGGCCGCGCTTGTGACGCTGGTCGTCCTGGAGGTCGTTCTGGGGATCGACAACCTCGTTTTCATCGCAATCCTTTCGAACAAGCTCCCGCCCCATCAGCAGGCGAAGGCCCGCAAATTGGGGCTTTCCCTTGCACTGATAATGCGAATCGCCATGCTGATGCTAATCGGCTGGATCGTGACGTTGCAGACGCCCTTGTTCGATTTGGGCATCTCGGGCGCACCCGGCCCGCATGGCGAACCGACATTCGAAACGGCATTTTCCGGCCGCGATCTCATCCTGCTTGCCGGCGGACTTTTTCTGCTTTGGAAAGCAACGAAGGAAATCCATCACAGCATGGATACCGGGCCGGCGACCGGCGAGTTGCTCGATCACAAGCAGAGCGCCGTCCAGGTCACGTTCAGCGCGGCAATCGCGCAGATCATTGCACTCGATCTGGTTTTCTCGATCGATTCGATCCTGACCGCCGTGGGCATGACGGACCACGTGCCGATCATGGTCACTGCTGTCGTCATCACGGTCGGCCTGATGCTGATCGCCGCGGAGCCGCTGTCCAAATTCATCGAGAAGAACCCCACATTGGTCATGCTGGCCCTGGCCTTCCTCGTCATGATCGGGCTGGTGCTGATCGCCGATGGGTTCGGCTTCCATGTTCCCAAAGGCTATATCTATGCAGCGATGGGCTTCTCGGTCGCGGTCGAGACGCTCAACATGGCCAAACGCGCTTCAAGGAATAAGGCCGCATGAGCGAGTTTCGAAAATTGGATGACGGGATGTACGCCGCCCCGCAAATTTCCACCTCCGATATCGCCGAGGCCCAGAAACTGGGCGTGAGGCTGGTGATCAACAATCGTCCTGAAGGCGAAGCGGAGGATCAGACGCCCGGTCCGGAAATAGAACAGGCCGCGCATGCCGCCGGCATGGAATACATCGCCATTCCGATCACTATGCCAACATTGTCGGCCGGCCATGTCGATGCGATGGCCGAAGCGCTCGGCTCTGCAACCGGGCCGGTCCTTGCCTATTGCCGCTCCGGCACGCGGTCCACCCTGCTGTGGTCGCTGGCCCAGGCCAAGAACGGCAAGGATCCGGAAGCTATCGCCGAAGCAGCCGCAGCGGCCGGTTATGATGTCTCACCCGTGCGTGAGGCAATGGACGCATTGGCCGCGGGGAACTGAACGGACAAAAAGGGGAGGCGGCGCGCCTCCCCTTCTCTCATTATTGGCCGGATCGGGAGTCAGCCCTTTTCGATCGCATCCACCAGAGGCTGCAGACCGGGCCCGTATTTCTTCCACCGCTTCACGGCAGTCTTGTAGATCGGCTTGCGCACTTGCGCGACGCTGGCAGTCTTCACCGGGCGGCTGGACTTGTGGAATTCGAGGACCTTCTCGTGCCAGTCCAGGCCAAGGAATTCGATGATGCCCTTGGCTTCCTTCTCCATGTCGCCGACGACATTTTCATATTCGACGACCTTGAGCACGCCCTTGGGCAACACCTTTTCCCAGTGCTTCATCAGCGCATCGTATTGGCGGTAATACCGGCCCAGCTCACCCATGTCGTAGCTGTGCGGCATGTCGTCCTTGAACAGCTTGGTGAAGCCGGAAAGGCACGTGTCCACCGGATCGCGCCTGGTGTTGATGATCTTCGCTTTCGGGAAGAGCAGGTGCAGCAGCCCGACGAAGAAATAGTTGGTCAGCAGCTTGTCCGTAACGATCTTGGCATCGCCCGCCGACTTGAAGATCGCGTTTTCGTAACCGTCGGCCAGTAGTTTGAACTGGTTGGGCTTGAGTTCGTTCACCATGGCCGGATAGCGCGACAGCGAAGGGAAGCGGTCCCTGAGCTTGTGCAATGCCTGGCTGAAATATTTCACTTCGCCCGCGCCATAGACATCGTCATGGCTGGAAATGATCTGTTCGACGAGCGTCGAGCCGGACCGCGGCATGCCGACAATGAACAGCATCCGCTCGCCGCTCTCATTGCCTTCATAGGGACGATCCTTGAAGAGCTTGGCCGGGAACGCCTTCTTGATATCGGCGAAGAACTGATTGGTCTCCGCCTCGTTATAAGCAAGCTGCGCACGCTTGAGCTTGCCGCCGGCAATGTAATGCTCAAGCGCCTTTTCATACTGACCATTGTCGTCCAGGGCCTTGGCGTAGGCATAGTGCAGCGGAAGCATGAAACCGTTGTCTTGGCCTTCGGCCGCTTCCATCACCGCCTCGACCCGTTCGAACAGGTCCTTTTCCTTCGAATAGTCGACCAGATCGTTGAGGTTTGCATAGGCGCCGAACATGTTCGGATTGAGCTCGATCCCCTTGAGAATCTGCTCGCGCGCTTCGTCCAGCCTGCCGACCGATTTCAGCGCCACGCCGTAATAGTTGATCGCCTCGGCATTTTTCGGGGCGACTTCGACGGCCTTCTCGAGAAGCTTGAGTGCCTCGTCGTAACGGTCGAATTCATGCATCACGATGCCCAGCAGGGTCAAAGCCTCCGCATTCTCGGCATCCTCCTGCAGCGCCAGGCGGCACGCCTGCTCCGTCGCAGCGTAATTGCCGCGACGATGCTGAATCCGCGCCGTAAGCAGCAGGCTGCGCTTGTCTTTCGGCGCCAGCTTCAGCGCTTCCGACAATTGCCGCAGCGCATCGACTTCCTTGTCCTGCGCCCAATAGATCGCAGCCAGATTGTTGTGCGCATCCACATATTTGGGATTTTGCTGCACGGCCTTGCGCAGCGCATGCTCCGCCTGCTCGTTCTTACCCTGCTCGCGCAGCAGCGTGCCGAGATTGTTGTAGGCTTCCGGATAGCGCTCGCGATTGGCCAATGCATTCTGGTAGGCGTCGATCGCACCGTCGATGTCGCCTGTCCGCCGCAGGGCATTGCCCAAATTGTTATAGGCTTCTGCAAATTCCGGCCGCAATTCGATGGCCTTGCGATAGGCTTCCGCCGCCTCTTCGTAGTTGCCGCTGTCGAAGCGCGTGATCCCGAGATTGTTATAGGCCTGGGCATTCGTGGGATCGAGATCGATCGCTTCCTGCAGAGTGACGATAGCGTCGGCCAGATTACCGCTCTGGCGCTGGATTTCGCCCAGATTGGAGCGATAGCTGGCAATCTTCGGCGCCAGTTTCACGGCCTTCTTCAGGCTTGAAATCCCGTCCTTGGCATTGCCCTGCGCATTGAGGACAACGCCCAGGATCGAATGGGCATCGGACAGGGACGGCTTGTGCTTGATGAGCTGCCGGCAGACATTCTCTGCCTGCTTGAAACGGCCCCTGGAATAGAGCTGCCCCGCGATCGAAAGAGCATCGGTCTCTTTCATCCGCATGCTGCCATTCTGGATTTTCTGGATCATTTCATCGAGGCGTCGGTCGCTCATGGCCTGCTGCATATTGTCGCATCCGTCAGTCAGTTGGTTTCGTTCATCGAGAATTGCGTGGTGCGGAATTCTCCCAAGCCACGGATCGATAGTGCATCAATTTGCCGATGTCACCTCGGCAGCGAGCCCGACTTCGGCAGACCCCGGGGATTCCCGGGCGGCGCGGGGAAATACCCACAGAAAAAGGGCCGGAGCAGCTGCCCCGGCCCAACTTCTTCCTGCTTGCGGCAGGTTTCTGGCCGGTCGGGAGCGGACCCTAGCAGCCCGTTCCCGCCAAACCTGTGCGCCTTAGTTGTAGGCGCGTTCCCCGTGTTCGCCGAGATCGAGACCTTCGATTTCGACTTCTTCGGAGACCCGCAGGCCCATGATGGCCTTGACGATGTACAGCGCGATCGCGGTGCCGATACCGGCCCACAGGATCGAGACGATCACCGACTTGATCTGGATCCAGACCTGGGCACTCATCACGAAATCGTCGCCGCCAGGGCCGCCGGAGAGTAGACGATACCGGTGCCGATCGCACCGACCATGCCGCCAATGCCGTGGATGCCGAAAGCGTCCAGCGAATCGTCGAAGCCCATGGCCGGCTTGACCTTGGAAACCACCACGAAGCACAGCATCGAAGCGATCGCGCCCAGCACGATCGCGCCGAACGGGCCGGAGTTACCGGCTGCCGGAGTGACCGCGACGAGGCCCGCAATGATGCCCGATGCCAGGCCCAGAGCGGAAGGCTTGTGCCCGGCTGCGCGTTCGGAAAGCATCCAGAACAATGCGCCCGATGCAGTTGCCACGAAGGTGTTGATCATGGCGAGACCGGCAGTGCCGTCTGCTTCGAGTTCCGAACCGACATTGAAGCCGAACCAGCCAACCCACAGCAGGCCGGCGCCGACCAGGGTCAGCGTGAGCGAGTGCGGCGGCATCGGCTCGCTGGGATAGCCCTTGCGCTTGCCGAGGATGTAGGCGGCAACCAGCGCCGAAACACCGGCATTGATATGCACCACCGTACCGCCGGCGAAGTCGAGAGCGCCCCAATCGAGGATCAGGCCGCCGCTGCCCCACACCATGTGGGCGATCGGATAATAGACGATCGTCGACCAGATGATGATGAAGATCAGTGCCGCAGAGAACTTCAGGCGTTCAACCGTGGCACCAAAGACCAGTGCGCCGGTAATCGCGGCGAAGGTCATCTGGAAGGCAACGAACACATATTCGCTGATCACTTCATCGCTGAACGTCGCGGCAGTACTGTCTACCGAGACCGATGAGAGGAAATAGCTGCCCCCGCTGATGAACTTGCCGAGGAAACCTTCATAGCTGGTCGCGCCGAAGGCAAGCGAATAGCCCCACATCACCCAGATCAGCATGCCGACACAGGCGGCGGCGGTGACCTGGCTCATGGTGGAAAGCATGTTCTTCGAACGGGTCAGGCCGCCATAGAACAGTGCCAGGCCGGGCAGGATCATCATCATGACCAGCACGGTCGAGGTCATCATCCAGGCATTGTTACCGGGATTGGGAACGGCCACGGCGACTTCCGCCGCAGCTTCGACAGCCTCTGCAGGGACGGCGGCAACCGCAGCATCGGCTGCTTCCTGCGCCCAGGCGGCGGTGGCGGCAAACATGGACGCACCCAGTGCGCCTGTGCCGCAAACAAGTTTACGGATCATAGTATTACCCCTCAAACTATGCGCCGAGCTCACAGCGCAGTGTCCCCGGTTTCGCCGGTACGAATGCGGGTCGACGAAGCGAGATCCAGCACGAAGATCTTGCCGTCACCGATGCTTTCGGTGCTGGCGGTCTGCTGGATCGTTTCGACGACCTGCCCAACGATCGCGTCCGTAGCGGCGATCTCGATCTTCACCTTGGGAAGCATATTCGTGGAATATTCCG